>MPOT01000049.1 GCA_001896545.1 Tepidanaerobacter sp. EBM-38 | reverse complement strand
ATTCCCTCAATTATAAGTTTATAGGGAGAAAGCCTATAAAAGATGGAGAAATAGTAATAGAAGAAAAAGCAACAGAGCAAATGGGGATTAAAGATCCTTTAAATAAAGAGATTGACTTAATGGTATTAAACAAGTATTTGGATAAAGACAATATTCCGCAAATAGACAGCGGAAATAAAAGATTTAAAATTGTTGGTTTGATACAGAAACCGGAAAAATATTATGAATCATTAAATGGTTTTAAGTGCCAAGCATTTATTTCAGAAGAAACAAATCTGCCCATAACAAAAACTGAAGGTACATATAAAGGGAATATATATCTTCATAATAAGAAAAACGAATCTACTTTTTTAAATAAAATGTATAAAAAATTAAATCTTAAAGATTACAATTTATTCTATAATGTCGAAGTGTTTCAAGGAGAAGTTTATAAAACTGCTACCAAATATAGTGCAAAAAATATTCAAAACTCAATTATTTTAATTATTGTATCATGCCTTGTTATATATAATATCTACAACATTATATTAGCGGACAGAATAAAACAAATTGGAATGTTGAGAGCCGTTGGGATGTCAAATAGAGACATTAAAAGAATGTTCCGAGTATCAAGTTTATTTTATATTGTATTCGGGACGCTAATAGGCATATTAGCCGGAATTGTATTTTCCTACATAGGTGTAAGAATAATATATGGGTATAATTCGATATTAACCATAGAAAAAGAAAGCATAATTTCCTCTTTTTTAGTTTCGATAATAGCAGTATCTGTTTCAAACTTTATTGTAGTAAGAAAAACATTGAAAATGTCCATAATTGAGTCCATAAACAAAAGTGATAAGGTAAAAAAAAGATCAAAAGAAAATATAGATGAAAGAAAGAAAATGCAGGGAAATATATTAATTAAATTTGCCAGCAGAAATATTTGGAGAAATAAATCTAAGACAATTTTAACAATTACAGCAATGTTTTTAGTTGGAGCAATATTCATACAAACGTCTGTCATTAACGATCGAATGAAGTTAACAAACAATATAACAAGTGGACTTAAGCCTATGTCCTATGGCAATGTTGATATAACCTTAAGCGGTAATTATCGAAATACAGAAGATATATTTTATAATATAAATGTTTCCATTATACAAAAAATAAAAAAATTGAACGGTGTAAAGAAAGTCGAACCTTTCTTCTACAACCAAGATAGTTTTTTGTCAATCAGTAAGGAAAGAGTATCTGATGATTTAATAAAAGAGCTAAGACGACAAGAGCAAAAATACTATTCTGATTATGATAAGGAATATCCCCTTCTTGTAAAAGGTTACAATGAAAGTTTGTTAAAAAACATAAACAGGTTTATTGCCAAGGGAGAAAATATATTAGAGGAAAAACCGGGAGACTGTAAAAAAGTACTGCTAGTTAACAACATTTATTCCAGAGGTATTCACTCATATTCAACAAAAGTTATAAAAGATGTAAATGTGGGTGATGTTTTGGAAATAAAATTGCCTGTTTATAGAGACGGAGTAGAGAGATATGAAAAATTTAAAGTAGAGGTTTCAGGCATAATGGATAATACTTATATCGCAACCCAAGATGGTGACCCGGAGTTTACGGGAGGACAGATAATCTTTAGGGAAAACGATTATAGGGAGTTAACCGGCCAGCAAAACTACAATAAACTTTTTGTGGCTGTTGAAGATGGAAAACTTAAATCTGTTGAAGAAAAAATAGAGCAGATGGTTAAAGACTATTCCTTTTCTTCAGTAGGTGGCAAAAATGAAAATAAGAAGTATATAGCGCGAACATCGGAAGAAAAGTTAGATATCATATATCAGTTTTTAATGATTCTCATATTATCTATTAATATCATTACTATTGTGAGGAGCAATATTATATTAAGAACAAAAGAATTATCAGTTTTAAGAGCAATTGGAATGAGTGTCAGAAATTTAAAAAAGATGATATTAGTTGAATCTGAAACATATGGTATCATTACTTCTATATTGACTGCAATTTTCGGTATATATGACTATAATAAAGGCATTGCAAAAATAAATAATGCGATGTTAGAAAATGGATATAATCAAACTCTTTCATACGGCATTCCTTTTAAACAGATACTGATAGTTTTTATAGTTTCTGTTGTAATGTGTTTTATTGCAGTATATGTTTCCAAGGACAAAGTTGAAAAGATTAATATAATTGAAGGAATTTCAGAAAATTAATGGTGAGGTAATAAAAATGAAGATGTTAAAAACAATTGATTTAAAAAAAATTTACGGCAAAGGAGAAAATGAAGTTTATGCTTTAAAAGGCATAAATATAGAAATTGAACCGCATAAATTTACATCTATAGTAGGGCCGAGCGGATCCGGTAAAAGTACTTTTTTACATTGTGTTGCCGGCCTTGATAAGCCAACATCAGGGAGAGTCTATTTAGACGATATGAATATATATAATTTAAATGATGATCAATTATCGCAGGTAAGAAGGCAGGAATTTGGGTTCATATTTCAAAATTTCAACCTCATACCGGTAATAAATGTATATGACAACATAATATTGCCGGTTTCAATAGATAAGAAGAAAGAAAACAAGGAATATATAAATAATCTTATAGAAAAGCTTGGCTTAAAATCACAGATAATGAAATTTCCAAACGAGCTTTCAGGAGGACAGCAGCAAAGAGTTGCAATAGCAAGAGCTCTTGCAAATAAACCTTCTGTAATATTTGCAGATGAGCCTACAGGAAACTTAGATTCAAAAACGACAGCAGAGGTAGTGGAAATATTGAAAATGTGTATAAGTGAATTTAATCAAACTTTAGTCATGATAACTCATAATGAGGATATAGCAAAAACTGCCGACAGAATATTGACTATAATTGATGGGAAAATAATTGATGATTTGAGGAATAAAGAAATGTTATAGTTAAATATTATAATTATCAATATTTAACTTTCATTTGTTGAATGTTTAAATCTGTAAAAGAAAGGATGCCTAGTAAATATAGATATAAAAATAAAGGGACTTACCAAGTCTTTTTTTATTTAAGGCTCAAAATAGCACTTGACAAATATCATTTACACATGTAAACTATACATACTTTCATCGTTTACAGCTGTAAATAAAAACAACAGGGGTGGTTACATGAAAAATATCCCTAATATAACCGAATCAGAGCTTGTGGTCATGAAGATATTGTGGGAAAAGAGCCCGTTATTAGCCAGTGAAATCATAGCATTACTGCCAGAAGAGATAAACTGGTCAGACCAAACTGTAAAAACCTTTTTAAACAGACTTCTTAAAAAGCAAGCTATAACTCATAAAAAATCCGGAAGGAATTATATCTACTATCCGGCAGTATCTCGTGATGAATACATCAAAGCAGAAAACAAAACCTTTCTGCACAGGGTATATGATGGTGCTGTGGGTATGCTTTTTTCAAAGTTCCTAGAACAAGAGGAACTGACAGAAAAGGAAATCAAACATCTAGAAAATATTCTAGAACAGAAAAAAGCATCTAAAAAAAACCATAGAAAATTTAATTAATGAGGGTTTTTAAAAATGATCATTATATTAAAGAAAATATTCTTGAGGGTTTTATATGCGTCTTTGACATCAACAACAATAGCCTTACTCATTCTTTTTATCGGGAAAATATTTAAAGATAAACTTACACCTAGATTTCATCACATTTTATGGCTTCTTGTATTAATAAGACTATTGATGCCTTTTACCCCTGAAAGCAACCTAAGCATATTCAACCTTTTGCCAGGCAGCAAAGACAGCATATCACTTAAGACACTAATACCCAGCACAAAAGAAACGGAACCCTTTACTAAAAGGCAAATAGACATGGCAATAAATAAAGCAAAGCCAGATCTAACTAATATCAATAAACAAAGACACCAAGACAACAATTTCCTAGAAGATGACCTACTAAAACCAAAGAAATCAATTTTAAACAAAAATGAAACAAATAAGTTTGAAAACATCATTAGCTTAATCAGCTGTGCATGGCTTATCGGTTTTCTAACAATGGCTGCATTTTTATTAACTGCAGCAATAAGATTTAAGAAAGACACAAAAACCTTCGAAAAAATAACCCATCCAAATACTTTAGATATACTAAATAATTGCAAAAAAAGGCTGGCAATAAACACGCAAATTGAGCTTTTCTGTGGTAAAGGCTTTTGCAGCCCCTTTATATTCGGCATATTAAAACCAAGAATATACCTACCTAAACATATCTTAAACAAAATTGACGACAAAGAACTTTCACATATACTCATACATGAACTCAGTCATTACAAAAGAAAGGACCTATTATGCAATCTACTTTCAACACTAGCCATAATGCTGCACTGGTTCAACCCCATTGTATGGTTTGCCATGAAAAAAATGAGAGCTGACATAGAATGTGCATGCGATATGTATGTACTTGAAAACCTAGAAGAAGAAGAATTTACCCATTACGGCAGGACAATAATAAAGCTCTCTAGCCTAATATCAAGCTCACAACACAACAAAATGCTGTATGCATATTTTTATGAAGGCAAAGAGCAAATTGAGAGGAGAATTATCATGATAAACATGTTTAAAAAGGGTTCATACAAACTATCGGCTATTGCCCTGATATTTTTCATAGCCCTTGGCTGCTGCACCCTTACAAATGCAGAGACTGGCACCAACACAACTTTAAAGCCGGAAAAAAATACGGAAACAGAGCAATTTAGCTTTGATGAGGCCGAAAAAGTTTTTTCCACTTTAGATAGAGCCATAGATTTTATTGATTTTGACTTTAAGGTGCCTGACAAGATGCCTACAGATTATGAATTTGACAAAATATTTTTTTATGAGGAGAAAGGATTAGCCAGTGTAGATTTTACTAAAATTGACGTTGATAAGCAAATTGGTGTATCCATCTTAGTTTCTAACAATGATATGATAAAATATTTAAAAGAAATACATTCAGATGCCAATGAAAAAGTTATTAATGAAAGGACTATTAAGCCTGATATAAAGTTTAGTGAAGAACCCATGAACATTTCAAATATACAGGGAACTTGTTTAACAATAAGCAAAGACTGGGATATAAAGGAAAAAGACTTAGAAGATTACAGGAAACATGATACAGGACGTATAAAAGTTAGACCTATTACTAAAATAGTTGAAAAATACTTTATATGGCAAGATGAAAATATATGGTATAGCGTACCATATTACCATAAAAATGGCGATTTCGAAGGTTTTTTCCTTAGCGAAATTCCAAGAGATGATATAACGATACTTCTCTCATCCCTTAAATTCCCTAAAGACATACAAAATATTGAATATAAATCAAGGGATTATGATAGGTTTTTGGAAATTTACAGTAATAAAGACCTAGAAGCGGCCCGAGAAATACTGGGATTTGCCCCTAAATTCCCACTAAACTTGCCCGATGGATTTGTTCCAGTTTCTTCGCTCATCCGTCCTTTTAGCGAAACTCTACACGATAATAAGCTAGTTGAAATGATTAAAATGGAGACAATTTTTCAATTAAAAGATAAAGATTCCATACAAGAAATATCTTTGAACCAAACAAAAGACCCCTCAAAATATGATGACATGATTCAAAATGGCTATATAAGCTTGGAATATTACAAAGACCCAGTAGATGCAAAAGTAAAAACTAATGTCGCCGAAAAGAAGATAGATATTGTCCCTATAATGATTAATGACATTAAAGTCTTAAAATATGAACTAGATATCACAAACCCCAATATAATATCAAAAGGCATAACTAAGACCCAGAATTATATATGGAAACAAAACGATGTGGTCTATGAAACCCAATTTATCGGTGATATGGGCAATCAGCAAGAGATAGTAAGAGCGCTGATAAAAACCCGTTAAATTATAAGGTATAATAATAAGTAGGTAATGAAATGGGAATACAAAATAATCAAGAAAATCGAAACTACTTATCCCGAAGGGATTGAAGTGGTGATGACATTAGCTGAAAAACTTAAAGAAGAAGGTTTGAAAAAATCTATCTAGAGGCTAGTGTAAATAAATCTGTACTTAAATGAAAATAAAAGCTCTTTTCTGGCAAGCATTAGAATAGGATTTAAAACCAGAAAGGAGCTTTTTCACGTGTTGTCGGCAGTATAAAGGATAGGCAGAGATGCCCGGGAATAGATTGCTTCGACTGTGCCAGGTAGCGACAAGGCCAGCTATATAATAGGAAGAAAAATACTACTTATTATGTTAATTAAAGCAAATCTTATTCCCATAACCGCTGCTTGAAAAGGGATTCTGCCAAGAGACAATAAACCCAAAGCACAAACCATCGCAACGCCTGGGAGAACCCCCTCGTAAAGGCGCAAGGCACCGCCCGATATAGGCCAAGCCTCTATTGACAAAACATGGTTGCCGATTTATACTATATATTGGATTGAAAAAAGTGACCACTCACTCATAATACTTATTTTTTGTTTTGTTATATATTTTATTTTGCGGCCGCTACGAATATATATAAGGCAATTAATAAGTAATTTATTTTGGCTCAATAAAAACCGAGCAGTCAGTTTTTAAAGACAAGGTTTCAATGTAGAATACTTACTAAATAAATGCAAGTTGGGAGGAGATGTAAATATGAACATACAACGAAAAAAGCTTATTTCTGTAATTATTGTGTTAACATTTATTGTAGCTTCGATTGCACTCACTGGATGCAAAACTAAGAAATATGGTGATATTAGTGAGGAAGCAGCAGTACCGGTAGAGGTAAAAGAGGTAAAGCTCAATAGTATAAAGGATATTACAAAGCTAACGGGAACTATTGAAGCTGAAGATGATGTTAAGGTGACTAGCAAGATACCCGGTCGCGTAGAGCAGGTTTTAAAGGATGTGGGAGATTTTGTGGAAAAGGGTGAACCGTTAGTCATTCTTGAAACGAAAGAACTGCAAAACCAATTAGCTCAAGCAGAGGCAGCATTAGCTATGGCTCAGGCAAATTTAAGTGCAAATGAAGATGCGGCACTACCTCAGCAGTTGGAGCAAGTGCGTGCAAGTCTTGAGCAAGCGGAAGCCAATTATGTCAATGCTAAGGCGGATTACGAGCGTATGAAAGCTCTTTATGAGGCAGAGGCCATATCCAAACAGGTATTTGATGGAATGACACTTAAATATCAGGTAGCCAAAACCCAGTATGAAACGGCAAAAGAGCAATACAGGCTTACAAAAGAGCGGCTGCCGAAGAATATAGAAGCATTAAGGGCTCAGGTAAAACAGGCCCAGTCGGCTGTGGACTTAATAAAGACTAATTTGGAAAATTCTATAATAACATCACCTGTGACAGGTATTATTTCAAATAAACTAATAAATAATGGAGAAGTAATATCGGCGGGTTATCCACTCTTAACCGTGGTAAATATCGATACGGTCAAAGTAGTTATAGACGTTGCAGAAGAGGAAATAAATAAGATAAAAGATGGTCAGGAAGTGGATGTAACAATAGGAGCCATTGGCGGCGAAAAAATAAAAGGAATTATTTCTATAGTACCTCCCGCTTCAAATGCTACTCGTTTGTTTCAGGTAAAAATAAGTATTGATAATAAAGACCATACTCTAAAACCCGGAATGTTTGCTGAGGTTGATGTAGAAAAAGGCATAAAAGAAAACGTGGTTGTGCTGCCCAAAGATGCTATTCTGCTTAAAAAGCACGGCAATGTAGTCTTTGTGGTATCTGAAGGCAAAGCTGTAGAACGAATAGTAAAACTCGGTATAACCAACGGCAATAGTGTTGAAATACTGGAAGGAGTAAACCCTGGAGAAAAAGTCGTAGTTAAAGGTCAGAACATGTTAAAAGAAGGAGTTTCGGTTAAACTTTAGATTAGGGTTGAGGTGAAAAACAAATGAAACTTTCTGATTTTGCTATAAAACGTCCTGTTACTATGCTAATGGTTGTAGTAGTAATTATGATTTTGGGTGTGGTATCTTTATCGAAGATGTCTATTGACCTTTTACCTAATGTGGATGTACCGGTTATAGTTGTTATAACGGCATATCCCGGTGCGGCATCAGAAGAAATAGAGGATACAGTTACTAAACCCATTGAAAAGTCTGTATCTGGTGTTGAAAATGTAAAGACTATCCTTTCCGATAGTCAGCCCAATGTGTCAGCGGTGCAGGTCCGGTTCAAGTGGGGAGTCGATCTTGACATTGCTGCGATGAATGTAAGGGAAAAGCTTGACCTTATTAAGGGAAGTCTGCCGGAAAATGCTGAAGAGCCTATAGTAATAAAGCTTGACCCTTCCATGATGCCGGTATTGATTCTGGGTATGGAAGGACAAAGAGATACAATGTATCTGAAGCAATTGGCCGATGATATGATTGTAAAAAGGCTTGAAAGAGTTGAAGGCGTTTCAAGTGTAATGATTGTCGGTGGTGCTGAGCGGCAAATTAGGATAAAGGTGTATCCAGATAAGCTTTCAGGATACAAGGTAGCTTTTTCGCAGGTTATTTCAGCTTTAAAGGCCGGAAATATAAACTTACCTGCAGGCGAAGTGGATTACGGCAATCGTGAGCTTTTGGTTAAAACCACCGGAGAATTTAACGATGTAGAAGAAATTAGAAATCTGGTGGTAGTAAATCGGCAGGGAGCGATTGTGCGCTTAAGGGATATAGCAGATGTCCAAGATGCTCAGGAAGACGTCAAGATATATTCTAGGATAAATGAAAATGAAGGTCTTAGAATTTTAGTGCAAAAGCAAAGTGATGCTAATAGCGTTCGAGTAGCAGAAAATGTAAAAAAGCAAATTGCTGAAATAGAAAAAACCTTACCATCTGACATTAAAATAACTGAGATTTTGGACCAATCCAACTATATACAGAAAGCTATCGATAATGTGGCTTCAAATGCTATACAGGGTGCGATTTTAGCGATTTTAGTAATATTTATTTTTCTCCACAATTATAAATCGACGCTTGTTATAGCAGTTTCAATACCTTTTTCTATAGTAACCACTATTGTTATCATGTATTTTTTTGGAATTACGCTTAATGTTATGTCCTTGGGCGGTTTAGCTATTGGCGTAGGTATGCTAGTGGATAACTCCATAGTGGTTTTGGAAAACATATATCGTCATCAAAGCTTGGGTAAAGATAAAATCGAAGCTGCTTCGATAGGTGCATCGGAAATGACTCTAGCGATAATGGCTTCTACCCTTACTACTATTGCTGTGTTTGTGCCCATAGTATTTATTGAGGGTATTACATCTACTATTTTTAAAGAACTCAGTCTAACTATAACATTTGCGCTTTTATCTTCAATCTTTGTGGCAATAACAATTGTGCCGCTGCTAAGCTCAAGGCTTGTAGACGTTAGAGAAACAGCTACTAAGAAAATGGGATTTTTAAATAAAGTTTTCCAAAAGAGTGATGAAATATATGCCAAGGTAGATGCTAAATATGGTCAATTGCTTGCTTGGTCATTGGGACATCGAAAAATCATCGTCCTTGCCATGGTAGGTTTGATAGCAATCAGTGCTTTAGCAGCACCTCTGGTAGGATCGGAGTTTTTCCCGGAAACCGATGAAGGCAAGATAACCGTTGAGGTATCTCTGCCGTTGGGTTCTAAGGTGGATGCAACTGATGAAGTCATGAGGTATATTGAAAAAAAGGTCATGGAAATTCCTGAAGTGGAGCGGTTTTCATCTCAGGTAGGTACTACCACCTTAAAGACCTTTCTTGGCACCGGTACTACAGAAATAGGTAGTATGGATATCAAGCTTGTATCTCAGGGCGAGAGGAAGCGCAGCACTAAGGATATAGCTGAAGAACTCCGGCAAAAAATAGGGGAAGTTCCGGGTGCTGAAATAGATATAAAGAGTGCTACTAGTATAAGCAGAATTGGTTCTGTAACTGGTTCTGATAAGCCGATACAAGTGGCTATAAAAGGTGAGGATTTTGATGTTTTAGAAGAGCTTTCAAACAAGGTTGAAAAAATCGTTCGAAAGGTACCAGGAACAAGGGATATAGAGACAACTATGGAAGAAGGTCGGCCTGAAGTTCAGGTTCGAGTAGATAAAAACAAAGCATCTTATTACGGATTGGATACTTACAGTGTAGCTGCAACCGTAAGAGCTTCAATAAACGGTGCTGTAGCCACCCAGTATAAGGTAGCAGGCTCTGAAGTAGATATAAATGTTCAGCTGGTAGATATGGCTCGTAAAACTTTGGAAGATTTAAAAGCTATGACTATAATGTCACCTCAAGGCGTAAATGTTCCACTAAACTTCATTGCTGATTTTAATATAACTGAGGGTCCTAATGTTATCAAAAGAGAAGACCAAGAACGTTTGGTTTATGTGTCAGCAGATATTTATGGGCGCAATTTGAGTGAAGTAATTCATGATATTGAATCTCAGGTTGAGAACTTACAAATGCCTGAAGGTTATTCAATCAATTTTGAAGGTCAGAACAAGGAAATGGTTGAGGCTTTTGCAGAACTTAAGCTGGCCATGATTTTAGCAGTAATTCTGGTTTATGCAGTTATGGCATCACAGTTTGAGTCACTGCTACATCCTTTTACTATTATGTTTTCTTTGCCGGTAGCATCCTTCGGTGTAGTATTCGGTTTACTTTTGAACCGCAGGTCTTTCAATGTCCCGTCATATATGGGAATCATTATGCTGGCTGGCATTGCAGTTAACAACGCTATAGTCTTGGTGGACTATATTAATCAGTTAAAGGCACAAGGCAAATCTACTAGAGAGGCTATTATAGAAGCTGGTCCCACAAGGCTTAGGGCTATAAGTATGACGACACTTACTACAGTTTTGGGTCTTTTACCGCTGTCTTTAGGATTAGGCGAGGCTGGTGAAATCCAAGCACCACTAGCAGTAGTCGTTATGTATGGGCTTTTGGTATCTACATTGCTGACTTTGATTGTGGTACCGGTTATGTATTCAATTTTCGATGATGTGCATGGTTGGTTAGGACGTAAAACCAGTTCGAAACAAGACTTAAACAAGGAGATGATGTAAATTGCCTAAAAAAGTAATTTCCCTAGTATTAACACTGGCAATAGTTTTTTGCACACCGCTGATGGTCAATGGCCAGGAAAAAACCTCATTTAGCATTGATGAATGTGTAGAGATGGCATTGGAAAATAATACAATGCTCAAAATAAAGGCTTGGGATTTAGAAAAATCAAAGGTGGAAAGAGAAGAGGCGGTACAGACATCAAAAAAAATCGACCGAGCAAAGGACGAATTAAAAGAAATTTCACTTCCTGCTATCCAGGACCCCATTAAACAAATAATTGCTGGAATGAGAATTGCGGAAGCCGAAAGTGTGGTATATAGCTTTGAGGGCGCTCAAGGCAAAGATGTAGCTCCAAGGCTTAAAGAGGCCGAAGAGCTTATCGCCAAGAAAACTTTAAACTTAGAAGAGCAAAACCTCAGAATTAATGTGGAGCGGACATATTACAATGTGCTTATGGCTGAAGATAACCTAAAAAATGCAAACCTCCAAGTCGAAAGATCTAAAGAGCAATTGAAAAATGCTCAGGTAAGTTTTGAAAATGGTGTTGTGGCTAGGGACTCTCTGTTGATGGCGGAAGCGGGGCTGTCTCAATCTATGCAAAATCTTTATACGGCAGAGAAGAACTTAGAACTTGCTCGCATGAGTTTAAACAAATTGATGGGGCGTGAGCTTTCCGCCCCGCTGGTATTGACAACGCGTTTTAAGTATAAACCGGAAACTCCTACACCTTTAAACGATATGATACAAGATGCCTTAAAACTTCGCCCTGAAGTAGTTCAGGCGCGGGAAATGGCAGAAGTGACCAAGCTAAATGCAGTTACTGCTTTAAGATATTATGCGAAAAATACTTATATTTATCGAAAGGCTGAAACTGATGCAAAGAAGGCAGAGTTAGGTTTAAAAGAAGCTGAGGAATCAATAAAGCTTGCGGTCAATGCTGCTTATCTAAATGTGCAAGAAGCCTCCCAAAAACTAGCATCTGCAGAAAAGATAAAAGCAGCGGCTGAAGAAACCTATAGAATAGTAGACTTGAAGTATAAGTCACAGATGGCTACCACTGCAGAACTCTTAGAGGCTAATGAAAAACTTTATGGAGCACAGCTTTTATATACATCCAGTGTATTTGACTATAACGTCGCAGTGGCAGAGCTTGAGTGCTGGGCTGGTAAGGGTTTGGAAGAAAGGTAGCTTCTATGTGGAGGTGACGTTGTGAAAATAAGTGAGAAAAAGGAAGAAAAGCGTTCAAGAATATTAGATGCTGCGGCTGCTGTTTTTTCAAAAGAAGGTTACCATCAGGCGAAGGTTGAAGATATAGCCCGTATAGCCGGAATAGGCAAAGGCACAATATATCTGTATTTTAAAAATAAAAGGCATCTATATTACTGTATGATAAAAGAAATATATGATATTTTTCTCGAATCAATATATACACAAATCGAATGCGAAAATGATTTAAAAAAGGCACTAAAAACCATAACAGAATATACCTTTGATTTTTTAGACAGTCACAAGGAGATGGCTAACTTACTAATCAATCGGCCAGGCACGGTAGATGAGGATATACAAGCATGGCTATTTGCTCAGAAACAAAAAATAGTTGATTTTTTAGCACAGATAATCAAAAAATATGCTGATAGTAACAACTGTGATAGGGATTTCGATTCGACTCTTGTCGCTCATTGCTTTTTAGGAGCACTTGCAGCACTTATGGCAGAGAGGCTGTTTGGATATAATAAAATCGATTCGGCAAAACTAACAGATAAAATGCTTGATATATTTTTTCATGGAATACACAATTCATCTGTTCAAGTATAAAAAAGCATCGTCCTTTATAACCACTCTTTGTTGTCATTTTACGACGATTATGTTAAAATAGGCTTGTTATCAATTTATTATATTTAAATGTTTAATTTTATTGGACGGTGCAAAAAGAATGATATCTTATAAATTGGGGGATTCGCTGTATTTAAACATTACTAATAGGTGTACAAATAATTGCGAATTTTGTATACGACAATATGGACCCGAAGTGGGAGGATACAATCTAATATTGGATAAAGAACCCACAACCAAGGAAATCATCGATGCAATAGGTGACCCTACTGAGTATAAAGAGGTGGTTTTTTGCGGATATGGCGAGCCTCTCTTGCGGATACAAGTAGTGGTTGATGTGGCCAAACACCTGAAGAAAAACTATCCGAATGTGCCTATAAGAATCAATACTAACGGTCAGGCCAACCTGATTTATGGAGAAGATGTGACGCCGCATTTTGAAGGTCTGGTAGATGTTATTTCCATAAGCCTGAATGCGGAAAATGCAGAAAAGTACAATGAGATATGTCATCCCGAGCATGGGGAGGATGCATTTTATTCCATATTAGAATTTATTCGGAAATCTAAAAATCATGTTCCTAAAGTAGTGGTATCGGTAGTTGATATACCGGAAATAGACATCGACAAGTGCCGCAAGCTTGCCGAAGAACTTGATGTTGAATTTAGAGTTAGATATTATGAAAAAAAGATAGGTTAACCTATCTTTTTTTCATAACAACTGGCAGATATAGCCTTTTGAAGGGGGAGTTAAGCCATTGATACGAAAAGCATAATGAAAAAGTATAATATAAAGGCCGATAAGCGGCTGGGACAGCACTTTTTAGTAGATAGCCGGCCGCTTTTATCCATGATTGAAGCGGCACAGCTTTCGCCGGAAGACGAGGTGTTGGAGATAGGGCCAGGGCTGGGAGTGCTTACTCTAGAACTTGGCACAAGGGCCAAGCGTGTCGTAGCTGTTGAAAAAGACAGACAATTAATACCGGTGTTGGATGATTTGACCAGAGATTTCAAAAATATTTGTATATTAGAAGAAGATGTGCTAAAATTAGATTTGGAGAAAATGAGTGAAAGCCTTTTTGACGGCAGGTTTAAGGTGATAGCTAATCTCCCATATTATATTACCAGTCCGATTATTATGAAAATCATAGAAAACCGTAACTTGGTAACGCTTGCGGTTCTGATGGTTCAAAAGGAAGTAGCTCAGCGCCTTACAGCTTGCCCGGGCAAGAAGGATTACGGAATTCTTTCAATTGCGGTTAAGATGTATGCTGATGTAAATATGATATGTACAATAGGCAGGGAATCGTTCCTGCCGCCGCCAAAGGTGGAATCGGCCGTGGTGCGATTGACGCTGCGGCAGGAACCGAGGGTCCAGCTTAAAGATGAAAGGTTTTTTTTCAAGGTGGTTGAGGCAGCCTTTGGTGAGCGAAGAAAGACTATAAAAAATTCTCTAAAGAGCAGACTGGCTCTTGCCGGCACAGACATTGATATTATAGATAAAGCCTTAGAAGCAGCGGGTATAGATGCTCTGCGCCGAGGCGAAACTCTCTCGATTGAAGAATATGCAAGGCTTGCTGAAGAACTTCAAAGATATATAAGCTAGCTTATGCAACAAAATTATTCAATGCTCGTAATATATAAAAGGCAGTAAGTATATACCTTGTATTAAGGATGGGATGATAATCATGAACTTTATTAACCCTACAAAAGGCAAAATGTCTATCCAGGAAATGGTTCAGGATATTGTAGCTTTTATGGAAGAAGAACCTTCCACATCATATAAGCTTATAATCGGTACCGATTCCCAGTCCAGAGAAGAGTCATGCTTTGTTACTGCCGTGATAATTCACCGAGTCGGGAAGGGTGCCCGCTACTATTACTACAGAAAATACATGTCACATGTTAAAAACTTACGCCACAAAATATTTACAGAAACTTCCATGTCATTGGATGCGGTAACCCAGTTAAAAGAAGAGATGGCAAAGACCCGCTATAAGGATATGGATGTAGAAATCCATGTGGATATAGGTCAAAACGGTGATACCAAAGAGCTTATTCGAGAAGTCGTGGGCTGGGTCATGGGCAGCGGATTCAAGGTCAAAATCAAGCCTGATGCCTGTGGTGCCACTAAAGTAGCTGACAAGTATACAAAATAGAAATCAAGCGGCATTTTCTACGCAAAGGAAATGCCGCTTTCATTATTTTAAGTCATAGTCAAGAATTTCTCCAATATATCAAAGCGCCTAAAGGGGTTGTAACCCTGGTATTCTTTGTTTAAATAACAGCGAGTTCTAGGTTTGCCGCGAAAGTAGTTTATGGCTTCTATAGTATCGCCTATTATTGTATCTGCGATTTTTTTTGCGTGAGAGTAATTTCGTATTTTTGAACCAAGCTGTTTTTGAGGCAGCTTTGTTGGTACATCAACGGAAAGCCCCTGCCGTACGGCAAAAGCTAAAACGACCGGTGGCACGGCAAAATCCCGAAAATCTACAAGCTCTAAAAGCTTACGAGAAACGGCATGAGGTCCATGTGAAGGTGTGGCTACTCCGATTTTATCGTAAAAGCCTAAGTTTAAATTCAACAATGTTCTAAAAAATAAAGTCTGTTCGGCTAACGTGCTGCTGTAATTTAATTCGGGATAGCAGTCAGTCATGGCTAAATCTGTCATATTCGTTGTTACCGCATATATAAGCTCATTTATCTGAATACGTATATTTCCCACCAAATCACCATCGACAAAAACCACACAAGCAGCACCGCCCGTATAAGCCTGGTAGGCTCCTATCGCCCTTGGAATATCTATACCCAGCTCCTTGGCAAAATAAAGAATTTCCACATTTTCCATATTTAATGCCTTTATTTCCTGCATGGTATCATCTTGTGACCCGTTTACCACGACAACGATTTTTTCTACCGATGTTTGCTGCAGCAAAGTGAGAACCTTGCCGATTCTTCCCTGCTCATTTTTTGCAGGAACTACGGCAACATTCATTTTTTTCACCTCATTACATATATGCTCACATCCCCCCTCCTACCATCATATTATGTAATAAGCTTATCAAAGGTGAAATATAGGAAAGCGGGGGAAAAAGAATGGCAAAAATCAAAATAGGAGATGTAGTAGCACGTGCATCCTACAACAAAGATGTATTTTTTAAAGTAGTGGATATCTTTGAGGAAAAAGGTTATTGCACATTAAAGGGCCTTAACGTCAGAGTCCTTGCCGATGCACCTATCGATGATTTAATTTTGCCTACATCCACTGAAATTAGGGAATATAAAAAAGACTATATTAAAAAAAGCAATGAATCCATGGAACGAATTTTTTATCGTAGAGAACTGGAAAAGCAAAAGCGCGTTGTTCGCAGTGAATTAGAAGAGAACAATGGTTTTTTTGATGTTCCGGGGATAGTTCTGCACATAGACGGTGATGAGGAGTATTTGGATTTGTGCCTTAATACTTATAGACAATTGGATATAGAAGCATATGGCATAAGCTTGCTTGAAAGAGAACAACCAAAGAAAATTCACAGTTTGCTAATAAAATATAATCCTGACATTTTAGTTATTACGGGCCATGATGGCTTGCTCAAAGAAAAGAAGGATTTTAGCGATGTGAATAATTATAGAAATTCTAAATATTTTATTGAAGCAGTACAAAATGCCAGACGTTTTGAGCCATCCCTGGATGACCTGGTGATATTTGCAGGAGCCTGCCAGTCACATTATGAGGGAATTCTTAGAGCGGGAGCTAACTTTGCAAGTTCGCCGCATAGGGTGTTTATACATGCATTGGATCCGGTGTTTATAATTGAAAAAATAGCTTTTACTTCTATAAATAAAATCATTTCCGCACGAGATATAATCGATGCAACGATAACCGGTATTAAAGGCATTGGCGGCGTTGAAACTCGGGGCAAGTTAAGGGAAGGTCTTCCACGATCACCCTATGAGTAATTTGACTATCGGTGGTGAGATACATGACTTTTGATTATGAAGAACTTACCGTAAAACTCTATGATACTAATAAACAAGAAGCCCGTCTTGTTGATTTAAAGGAGTATGTTATTGGAGCCGTGTCTGCGAGCATGCCTCCGGAATTTCCTAAAGAAGCCTTAAAGGCTCAAGCCATATGCTGCAGGACACTGGCCGTAAAACGAATGGGAATCTTCGGAGGCAGCGGGTGTAAACGGCAGCCGGGCTTTGATGTTTGCAGCGATTCCTTGCACTGCCAGGGCTTTATGGATATAGATGAGCGGCAAAGGACATGGGGGGGTCGCTATGAAGAGTTTGCAAAAAAAATTGAGTCGGCAGTAGAAGAAACATCAGAAATCATCATGGTGTACAATAATAATCCTATAGAAGCAGTATACCATGAAGCTTGCGGAGGATGCACAGAGGATTCGGAAAATGTATGGGGAAACAAGGTCAGCTATTTAAGAAGAGTAGAATGTATTTATTGCAAGGATTCACCTTACTGGAATATTACAAAAAATTTTTCAATTCGGGAACTAAAACGCCGATTGGCAATTAATTTTGACGAAAATCTTTCAGAAAAAAACGAAATTATAGGGCTGCTGGATAACATAGAATCCACAGCTTCAGGCCGCATTAAAAAAATACGCATAGGAGATATGGTTTTCAATGGTGAGGATGTAAGAAACCTGCTTGGCCTTTCTTCAACAAAATTTACATGGAAAGTATCCGGGCTTTCGTTTGACGTGATGGGAATGGGAAACGGTTTGGGGCTTTGCCAGTATGGTGCACGCGGCATGGCTTTATTAGGATTTCCCGTAGATGAGATTTTAAAGTTTTATTTTACAGGTGTTGACCTTAAGCAAGTAGAAAAACCCACATATTTAAAACCGCTCATAGGCAAAACAATAGTAATTGATCCGGGACAAGGCGGCAGCAGCGGTAAATCAGGCCCTATGGGTTTGTCGGAAGGATATGTAAATCTTGAAATAGCAAAAGTTGCTGCAGAGGGCTTTGAGCAGTGTGGGGCAAAAGTAATTTTAACCCGCAACAAAAACGAGTTTGTAAGCCTTTCTGAGAGAGTGCAAATTGCAAATAATAGTAAACCTGATATTGCTATAAGTATTCAACAGAATTTTTTCTTTGATGATGCGATAGGTGGGACAGAAACCTTTTACTATCCCGGCGATGCAGAAGGGAAAAAGATATCTGAATACATTCATAGGAAGCTTATAGCAACACTGATGCTCAAAGATATGGGTGCTAAACCTGCAGATTTATACGTACTGAGGGAAACTAACAGCCCGTCAGTCATGTTAAATATTGCTTGTTTAAGTAATCCTGAAGAAGAACGACTGCTTTCCGAGCCGCAATTTCGTCAAAAAGCTGCTAAAGCAATAGTAGATGGAATTAAAAATTATTACCATGATTAAATAAATTAAATTGCTATTTTTACGCGTAAAGCGATTTTTTTGCCATCTTGGGTATTGACAAAACTCACCATGACTGATAAAATATCCTGTTATTTGACATTTCGACAATTAGGTGCTATAATATACAGTGTATTTTGTATTTTTTGTGAGGTGAGGTTATGGCTTCGGCTGATGCACTTAGAAAAATCCGTAAAGACGTTGAATCACATGTAGGTAAAAGAGTGAAACTCCGGGCCAACCGTGGCCGTAAAAAGACTTTTGAAAAAGAGGGTATCCTCGAACAGGTTTATCCCAGTATTTTTATAGTGAAAGTTACCGAGTCACCGGAATTTGTAAGAAGAATTTCTTATAGTTACTCTGACATACTAACTGATACAGTAGAACTTACGGTCTTGACTAATGATGAACCGAAACTAAAATGTAATTCACTTTAATCCCGAATGTTCGGGATTATTTTTTTTGCGGGTTAAATAACACAATTATCCCCTTTCACCAATATATATAAATATATAGGCGGTGAAAGGGGGATTTTTTATGCAACAGCTTCAGCGTATTTTAAGGCAACACGAAAAAAAGATATTAAGCTTGGAAAATGTGGTGGGTTTAGGGTTGGGGTATAAGACGATTCGTGGCAGAACTACCAACAAACCGGCTATTATTGTCCTTGTAAAAGAAAAAATTCCTGACGAAAAGCTCTCTAAAAATAACATAATACCCAAAACTTTAGGGGACACCCCAACTGATGTGATTGAGGTGGGCGAGATTAGACTTCTTGCGGCCAGAGTAGAAAAAGCAAGGCCTGCTAAGCCAGGGATGAGCATAGGCCATTATAAAATTACTGCAGGGACTTTTGGAGCATTGGTAGAAGACCAAAAAACGGGTAAACCGCTCATACTTTCAAATAATCATGTGCTTGCAAATGCTACTGATGGAACTGACGGCAAATCAGCAATTGGAGATGCTGTGCTGCAACCGGGAGCTTATGACGGTGGAACTTCCTCCGATGTAATAGCATATTTGGAAAGATTCGTACCGCTTGTAAAAAGCAGCGGAGCCAGCCACTGTGCCATAGCCAACGGCTTTGAAAAATTAATAAACAGTATTCTCAAAATTGTAAAGCCTGACTATCAAATTAATTTTATTAAAAGGACATCTTCTAAAAATATGGTCGATGCGGCTGTAGCCAGTCCCATTAAAGCAGAGTATGTAGCTTCGGAGATAGTCGGCCTTGGCGAAATAACTGGAATAGAAGAACCGAAAATCGGAGCAACAGTTCAAAAAAGCGGTCGCACCACAGGGGTTACTACGGGTCAAATAAAGGCTATAAACGTAGTGACAAAGGTCATTCTAAGTCCTAAAGAAGAAGCAGTCTTTTATGAGCAAATTCTCGCAAGTCCTATGGCAAAACCAGGAGACAGCGGCTCAATAGTAGTTAACGATGAAATGAAAGCAATAGGTCTCCTGTTTGCCGGTTCCGACCAGGCTACCTTAATAAATCCGATAACAAATGTTTTAAAACTACTTCAAATAAAATTGTAAGGTATCTAAGTATATGATGTTATCCAAAAGATGTGTAAAATGGCAAAAAGATGAGATAAATGTGGATAAATTAACCACCATGGCATTTAATTAAATAATTTTAACAAAATCTGAATTATATACTACTTGTTACACCTGAAAAGAGGACTGCTGCTATAATTAAGGTATTCACGGTTTGTCGAATACAGTGGATAAATTATATAATAGTGATACCATAGGATGGAATTTTTGGATAAATTCTTAAATCCTGTGCAATACCTTTCAAAGGAGGCAATATATGATGCAATATGTTCACAAAAAAGCAGCAGTCATTCTTCTGCTTGCACTTGTGCTGGTTATGCCGGAGGTTGCCGGTGCCGCTACGTTGTATAATGTTAAAGTTACAATCAATGGTCAGACTCAAACGTTTAAGGTTCCAATCGATTTAAACTCTATCACTTCAGATTCGGCCAAGACTTTCAAATTTGTTTATACATATAAGGACGGAAAGTGGATACTGACTTCGCAAGAAAATATTCTCCCCGATAAGACAAAACCGACAGAGACTTTACCGGTAAAACCTAGTGAACCGCCGAAGCAAACTACAAACGAATCGGAGATAAAAGGCCTTACTGCTGATGAAAACAAGATGCTGGAATTGGTAAATGCAGAAAGGGAAAAAGTAGGTCTTGCGCCTCTTGAAAATGATATGAGGCTTGTAGAGATTTCTCGCAAAAAAAGTAAAGACATGATAGAAAAAAATTATTTTGCACATACCTCTCCTACATATGGCACTCCCTTTGATGCCTTAAAGAACAATGGCATTAGCTACAGATATGCAGGTGAGAACCTGGCAGGCGCACCGACAGTACTGCAGGCTCATACAAGTTTGATGAACAGCTCGGGCCACCGTGCGAACATATTAAATCCTAACTTTACTCACATCGGTATTGGAATTGTCGATGGAGGACCATATGGCAAGATGTATACGCAGACCTTCATCGGAATTAAATAAAGACCTGCGAATTATATTTGCCGGTTAAATATAAATATACAAAAAGGAGCTGCTGCACCGCAAATTGTTTTATTTTGCTGTGCAGCGGCTCTTTTTTTATTTACTGCTGCGATTTATCCACATGTATTGTGGATTTTATGTGGATAACTTGTTGATAATGTGGATAAACCAAGATATTTCAAGATTTTAAGCTGATTAAAAATATTTATTATCGTCTTTTTTTACTCACCTTTTCAATATCAGTTCATATTATATTATTGAACATGTATTGCTGCTTTTAGTGTTTTAAAAAAGTCGATGGGAAAGGAAGAACACTAGATGAATATACTTATATTTATCATTTTTGCCGGCGTCATTTTAGTGGTGTTTTACTTGTTTTCAAGAAAGCTTTTTATAGATTTTCCTAATAGACCAGTAGATTTGGAGGAAAGTAAAAAGTTTAAGCTGTTGCAAAAAAAAGAAACCGATGAAAAAGCAAAACAGAAGGAAGAAAATAAACCTGATGATGCCATATAAAAGCAAAAAGCAAAAACAAAGCAAGTCTTTGCTAAAAAGAGTATTTTTTTAATCTGTAACATATTTGGCAAGCTCAACATATATTATATGAGTAAGGGTGTGCATTATTAGAGAAAGGAGGATTTAAATGGGTGTAGTATTGACTAAGGAACGGGTCAGGGTTGACCAGGTAGTAGGCGAAGACAGGACTCAAACTATTGTAGAAGGTACAATAATATTGCCTGATGTAAAACCGGACATAGAACGGGTAATATCGGTGGATGCTACCCTGGACACCGAAAAATTAGATACAGAGATTCTTGATTCCAAGATAGGCAAAGTCATAGTTGAAGGAAATATCGATGTAAATGCAATGTATGTAGCTATTGTGCCTGAAGGACAGCCGAAGCAACCGGTTCATTTTGTAGAAGGGCAAGTTGATTTCAGCTTTTTCGTAAAGATTCCCGGAGTTACAAAGAACATGGATGTGCGCGTCAGAGCAAAGATCGAACATATCCAGCACAGCTTCGATCCAAATCGGCCCAGAGAAATCAAAGTAAGGATTATTGTTATGTTCTTGGTAAAAGTGACCAGACGGGTAGAAATTGAAATAGTTACCGATGCTTATGGGCCGGAAGATTTACAGGTACTTAAAAAGACCTTGCGTATTGAGGATGTCATAGGAGAAGCACGAGCTCAGAATATCGTCAAAAGTGATGTGGGAGTACCGGAAGAAAAGCCTGATATTGAGCAGGTACTCCAGATTGAGGCCAAAGCCCGAGAAACATCTACTAAAATTATTAAAAACAAGATTATTATTGAAGGTGTTTTGGAAGTCGGAATTTTATATGTTGCAATAGCCTCACAGGGGCAACCTCTGCAGCCGGTGCATTTTATGGAGGTTGAGATACCGTTTACTCAATTTGTAGAAATACCAGGTGCACAAGAAGGCATGGCAAAGTTTGTAAGAGTAGAAGTGGAACATATCAAAGGGCGCAGAAAAGATGAAAGAAGTATAACAATAGAAGCAATTTTAAAAATAAGGGCAAAAGTTTTCGAAACCAGGATTATGCAGATTGTTGTTGATGTTTTCAGCCCATCTGAGAAACTTGAGGTAGAAAAAACCCGTTTAAAACTGGATCAAGTTATTGGAGAAGATGAAAACGAGATTGTCATAAAAGATGTGCTCAGTGTGCCTGAGGAAAAACCTGATATTGAGCAGATTTACAGAACAAATTGTAAGGCCAAGGTTACCGAGGCCCGGATATTGGATGGCAAAGTGGTTGTAGAGGGAGTAATTACACTGGAAACCCTTTACGTAGCAAATGTTCCAGAGGGTGCACCACAGCAGCCGCTGCATTTTATGGAACACGAGGTTGATTTTACTACTTTTGTTGAGATTCCCGGTGCCGAAGAAGATATGATGCTTGACTTTGACGTATTGGTAGAGCACTGCTCATCATCCACAATACCCAATGAACCTCGGAGGTTTGAAGTCAGGGCGGTTCTAGGCCTTTTTGCAAAGGTAACCGAGATGATTCAAATCGATATAGTTGTAAATGTAATAGAACCAGAGGAAGAGGAGAAGGAAGAAAAAGAAGAAAAAGAAGAGAAAGAAAAAGAAAAAGAAAAAGAAAAGCCTTCCATGACCATATACATTGTTCAGAAAGGAGATACACTCTGGCTCATAGCCAAGAGATACAATGTTACCATAGAGTCCATAGTTTCCGCAAACAACATTGCAAATCCCGATGCGATCATGCCCGGCCAACAGTTGATCATACCGAGAGTATAAAAATGTTTGAAAAATATAATTTCCGGGAGCATATTAAAACTATTTTTAAGTAGTTTTCCATGCTCCCTTATTATGTACATTTATAGAAAAACTGAAAAATATTTTTTAATCACAACAACACTTTAGTTTTTTAAACTAGCAGGATTTTAAGGTTTTTTGTGAAATATATAAATATGGATGTTATTATTACTTTGCGTTGAGAGGGGAAAAGTTGTTGAAGAAATTGGATATAGATGCAAGGGGCAAGATAAACTTGACCCTTGATGTGCTTTTTAAAAGACTTGACGGCTATCATGAAGTTGAAATGATTATGCAAACAATTGCATTAAAGGATATAATCTCAATAGAATTACTTTCTCAGCGCGATATAGTTTTAAACACAAACTGCAAAAAACTGCCTCAAGATGAAAGCAATCTGGCTTACCAAGCTGCCGAGCTCATGATGAAAGAATATGAGCTTGATGCTGGGGTGTCAATCGATATACACAAAAACATCCCATTAGCGGCAGGACTGGCAGGAGGCAGTTCAGATGCGGCAGCGGTTATTATAGGTATAAATGAGCTTTTTGAGTTAAAAATACCTAAGGACGAGTTAATGACTTTGGGAGAAAGAATCGGTGCAGATGTACCTTTTTGTATTTTGGGCAAAACCGCTTTTGCACGCGGCATAGGTGAACAACTGACTCCTTTAAAATCCCTATCGGGCCTTAGCATACTTCTTGTAAAACCACCATATTGCATTTCTACAAAAGAGGTATACAATAGACTGGATGTAAAAAACATAAAAATCCGACCAGATACAAAAGCTATGATAGATTATATAGAGCATCAGGATATCGATAAAATAGCTTCAGGCCTTTGCAATGTCTTGGAAGAAGTTACGATAAGACTTTATCCTGAGCTTGGCGATATAAAAAAACGCATGTTAGAAAAAGGAGCATTGGGCAGTGTTATGTCGGGCAGCGGTCCCAGTGTTTTCGGCATTTTTGAAAATATTCGGGATGCCAAAAGAGCGGCTGATGATTTTGCAGGTACAGATAACTGGATTTTTGTGACCAAAACGGAATGAGGAGGATGTATTTTGAGCAATAGATTTTCTACGATAAAATTGGACAACTATAAACCCCTTAGGGATTTGGTTTTCGCAGCAATGAGAGAGGCAATTTTAAGCGGTAAGTTAAAACCGGGTGAAAGGCTAATGGAGGTTCAACTGGCCGAAGAAATGGGAGTTTCCAGAACGCCTGTGCGTGAAGCCATACGAAAGTTAGAACTTGAAGGCTTGGTAGTTATGGTTCCCCGCAAAGGTGCCTATGTGGCGGGACTTACCTTAAAAGATGTTGCTGAGGTCTTTGAAATTCGCAGCAGCCTAGAAGGCTTAGCTGCAGCTCTGGCAGCCGACCGTATTACTGATGAAGAAGTTAAAACCCTTGATAATATATTAAAAGAAATCTCTGAAGCCGTAGGGAGAAACGATATAGATAAAGTAATTGAAAAAGATGCTGAATTTCACCAAATATTATTCAGTGCTTCGAGAAATAATAGGCTTGCCCAGATGATAAATAACCTAAAAGAACAGATAGACAGATTCCGTGTTCAGTCTTTTAGCAATCCTGTTCGGCTAAAGAGTGTTTTGTCAGAGCATAAAGAAATCTTTGATGCTATAAAACAAGGGGATATTGAAAATGCTGAAAAACTTGCCAAAGAGCATATTTATAAAGTAGAATACAATGTGATGAATATACTTAGAAAGCAAATGGATTTTGAGGAGGAACCATTATGAAGGCCCTTATTTTGGCCGGTTCACAAGAAGATTGCAATTTAAGCAAATCCTGTTGCAACAAAGCACTTATCAAAATTTGCGGCAAAGAAATGATAAAGTACATAATCGATGCCATGAAAGCGTTGGAGTTTATTGATACTATTGCAGTTGTGGGGCCTAAGGAAGAGCTTTTGCCCCTTGAGAATCATGTGGATATAATTGTTAACGGTGGGCCTTCAATGACGGATAATATATTAAAGGGTGTCGAGATTTTTCATGACGATGATTTGGTTTTAATCTCAACCTCAGATATTCCTATGATAACCCCTGAGGCTATCAGAGATTTTGTAGAAAAATCGCTAAAATCTGATGCGGAATTTTATTACCCAATAGTTCGAAAAGAGGCAAATGAGAAAAAATACCCGAAAGTTAAGCGTACATATGTGAAGATAAAAGACGGCACATTTACCGGGGGCAACTTAGTGATTGTAAAAGTCAGTACAGTAAAAAAATGTATAAAACAAGCCGAAAACTTTATGGTCTATAGAAAAAAGCCGTGGAAGCTTGCGCAGATACTGGGAATAGGTACTATATTTAAGTTTTTAATGGGTACACTTACCATTGAGCAGTTGGAAAAGCGTGTGTCAGATTTGTTTGGCATAAAGGCACAAGCAGTGATTAGTGATTATCCCGAGATTGGAACCGATGTAGATAAGGAAAGTGATCTTGAACTTGCCGAAAGAGTACTAAGCTAGGGGGATTTTACATGAGGCGCAGTGATAGGATTGCTCTGATTTCAAAAACGCTGTCTGAAAACCCAAACAAGGTTATTTCTCTCAACTACTTTGCAAAACGACTTGGTGCAGCCAAGTCCTCTATAAGTGAAGACTTGGATATTATTAAAAACGCTTTTATAAATGCGGGCGAAGGAGAAATTGTTACTATTCCCGGGGCATCAGGAGGGGTGCGCTATCGCACTCAAAGGTCCAAGCAGGACATACAGAATTTTTTACAAGACTTTTGTAAAATCTTACAGGAAGAAAAGCGAATAATTCCCGGAGGTTATCTTTATATGACCGATGCCGTATTTTCGCCAGTGTATTCGCGCATCATTGGAGAAATTTTTGCCCAACTGTTTATTGACCGCAACCCAACCCATGTGCTGACGGTAGAAACCAAGGGCATACCAATAGCCATTATGACGGCGAGAGCCTTAAATGTTCCAATGGTATCAGCTCGAAGAGATAGTCGTGTAACAGAAGGACCATCGGTTAGTATCAGTTATGTATCCGGGTCCGGTCAAAAAATTCATAATATGTCCCTTGCTAAACGAGCACTGCCGGAAAATGCTAAGGTTTTAATTGTAGATGATTTTATGAAAGGCGGCGGTACGGCTCGTGGGATGATGGAACTTGCGGCGGAATTCAAAGCTGAAGTAATAGGTACTGCTATGGTAGTTACTACTGCTGTGCCGAAAGAGAAGCTTGTAAGGGATTTTACATCACTTTTGATTCTAAAAAGAATAGATACAAATGAGGGAAAGATTTATATTAATATAAATGACAAATTATTATAAGACAATATTTTACAATACCGCCAATTATTACATCTTTCACAGCGGGCTGAGGTGCTTGGAGGAGTAAATATAATTTTATTTTAATCTTATGAAGATATTAGGAGGATTTTTGACTTTTTTATAGAAATTTTAACACAAAAGTATTAAAATACTTAGTGTATAATTTATTTATTGCCAGGGGCAAGACTTAATTACACTAAAATTTTCCCAGGAGGTAGCGCCGATGAATATTACCGATGTCCGCATACGTAAAGTTGCAGAAGGGGGAAAGATGAAAGCGGTTGTATCTATTACTTTCGATGACGAGTTCGTGGTGCATGATATCCGTATAATAGAAGGTCAGAATGGCCTGTTTATTGCTATGCCCAGCAGGCGAACTCCAGATGGAAAATTCAAAGATGTTGCACATCCCATTAGTGCCGAAGCAAGGGCAAAGATACAGGAAACGATTTTAAATCATTATTATAGTGCAATAGAATAGATTTGGGACATCTTAGGATGTCCCTAGTTTTTCGAAATACTCAAAAATTAAAAGCAAACGTTATTTACATTGGAAATAAGCTTTAAAAAGATAAATGCATAGTTGATTTATAAAAGTGGATTTTAAGAAAGCTTAGGAGGGTTATGATGGAGGATTTTACGGCTGTAATTCTCGCAGCAGGTGAGGGAACCCGCATGAAATCCGATATACCTAAAGTGCTGCACAAAGTCTGCGGGCTACCTATATTGACACATGTGATAAATGCAGCCAGATATGCGGGAGCAAACAAAATAGTCGTGGTAGTCGGCAAGGATTCCGAAAAGATAAGAGAAACCTATGCAAATGAAGATATTGAATTTATAATTCAAAAAGAACAAAAAGGCACCGGCCATGCATTGATGCAAGCACAAAGCGCTGTTAAAGGCAGTACCCATTTTGTCGTTTTATACGGGGATATGCCTATGGTTACAGCGGAAAGTATCGAAAAAATGGCATGCTTTCATCGAGAACGAAACGCTAATGCTACGGTGATGACGGCAAAAGTTGCCGATCCTACCGGTTATGGCAGGATAATAAGGGAAGGCGGCAGAGTCCTTGATATTCGAGAGCATAAAGATGCCAATAGACAGGAAAGGGCAATCAATGAGATAAATGCTGGTTTTTACTGTTTTGATACATTATCGGTATTTTCCGCTCTTTCAAAAGTAGGGAATAATAATCGCCAAGGCGAATACTACCTTACTGATGTTGTGAAAATTTTAAATCAAGAAGGCAAGAAAGTAGTTGCTTTTGAGCTTGAGAATCCTGAGGAACTCCATGGGATTAATAACCGACGCCAATTAGCCGAAGTGCAGAGTCTCATGCAGAAAAAAATCATTGATGGCTGGATGGATGAAGGCGTAACTTTTATCAACCCCGGTACATGCATGGTGGATTGCGAAGTTAAAATCGGGAAAGACACTACTATTTATCCTGGAGTTATGTTAGAAGGCAAAACCCAGATAGGAGAAGGCTGCACTATCATAGGCCCTAGCCGTATAAAAGATACTGTTATCGGGGACTGTTGCGAAATAAGCATGAGTCAAATCGATGAATGTATTCTAGAAGAAGGTGTCAAGATTGGTCCTTACTCCAATCTTCGACCGGGCTGCAAACTTTCTTCGAAGGTAAAAGTGGGGGATTTTGTAGAGCTTAAGAATGCAAAAGTTGGCGAAGGCACTAAAATACCGCATCTGTCCTATGTAGGGGATGCAGTTTTAGGAAAGCATATAAATATCGGTGCCGGGGTGATTTTTGTAAATTATGATGGATACAAAAAACATCAGACCGTGGTAGAAGACAATGCCTTTGTTGGATGCAATTCAAACCTGGTAGCACCGGTTACCGTAAAAGCCGGTTCTTATGTAGCGGCAGGGTCCACCATTACCAAAGAAGTGCCGGAGGACTCCCTAGCCATAGCTCGTGCAAGACAGGAAAATAAAATAGGATGGGCTGCAACACGAAATCACAATTTAAAAGGAGGAGTAGAAGGCGATGGAAAGTAGGCTAGAGGTTTTTACGGGCAATGCCAACCCAAACCTTGCCAAAGAAATCGCAAAACACTTAGGTATATCTTTGGGTGACTCATGGGTCGGTACCTTTAGTGATGGGGAAATACAAGTAAGAATAAAAGAAACGGTAAGAGGGGCAGATGTATTTGTGGTTCAGCCCTTTTCTTACCCGGTGAATGACAGTATCATGGAAATGCTTATAATGATTGATGCTATGATGAGGGCATCTGCAGGCCGTATAACTGCCGTTATACCATACTACGGCTATGCCAGGCAGGATCGCAAAGCTCGTTCCCGTGATCCAATCACGGCTAAAATGCTTGCAGATATACTTACTGCTGCCGGAGCAAACCGCGTGCTCACGATGGATTTACATGCCGGACAAATCCAGGGATTCTTCAATTTCCCCGTAGACCACCTAAAGGCTATGCCTATTTTAGCGGATTATTTCAAAAATAAAGGCTTAACAGATGTAGTGGTTGTATCTCCTGATGTTGGTGGTGTAACTCGGGCTAGAGAGTTGGCAGACCGTTTGGTTACTCCCCTTGCAATCATCGATAAGCGCCGCCCTGAACCAAATGTAGCCGAAGTTATGAACATAATAGGAAAAGTTTCCGGTAAAACTGTAATTATAGTGGATGATATGATAGATACGGCGGGCACCCTTACTTTGGGGGCTCAAGCTCTTATTGAACGGGGAGCCAAAGCCGTCTATGCCTGCTGCACGCATCCGGTACTGTCAGGCCCTGCTATAGAAAGATTGAAAGCAGCTCCTATAGAGGAAGTGGTTGTGACGAATACAATACCACTGCGTGAGAGTCAAAAATTAGACAAGATAAAAGTGCTTTCGGTAGCACCTCTTTTCGCAGAAGCAATATTGAGAATTCACGAAAACAAGTCACTTAGCACCTTATTTGATGACTGAGGATTATAAAGTCAATGGGCATTTACTATGATAGCGTTTTTCTATTAAAAACTTGCCTTAGAAGTAAATGACGAGTATAATATAGAGGATACCGACAAAGGACGAAGGATGACCATGCCTTAATATTTAATGGATACAAAAGAGGATATGGCTAAAATAGAGAGAATGAGGAGGGATACTATAATGGAACATCCAGTTTTAACTGCGGCAGTTCGCCAAGCTGCAAAGAGTGAAAATAAAAAACTCAAGAGAGAAGGCAAAGTTCCCGCCGTAGTATATGGTAAAGGATACGAAACCACGAGTATTAGCGTTGACGACAAGGAACTGTCCAGAATTTTGAAAAGCAGGGGTGAAAGCTCCCTTATAAATCTTGAACTTAACGGTGAAGCATTTCCAGTGCTGATAAAGGAAGTTCAGAGGAATGCTTTAAAAAATTCTATGGAACATGTAGACTTTTTTAAAGTATCAATGGATGAGGAAGTTGAATACAATCTACCTATCGTCCTTAGAGGTGATGCAAAGGGAATCAAAGAAGGCGGTGTACTGCAGCATCAGAAACGAGAAGTTACCGTAAAATCGCTGCCTAATGATATGTTGGACAACATAGAAATCGACATTTCCGATATGGATATTGGTGATACGCTGACAGTGGCAGATTTAAAAATCGGAAACAAGAATACTGTTCTTGACGACCCGGATGAAGTTATTGTTTCAGTGCTTGCACCGAAACTTGAAGAAGAAGAAGAAGTTGAAACTCCGGAAGAAGGCGAAGAACCAGAGCTTGTTGGAGAAGATAAAGAAGAGCAGGAAGAAGAATAAGGGCGAAGCGCCCTTATTTTTTCCGTTGAGGGGGGATTTTAACTTGTTTTTGATAGTCGGCTTAGGAAATCCGGGAAAAGAATATGAAAATACCCGACACAATGTAGGCTTCATGACCCTTGATGTAATAGCAGAAAAACTAGACGTAAAAATAAATAAAGTAAAATTTAAAGGACTGCTGGGTGAAACTATGTATAACAAAGAGAAGATTTTGCTGCTAAAGCCGCTTACATTTATGAATCTATCAGGTCAGAGCGTTGCCGATGCTTTAAATTTTTATAAAATTCCTTTAGAGCAGCTCATAGTGATTTATGATGATATGGATTTGCCCCTAGGCCGTTTGCGCATAAAACCTGATGGCGGCAGCGGCGGTCATCGAGGCATGGATTCAATAATATACCAAATAGCCTCTGACAAAATTTGCCGAATCCGCATAGGAATAGGCAGGCCCGATGAACAAAAAGACCCGGTGGGTCATGTTTTAGGCAGGTTTTACGGTGAAGAAATTGAAAAAATCAAAGCTACTATAGAAGCAGCAGCGAAGGCAGCTCTTTGCATAGTATCTGATGGTGTTGAACAAGCAATGAATATGTACAATGGGTTTGAAGCATAGTGTGAAAAAGAAGTGTATATTTAGTATACCCTTCTTTTTTTTAATTAATAAATGCACAATGACCGCTATGATTTTATGAATAATAAAAACAAAATCGAGGAAAATATAAATGTAAAACAAAATTCATAATCAGAAACGGTTACAAATAAACAACATAAGACTTCAGCAAAAAATTCAACTGGGAGCGATGTAAGATGAAAGGATTGAAGATTGCAGGACCTAAGCAAGGAGGTAGAAGCATAACCATGTCAATGCTTAAACGCTTTTTTTGGGGCTTGGGAGCTGCAACCCTTACCTACGTTGTAGCACCTAAAATGAGAAATATGGCAGAACCAGTTGTAAACAAAGGCATGGACAATATCAAGAGCATGGCCGAAAAAGGAAAGCAGACTATCGAAAATTACAAATCTCGCTACGAAGACGAAGCAAACGACATGACAATAGACACTTCCCTAGGACAGGTTAAAATCCACAATGACATAATCTCAAACAAAATAAATGCACTTCAAGAAATGGTCAATAAACTTCAAAACGAAATAAACCAATTAAAGAATGGGAATATTTAGGAATATTTAGGGACGGTTCCAAATTATTCACTCAAACACTTAAATGCTCTCTGTCACGCACTCAGGGCATTTTTTTTGTCCTTTACACTTACTGTTCTGATTGATATCATACAATATATAGGGCAGGAAGGAGGGGGACAGTGACTAATAAAGAAAAAATATACAGACTAGTTAAAAAAGGAACTGATTGTTCTAAAGACAATTACACGGATAACCCTATTGGAGTTACGGCCGAACAAATTGCTAAAACTTTAGGCCTGAAACGTAATTACGTAAGTTCTTTGCTCAATGAATTAAATCGGGATTTACAAATTATAAAGGTAAATACACGACCGGTATATTTTATAGATAAAAATATTTTTGAAGAACAAACCAAGAGAAAGCTTTCAGGAAGTCTAATTTATGAAAGCTTTAGTGCACTTATAGAAGAAAATTCGAACCAAAAACAGGAAGACCGATCAGTGACGCCAAACATCAGCCAAAATCCCTTTTCAAAATTTATCGGCTTTGACGGCAGTGTAAAATATCAAATTGAGCAGTGTAAAGCTGCTGTGAAGTATCCGCCAAATGGGATACCAATATTGATAAACGGTCAAACCGGCACCGGCAAGAGCTTTTTAGCACAACTGATGTTTGAGTATGCCATGCAGCAAGAAATAATACCGCCGGAAGCACCATTTTTAATCTTTAACTGTGCCGAATATGCCAACAATCCAGAACTGCTTTCTGCAAACCTGTTCGGATACTCAAAAGGAGCATTTACAGGGGCAGAAAGGGATTTTAAGGGAATAATAGAACAGGCAGACGGAGGGTATTTATTTCTTGATGAAATTCACAGACTGCCTCCGGAAGGTCAGGAAAAGCTGTTTTTGTTTATGGATAAAGGCATATTCCGGCGCATAGGGGAAAGCAGCGGTTGGCGAAAAGCCAATGTGCGATTTATTTTTGCAACTACTGAAAAGCCGGAAGTATTTTTACTAGATACTTTTTCAAGAAGAATTCCCATAGTAATCACCATACCGGCACTTAAAAAACGGCCGCTGGCAGAAAAGATAAAACTTATTTATATATTTTTTAAACAGGAAGCTCAATCGCTGAAAAAGGATTTACGCGTCAGCCAGCAGGCCTTAAAAGTTTTTGTAAATTCCGATTTTAAGGGCAATGTAGGGCAGCTCAGAAATGATGTAAAGTTTACCTGTGCAAGAGCTTATAATGATTATTCTAATGAAAAAATAAATACTGACTGTATTGATATTAACCTTATGACACTTCCGGAACATTTATCAAATAACTATGTTACAGATGAAAAATTGAAAGAGGATGCTGCTGCCAAGATATTAACAGAGGATTTGATTGTTAAAGCTTACGAAGATGACACACCTGATATTTTTTCTCTAATAAATAAAAAGCAGGCTGAGGCTTATAAAACATTTTTTAATAGTATTGTCCAATTTTCAAAAGCTCTCCTGAGCAAAAATAAGCATGAAATAATTTTAGATAAACTTGCAGTTACTATAGATGATTTTTTCGATCATTTAATATTGGATAAAATGCAGTCTTATGCTAAAGATGACACTAGGAATTTAAGGTTCGGCACGATTTTAACGGCAATCCATGATGCATTTGAAATAGTAAAGAATAAGTATAACTTTAAGTATTATGATAATATCGGCTATAAGATTGCCGGATTTATTAACCAGTCTATTGAGTATAGATACTTAATCGACCTGAATGGCTATGATAAAAAATCGAAGAAATACCTAGAAGGTATTGTGGGGATTTTTCCACAAGAATACGGTGCCACTGAAAAAATTGAGAATTTTTTAAAGACAACATTAGATATTTCCTTAACGCCCTTTGAGGTTTACATAATAACACTTTATTTGCTCAGCATGAAAAAATCCGATATACCTAAGAGGCCAAAGGCAGTAGTGATAGCTCATGGCTTTTCAACTGCAAGTAGCATAGCAAATGTTGCCAATCATCTTTTAGGTGAAAATATTTTTGAATCTTTTGATATGCCTGTTGATGTTAAAACTGAAGAAATAATAAAACAACTTAAGCAGTACATGCAGGAAGTTGATACATCTTGTGGCATAATTATTTTAGTGGATATGGGCTCTCTGGAAGAAATATATGATGGCCTTGAAAGTATTTCTGATGGTGTCATCGGAATAGTAAACAACATAACTACACAGCTAGCTCTAGATGCAGGTAGCCAAATCTTACAAGGCTTTAGTGTGGAAGATGTAATAAAAAAGATAACCCAAAACCATCGACTTAACTATAAACTTATAAAACCTGCAGGCAAAAAGAAAAAGGCTATAATCACTACATGTATAACTGGTATAGGTACAGCAATGAGAATCAAGGACCTAATGATAAAAAGCCTTGGTAAATACTCAAAGCTATTGGAAGTAATAGCTGTTGATTATCTAGAATTAAAGAATAAGGGGTTAAAAGCTGGCTCATTAAATAATTTTGATGTTATTGCAATTATAGGCACCAAAGACCCTGAAGTAGATATGGCTCCCTATTTCTCCTTAGAAGATATCATATCAGGCAAGCGGGAAGTAGAGTTTAGTGAACTATTTAAGAATATTATTCCAACAGATGGTATAAATCAGCTTAATCAATCTGTAATCAAATATTTTTCCCTAGAGAGTGTGTTAAACCACATTACAATCCTAAATCCTGATAAAATAGTGGACCAGGTAGAAGCAGCTATGGAAATCTTACAATATGAGCTAAAAATGAACTTTTCTAACAATGTTAAAATATGCCTGTATATTCACTTAAGCTGTCTTATTGAGAGATTGGTTACAAAGACGCAGATTGATGACTATAATGTTGAAGAGATAGAAGCTTTTAAGAAGAGTCAGCAGGAATTCATAAATATTGCAAGAAAAAGCTTTAGTGTCATAGAACGGCTTTATAGTGTCAGTATTCCTTTGACTGAAATTTATTTCATTTATGAGATTCTAAGAGGGAAGCTGTAGCCTTTTATAAGAGTTTTTGCCAGATGGCGTTAACGTCATCTGGCATTATTTTTGCTATAAATATAATGTTAAGGAAGGGGGTGAATGTAGTGAAAGTTAAATTATTACGAACTGACGATAGGCTAATTCATGGACAAGTAATGGTTAGATGGATCAGTTACCTTAAACTTAAAAATATTTTAATATTTGATGATACTATTGCCAAGAATCCAGTAATGGCTTCTATATTTAAACTTGCTTGTCCTAAGGATGTAAATCTAATAATCAAAACATTAGATGAAATCGAAGATGCTAAAACTATTTTAAAAGGTCTTGAAGATAAGACAATTATTCTTACCAAGAGCCCCATTATTATGGAACAAGTTTTGAAAGGAGGTGTATCTTCGGAGCTTGGATATAATATAGGCCCTATAAGTAGTAAGGCTGGGGCAAAAAAAGTAACACCTTTTTGTCATTTAATGGATGACGAGATTGAGGCTCTTAAAAGGATTAGTAAAACTGGTATAAAAATTTTTTTCCAACAGGTACCTAATTCAGAAATACTATATTGGGATCAAATAGAAAATAAATTCTGAGGTGAGATAGAATGCAACTTTGGCAGGCTTTATTGATAGCTTTATTAGGTTATCTTGGTGCGAACCAAACACCTTGGTTTTTCAGTACTACAGGTGGCTGGTACGTTTTAGGAAGACCGTTAGTAGCTGGCACGTTGATAGGGTGGATATTAGGCGATGTGCAGACAGGGGTTTTAGCGGGAGCGGCAGTTCAAGCCATGTATATAGGTTTAGTAACTCCAGGCGGTGCTATGCCGGCAGATATAAACTTCGCTGCATATATTGGGATTCCATTAGCATTAGTAAGTAATGGGAGTCCAGAATACGCCGTTACATTAGCTCTTCCATTAAGCTTTATTGGTGTTGCTATTTTTAATTTAACTATGAGTCTTAATGCATTTTTTGTTCATAAAGGTGATAAATACGCTGAAGAAGGCAATGTAAAAGGTATTGCATTGATGAACATAATGGGGACATTACCTACATTTATATTACGTTTTTCCATAATTTTTTTAGCTTGTTATTACGGTGCACCTTTTGCAGAGGAATTGACTCAGGTGATGCCTGAAATCTTAGGCAAAATATTTATAGCTTTGGGTGGTATTCTGCCTTCAGTTGGCTTTGCTCTTTTATTGCAACAAAGTTTAAAAGAAAATAAGATGATAGTCTTTTATCTACTAGGTTTTGTAATATCTGCTTCTTTGAATATGACTATACTATCTATTACTACATTAGCTATAGTTATAGCAGTTCTCGATGTAGCATATAGAAAGGAGGAAGCAATTCAATGAAGAAAAACTCGGATGAAGTAAAATTAACTAAGAAAGATTTAAACAAGGCTTATTTAAGATGGCAGTTCTTTTGCCTATCAGCACAGAATTTTGAACGTATGATGGCATTAGCATTTACTCATACAGTTGGTCCAATCTTAGAGAAGTTATACAAAGATGATCCTGAAGAAATTAAGAACGGTTTAAAAAGACATATGCAATTCTTTAATACTGAACCTCAACTTGGGACAATAATTCCTGGAATAGTAATAGCTCTTGAAGAAGCGAGGGCTAAAGGGCAGGAAATAACTGAAGAATTAATAGTCAGTACCAAAAATGCTCTTATGGGACCCTTCGCAGGGTTAGGTGATTCTATAATTGTAGGCACATATATTCCAATTCTATTAAGCATTGCCCTAGGCATGTCAAAAGGCGGTAGCCCAATGGGGGCAATTTTCTACGCACTAGTATATCTTGGAACAATGATTCCTCTACGCTATCTTTTATTTATGAAAGGTTATGAATTGGGCTTAAGTGCGGCAGAGAATTTTCTTGCAAAAGGCTTAACTTCTAAAGTATCTCAAGCACTTAATACTATAGGGTTGATTGTAATTGGCGGTGTATCAGCACAATTTATCAAGGCTCCTGTAGCACTTATCTATAAAACTGGTGAAATGGAAGTTTCGATTCAGGCTATTTTAGATAGCATAATGCCTAAGATGTTGCCCCTTACAATAGTTTTAAGTGTGTGGTATCTTATAGATAAGCGTAAATGGACAGTGGGAAAGGTATTTCTAGGTTTATTTGTCTTAGCTGCAGTGTTTGTTTTTCTAGGCATTTTTTAAAATAATTAATAAGCGGGAAAAGGCTAGTCTTTTCCCGCAAATTAGTATAGTTAAATAAGGAGTGAAATAATTGACTGCAATAATTATTGTTACACATGATGCACTTTCTGATGCTATTATAAAAACGTCAAAGGCTATATATGGCACCATAGACAATATACTAGCAGTAAACTTTGATGTCAATGAGGGGTTAGATACATTGACAAGCAAAATAGAAAATGCCTATAAGCAGTTAGATACAGAAGATGGTGCTCTTATTTTAGTTGATATTTTTGGAGGCACTCCAATGAATGCTTCCTTATTTGCTGCTACAAAACTTCAAAATGTAAAGGTAATAACTGGTGTTAACATACCTATGGTTTTAGAAATACTTGGAAGTAGAGAGAATTGTAGTATGAGTGAGCTTGCAGAGATTGCTAAAGATGCTGCAAAAAGTGGAATAAGAGTTGTAAATTAGAAAATATATTGTGGGGTGTGCGTATTTGAAACAGGAAGGTTATTATTACATTGAGGACAGTACAAAAATAGTAGCAGGCAAGTCTTATGTTTTCAAAATAATATATGTAAATGGAATCGAATCATTAAAAGCTGAGGACTCACTAGAGTTGAGTATACCTCTTTCATGGAGTATCCCTAGCAAAGATAGCAATGATGCTGGATATTTTGAGGTATCGAGCAACGCTAAGGCTACATTACTTACCGAAATAATAAGGAGGCGAACGATACGCATAAATATAACCGGTGGTATGATTAACCCTGGAGAAAAAATAACGGTGTATTATGGTAATAGTGATAGCGGTGCTCGGGTACAAAAGGTGGTTTGCGATGGAACTGCTGAATTTAAACTTTCAGTTTTGCGAGAAAATCAAATCAAGGACATTCATAGCCTATCATCGATTACGGTTATTCCTTCTAGCCCAGCGCATATAAACCTAACTGTGCCATCCTATGCACAACCAGGAACTAAAATAAAAGTAAAAGCTCAAATAGTTGATGAATACGGTAACCCAATAAAGGACATAAATGATGACATTTTAATATTTAAAAATGATTGTAGTAGCAGTATTTTTACAGAAAAACTAGAAAAAGGTTACGGAGAATTTTATATAACTCATGAAACGGAAGGGATTCTAAGGGTTAAAGCTACTTTACTAAATACACTAGATATATTTAGTGTAAGCAATCCTTGTATTATAACAAAAGATGAAGATTATCATATATATTGGGGAGACATTCACGGGCATTCGAACATTTCTGACGGTATAGGATCACCAGATTTTTTTTACAATTATGCAAGGTACGTAACCCATTTGGACTTTGCAGCATTGACCGATCATGATTATGAGGTAAATCATGCTTGGTTTAATAGGAAGGTTCAAAGGCTTTCTGATGAACAATGGGCTTTTTTAAAACATCTAGCTGATGAATACAACGATGATGGAAGTTTTATTACATTTTTAGGATATGAGTGGACTGGCAGACCCTATGGAGACAAATGTGTTATATATCGCGATAAAGATATGCCGATTTTTAGATGTGATGAGCATTCTCATCCCTTAGAGCTTTGGGATAAAATAAAGCAGCATGACGGAATAAGTATTTGTCACACGACATCTAATGCTTTCATGGGTTCTGCATGGGAGTATTTTGATGAAAAAGCTCAACCATTGTTGGAAATATATTCATGCCATGGCACTAGTGAGTTTTACGGAAATCCAAATCCGATATTAAATGCGGTTAAAGGACAATTTGCAGTAGATGCCTTAAATATGGGTCAGATATTAGGTTTTACTGCAGGTAGTGACTCGCACATATCGATGCTAGGAAACAAGTATTCGCCTCCAGGACCATATAGAACTCTAAGGTTTAAGCCAGGTCTGACAGCAGTATTATGCAATGAGCTAAATCGAAGCAGCATATTTGAAGCCTTGAGGAAAAGACGGTGTTATGCAACAACCGGCGAGAGAATTATTCTAGATTTTAGCATAAATGGTCATTTAATGGGTGATATATTTATTGAAAAAGGGAAAAGAAGTATATATGTGAAGGCGATAGGAACATCAAAGATTGAAAGAATAGAATTAATATCTGAAGGAAAAATCATTTACTCCATAGAGCCTAATGACTATAGAACTGAACTTAGGTATATCGATGAATCTGACTTTAAAGATAAAAAATACTACTATGTTAGAGTTACTCAAAAAGATGGAAATCGCGCATGGAGTAGCCCAATATGGGTTAGTAAGGATTTGTGAGGTAAAGGGGGATTGGTTAGTGGAAAAATATAAATTGTTTTGGGGAGATGCCCATTCAAATATTCATACTGAATCTATGCAAGATCTCGAAAAATGGTTTGAACAAGCTATGGAGCTTATAGATTTTTGGCCTATAGCATATTATCCTTATCATATGAAAAAGGTTAATGGATTTGGTTTGGAGGATTGGCTTGATGATGGTATCTTAAAAGAGGATTGGAAAAACCTGAAAAGATTTGTAATGCAAAAAAATCAGGAACACAATGGCGAATTTGTAGCATTTATGGGTTTTGAATGGCAAGGTGATGGGCAAGACGGGGACCACAATATATTCTATCTGGATGATGATCAGGTAATTCACAAAACAATGCATTTTAAAGACTTAATTAGTGTTTTACCAAAAGGCAGGGCTATTGCTATTCCTCATCATACTGCCTATAAGTTAGGAAGCCGAGGTAAAAATTGGGCAATTCATGATGAAGTTATATCGCCTTTTGCGGAGATATATTCTTCACATGGCAGCTCAGAATGCGATTTAACCGATATTCCCATGAACAGACATATTCATATGGGGCCAAGAGTGGATGGAGGAACTGTACTTGATGGTCTAAGCAGAGGAAATAAATTTGGCATTATAGCATCTACAGATAACCATGATTGCCCTGCGGTGTATGGTCAGGGATTGATGGCATGCTATGCAGAAAATTTAAGCAAAGAAGCAATTTGGGATGCTTTCATAAATAGACGTGTTTATGGCGTCACTGGAGATAGAATAAAATTGTTATATAAAATAAATGATTCGATTATGGGAAGCAAAGTAAAAGCAAATCCACCATACTTGCATAATGTGGAAGTTGAAGGCGGAAGTGCTATTCATCGAGTAGAACTTTATAGAAACAATATTCTTACCGCTGACTATACTCATACAGGCAAATGGGAGCTGCTACCGCTTAGTGAGGTAGTCAAATTTAAATTTAAAGTTGAGTTTGGCTGGGGACCGGATTTAAAAATATATCCTGATATGAAAAAGAAAGTATGGCAAGGCTCTTTAGAAACAGAAGGGGAAATTCATTCGGTAGAAAAGTGCTGGACAAATTATGGACAAAAATTGAACAACTTAAACAAGAATAGGTGCGAGTTTGAAATAACAAGTTATAAAACGGTTCAGTCTAGTAAATGGATGGGTATTTCCCCTGTGCAAACCCAGGCTTTTATTTTTGAAATAGAAGCACCTTTGCATTCTTCAATAAAATTAGTTATAGATAATAGAAAAATTCTTATACCTGTTGCGGATATTTTACAAAAGTCCCACTTATTTGGATTTCTAAATGAAGCTAAAGAGTTAGTTGAAGAGCGATGGGGTATAAAATCGTATTACAGAAATGACCCCTTTTGGCACGCAGCTTACAAAGTTAAAATTCACAGAGGTATTCCAGAGATAGGATATAAAGTAAATTTTAACTGGGTCAGTGAAGAAAAAGTAAAAGATGAGGATTTCTTTTGGGTAAAAGTTATTCAACGAGATGGCAATACAGCATGGTCTTCCCCTATTTGGATACAATAAATAAAAACAGGCTCAATACTTCTTTTACATAAGTACCTGTGCAACCTAGATATTAAATGCTTAAGATTTTAGTAAATATAGAAAAACTTGGACATAGAAAAATAGTCTACAATCTTTCAAGATTGTAGACTATTTTTCTATGTGTTTAAGATTTTAAGCTAGTAGACATATTAAATAATGTCATCATCAGATACCAACTTCTTCTTAACATCTTTAGCTTGCTATATAGGAAATACGACACTATAATGATATACAAGTAGTATTCTAATTTATTAAATAATGTCATTAAAGTTTTTGCAACATTATTTAATACAACTTAAAATTAAAGGAGGTCAATTATTGTGAGGGCAAAAATTCAATCTTTTGGAAGATTTTTAAGTGGTATGGTAATGCCTAATATTGGTGCATTTATTGCATGGGGACTTATTACAGCATTTTTTATTCCTACAGGCTGGATACCAAACGAACATTTGGGCGCTCTCGTCGATCCGATGATAGCTTATTTACTCCCTCTTCTTATTGGATACACTGGAGGTAGTATGGTGCATAGCACTCGAGGTGGAGTAGTAGGCGCAGTAGCTACGATGGGTATAATAGTAGGCGCCGATATACCCATGTTTTTAGGTGCTATGCTAATTGGACCACTGGGTGGCTATGCTATTAAAAAGTTTGATGAAGCTGTACAAGACAAAATACCTGCTGGTTTCGAGATGCTTGTAAATAATTTTTCCGCTGGAATTATAGGCATGCTTTTAACGATTTTATCTTATCTAATTATAGGACCGGTAGTGCTAGGCTTAAATAAATTTTTGACTGCTGGCGTGGAAACAATTGTAAATGCAGGTCTTCTTCCTTTAGTATCTATTTTTATAGAGCCAGGCAAGATATTATTCTTAAATAATGCAATCAATCATGGTATATTAGGACCCCTAGGCGTAGAACAAGTTGCCCAGACTGGTAAATCTATTTTCTTTTTACTTGAAACAAATCCTGGTCCAGGTCTAGGTGTGCTGTTAGCTTATTGGCTGGCAGGCAAAGGAGCTGCTAAAGAATCTGCTCCAGGAGCAATAATAATTCACTTTTTGGGAGGAATTCATGAGATTTATTTTCCTTATGTCTTAATGAATCCGATACTAATAATAGCGGTTATACTTGGCGGCGCTTCAGGAATATTTACATTTTCAGTATTAGGAGCAGGTCTTGTAGCAACACCCTCACCTGGTAGCATATTTGCAGAATTGGCAATGACACCTAAAGGAGGTTATTTGCCTGTATTAGCTGGCATCTTTGTTTCGACACTTGTTTCCTTTGCAGCATCAGCTATTCTTTTAAGAAAATTTGGTAGCTATGAAGATGAAAGCATTTATGAAGCACAAGAAAAAGTAGATGAGTTAAAGGGCAAAAAAGCTTATAGCGCCGTACCAAAGGATCAGCCTGTAAGAAAGATAGTTTTTGCCTGTGATGCAGGAATGGGCTCATCGGCTATGGGTGCTTCAATATTGCGAAAGAAAATAAATGAAGCTGGACTGAAGATTCAAGTAATAAACACAGCAATTAATGAAATTCCCAAAGATGCGGATATTGTTATCTGCCATAAAGAGCTGGCAGAACGTGTGAAAGCTGCTTCGCCTAAAGCAGAACACATCTTTATTGAGACATTTATAAATAATCCTGTCTATGATGAAATTGTCGAAAATCTTAAAGAGTAATAGGCAGACAATGTCCATCAAGGAGAAGATTTTATGGATTTTTCGTCTAGAGAAATTAAAATATTGAATATTCTCCTAGAAGGTCCTAGCACTAGCAAAAAAATAGCTAAAAGTATGAACATTAGTCCCAGAACAGTGTTAAGAGAACTGCCAATAATATCTAAAAAACTAAAGGATTATAACATAATTTTAAAAACAAAAACAGGAAGTGGAATTTTTCTAATAGGGAAAGAGAGCGATATTGATAGACTTAAACAATATATAAGTTCCACTTCCCCGACTCGGAAACTGTCGCCAAAAGAAAGACAACAACTTATTATTTTGTCATTGTTGCAAGAAAAAGAACCTCAAAAACTCTTGAATTTTGCCAATGAATACCAAGTCACCGAAGCAACCATAAGCTATGACCTAGATGCATGTGAACAAATCTTTGAAAAATATAACCTAGAACTTATGCGCAGACCTGGACTAGGCGTCTGGATCGAAGGGACTGAAAAAGGCATAAGGCAGTTAGTCACAGATTTATTTTATAAAAATTTTGACGAAAATCAGCTTATCAACATATTAAAAGATAAGTTGCCTGCTCAAAAAGGTAAATCAAACAGTGATAGCCTAATTCTATCTGATGAAATTAAGGGACGATTATTAAAACTCGTAGATGCAGATCTGATAAAACAAATTGAACGGGCACTCGAGGCAATACTAGGTGAATTGGAATTTCCATTGGCTGATAGTGCCTATATTGGTTTAATAGTTCATGTTGCCTTAGCTATAGAGCGATTGAAGAGTGGGGAGCAAATCCAATTAGAAGGTGACATCCTCTCCGCTTTGAAAGAAAGTGATGAGTTTAATATCGCTAAACAGTTAAGCACTATCTTGGAAAGCGATACTGGCATAGCAATTCCAGAAGAGGAAATGGGCTATATTACGATGTATTTGTTAGGCGCCAAATTTCGTAATTTACCTGCTGCAAACGATTTTTTTGTCTTAGATAACTTTGAGGTTGCCGATATATCTAGGGAAATATTAGCGTATGTAAGTGATAAACTCGGTGAAGATCTTACAAGCGACATGATAGCTATTGAGGGATTGATATTGCACCTAAAGCCAGCTATATCAAGGTTGAGGCTTGGAATGGATATTAGAAATCCTTTATTAAAGCAGCTAGAAGAGAAATATAAAGACTTGATGAAAATAGCCGACGAATCTGCTAGTATTTTAGAGAAAAAATATGGTTTTACAGTACCTCGATCTGAAGTAGGCTATATTGCAATGCACATCGGAGCTGCTCTAGAACGCAAGCGCTACAATAAGGTACCTGTAATATTAGCATGTGCTAGTGGTATTGGTAGCGCTCGTATGTTGGCTAGTAGATTGCATAAAGAATTGCCTCAGATAAATATAATTGACATCGTATCTTTTTTGGATTTAAACAAAGCAATAAAAAAATATCCCTATGTTGATACCATTATAACCACAATTCCTTTCGAAAGCGACGAATTCAATGTGATCCAAGTCTCGCCGTTTTTAGACGAAACAGAAGCTGAAATACTGAGGTCTCACATTAAAATGTCAGAAAAAGGATTTCCACCTACCATCATTATGCCTAGCGACAATAAAGGGAGCCAAAGCCAAGATTATAAAAATGAAGTGATTCTAAGCTTGATCCAGGATTTTGTTTTACGAGAAAATATCAGTGTAAAAGATAAGCAAGATTTATTTAACCAATTTAAACGGTGGTTAAGAGAAGATGTGACAGATGCATCAGTTGATGAAGCTATAAAGGATTTAAAAACGCGGGAGGCAAGCATTGGATGCGCCATTCCAGGTAAATCTATTTCCATACTTCATGCGAGAACTAAAGGCGTTAAAAAACCTTTCTTTGGTGTCTATCGGCTAAAAAAACCGATTTTGATGCGAGATATGGATGGAGAATCTGAAAATGTCACAACAGTTCTTGTAATGCTATTGCCTGTAGATCCGAGCTTGGAGGCGTTAGATCTTATGGGAAGGATAAGTATTGCCCTCATAGAAGATACTCATTGGACTGAAACAATAAAAACGGGTTCAGGCACGGACGTCATACAAGGGTTAGTCAAGATTACCAGATAATGGAGGGTTAATATGGCATTTAAATTATTTGGAAAAGATAAGAAAAAAGACAAATCATCAGAAATTTTAACCGAGGATAGTATTATATTAGGAGCTGAAGCTAGTAATAAATATGAAGCTATAGAAATAGTCGGAAATCTTTTGGTAAAATCAGGAAAAGTTAAGCCTTCGTACGTTGATGCCATGAAAGCCCGAGAGGATATACTAACAACTTATATTGGTAATGGCGTTGCTATTCCTCATGGATCAGCTGAGTCTAAAGATGACATAATAGAAAGCGGCATCTTGGTAGCTCAGTTTCCCCAAGGAGTTGACTTTGGTGAAGGGAACATTGCTTATATAGTAATAGGCATCGCAGGTAAGGGTGATGCTCATCTAGATATACTGGCAAACATTGCTACAATTTGTGAAGACAAAAATGAAGTGGAAAAACTAATAAAAGCTAGGACCCCCAGAGAAATATACGAAAAGCTACAGGGGAGGAAATAGCTATGAAAAAAGCGGTTCACTTTGGAGCCGGAAGCATAGGTCGAGGATTTATAGGTCTGCTTTTATTTCAATCAGGGCATGAGCTAACTTTCGTAGATATTAATTCTGAGCTAATAAATGCAATCAATACTTATAAAGAATATACAGTTAGGATTGTAGGCGAAAAGTGCGAAGAACTTAAAGTAACAGGAATACAAGGCCTGCTGTCTTCCCAAGAAGACCAAGTAATCAAAGCTATAGCATCGTCAGAGATCGTAACTACAGCAGTAGGTCCTAAAGTCCTCAAGAATCTTGCACCAACTATAGCTTTAGCTCTTAGACTAAAGATTACTGAAAACCTTGTTAAGCCTTTGAATATAATTGCTTGTGAAAATATGATAGGAGCCTCTGAATCTTTGAAAGAAGAGGTATTTAAGCATCTGCAACCGGAAGAAATTGCAAAACTTGTAGATATTGTTGGTTTTCCTAATGCAGCGGTAGATAGAATAGTTCCCCCTCAGAATGATAGCAATGATTTGCTCTCAGTAGCAGTTGAGCCTTACTTTGAATGGGTTGTTGATAAAAACGGCTTTGTGCCCCCAGTTCCTTTTATCAAAGGAATGCAAGTGGTTACAAACCTTGAAGCTTATGTGCAAAGAAAAATCTTTACATTGAATACAGGTCATGCAATAGCTGCATATCTTGGCTACGTAAAAGGCTATCGCACAATAAGGGAAGCACTTCAAGATCAACAGGTATATAAAATTGTCAAGGGTGCTATGGAAGAGTCTGGTAAATATCTTATACACCGTTTTGGATTTTCTCCTAAAGAGCATAGCGAATATATAGAAAAAACCTTAGAACGTTTTCAAAATCCATATCTTGAAGATTCCGTAGTTAGAGTTGCTCGACAACCTATTAGAAAACTAGGTCCACAAGATCGACTTGTTTTTCCGGCAAAAGAAGCACTTAAAATCGGGGTAACTCCTAGAAATATATCAAAAGGTATTGCAGCTGCGTTAAAATTTGACTGGCAAGATGATGAAGAAGCGGTAGCACTACAGGCTATGATCAAAGAAAAAGGCGTTAAAAAAGTGATTGCGCAAATTTGCAAGATACCTGAAAATAGCGTCCTATCAGAGATGATTGTAGAAGAATTTAATATAATATTCTAAAAGTAGCATGAACTAAATTATGAATATATTACAAAATCTCCCACGGCAAACGCATGAAGACATAAAATGGTAAAATACTAACCAAGAAAAAATATCGATAAAAAATTTACAAAAAAAACTTCGAATTGGTAAAAAATACCTTGTAATTTTCCTTAAACTAGAGTATTCTAGTATTAGAAAATTCACTTCATACAATAAGGGAAACAAGGTAAAGAAGATGTAAAACAACTCAACAAAACTAATAAAAATACTAAATCGCATACCCGACATACGCCAGCAAAGTAATGGTACTATTTATTGACATAGTACCAATTTTATCTACCAGATATGTTTTCTCCCCCGTTACTTTGTTTTCATAGTACCGCCTTTTGTATGTTATATCTCCAAGTTCTCCTATAATGGTTCTCTTACAGTCTTTTTGTAATACTCGCCAATCTTTTCTTTCTTCTTATCGCTATATATTTTTTTATCCATTTCTTCTATTACTTCGGGGCATACTTCTGCACCTAGTTCATTCAATATTTCCTTTAGTTGTTCTACAAATACTGGATAGGTATATTTTCCATCTAAAGTTTCTATGATTTTTTCTCCAGCTAGAAGGAATTTTTCATGTACATGTTGAATTATATCCATATGGACCTCACCTTTCTGAGTTTTATACTCATCCTAAGAGAGGATGGTGAGGTCTATTTTCTACGTACGATCGCTTTTTCCCTGCTTTTTGACCTATAAAAATTTTACACTAACCGTTTTTGAGTATTTGCCTAAATCCTATCAGAATGGCAGTGATGATGAGGCCAGAGTAAAAATGCACAATGCCTCGGCACTGGCAGGTATGGCTTTCACACATACCTCCCTTGGTATCAATCACAGCATGGCACATGCCCTAGGAGGAAGATTTCACATACCACATGGGCGAGCTAACGGAATTTTACTTCCCTATGTTATAGATTACAACAGTAAAGAAGAAAAGGCAGCTGCAAGATATGCCAAGATATCAGAGCTACTAGGATTAAACTTCATATCAGAAATATACGCTGCAAAGGAACTAAGAAACATGGTTAAAAAGCTTAAAGAAGACTTGGACATGCCTGCATGCTTAAAAGAAACGGGCATATCTGAAGTGGAATTTTTAGCAAGCATAGAAGCGCTTGCAGCCACAGCGATGAAAGACCCCTGTACCAAAACAAATCCTCGTGTGCCAACCCGTGATGATATAGAGAATTTATTCAAAAAAGCCTACTATGGCAGCTAACGAAAATATAAAACTCTATTGCGAGCAGCTGAGCGCTTCTACTTTTTCTGAATTTGTAGTAACATATAATTACATCGAAGAGGATTTACCGGCTAAATATCCTGAGGACCAAGCCCATTGGAGGTTAAAGCCTCCGCAAGCCCCGTCGATATCTAGGATTTCACCGCAGAAATACAGGCCCTTTACTAATGCGGACTCCATTGTCAAAGGGTCAACCTGACTAGTATCAACACCACCTGCAGTTACTTGAGCACTGGGCCAAGATTTAGTTCCGGTTATTTTAAATCTCCAATCTGTTAAGATATTTGCAATCCTTTGCCTGTCTGCAGAGGAAAGTTCTCGGACAGGTTTTTTTATGTCTTTTATGCCTGCCTGTTTAAGCAAAACCGGTATGAGCCGCTTATTTACAAAGCCTACCATACTAAAATCCAAACTTTTTTCCTGCATATTTTTAAAGCGCTTTTCCAAGAATCTCTCCAGCTCTTTTTGAGTCATATTATCTATGATAGAGATTTTTAAAACAGCCTCCTTATTTGCCTTCAGCAACTCCCCTGCCTTGCGGCTAATCTGCAATATGGGCGGACCGGACACACCATAATTTGCAAAAAGTATATCCCCCTTATCTTTGGCCAAGACTTTTTTGCCAGACAAAACCTCGGCAGTGCCTACGAACTTGACACCCTCAATCTGCTTGAAGAAATCCCCCGCAAGTTTTAGCTGAACAAGGGCAGGGGAAATATCCACTATTTTATGGCCCAGATTTTTAGCCAAATCAAATCCGCTGCCATCAGAACCGGAGGATGGCATGGCTTTGCCGCCACAGGCTAAAATCACCCGATCGCCCTCGAAGATTCTGCCATCTTCAAGCACCAGCGTAAATTCATTTTTAGTTTTCCTTATTTCTTTCACAAAAGCATTACAGATGATATTTACGCCGATGCGATTTAACTCGTACAAAAGCACATCTAAAACACTCGAAGCTTGATCGGACATGGGAAACACCTTACCTGCGTCCTCCACTCGCGGAACAATACCCAGTTTTTCAAAAAAACCCATAGTCCTAGACACATCAAAGGCTGACAGGGCACCATATATGAATTCGGGATTTTGCCCGTGATAATACTTTACATCAACGTTGATATTAGTAAAATTACACCTTCCATTACCGGTAGCCAGAATTTTCTTGCCCACCCGGGGATTTCGCTCTAGGATGGTCACACCAGCACCGTTATATCGAGCGGAAAGGGCTGCCATCATGCCTGAAGCTCCTCCACCCACCACATATATTTTTAATGGATTTATTTTAGACATATCCATTTCTCCCTCTTGATTTATTCTGGAGTTTACTATAAAATACTCATTGACAGCGAAATAATATAATAGTATAATAAAAATGCAAATAAAAGATTAATGCAAGGGTAAAATAGGTATAAGCAGAAAGGATGAAACTATTTTCATCAACTGCAAGTCAAAAGCAAAAGATTAGCTTTCTCGATGCTCTTTATAGAGCTGAATAAACTTCAAGATAAAACTAAACTCCTCGGCACTGCAGTCGGCTAAAAGCTCGAGAGCGGACCGCACCTTGGGATCATTTAGCAATTCTCTGACCTCGGGGTTCATAGGTTTTAGGATTGATGAAAGTTCTTCATCTTCCGAAACGAAAAAGCAGGGTGAAAGTGATAATGCTGCGGCGATTTTCTCCAATGTTTTAATCGAAGGCTCTACTTTACCGCTTTCAATCTGACCGATAAGGCCAGTAGATACCCCGGCTTTTTCCGCAAGCTCTGCCTGAGTGATTTTACGCTCACAACGTATCTTTTTTATCTTATAGCCTACGAAACTTGTAGCGGCCATGAGGTTTTCGGGCTTTACATCCAAAGCCTTGGCGATACCTTTTAGCGTAGATAAAGCGGGCATTACTCTTCCACTTTCAATTTGACAAAGATAGCTGGGCGAAATACCCACTTTTTCAGCAAGCTCAGAAAGGGATAGATTTTTTTCCTGCCGAATAAGTGCAATCTTTGCACCAATTCCCCCGGCTCCGGCGCTGCTTGAGGAAATAAGACCCTCGCGCGATATGTTTAGAGCTTGTGCAAGCTTGTCGATAGTCTCCAAAGAAGGCTGCTTTTTGCCCAGCTCAATTTCGCTAAGATATGAAACCGAAAGGCCCGCTTGCTGTGCCAAATCCTGCAATGTCATACTCCGCTTTTGGCGAAGGCTGCGAATGAGTTTATGGTCTATCATGAGAGCTACATCCTTCCATACTGGTTTGATAAATTTATAATAAATCTAAAAATATATTCTTCGCAAAATGTAAACTATACTATAATAGTAGTATAGTATAATCACAAAAAACGGTCAAGAAAAACTGAAAACATATTTTACAAGGAGGAAATTCAAATGAAACCATTGACTATTACAGATGATAACTTTGCTCAGGAAGTACTTCAAGCAGAAGGAAAGGTACTTGTGGATTTTTGGGCACCATGGTGCGGACCTTGCCGGATGATGGGACCGGTCATTGATGAAATAGCTGCTGAGTATAGCGACAGCTTGAAAGTAGGCAAACTCAATGTAGACGAAAACCCCAAAACTGCATCCAACTATGGTGTCATGAGTATTCCCACACTCATCCTTTTTGAAAATGGCAAAGTAGCAAAAAAATTGGTTGGCTTTAGGCCTAAACAGGAATTAGTAGCTGAAATCGGGCTATAAAATTCAAAATGTGAATAACCTGCTCCCTTTATGGCAGACAGCTGAGAACGATAAAACTGTCTGTACATTAAGGGAGTTATTTTTTTATTGGTTGAAAATCTAAAGCCTATTTGAAATAAAACTACCCCCTGCTTATATAGTGCCCAGATATATAGATAATAGATACAGCAAAATGCAAGCTTATGCAACGCATTTTGCAATATTAAAATTTTTAAAGAATAATTGACATAAGCCAGTGAAAGAATATATAATATAAAACGCAAATGCAAACCTTTTGCAATTGGAGGAATTAAAATGAAAATAGCAAAATCATTTTTAGTGTTATTATTAATCTTATCTATATCGGTTCTTACCACAGCTTGTTCTAACAATAGTCAGGTGGTGCTACCCAACCAGCCTAATGATCAGCAAAACAGTCTTAAAATCTACACCACATTTTATCCACTGTATGATTTTGCAAAGAAGATTGTGGGGGATAATGCTCAGGTGGAAAATCTCATGCCGGCAGGAGTCGAACCTCATGACTTTGAACCTTCGCCCAAACAGACGGCGATGATTTATGATGGCGATATATTTATCTTTTTAGGTGAAAGCATGGAGCCATGGGCAAAAAAAATGGCAGGAGATTTGGACAAAAAAGGTGTTGCCGTTGTAGAAGCCGGCAAAGGCCTTATAGAAAACAATGATCCGCATATCTGGCTCGACCCGGTATTGGCCAAGGAGATGGCACAAAAGATTTTTGACGGAGTTGTCGCAAAAGACCCGGAGCACAGTGAAGTATATCATGAAAATCTTAACAACCTTATGCAAAAATTCGATGAGCTTGATAAAAACTTAAATGAAATAATATCAAGCAGTCCTCAAAAAAACATAGTAACATCACATTCCTTTTTAGGTTATGTGGCTCGCCGCTATGGGCTTGAGCAGACAGCTATTACCGGTCTTTCGCCGCAGGAAGAGCCATCGCCGAAGAAGATGGCAGAGCTGGTAGAGTTTTGCAAGGCTAAGAAAATAAAGTATATACTGGATGAGCCGGGGGAAGTTTCCAAGCTTTCACAAACACTTGCCGATGAAATCGGAGCAGAAATTTTAATTATAAACCCCTTGGGAACCCTTCAACCGAATGAGGTAAAAGCCGGAGAAGACTATTTTTCTGTTATGGAAAAAAATTTAGAAGTATTAAAGCGAGTGTTGAGCTATGAGTAATAATAGTTTATGTGCGGGTTTTGGAATGGTATATGACGGTGAAGCCGGTGATGATATGGAGGATATCATTGATACATCTAGAATCAAAGACAATGAGGTCATAAGCCTTAAAAATGTCGATTTTTCATACAATGGTACTTTAGTCTTAAAAAATATAAATACTACAGTTGAAAAAGGCGACTTTATAGCGATTCTTGGCCCAAACGGCTCGTCAAAGTCGACCTTACTTAAGATTATGCTGGGATTGCTTGCTCCTAAAGCCGGAGAAGTTAAGATATTCGGACAAAATGTCCGGCATTTTAAAGAGTGGAGCAAGATTGGCTATATATCTCAGCAAGCTGCAAATACGAATACATCCTTTCCTGCCACGGTGGAGGAAATAGTTTCATCGGGATATTACACAGGATTCGGCAGGTGGTTTGATAAAGCCGAGAGAAAAGCAGCCACCAGCGAAGCCCTTGCTGCGGTAAAAATCACAGACCTTTCCAATAGACTAATTGGTCAGCTTTCAGGCGGACAAAGACAGAAGGTATTTTTAGCAAGGGCACTGGTAAAAAAACCGGAGGCTCTTTTTCTCGATGAACCTACAACCGGCATTGATGCAGCCTCGCAGCAGGAATTTTACGAAATGCTTGCCAAACTTCACAAAAACCGCATGACAATTGTCATGATAACCCATGATATTGACGCAGCCATAAAAAGAGCTACAAAGGTTGGCTATATGGAAGATGGCAACATAAATATTTATAAAAATAATGGGAACCTTTCCGGAATTTTAGCGTCTAGATTAATAGGGGAAGGTGCAAGGGGAAGAATATGATGTATATCCTTAGTTTTGATTTTATGCAAAGAGCCTTTATGGCTGGAATCATTACAGCACTGCTGGCATCGGTTATGGGCGTTTTTATTGTGTTAAGGCGCATGTCCATGGTAGGCGACAGCCTATCTCACGCAGCATTGGCAGGAGTAGCTGGCGGCATGCTTGTAGGGATTTATCCATTTTACGGTGCTTTGATTTTCTCGGGTGCTGCCGCTGTTTTAATAGAAATTATAAGGTCGGCCTTCAGCAAATACGCAGAGGTGGCTTTAGCAGTGGTATTATCCGGAGGGATGGGCCTTGCGGCAGTGTTCATAAGTATTGGAAAATCCTTTAATGCTGACCTGATGTCGTATTTATTCGGCAGCTTAGTGGCTGTTTCATCCCAGGATCTTCTACTTATTTCAATATTAGGTTTCATCATAATGTTTTCTATGATATTATTATATAGGGAACTTTTTTCCATTACATTCGATGAAGAAGCAGCAAGGCTTTCCGGCATACCGGTTAAAGCGGTCAACATGTATTTTACCATGATGACTGCTTTGGTAGTAGCCTTATCCGTTCGAGTGGTAGGAGCCTTGTTGATATCGGCCTTAATGGTCATACCGGCTGCTGTTGGCATGCAACTAGCAAAAAGCTTCAAATCGACTTTTATTATAGCCATTGGGGTAGCGATTTTTTCTGTTGTATCCGGTCTTTATACATCTTTTATATTCGATTTAGCCCCTGGCGGAACCATAGTTTTGATTGCTACAGCCATACTAATGATGGTACTTTTTGTAAAGGGGGCTGTAAGGCAATGGATGTAGAAGAACTTTTAAAAGAACAGCGGTTAAAGGTGACTCCGCAGCGCAAGGCTATCATCAATGTGCTTGAAAGCTCTGATGGTGTTTTAAGTGCTCAAGAGATTTTCACTGAAGTTATCAAAATACTGCCAAACATTAATTTTTCAACAATATATCGAAATCTTGATTTGCTGCTTGAAAGAGGAATTTTGTGTCGAATTACTCCGGAAAGCGGTGGAATTCTATACGAACTTCGTCGCGAGGAAGGGCACCACCACCATGTAATTTGTAAAAAATGTGGAGCGTCAATTCCCCTTGATTACTGTCCGATGGGAAATATAGAAAAGGAACTTAGCCGTAAAGGATTTACCCCGACGGAACATCGATTTGAGATTTACGGCTATTGCAACAAATGCAGTAAAAAAATAAAGGAGTAAAGGAGGTATTACACAATGAACCGGCTCATAAAAAAACCTTTGATACTGATGCTGGTTACGATTTTAATACTTGCCGGCTGTGCTAAAGAAGATAACAGCAAACCGGTAGTATCTCAACCGCCAGATACCTCTTCCGTCGGCAATGAAAACGAACCTGTGCCGGAACAAGCAGCATCCCCCGATGAAAATATCGGTGATACAAATAGCAATTTGACTGATGAAAATGCAGACAGTGAAACAATGTTTAAAGTGCAAGACTCAAAGCAAATTCAAGGATGGAAAGAACTCATAGTTAAAGATTATGCTTATACTACCGAAGATTGGGAATCATATTCCTTTCGTGAAAATAGTCCGATTATCTCATATTCGCTGCACTTTCCCGGCAACTGGAATGTGGATTACAGCATTTTTACCGACGAAAACGGCGCAAAAGTAGCTGAACTGCTGCCCACGATAATTATGAAAGAAGGTCAAAGCCTGTTGGATAATTGGGAGCCAAACAGCGAGTGTGAATTGGTATCCCGTGAAAACATAAAAGTCGGAAACCTTACCGGTGTAAAAATAATACTGAAGTCTTATCCATACGGCGGGGATATCGAGATGTGGTATCCGCATACCTACTACCTTACCGACGACAAACAAGTATTTATTATGAGCTTTTACGCGCTGGAGCTAGATTTAGAAGAACAAAAACTATTCGATAAAATTATAAAAACATTCCAATTCTTAAGTTGAACATTAAAATTCAGGGCAAAAAGTAAAGGGCTATTAAGTGTTACATAAAAGCCCAGCATAACAAAAACCCAAAGCCATGTATATAAGCGATACAGCTATCTTGCTTATACGCATGGCTTGTTTTTATGAGAATCAAATATCAGTTCCCCATATCCGCAAGAACAGATTTTAACACCAAAGCCAAGATTCCAAGTTAAAACTTAGACCATGAAAATCTCACATGCCAAAATTAACTAATAACTCAGATAAAAGTCCTTTTTCAAGAAGGAGTTTTTTGGAAAAGGTGGAATATATATAAAAGACAAAAAATCACAATGTTTGATAAAGTTATTAATTATTTTAGCACGGAGAAAATAGAACACAATTATGT
>MPOT01000103.1 GCA_001896545.1 Tepidanaerobacter sp. EBM-38 | reverse complement strand
GTCGAAGGCGGTCGCCTGCTAAGCGATTATACGGACTAAAATCCGTATCGAGGGTTCGAATCCCTCTCTCTCCGCCATTTGCATGCGCCTGTAGCTCAATTGGATAGAGCGTCTGACTACGGATCAGAAGGCTGTGGGTTCGATTCCTGCCAGGCGCACCATTATTTAAACGCATTTAATTGCGCCCGTAGCTCAGGAGGATAGAGCAGCGGTTTCCTAAACCGCGTGCCGGGGGTTCGAGTCCTCCCGGGCGCACCATAAAATGATAAATGTAAATAAGGATTGTAGTAAAATATGCCTACACTCGAATATCAGAAGGATGATTTTTTTTTCATGAGGCAGGCCATCCAAGAAGCCAAAAGGGCTATGGAGATAGATGAAGTGCCGATTGGCGCTGTTGTTGTAAAGGCTGACGAAGTCATAGCCAGAGCCCATAATCTCAGAGAAACATTGCAGGATGCAACTGCTCATGCGGAACTCTTGGCTATTAGAAAGGCTTGTGAAGTATTAGGTACTTGGCGGCTGCAAGGCTGCACTTTGTATGTAACACTAGAACCCTGTCCTATGTGTGCAGGTGCCGTTATTTTGTCGAGAGTTGACCGATTGGTGTTTGGCGCAAAAGACCCAAAGGGCGGGGCTTGCGGTAGCCTAATAAACCTTCCCGCTGATGAAAGATTTAATCACAGACCAAAAATATCTGCCGGGATAATGGCCGATGAGTGTGGCAATATCTTGAAAAAATTTTTTCAAGATAAACGAATGAATAAAAAAGCTTAAACATAAAAGTAAAATTCTATATCGAGCAACATCTGGCATCCGACTTCTGAAACAGGGAGAGATGGCCGAGAGGTTGAAGGCGCTCGCCTCGAAAGCGAGTGGGCGGTGACCCCGTCCCGTGAGTTCGAATCTCACTCTCTCCGCCATTTAATATAATCTAGAGGTCGCAAACCAGAGCTAAGATGTAAATGAAACTAATTAACAAATTAGTATTGATTGTAGACAGCAATTCCAAATCCGATGTCTAATATCAGATATCCGAAACGTGGAGAGATGGCTGAGCTGGTCGAAGGCGCGCGACTGGAAATCGCGTAACCGTGCTAAAACGCGGTTCGAGGGTTCGAATCCCTCTCTCTCCGCC
>MPOT01000063.1 GCA_001896545.1 Tepidanaerobacter sp. EBM-38 | reverse complement strand
GAGTTGCAATCTTTGCCAACAAATTATTTTTCTTTTTGTAATGAAATTAAATATTATTCGTATTAACATATAGAAAGACTTACTTAGCTAAGTAAAAATTGATTGGGAGGAGGAGAACAAAAATTTGCCGAAGCTCGCTTTAATCGATGCACAATCTAAAAGAGAAATTCCGGAATTATTAGACATGGAAAAAGAATTTACCTATATTTTTGAAACTTATTACAAAAAGGTGTTTAATTTCGTATACTATCGAGTAAATCATTACTATACGGCAGAAGATTTAACCAGCCAAATATTTGAAAAAGTAATGATTAAGATAAATACCTATGATGAAACTAAATCTCCTTTCGAAGTATGGCTATTTGCTATAGCCAGAAATACAGTAAATGATTATTTCAGGAACCTGCAAAACCGTAAATTCTTACCTATTGATTCAATCAAGAATTTAATATCAAAGAAAAAAACTCCTGAAGATATTGTGGAAATAGCTGAAACCAATGATGAACTTTTAAAGGCCCTAAGTATTTTAGATGAAAGAGAAAGAAGCATAGTAGCACTTAAATTCGGTGCAGGTTTAAAAAATGTAGAAATTTCAAAGGTGTTAGGTCTTACAGAAAACAATGTCGGGGTGATACTTTTTCGCACTATGAAGAAGTTGAAAAAAGAATTAGAAAGGATGGGATAATCTTGGAGAAAAAGAGACTTGAAGACATGTTTTCTACGGACATAGATGCTTATTTAAAGGGCATAAAGCGATTAGACAGTACGCAATCCGAAGAATACATTAAACTTTTGGAATTGGGTAAAACAATGGCAGATAAGGATTTTAGTAAGGACAGCGATAAACAAAAAGTCTTTGAAAGAGTTTTGAGAAATATTAATGAACAAAAAGGGAGAGAAGATACTTTGAAAAAGTCAAATAAAACTAAAAGTATTGTCACTAAAGTTGCGTCATTTGCGCTTGTATGTGTGTTGGGATTTTCCTTGATGCAAACATCTTTTGCCCAAGGAGTAGTTGACAAAATAGTAAGGACTATATCCCTTGGACATATAACAATTCTAGAAAGTGAACCTTCTGACATAAAATCAGTGCCTGTTCCTGATAAATTAAAAGGCAAGATTTTTGATAAGGATGGCAATCCATTAGAAGTGCTTTCAACCGAACATGCCGACGAAATATATACCGTTGATGGCGAAAGAATCGCTTACATTGATTCAGATGGAGATATAGTAACTAAAAGTGAGCACGAGAAGGCTAGGGCCGACGAGTGTCTGATAATAAAAGACCCCAACCAGTTAAATAATTATACCTGTTTTGATATCAAGCTTCCAAGTTATTTACCTGAAGGTTATAAATTTACAGAGGCAGAATTTTTTAAAGACGAAAATGGCGTCGTAGAAAATAGCAAAGTCGTAGGACTGTATTTTGCAAATGAAGAAACGGGGAAATTTATCTACATGCAGCAGAGAGTTGCTGAGGAAGACGCAGGATATGTGACAGGAGCCGATAAGGTTGAAGAATTGAAGATAAACGGTCAAGACGCCGTCCTGTATGGTGACAGTAATCTTGACTGGGAATATAATGGCGTAATTTATATGCTGGTAGGCAGAGGCGAAATCGCCAAAGATGAACTCATAAAAATTGCAGAATCTATAAAATAATAGATAGCTTAGACAAGTAATAATTAAGGACTGTTCCTTAAGTGTTAAATACATGGAACCGTCCTTAATTTTTTTCTAGGTGTATCCCAAAAAAGGCGATGTTAAGTTACATATACTCCTCCCTACCCCCTTGCAATTCTTGCGGGATACAATTTTGCAAACCATGCTGTAAAAAGCCCCATTAAGAAGCACTTGCCTTTGTTCTGATTGTTGTTTGATTGCTTCGGTATATCTTTTTTCCAAAAGCATCAAAACCGCGCGTTTCATAATAGTATATTGTATCAGGCTGCAGCCCTTCGTCTGTAAAGATTCCATCAAAATTTCCGGATATCTTTTTACCATTGCGATAAAGCGTATATCCTGCAATATTCGAATCAACTACCGCTGCGCCAAAGCTAAGGGTGGCTTGTGTATCGGTTACATCTGATGCGGTTAGTTTTCCGAAATCCGAACTTGCTACAACATCTTCATTGTTCTTATTTACTGTAAATCTTAGCTTGCTGTCGGCACCTTTTGATGTATCCAAATTAAAGGTATCCAAGATTTCAATTATGACTGTTGCTCTTCCTTTTTTGTTGATTCTAAGAACATCATCATCAATATCGGCTATTTGGGAGTCGCTGGTGGTTATCTTATATTGACTGCTGTCAAGATACATAACGGCAGAGCTGTTATCGCAAAATACGGCTTTCACCTTCAAAGGCGCTTCTTTTTTCTCCTTCAGCATCTTTACAGGTAATACTGCCTGAAATTCCCTGACTTTATGGTTTGCCATAAAACTATGATTTGAAATATGTTCTTCTAATATATTCAGTGCGGCATTAAGGTCTGCCTTGATTTTCGCTGCTACCTGCATGCTTAGAGTTTCATCGCTATCTATTATATCAATTAAATCTTCAATGTTATTTTTAATTGAACCTGCACTTTTTGCCGCATCTTTATCATTTTTAAAATCGACCTTAATATCCCTGACGAGTTCTTTATATTTCTGAGACTCCTCACTATTCATGCCGCCATATTTTAAATATATATCATTAATCTTTCTTAAAATATCGGAAAGCATAAGGCTTACGGACTGCTCGGCATCTTTGGTTGTAATTGCAGGATATCTGAACACGCCGAGTTTTAGCGCACTATCATAACCGCCGCTAAAAAGCGACTGAAGTTCAAAAATTCCCACACCATTTGCAGATGCGGCTCTTGCAGCTGCAATTTGCCTTAAAAGTATCTGTATATCAGGTTTTGTAGTTGTGGCAAGCCCCACGTTTACCTGTGCATGTCCTTTAGCAAAAGCCTGTGTTTTATTTATATCTTCGGCAACCGGCTGTTCGTAAAGATAATAGGACATAGGTATTATTATGTTAAGGTAATCCTGTGATGTCCAATCCTTTGGATTTTGAAATGTATCTATAATAGTCTTGTCATAATCCGGCCATACATCTGCGGATGTTTGAACATCTGGTTTTATAGACTTGACTTCCGAAATAATCCTGTATGCAAAGGAATTTATTATACCAACTCTAAAATCGCACCAATCCTCCCACAATTCATCCTCCACAGTCAATGATATAGGATCAGTACCGGCGTAATTTTTGAAAAGCTGCCGCGTGTATGAATCGTACCCAAAGTCATTAGAATAATCACCAGACTCCGGATATCTCATATAGTCAAACTGTATGCCGTCAATGTCATATTTTTTGACAAGCTCTTTATACATCCCTGATATGAAATCACGAACTTCGGGCAGAGCAGGATTCAGGTAATAATACTTGATTCCTGAACTGTCTTTAAAGTATCTATCACCCTGTCTGCTCTCAATCATCCATTCAGGCTTTTTCTGTGCTACATTCTGACCTGCCAAAAAATCCTCAACCCATGCATAAAGCTTTATTCCTCGGGCATGTGCCTCTGTAATATATGCTTGTAATACATCAAACCCATCATATATAGGATTATGTTCCATAATTTCATTATCAGTCGGGTATATGCTGTATCCATTCCAATATGTTTCAAGATAGACAGTGTTTATATTGATATCTTGCAGCATATCAAGACATTTTTTCACTTCATCGATGCTGGTTTCCCGGGGTCTGTGCCATACCGCCCTGTTTTCAACTTTTGGTGATTCAAATGTCATATAATAAGCCTTGTTTGCCTCATTTTGTATATCATTTACAGTTTGTATCAGCTCTCTGTACTCACTCTTATTTAATAGTTCATGCACTTTTTGCATTTGGGATTTTGTCAAATCAATTTTATTTTGTATTTCATCATAATCAATATCGGTATATTGTATTTTCGCCAAATCCAAACTGTCCTTAGCCGCTTTTATAGCAAGCTCGGCTGTATCGACATAAGAATCCGGTGTGAAAATAATCCTTAATTCCTGTTTCTCTTTATTCAATACCACTCTTGACCCTAAACAAGCGTAACTTTGTAGCCAATTTGCTCGGGTTCCGTGACCGGATATTACAAACCCGCCATCCGGGATTTGCAGATTGTTTCCGCCGACATTTATTATTTTACCGTCTTCTTGAACAGCCACTTCATAGCCGTATGGGTTTGTGCCAGTATAATCGCCGTAACTTGAGTCGTAGATTATTATCTGATCCGGACCGCGGAAACCATCGTATGGCTTGTCGTTTTTCTTGTCCCAAGCCAAGGGATTATCTTCAATAGACATGGGGTTAAACGCATCATATGTATTCTTGCCGGCACTGTAAAGTTTCATATTATCTGTCACGACTGTTACTTTATCACCAAGCTTGACACTTTCATGCAGCTTGTTATAGAAAGGATTCCCGGAATGTATGGATATAACTACCCCATTTGATGGTATGGGTGAGTTGTTGTCTACTATTACTCCGTCGTCATTTTTTATATCAGCTATATCACAAACAGCTCCATCCGCCACCGTCAATTCCATTCCCCACCCATTAGTCTTTGTAGACTCGCCATAGGACGAATCATATAATACGATGCGGCTTACACTTCTTTGTGAATTGACATCATCTATCGGTACAATCAAATTCCCTAGTTTAAAATATTTCTCAGGCAGAATAGGTACATCCAAATTTACAAGTGCTGCTTCCTCACCTATATTAACATTATTTACAAAATCGGCCTTCTCTCCTGCATAAGAAATAACATAGCCGTCCGGCGGGATATATGTACCTTTAGACCTATTGGTATTTTTATATGCTACTATATTATTTACAACTACAAACTCAACGACGCCATCAGCAAAAGGCTTTGTATATTCTCCAAAATTCCTGGTATAAATTGCAACTTTCTCTTGCTCTCGCTCTTTATCAACCAAATCTACAGAGCAAGCGGTGCCATTTTCAAAGACAATCTCCGGTGTGCTAGATGCCGCTATATCTATAGTGCTTGCTCCTGCGCCAAGTTGCATTATGAAGACAGCCACAATAAAAACGCATAATGAAATAATCTTGGTAACTTTCAAATTGTTTACTCCTTTCAGGTTTAGGGCAAGATATATTCTTATATATCAGTATGTATCAATTATAGCAGGTACCAGCAAAAAACCCAATGATTACTCCCTTATTAAAAATTGTTTTTTAGTAGCTATTCAGAGGTCTGTCGTTCCGATATTTGCTCATTCATTCTACTATTTACTGCTTCATTTTGCTATATATTGCCGTCATTCTGAACGCAGCGAAGAATCTTATTTAATCCTTACAAAGAGCCTTCACTACGTTCAGGATGACAAGTCGTTTTCAACCTCTGAATAGTAACCCTTTTTAATAATTTTTCAAGCTGGATCGTCATTTTTTGTAAAATATATTTGACTCATGTGATATATATTATAATACTTACAAGGGAAGTGGTCAGAATTTGATTCTTCGCATTAAATTAGCACATGTAAAGCGCAATTTGACCAAGCAGCACCTAGCAGATAATGATTTATTTAAGTAGAATTGACCTATCTTAACCTTAACAGTTAAACCGCTTTTTAAGATTGGCCATTTCGATGGCAGTAAGGGCTGCTTCGCTTCCCTTGTTTCCTGCTTTGGTTCCCGCTCTTTCGATAGCTTGTTCTAATGTATCAGTAGTTATAACTCCAAAGATAGTAGGCACCTGGGTTTGCAAAGACACTTGAGCCACACCTTTTGCAACTTCAGAAGATATATATTCAAAATGTGGCGTAGCTCCCCGTATTACGGCTCCAAGACATATAACCGCATCATACTTTTTGCTCTCGGCCATAAGTTTTGCAGCAAGTGGAATTTCAAATCCTCCCGGTACCCAAGCAATTTCAATATCTTCTTCTGCTGCACCATGGCGTATTAGTGTATCTTCGGCACCTTCCAACAGTTTTTTTGTAAAAAAGTCATTGAATCTGCTTACAACAATTCCAAACTTTAAGTTTTCAGCTATGAGTTTACCTTCGATTATTTTTGACATATAATATTCTCCTCTCCGTTTTTAGAGCCAGTGGCCCATTTTTTCCTTTTTTGTGGCCAAATATTTCATATTATATTCATTAGGTCTTATTTTTATAGGAACACATTCCGTAACAGTAAGACCGTAACCTGAAAGGCCGATAAGTTTCTTGGGATTATTGGTTAAAAGCCGCATTTTTCTCACACCTAAGTCCCTTAATATTTGAGCGCCTATGCCGTAATCTCTAAGGTCCGGCGCAAACCCCAGTTCTTCGTTGGCTTCTACTGTATCAAAACCTCTATCCTGCAAGCTATATGCTTTTATTTTATTGGCAAGACCTATGCCTCGTCCCTCCTGCCGCATGTATAGGAGTATGCCTTTACCTTCATGCCGAATCTGTTCTAACGCACTTTTTAATTGCAGGCCGCAGTCGCATCGGCGAGAGGCGAATACATCGCCTGTGAGGCATTCAGAATGGACCCTTACAAGGGGTGTATCTTTCTCGTTTATATCTCCCTTAACTAAAGCCACATGGCTTTCCTTTGTTATAATATCCTCGTAACAGTAAAGCCTAAAATGTCCGTAATCAGTAGGCAAATCTGTCTCAGCAATCTTTTCAACCAGCTTTTCTCTTGTTTTTCTATACTTTATCAGTTCTTCAATGGTAATAATCTTTATATTGTGCGTTTCCGAAAATTCCACAAGTTCAGGGAGCCTTGCCATTTTGCCATCGTCCTTCATAATCTCGCAAATAACCCCTGCCGGATAAAGACCTGCTAGATTCGCCATATCTACCGCAGCTTCGGTATGACCGGCCCTTCTCAGAACTCCACCGGGTTTTGCCGCAAGTGGAAAGATATGTCCCGGCCGCCGGAAATCTTCAGGCTTTGCTTTGACATAGGTCAGAGTTTTTGCAGTTAGGGCTCTGTCATATGCCGAAATTCCCGTTGAAGTATCAACATGGTCTACAGATACGGTAAAAGCCGTTCCCATATTGTCAGTATTTTTTTCTACCATAGGTGTCAGCTTTAATTGTTTGGCTCTTTCCTCAGTAATCGGTGCACAAATAAGCCCTTTGCCAAAAGTAGCCATGAAGTTTATATCTTCCGGGGTCACCATTTCAGCTGCCATCAAAAGGTCTCCCTCGTTTTCGCGATTTTCATCATCAACTACTATTATCATCCTCCCTGCACGAATGTCTTCAATAGCTTCTTCTATGGTATTAAAACTAAAAATATCCTCCAATCTAAACTCCTCCTATTGCATCAATATCCCATGGAAATAAGTTTTTCCATGGTCATTGTTTCATTGCATTGCTCTTGCTTTAAAAACTTTTCGATATATTTACCTATAATATCAGTTTCTATATTTACCAAATCGCCTGGCTTCTTATATCCAAGTGCAGTGCCGCTTAAAGTGGCAGGGATAATAGAAACCCCAAAACCTTCACTTCTTACCTCCTGCACCGTAAGGCTTATTCCATCAATAGCTACCGAGCCTTTTAAAACTATGTATTTTAAAAGCTCTTGTTTTGCAGCAATATGGATTGTAAAGAATTCATCACTCTTTTTAATTTCGCGGATAGCGCCCACCCCATCAATATGCCCTTGAACAATATGACCGTCTAACCTGCCTTGCGCCTTTAAAGCCCTTTCAAGATTTACCTTGCTTTTTGGCAGAAGTTTTCCTAAATTTGTGCTCTGTAAGGTCGCAGGCATTATATCAGCTGAAAATCCCGCTGCTTTTATATCTTTTACTGTAAGACATACACCATTTACCGCAATACTGTCACCGTGTTTAAGGCCATCAAGGATTTTCTTGCAGGAAATGTGCAGCATAGCTCCGCTGGTTTTATGCTGCAGATTGGATATCTCTCCAACTTCTTCTATAATTCCGGTAAACACTTAGCACCTTCCTTTCATTTTTTAGGATACATTGCGAGCATGACATCATCACCGACTTTTTCCACATCGTCAATATAAAAATCATATACATCTTTCATTTCCCTTAGAAAAAGATTTCCTACATAATCCTTGCCATCACCTCCGATAATCTTTGGCGAGATGAAAACTATTATTTTATCCAAAAACCCTTCTATAAGAAATGAAGTAAATACCTGGGCGCCTCCTTCCACCAAAATACTGTAAATTCCCTTATTGTAGAGAGCTTTCAGCAGTTCCTCAAGGTTTACTTTATCTTGAGATGTCGTTACGATTTCTACACCTATCTCCTCAAGTTTTTTCAAACGCCCTTTGTCAGCTTGTGCTGTAGTAGCTAAAACAACTTTGCCTTTGCCTTGCAAGAGTTTTGACTCGATGGGAATTACGGCTGATGAATCTAGGACTATCTTTACCGGACTTGCTGCGTTATTTGCCAGACGGCAGTCAAGGATCGGATCATCTGCTAAAACCGTCCCTATACCTACTAAAATACCATCATACATGCTTCTTATTTCATGGCCCCTTTTTCTGGCAGCATCACATGTTATCCATTTTGACTTTCCGGAAGATAAGGCAATCTTTCCATCAACGCTCTGAGCTACTTTTGCTACTACAAAGGGAGTTTGCTCGAAAATGTTTTTAATAAAAACTTCATTTAACTTAGATGCTTTATCCTTTAGAACACCTACTGAAACTTCTATTCCTGCATTTTGCAATTGTAAAAATCCCTTTCCGGCAACTTGTGGATTAGAATCTTGCATGGCTGCAACTACTCTTGCTATTTTTGCTTTTATCAGCGCATCAGTGCAAGGCGGTGTTTTCCCATAATGACAACAGGGTTCTAGATTTACATATAGTGTTGCTCCTTTTGCATCGAGTCCGGCTTCTTTTAGAGCCTCTATTTCGGCATGAGGTCCCCCTGCCTTTTTATGATAGCCTTCCCCTACAATTTTGCCGTCTTTTACGATAACTGCCCCTACCATGGGATTTTCTCCCGTTGTTTTTCTGCCCTTTTCTGCAAGCTCCAATGCCCTCTGCATAAAATACTCATCAGTTTCCATAAAATCCCTCGCTTTTTATGTAAAATAAAAATGCCCCGGAAAATACACTCTCCAGGGCAAATACACCTATAAAAATATAATGAACCTTCTTCCATCCAGACTATACTGTCGGCTTTGGATTTGCACCAAATCGGCTCCTCATCGGAGTTCGCGGGCTTACTCTCTCGAGCTTACCGCCGGTGGGGAATTTCACCCCGCCCTGAAGGTTATTGTTTTTAATTTTTTTGTTAAATTTTAGATTAATATATGAGTTATATTAACACATAAAGCTTATATTTTCAAGCGATTTTATTATTGAGCTTTTTGGCCTAAATGCAAACTATTGACAGAACCTTCATTAGGTGATACGGTACTAATAATAAAATAATTTGCGGGGGAACTCTATGAGTTGAGAAGGTAAAACCTGACCCTTTGAACCTGTCAGTTAACACTGGTGTAGGGAAGCAAAAATTTAGAGAAAAATGATGCTTGCCGAATTCAGCAAGCATTATTTTTTTATTCAGAAGGAAGGCATGAAAAATGAAAAAAGTTATATCTATCGCCGGATCTGATTGCAGTGGAGGTGCAGGCATTCAGGCCGATCTCAAAACCTTTGCTGCGCACGGTGTCTACGGCATGAGCGTAATTGTTTCTGTGGTAGCCGAAAATACATCCCGCGTCATAGGCGTCCATGACGTCTCGCCTGAAATTATCGAAAAGCAAATTGACGCCATTTTTGAGGATATTGGAACAGATGCAGTCAAAGTAGGTATGCTATCACAATCCGTTTGCATGAAAGCCGTTGCACGCAAACTCAGGGAGTACAGACCGCGAAACGTCGTGATCGACCCCGTCATGGTAGCCAAAAACGGCTGTCCCCTCATGCAGCCCAATTCAATGGACACTTTAATCTGCGAAATACTGCCACTTGCCGACTTGCTCACTCCGAATATACCCGAAGCCGAAAAAATAGCCGGTATGGCAATAAGCTCTATTGCAGACATGGAACGCGCGGCAAAGCAGATTGCCGGACTGGGAGCAAAAAATGTGCTGGTTAAAGGCGGCCATGCAGTGGGAGATGCTCTTGATATCCTCTTTGACGGGGCGAAGTTTTACCGTTTCAGTGCAGAGCGCATCGACACTAAAAACACGCATGGTACGGGCTGTACTTATTCTTCCGCAATCGCTTCTAATCTTGCCTTGGGCTTCGATTTAGAGGAAGCGGTCAAAAGAGCGAAGAACTATGTTACCGCAGCAATCCGGCATTCGCTGCCCATTGGAAAAGGTTGCGGGCCTACCAACCATTTTTACGATCTCTATCGAAATGGATTACAGAAGGAGGTTCAGTCAAATGAAGTATAAGACGCAAATGGAAGCTGCCCGTAACGGCATCGTTACGAAAGAGCTGGCACAAGTCGCAAATGACGAAGGAATGGCGGAGTCTGAGCTTTTAACGCTTGTGGCGTCGGGCCGGGTTGCAATCCCGGTAAACATCCGTCACAGCTCCCTGCACCCATATGGAATTGGAAGCGGACTACGGACAAAAATTAATGTCAATCTTGGAGTTTCCGGCGATTGCATAAACTACCATTCAGAGATGGAGAAGGTTAGGCTTGCGGAAAAGTTCGGTGCGGAAGCGATCATGGATTTGAGCAACTATGGCAAGACGCGGGAGTTCCGACAGAAGCTGATCGAAACATCCACTGCTATGATCGGAACTGTTCCGATTTACGATGCTATCGGGTATCTGGAAAGGGACTTGGAAGATATCACCGCACAGGATTTTTTGAAGGTTGTACTTTCCCACGCTGAGGAGGGCGTTGATTTTATGACGATTCATGCCGGCTTAAACCGTCGAGCCATAGAAATATTTATGCGCGAAAAGCGGCAGATGAATATTGTGTCGCGCGGGGGTTCCTTGCTGTTTGCGTGGATGAAGATGACGGGCAACGAAAATCCTTTCTATGAACACTACGACGAGTTGCTTGACATCCTGCGGGAATATGACGTAACCATCAGCCTTGGGGATGCGCTTCGCCCCGGCAGCATTGCGGATTCGACGGATGCTTCGCAGATAGCCGAACTTATAGAAATCGGAAACCTGACAAAACGGGCTTGGAGACGAGACGTGCAGGTATTGGTGGAAGGGCCAGGGCACATGGCCATGGATGAAATTGCAGCCAACATGAAACTTGAAAAAAGGCTATGTCATGATGCCCCATTTTACGTGCTTGGACCGCTCGTTACGGATATCGCACCAGGTTACGATCATATTACATCAGCTATCGGTGGTGCCATCGCGGCAGCAAACGGTGCGGATTTTCTGTGCTATGTGACCCCGGCAGAGCATTTGCGGCTTCCCAATCTCAACGACGTCAAGGAAGGGATCATTGCCTCAAAAATTGCGGCACACGCGGCGGACATCGCTAAGGGTGTGAAAGGAGCCCGTGAGCCTGATTACTGGATCAGTGAAGCTCGCAGAAAGCTCGATTGGGAAGAAACCTTTCGGCTTTCCCTTGATGAAGAAAAGGCAAAAGCATATTATGAAAGCGTTCCCCCGGAAGATCAACACAGTTGCTCCATGTGCGGCAAAATGTGTGCAGTACGCACTATGAACCGAATTCTAGACGAGCTGGACGTAGAACTGAACTATGCGAGAAAAAAATAAAGAAAGGGCAGAAAAACGATGGAAAAAGAATTAGTCAAACAAATCGGCAATATTTTGGAATCAATACGTCGTAAAAAACCACTGATTCATCATATCACGAATTATGTCACGGTCAACGACTGCGCCAATATCACTCTGGCTATTGGGGCGTCTCCGATCATGGCGGACGATATCGGCGAGGCGGAAGCCATCACTTCAATTTCCTCTGCACTGGTGCTGAATATAGGAACACTGAATGAAAGAACAATAAAATCCATGCTCGCCGCAGGGAAAAGGGCCAATGAAATAAAAATTCCCGTTGTATTCGATCCTGTCGGTGCAGGCGCGTCGGAACTACGCAGCAGAACAACGGAACGGATTTTGCATGAAGTCAGGATCAGCGTCTTGCGAGGCAATATGTCTGAAATCCGCTTTATTGCGGGACTTAATTCAACAACCAAAGGCGTTGACGCCTCCGACACGGATCAGCAGAGTGGGATAGAAGTGGGACGTTCCATCGCCGAGACGGTAGCGAAAAAATTCGGCTGCGTTGCGGCGATCACAGGTGCAACGGATTTCCTTTCGGATGGAAAGCGGACGATATTTCTTAATAATGGCACAAAACTGCTTTCCGATGTAACAGGTACGGGATGTATGTGTACTTCACTAGTTGGATCCTTCTGCGGAGCATCGGAGGATTACCTGTTTGCAGCGGCTGGCGGTGTGCTCTGTATGGGCGTTGCAGGTGAGATCGCCGCAGAAAAGACCAGAGAAACAGGCAATGGAAGTTTTCATATGGCACTCATCGATGCTGTAAGCGAAATGACCGTCGCGACTATCGAAGGGAAGGCGAAAATTCATGAAACCTGAAATTGATTATACCCTCTACCTGGTGACCGACCGTGGATTGATGAGTACCAGCACGCTGGAAGAAGCGGTTGAGCAGGCGATCAAAGGTGGTGCGACACTTGTTCAGCTCAGGGAAAAAAACGTATCCTCTCTTGAATTTTATAAAACTGCGGTAAAGATCAAGCAAATCACCGACAAGCACCATATTCCGCTGATCATTAACGACCGTGTTGACATCGCTTTGGCAGTTAATGCTGCAGGCGTACATGTCGGTCAGAGCGATTTGCCTGCACATAATGTCCGATCCGTAATCGGCAAGAATAAAATCTTGGGTGTTTCCGCTTCCACATTAGGGGAGGCAATTCGGGCGTGTGAGGACGGAGCGGATTATCTAGGTGTAGGAGCAATGTTTGCCACAGGAACAAAAACAGACGCAGAACTTGTTTCTATAGAAGAATTAATAAAAATCAGAGAAGCCGTAAAACTTCCTATCGTAGTGATTGGCGGCATCAATCAAAAGACCGTGCCTTTCTTTGACAAGACAGGTATCGACGGCATCGCGGTTGTATCGGCTCTAATCTCAGCAAAAGACATTACTGAAAAAGCAAAAGAACTGAAAAGGTTAGTATTGTATACACTGGAGGGATAGAATGTTGGATTTTAAAGCTGCCATTTTTGATCTTGACGGAACATTGCTTGATTCCATGGGTGTATGGGAAAAAATTGACATTGATTTTCTGGCAAAACGTCATTTATCTGTCCCTGAAAACTATATCAATGAAATCTGTGCTAGAAGCTTCAGGGAAGCAGCGATCTATACAATCACCCTGTTTGATCTCCAAGAAAATGTTGAAGATATTATCGACGAATGGAATCGTATGGCGATTGACGAGTACAGTAATCATGTCCAGCTAAAGCCTCATGCGAAAGAATATCTGCTGTTTCTAAAAGATCACGATGTCAAGCTCTGCACAGCCTCCGCACTCCCAAAAGTGCTTTATGAGCCAGTGCTCCGAAATAACGAGGTGTATTATCTTTTTGATGCGTTCGCTTCGACCGACGAGGTAACCCGTGGCAAAGAAAGCCCTGATATCTACTTGCTGGCGGCAAAAAAGTTAGGTATTGATCCACATGATTGCATCGCATTTGAAGATGTATTGCCTGGCATAAAAGGTATTATTGCGGCAGGGATGCAGGCTTGCGGTGTTTATGACAAATATTCCTCACATGAAAAAGAGAAAATCCGAAAACTATCCGATTGCTATATCTATGACTTTTCGGAAATAATGTAAAAACAAAATATTGGGCAGACCAATATAAGGATTTGCAAGCTAATTTAAGTTAGTCACACCAGCTAAGCTGGTGTGACTAACTTAAACTGATTCGTTTGGCTTTGATTTGCCCCAGAAAACTTCTATAACTTTCTTTGGAGGTTTTGGAGTTGCTAAACTTACAAAAACTGTGAGCAGGCCGGAAACAATAAGTCCCATTACAATCCCATGCATCCCCAGGTTAAATGGGATAATATTTCCTTGCACGAGAATGAAAGTGACCATACCACCTATCATGCCTGCTAAGGCGCCATATTCATTAGTGCGCCACCAGTAAAGTCCCAATAACATGGGCCAGAAAAAGGATGACGTTAAACCACCTATTGCAAATAGTATGAACCACTGTAATGCTGCCGGTGGGTTAATAGCTATTATTAACGGTATTAGCGCGGCAATTATCGTTGCTATTGTAGTTATTCTTTTTACTTTTTTGGGATCTTTGGTTGGTTTTATGGTTAAATACATGTCTCTTACTAAAGCTGAACTTATAACAATGATGACAGCTGCGATAGAGGACTGAATAGCAGCAGCTACCCCCGCCAATGTCAAGCCTGCCATCCATCCAGGCATTATATTTACTGATAAATAAGGAATTACATAGTCCGGTACATCTAAATTGGGAACCACGGCTCTTGCTAAGTTTCCTGCCCAAACGATCATAGCGCTCCATATAAACACTACAACTGCGCCTATTATCATGGCATTGTGCATACCTTTTGTATCTTTATACATTAGGCAACCCATAGCTCCATGCGGTTGACCT
>MPOT01000040.1 GCA_001896545.1 Tepidanaerobacter sp. EBM-38 | reverse complement strand
TTTGACCTAATAAAAACCTTTTTTGAGCGTATTAAATGGAGAAAATATAGCTGTAAAATTATGGTTGAGAATAAAAAAGGTCACAAAGCAAAAAGCTCTTTATACAAATATATAGACAAATAAATTTTTGTATTATATAATTGTAGCAAGGTGGTTAATTATGGCATATATATATGGCATATATCCAGATAAGTTCAAGGAGTGAGTGCTACCTAACATGTTTGGCAAGGTTTTATATTAAATTGGAGAGTAAAAATAGCAACTTTGAAGAGATAGAAGAGGTGTAAGTTATGAAAAGAATTAGAGTCGCAGCAGGAGTTATTACAGATAATGATAAGGTTCTAATTACTAGACGTGCACCAAAAGAAAATTTCGCTGGAGGATGGGAATTTCCAGGTGGGAAAATTGAAGCTGACGAAACCCCCGAAGATTGCCTTACTAGAGAACTTAAAGAGGAACTTAATATCAATGTTTCGATTGATAAATTTTGTACTGAGGTAACTCACGATTACGGTAATATAAACATTTATCTAATTGCCTATTATTGTACAATAACTGACGGGACAATTCAGATATCTGTTCATGATAAGTATAAATGGGTTAGAATAATTGATTTACTAAAATTTGAACTATTGCCAGCAGATATACTGATTGCAAAAAAGGTAATGGAGGATTATTATGAGTAGTTTTTGCAAATTTAAAATTGGACAAGTTGTAACCCATTCAGATATTATAGCTGAATTTAAGTGCGGAAATATGGGGGGAATGCGCCGGTCAAAAGCAACCAATTCCCTAGTTATAATATCTGATCATACAAAAGGCCTGTATGAAGATAAATGGTTTGGAGATGTTTTGCATTATACGGGTATGGGTAAAAATGGGGACCAAGATTTGAATTTTATGCAAAATAAAACACTAGCAGAATCTGATAGAAATGGTGTAGAAGTTCATCTGTTCGAAGTACTGGTACCTACAGAATACATATATCGTGGCCTTGTATCTTTGGCAGGTAAGCCTTATCAGGAAATACAAAAAGGTGAAGATGGGGTTCCAAGAAAAGTATGGATGTTCCCTTTGAAGTTACAAACCGGTTCACAGGCTATTCCCGAAGAATCCTTTATTAAATACATTAAGGAAAAAGAAAAGGTAGCTGAAAAATTAAGATAGTGTCAAGTTGTTGTAGGATAATTAAAGTTAAAGGTATCCCCTATCCTTTTGATACAAAACCAGCTATATAGCATACCCGCTCCGTTGTATGCCTTTTAATATAGTTGATATTGGAGTCTTTTTACCCATATTAAAAACAGGTATGTTATTTAGCTTCTCATACGTGGTTTTGCTAAATACTTCCTTAGCCTTCTTAATTGTCTCTAGCTTTATGTTGTATTGTTGTTTTGCTTTTGTAAAATGATTGGGAGTTATCTTTCCACCATTTTGACAATAAATCCTTATGTCGGCTATGGCTTTTAGCCCTTTCTTGCTCCAGCCCATAGGTCGAGAACTAAATCGGCTGGATAATACATGGCTAATATGACCCTCTGTGCAGCTACCATCTACTCCATCTTGTTTGTATATAGTGATAGCTTCCCAGTTGTTTTTTATGTAGTTTTTAAATTGATTTATTCTCTTTCGTTTTTTAGGACTTTGGACGTTATGCTTAAGTTCATCCACCAGTTTGCAAAATCTTGGCAAGTCACCTTCGTAAATACTGCTGTATATCGCTTTTCTGTATTGCCATTGCCCTGCTGTAGCTTCAAGTAGTGCTTTGTTTAGATGATATTTGTCTAGGACCATTTTGGATTTGGGTAACCATTCTTGGCCGGTCTTTATCCATAAGGCTCCGTCTCCGTGAATATAGATGCGTTTTAGATAGTCTATGTCATATCTATCGTAAATGTAGTTGGCAACTTTTAGCCATGTTTCTTCAAGGTCCTGGCCAAATCCGTGTATATGGTGGGGGTTTATGCATTCTCCGCGTTTTGCTATTCTTTTTGTGCCTTCGTATATGGTAATCAGGGGAACTATGGCGTTTTTGCCATCTTGTAGGGCTACATGGTCTTCATCGGCATCTATGTGGAGAACTTGTACTTTTCGCTTTGGACCTTTAGTTTCTATCTTTAGTTTTTCTTCATTTACTTTTCTTGTTTTGTTCATTACGGTTTGCCTGCTTACAATGCCGCATGCTGCATACTTACTGCTTTTTGCATAGGAGTTATCACTAGAGTATTCTACCATATCTGCTGCTACTGCAGTTGATACTCTATCATAGGGTTTTATTCCTAAAGCTTCATCCACTAAGTATATATATGTGCCTTTTTTCTTATCGCAATAGTAGGTCCTGTAGTATGTAAGCAAGCCTGACTTTGTTACAATTTCTCGCTTGTCGTTATTTCGCTCTACAACAATGCCATTTTCTTTTCGCCATTTTTTATCTGCTTTTATTTCTTTATCAAGGTTTTCCAGGTAGATTTTCATCATGTTTAGTATGAAGTCATTGGTGATGGTCTCTAGCCCGGTTTCTAGTTCTTCTAGTTTTTTTATCTTAGATTTGTTCATAAAACTTAAGATTTTATTGATGAAATTTTTGCAGTTTTGTATTACAATAGTATTCACAAGAGATCCTCCTTTTCAATGGTTTTTTATGGTGATTACATTGTATCAAAAAGTGAGGATCTCTTGTTATTTTTTATCCTGAAAATGTCCTACAATTATTTTACACTATGAAAAATTAACACTGAATGAGTTAAAAGAACGTGCAGAGCAAAATGAAAGTGATAAAGTAAGTAGTCGTAAAGTTACAAGCAATGTTTTTATTAGAGATGCATTTGTAGCAGAATATGCTAAACGAAGAGCCAATGGTGTATGTCAACTATGTGGGCAAAAGGCTCCCTTCAATAATAAAGAAGGTATTCCTTATTTGGAGTGCCATCATATAGAGTGGCTTTCAGAGGGAGGAAGCGATACTATTGAAAACACTGTTGCACTATGTCCAAATTGTCATAGGAAAATGCATGTTTTAAACTTACCTTCTGACAAAGAAAAATTAAAAATTCAAGCAAAAATCAGGTTATCCAAATAAAGCATAGGTATACAGAGCATGTTATGAGGTGGTTAATCGTGGATATTAAAATAGATAGTTTAATTCCCTTTGATTCATTGAAAACCAATATAGATCATGTATTCTCTGTTGTTGATAAAAACGGAAAAGTTGTTCTGCTTAAAGATAATAAGCCGGTTTATATAGTCTTAAAATACGATGAAAATAATTTAGCTGATGCAGGAATTGGCATGCAAGAGATGCCGAACTATACACTTCATGAAGCCATGAGAATTGTTTTATCTGAGGCAGAAAACAAGACGATGCATGCAGCTGAACTTGCCGATGAGATATATAGGCGCAGGCTGTATTTAAAAAAAGATGGCAGTAAGGCAGAATATACACAGATAAGGGCAAGGTGCGGGCATTACCCGGATATGTTTGAAGCTCTTCCGGGTAATATTATCAGGCTGAAGCAATCATAATTTTGAAAGAAAAAAGAGTAGGGGGATATTTTTATGGAAAACGAAATTAAGTTGTTGTCAATTAATGAAATAATAAAAGAAAAATTCCTTATCCCTTCATACCAAAGGGGATATAGGTGGGAAAAACGCCAAGTAACAGAACTGCTCGATGATATTTGGGAATTCTCCCAACAAGAAAGAAAAAAAGATGAGTTTTATTGCTTGCAACCTATAGTAGTAAAGAAAAATGGCGACAAGTGGGAGGTAATTGACGGACAGCAACGATTAACTACAATCTACATAATTTTGTATTTTTTAGGTAGAAAAAGATATGACATAGAATTTGAGACAAGAGAAAAAAGCAAAGAATTTCTACAGAATATCGATGTATCAAATACATCAAATATTGATTACTTTTTTATAGGACAGGCATATAAAACTATCAAAGAATGGTTTGAGTATAAAGAAAATGTTGAATCAGAATACACTGTTAGAGATGAATTTAGCATTGCATTAGGTAAGCTTACCAAAATAATCTGGTATGAAGTTAATGATGGTTCTAATCCCATAAATATTTTTACTAGGCTTAACATCGGGAAAATACCACTTACAAATGCGGAACTTATAAAAGCATTATTTTTACAAAAATCAAACAAGAATAATAACGATAATGACACTTTTAGGTTAAAACAATTAGAAATAGCTAGTGAGTGGGACAGAATTGAATATACTCTTCAAAATGACGAGTTTTGGAGCTTTATTAATAAAGAATTTAATGATATGCCAACAAGAATCGAATATATTTTTAATGCAATGGCTAAGAAAAGTTCAAGAGGGGATGACTTTTATACTTTTAGGTATTTTAATGAAAGATTAAGGCAACGCAGTGTTCAAGAGATTTGGGATGAAGTTAAGGCTTACTTTTTAACATTTGAAGATTGGTTTAATGACAGGGAATTATTCCATTTAATAGGTTATCTTGTAACTTGCGGAGAGAGAATTGAGCAACTCAAAGATGCAGCTGAAGGAAAAAGCAAAACTGAGTTTAGAAAATATATTGATAACAAAATCAGGCAACACGTTAATTATAAGATATCAGAACTGGATTATGAAAAGAACTCGAATGAAATTAAAAAAGTACTTCTACTATTTAATATAGAAACAATACTTAGAATGAAAACACACAATTATCGTTTTTCTTTTAATTCTTATAAAAGAGGAAAATGGAGCATTGAACACATTCACGCCCAGAATACTGACGGTTTGAGTACAGTAAAACAGTGGATGGCGTGGATTGAGGATCATATAAAAAGTTTAGAAAGAATTAATGCAAACAAATACAAAGAAGTCATTGAAAGAATGAAGTCTATAAATGAGGATAATATAAGTGCTGAATTATTTAATAAATTATTCGAAGAAGTTCAGAACTGTTTTAAAGACCAATTTAGTGATGATATGCATTTAATAAATAACCTAACTCTACTGGATAAGGACTTAAATAGCAGACTTGGCAATTCATTCTTTGATGTAAAGCGTGATATTATTATAAAAATGGATAAGGAAGGCTATTTTATCCCTATTTGTACTAGAAATGTATTTTTGAAGTATTATAGTAAGAATGCATCACATTTGCATTTTTGGGGTCCTGAAGACAGGAAGGATTACTATGATGAGATAATACATGCTTTACAGAAATATTTGCCTAATCAAGCGGAGGTGAATAGTGATGCAAACAACTAAGTATACATTTTGGAAGCTAATAAATGAGTATAGAATTGAAATACCAATTATACAGAGAGATTATGCCCAAGGAAGAAATGTTGATAAAATACCAGAAATAAGGAAGGAATTTCTTGAAAGCCTTTATAATGCAATAGTTAATGAGAGCAATACATTAGATTTTGATTTTGTATACGGTTCTATAGAAGAACGAGAAGGGGATAAGGTATTACTGCCATTAGATGGACAGCAGAGATTGACCACTCTCTTTTTATTACATTGGTATCTTGCCACAAAGGAAAATAAAACTAGCAAGATAAAAGGTATACTTTCAAAATTTACTTATGAGACCAGAATAAGCTCTCGGGACTTCTGCTATTCGCTAGTAGAAAAAGGTGTTAAATATGATCTTGGCAAAGAAAATGATAAAATATCTGATTTAATTAAAGATGCTCACTGGTTTTATATGTCATGGATAAAAGATCCAACTATAAAATCAATGCTAACAATGCTTGATGATATTCATCTGACTTTTAGGGATACTCAAGATTGCTTTGAAAAACTAATACGTGATATTAATTCAGATCCTCCAATAACATTTAGATTTTTGGAACTTAAAAACTTTGGCTTAACTGATAACTTGTACATAAAAATGAATGCTAGAGGAAAACCTTTAACGGATTTTGAAAACTTTAAAGCAAAATTTACTCAGATAATTGATGATGTGTTGCCAGAAAAGCTTCTGGATTTTTCTTTAAAGATAGATAACGCCTGGACAGATGTTTTCTGGAAGTATAAAGAAGCCAATACTATCGATAATCCTTTTATGCGATATATATATTTTATTACAGAAATGCTTTATGTTGAAAACCAGAATGTATTACCTACAACAAATCCATTTTTATATAATGAAAATAATGTACCTAAAATCAATTATGAATTGATAAAATCTGTATATAGCAGGAAGGAGAACATTGAATTCTTAATAGATTCTCTTGATTTTTGGATAAAAATTCAAATGGATCCGGATAAATTTATTGACAACATTTTTTCAGAAAAATATGAAAAAGGTAAGCTGGTCATTTTTGATGGTAAAAGTAATCTTTGGAAAAGGTGTTTAAAGGGTGATTCTTTTGGAATAGCAGAAAAAATATTGCTTTATTCACTACTAAAACGTTGTATTTTTTTAAATCAGTACAGTTATAGTGTTGATTTAGTGGAATTTTTAAGAGTTATTCGAAATCTGCTGATGAGAGTACGTCAAGCGGTTAATACCAGATATACAAGCAATTTGCGTTTTGACTTTATGAAGAGACAGTTAAAAGATGTGACTGACTTGCTTATACAAAATCAAAATGTTTATCAAATATTAACTCAAAAGGGATTCAGTATGCCTGGATTTAGTAAAGATTCCGTAGATTCGGAAATAAAAAAGGCTACACTGATTGTTAATAATATAAATTTAAAAGAAAAAATTCATAAACTAGAAGACAATCCATTATTTAAAGGATGTATTGATAATGTTTTGGAAATAGTTGTAGGAAACCCCGCTATAGATTTGGATTCAATTATAACTGATATATGGTCAAACAATAGTTCAACCGTTATAAAAGCTTTACTTTCGATAGGAGATTATTCTGTTATTATAGGTTACAGTCAACTTGGTGCAAGAAAGTACTTTGGAGGAGATGGAGAATGGAATATTATTCTTACAAGGACCACAAACGAATCACAGAAAATCAAAGAAATACTAAAGGAATTTATATGTAAATATATTACAATAAAGGGTTCCACTTCAGAAGAGAAATTGAAAAATATAATTATTGATTATTTAAAACAAGCAAAAAGGGATTGGAGATATTACTTTATAAAATATGGAGGGTTTGTTGATAATAAAAAAAATCTTTATGCATGGCTAAATGAATATGAGTTGAGAAAACTTAATGGAAACTCGCTACTGGCTTACCACATCAATCCATATGTCAGGACGGTCGCTTTGAAAATTGCAGATAAAACCATTTGTAATGTTAATGAGTGCTATGGTATATACAGTGATCTTAGTCCGCTGAAATTAAGAAATAATATAACTCTGGAAAGCCTCAAAGACGGCTGGAAAGTAAAATTTCCTGAAGATTATGTTTCGAGGAATGGAAAACAAGAGTTTAATAATTTAATTGCTATCGCTAATTCTAAAAATGAGTACTGGCTAAAGGAAACTGATGACAAAGATAGGATTGAAATAGCTGTTGAATTCATAAAGGCTTTGGCCTAGAGTCTTTATTTCACTTGACTGGTATTACACACTATAAAGATGATGAAACTTCAAGAAAAAATTAAGGGCAAATCAATAAATCGTAAAAGAACAGGAAATAAGCAGATGCTTATTTGAAAAAGTTGATTTGTTCCCTTGAACGTTCGTTTTCGGGGAAAATGCCCAAAAACCCATTGATATATTCCCACGAACGCAAGGTTCAAAAAATTAGCCCAAGACATCAATCCAAGCGGCTCGTTCCATGTGGAGACGGTAGTGTTGATGTCACGAGTTAGTGAAGGAAGGTGCCTGGCACCACCCGAATTTTGTCGAAACTCAGATAAGGAGAACTGACCTTTTGGGATTGGTTCTTCTTTTTTCATGCGTATTAGTTTTACTTGGGATAATATATTCATAAGGGTATTATATAAAAAAACTCATTCGAAGAAAAATATTTCTAAGGTCATAAAAGATAAGATTAAAGAATATGTAAATAAAAACCATATAAGTTAGTATATCTATATGTTTTTTTGATTTGGATTTGCATACTGATATTTTTATTTCTAGTTTAATATTTCTTGAAATGATCAGTTCTTACCGATATTAATAAAATTTACTAATATAAAAATTCTTAACAAATGCACTGCATACTAGATGTAGCAGTATAAACAAAAATAAAACGCAACATATTGTGGTTTTGCTTGACATTATTAATTTCATATATTAGAATGGTAATAGATAGTACATATTCCAAAATATAACAAAATTTGATATTTAGAGGTGTAAAATGGAATCTATAAATAAAGGGTTAATTTTTGAGGAAATAGGGAAACAACTTGATATTTCACCAACAATGTATAAATTAGCTGTTGAGAGATATACAGCAGTTGCTGAATATTTGGAGGAAAATGATCTCAAAGCTCATTTCTATCCTCAAGGTTCGTTTAGATTAGGTACTGTCACAAGGCCAATAAGGAACGGTATTGAAAGTGACTACGATATTGATTTGGTATGTCAGATACTAGTAGATAAAAATAATACAAGCCCATCGACAATAAAAAATACTGTAGGAAATCTGTTAAGGAAAAATAAAAGGTATAAAAAAATTCTTGATGAAGAAGGGCGTAGGTGTTGGACTCTCATATATGCAGAAAAAGATGGTATTGGTTTTCATCTTGACATTTTGCCTTCAATAAGAGAGAGCATTGAAATCATTGAGAGTTTAATAAAGGAATATAATCTAGCTCCAAGATATGCGGAATCAGCAATAGCTATAACAAATAAAAATAAGATTGATAATCTATATAATTGGGAATCTAGTAATCCTAATGGATATGGGCTTTGGTTTGATGAAATAAATAAATCTTTTTATGACTTAGTTGAAAAGAGTACAAGAAAACAGATATATGAAAACAACAGAGACATCTTTGCATCAATTGATGATGTACCACCACAATTGATTAGAACACCTTTGCAAAGAGTGATTCAAATACTCAAAAGACATAGAGACCTAAGATTTAATGGACATAAGCTTGAAGATGATAAACCTATTTCAATGATAATAACAACATTAGTTTCTCAAATTGCTAAAAATGAAAATTGCCTAACTACTGATATATTTGTATTATTAAAATTCATTGCCTTAAAATTAGCTCAATATGCAATACTTCTAAGCAATATTGAGATATCACAACAACAGTATGCTGTAATTAAAAGAGATATATATACAGGTAAATGGTACATTTCTAATCCAGTAAATCCAGCTGAAAATTTTGCTGACAGATGGCATGAAAATGATAACAGAAAAGCAAAAGCATTTTTCCAATGGGTTAATTGGGTGTATTTAGATTTAATTCAAAATATGGATAAACCTGGCTTTGATATTAATTCACTTAAGAATGTTTTAGGTAATAATGTAGTTGAAAAAGCTAATGCGAAATATCAATCTTTGCTTTTACAACATCATAATGATTGCATGCAAAGTTCATCACTTTCTACTGTAAATATAACTAGTCCAGGTAAGCCTTGGGGGTAAAAAATGAATATAAAAGAAGTTATAGAAAATCAATTTAAGGAGTTAATAAAGAAATATCCTAGTTTCATTCTTTACTGGGAAGATGATATAGGAATAGTTAAAGGAGAATTAAATTTTAAGGCTTTATATAATGGAGTTGTAATTGCAGATACTTATACTATAAAAATTGAGATCCCTTCTACTTATCCAAGCAATTTGCCAATGACAAAAGAGATTGGTGGAAGGATACCTTTGAATTTTCATAGGTTAGCAAATGATTATCTTTGTTTAGAAGTTCCAACTAAGATGAAGATTATTTTTATGCAGAACCCTACATTACTTTTTTACGTTGAGAAGTTTGTAGTTGAGTATTTATATGGGTTTAGTTATAAAGAAAAATTTGGACGTCTTCCTTATGGAGAACATCCTCACGGAAATGCAGGAATAATAGACTTTTATAAAGAATTATTTGGTGTTACTGATATAAATAGTATTTTAAAATTTCTCAAAATACTTTCAAATAGTAATTATAGAGGGCATCACTTATGCCCTTGTAATAGTGAAAAAAAGTTAAGAAATTGCCATGGTAAAACTATTAGAGAATTAATGCAACTAGATATTGCATATATGTTTCGATTTGATTTGGATGTTATTTTGAGAAGTAAAACAAATAGATTTTAAGCTGGGGGTATTGTATGTCAAAAGCTAAGATTCCACAAAAAGTAATTCAAACTTTATGGGTTATAGCAGGTGGAAGATGTGAATTTGATGGATGTAATAAGCCACTTTGGTATGATATACTTACAAAAAGAGGTTGTAATTCTGCTTATGTTGCACATATAATTGCAGATGCACCTAATGGCCCACGAGGTGATGAAGTATTATCAAGTAAAAAATGTAAAGATTTAGATAATCTTATGCTTTTGTGCGATACACACCATAGAATGATTGATGATAAAGAAAATGTAGGAAGATATTCTGTTGAAGTTCTTAGACACATGAAAAAAGTTCATGAAGAGAGAATCGGATACCTAACTTCTCTTAAAGATAAAGATTTATCCCACATTATATTTTATACAGCCAATATTGGTAATAATGTTCTAAGGATTAACCCTGAAGGGGCTATTGATGCTATTCTTCCAGAATTTTTTCCAGCAGACAAAAACCCGATTGAACTGAGTTGTATAAATAGTGCATATAAAGATTATGAAGATAAGTTCTGGGATCATGAAAGGAATCAACTTAATAAAAAATATCAAACAAAGGTAAAAAGCAGGATAGAAGATGGTGAAATAAAGCATTTGTCAGTATTTGCATTGGCTCCTCAACCATTGTTAATAGAACTAGGTAGGCTAATTTCCGATATTCAACCAGCAGTAATATATCAAAAACATAGAGAACCGAATACATGGAAGTGGTTAGAGGATACAGAGCCATTTGATTATATTGTAAAAGAGCCTGAAAAACTTTATGATACAGTAGCTTTAAACTTATCATTAAGTGGAATAATTGATAATGATAGAATTATAAGCGTTCTAGGGAATGAAACATCTATATGGACAATAACGGTAAAAAATCCTAATAATGATTTGATTAAAAGCCGAAAACAGTTAAGCCTTTTTAGAAAAAATATGCGAGAAGCTTATAATAGAATTAAGACCGTTCATGGACAAAATAATAGGATTCATATATTTCCAGCATGTCCAGCTTCTATAGCCATTGAAATTGGAAGAGTGTGGATGCCAAAGGCAGATTTACCACTAGTTTTATATGACCAGAATAATAAGCATAATAGATTTATTCACGCTTTTACATAATTCTACTAGGAGCTATGTACATAAAAGCATGACGGAGCAAAAAAGATAAAAGGCCATATGAGCGTATGAATAAGAGGTAAGTCGATGCAGATTTTGACCTAGGACTTTACGGCAAGATAGATGTATACATAGAAAGCAAGGATTATACATTAT
>MPOT01000101.1 GCA_001896545.1 Tepidanaerobacter sp. EBM-38 | reverse complement strand
GATTTTAAGGATAAAGTAGAACTTGCTGCAACATTCTGTTTCGAAAATTGCACACAAAGCCCATGCGTTATGGTCGATGATGTGCTGATTGGAGAAGCCACAGTTGAAAAAGTAATTAATGAAATTTTGAAACAAACTGCAGTGCAGTAATTAAAAACTTGATTTTAAGAGTACTGACATAAGAAGAAAAATTATAAAACAGAATAAAATCAAATATTTTGCAGCAGAGGGTAAGCGGAATCTATGTAAAAATTCATTTAAAATGGAATGGGATACTGTTTTTAGAGGCAGTATCCCATATTATATTGCTTGATATAATCTTCAAACGGATTTATGAAGGCAGTATCACCGGCAAGCTGACCGATAAGCGTTCAAGTATATTGAAACAATAATATATACTCTGATACAATATCAATTAGGACGAAGTTATGAGGTGAACTTATGGGTATATATGAAACATTAAAGACATATTTTGGATATGATAATTTTAAAAAAGGCCAGGAAAAGGTGGTAAATGCAATACTTGCAGGCAGGGATGTTTTGGGGATAATGCCCACAGGGGGAGGTAAATCCCTGTGTTATCAACTGCCGGCAACTATGTTAGAAGGTGTAACTATAGTTGTATCACCACTTATTTCTCTGATGAAGGACCAGGTAGATTCTTTGAATGAAATGGGCTTAGCGGGAACTTTTATAAACAGTACCTTAGATTATGATGAATTTATCACAAGGCTTAATGAAATACGAAATGGCAAGTACAAATTAATATATGTAGCGCCGGAACGCTTAAACACCAATTTGTTTTTAAATTTGGCAAAGGATATGAAAATCTCACTGGTAGCCATTGATGAGGCACATTGTATAAGTCAATGGGGTCATGATTTTAGACCCAGCTATCTTGAAATCCCCAAATTCATAAATTCACTTTATCCTCGACCAGTGGTAGCTGCTTTTACAGCTACGGCTACCAAGGAAATTATTGAAGAAATAAAGAATTTAATAGGCCTAAAAAATCCCCTTGAGGTCATAACAGGGTTTGACAGGCCTAATCTGTTTTATCAGGTTGTAAAACCCAGCAATAAGTTTTCATATTTGCTGAACTACTTGAAAAACAATTATACCAATGAATCCGGGATAGTATATTGCGCTACCAGAAAGACCGTAGAATCTCTAGTAAAGAAACTCCAAGATTATGACATTTCAGTTGTTGGATATCACGGCGGTATGAGCTCAGAGGCAAGGCAAGAAAATCAAGATAATTTCATGCTGGACAAGGTTAGGATAATCGCAGCCACAAATGCTTTTGGAATGGGAATAGACAAACCTGATATAAGGTTTGTGATTCACTATAATATGCCTAAAAATATGGAGGCTTATTACCAGGAAGCGGGCAGAGCGGGCCGCGATGGGGAGAAAAGCGACTGCATTTTAATGTATTCTCCGGCAGACATCGTAAAACAAAAGATTATAATACAAAGTGAAAATCTTTCTCCTGAGCGGGAAACTGCCATGTACCAAAATCTCCAGTATTTGGTAGACTATTGTCATACTGATGATTGCCTTAGAAATAAAATATTAGTCTATTTCGGTGAAGATGCACAGCAGAAAAACTGTAAAAATTGCGGCAACTGCTTGGACCAATCGGAAAGGGTTGATATTACAACAGAAGCACAAAAAATATTATCATGCATATACAGAGTGAATCAGAACTATGGTGTCAATACTGTTGTGCAGGTTTTGCGAGGTTCGAAAAGCAAGAGGGTAATTGAATATGGTCTGGATAAAATTTCTACATATAAAATCATGCAAGAATACAGCAGTGATGCCATAAAAGAAATGATAATGGCTTTAGTATCAAACGGATATATCCATATGACTGCCGATAAGTTTCCCATCCTAAAGCTCACCGATATTTCCTGGGAAATATTACATGGTAAGACAAAATTCTTTCATAAAAAAGATTTACTTCAAAAAGCGAATTTGTCAAAAGAAAAAAGGCTCTTTGCAGAGCGAATAAACAATAATTTTGACAAAGAACTTTTCAAGCGGCTAAAAAACTTAAGGCAAACCATAGCCCAGGAGAAAAACCTGCCAACATATATAATTTTTCATGACTCGAGTTTAAGGGAAATGGCTGCATTCATGCCGCGAAACCGGGAAGAATTCTTCAAAATAAAGGGTGTCGGCCAGAAAAAGTATGAAAGCTATGGAGAGGAGTTTGTTTGCCTGATAAATGAATATATCCAAACAGAGGGGTTAGATGTCAATGAGCTTAGGAGACAGATAGCAAATAACACCATGATTGACAGCTTACCAGGTGAGTTGCAAGAGGATAATACTAAAACTGGCCGCTATGAACTGACCTACAACTGTTATCTTAAAGGATTGTCGCTGAAAGAAATAGCACAACAAAGAAACCTTACTGAAAATACCATAATAAACCATTTGGAAAGATGTCAACAAGAAGGTAAAATCGTTGACTGGTCAAGGTTCATCGATTCGGAAAAAGAGAAACAGATTTTAAATGCAATTGAGAAAGTAGGTGCGGAAAAACTAAAACCTATTAAAGAGGCTTTGCCGGAAGAAATTAGTTATTCAGATATACGATTGGTGATTTGCAAGCATTTATAGGGCATAAATGTGCAGCACATCTTCTGCAACAGATGTAATTGGTCAAGTCATAAACCACGGTATAGTCTCGAGGAACCATGCCACTAGACCGGCGAGAATCGGAAGAATAAAACTGCTTATTACCTGAATCATAGTAAACTTCGCGCCCATGACAGCGGCCTCTAAAGGAATACGGCCAATGGACCAGAGACCCCATGCACATACCATGGCCACAGTCGTAGGCACACTTGCTCCCATACGCATGATGCCGGCAAAAAACGGCAGTGCGGCATATGGAGAGCCGGGAGTCAGACCGCCTATAAGGCTTCCTAAAAATAT
>MPOT01000054.1 GCA_001896545.1 Tepidanaerobacter sp. EBM-38 | reverse complement strand
TTGTAACGTGTTTTGTTGTTTTTATTTTATGTCAAAGGTGACATTTTCACTGAATAAAAATCATGCCTTTTAGGTGACATTTTCAAAGATTATTGACACACAATAATTTTCAAAATAATATTGACAAAATAATTTTATAAGTTTATACTGAGAATGTAATGGATTACATTCTGTTTTATATTTTTTTCAAGCAAATGTAATGGATTACATTCCGAATCATCATAAAAATTTGGCTATTATAGTTGCATCTAGGTAGGGGTTTATATGGTTAAAATTGCAGATGTTGCCAGAGAAGCCAATGTTTCAGTGGCAACAGTATCACGAGTCTTAAATAAAAAGGGTTCGGTAAGGCCTGAAACATGTGAGCGCGTATATAAGGCTATAGAGAAATTATCCTTTGAGCCTAACATGTCAGCAAGAAATCTCAGGCGAAATGAAACCAGGGTAATCCTTATAGTAGCTCCAAATATAACCAACCCCTATTATGCTCATATCCTTGCAGGAGTCGGTGATGAGGCCCGTAAGTCGGGATATAGTGCACTTATTTACAATACCGGGGGAGATGAGGAGCGAGAGAAAAACGGCATGGATATGCTAAAGAAAAGAAGAGCAGATGGAGCAATACTGCTTGCAAGCAATTTAGATTCCATGTGGTTAAGTGAATATGCGGACAAATATCCTATAGTACACTGTTCCGAGTATGTTAAGGGATTAGATATCCCCAGAGTATCTATTGACAACTACAAAGCAACTCTGGAGGTTATGGAGTACATCATAAGTCTCGGACACAAAAAAATTGCTACAATCAGCAGCTCCAACAGTTATATTTCCACATTGTTAAGGCTTAAAGGATATAAAGACACTTTAGAGCGTCATGGCATCAAAGTGCGCAAAGACTACATTGCCTTAGCCGATGCAGAGTATTCGTTTAAGAGCGGAAAGGCTGCAGCATTTAAGCTGCTTCAGCAAAAAGACAGGCCCACAGCCATTTTTTGTATATCAGATACCATTGCCCTTGGAGCCATTACTGCAGCCAAAGAAATGGGTCTTCGAGTTCCGGAAGATCTTACCGTTACTGGCTTTGACGACGTTGATTATACTACAATGTTTCACCCATACATCACAACTGTTGCTCAGCCTTGCTATGACTTGGGAAGAAAATCTTTTAAAATACTGCATGCATGTATGAATAAAACAAACGATATTGAAAAAAAAGTAGTACTTCCACATAAATTTATTATTAGAGAATCATCGGCACCAATTTCAATTTGCGATTAACTGCGGCAAAACATCTCGCAGTTAATTAATATAGATAAAATATAAAATAAAAAAGGGGTGTTTTAATGAAGAAGTTTGTTAGTGTTATTCTAATCCTAACTTTGTTGCTGGCAGTAATTCTTACCGGCTGCGGAGGACAGCAGACGAGTAATGAAGCAAGTACTCCAAGTAGTGAGGGTAGTGATGCTGCCGGCACTGCAAAGTTCAAGGTTGGCATTCTAGCACCTGCTGTTACACATGGATGGGTTGCTGCTGTTGCTTACCATGCTGAAGCTCGTGCGAAAGAACTTTCTGACCAGATTGAATACAAGATTCAGACAAGCAATAATGCAGAGGAAATGACTGCTCAATTAGATGACCTGATGACATGGGGAGCTCAGGCTATCGTGGCGTTTCCACAGTGGGAAGGCATGGAAGAACCCATAAAGAAGGCTCTGGATGCTGGTATTAAGGTTGTAAACTTTGACATTGTTATTGATGTGGATGGAGTATATAGGGTTTCCGGAGACAACGAAGACATGGGTATTCAAGGGGCCAAATACATCGTGGATAAGATTGGCAAAGAAGGAACAGTCGTCATACTGGAAGTTCCAACATCAGGTTCCGTGTCTGAGTTAAGAAAGAAAGGTTTTGTTGAAACAGTAGCTAAAATTGCACCTGATCTGAAACTTCTTACATATGCTACGAAGTTCACTCGTGAAGATGGTTTAAAGGACTTTGCTGATATACTTACAAGCAATCCCAAGATTGATGCTGTATTTTCCATGGACGATGAAACTTCAATAGGTGTGCTACAGGCTATACGTGAAGCCGGTCGAACCGACATTAAAGTTGTGACAGGTGGCGGCGGAATGCAGGAATATTTTAAGATGATGCCTGAAAATGAAGACATTTGGATACAGTCTGCGTTGTACAGCCCAGCCATGGTAAGGGATGCTATCGATGTGGCAGTTAAGTTGCTAAATGGTGAAGAGGTTCCAAAGGTTACAATTATTCCTACGACTGTGGTAGACAGAACTAACTATAAAGATTTTCTGGACCCGAATTCGCCGTACTAAATCTCTAGAAATGTGTAAAGGTGCCTGACCCCCAACTTACACTTATTAATTAAGATGAAAGGTTATGGCATTGCCATAACCTTTCTCATACAAAAGATATGGATGTGATTTCATGATAGTTGAAATGAAAAATATCATAAAATCATTTGGGAGTAATAAAGTCCTGAAAGATGTGTCACTTAAGCTAAAAGGCGGTGAAATATGCGCACTTATAGGTGAAAATGGAGCAGGAAAGTCAACCCTTATGAACATATTGGGCGGGGTCTGCAAAATGGATTCAGGTGCTATATACCTGGATGGGAAAAAAGTTGACTTTGACACTCCAGCGCAATCCCTAAATGCAGGGATAGCATTCATACACCAGGAACTAAACCTAATCAATGATTTGCCTGTTTATGAGAATATGTTCCTTGGAAGGGAATTGAAAAATAAAAGAGGAAGATTAGATTTAGAGAGAATGATTTATGAAACAGAAGAAGTTTTTAAACAAATGAATGTAGATTTAGATCCCAAAATCATGGTGCGTGACCTTGATGCCTCATATAAGCAGATAGTTGAAATATGCCGTGCCATGATGATGAATGCATCGATTATTATTATGGATGAACCCACAACTTCATTGACAGAGCCGGAAATAAAGCGAGTATTTAGCATGATGAGGATGCTGAAAGAGCGTGGCGTAGGTATTATTTTTATTTCTCATAAGCTCAATGAGGTCATGGAAATTTGTGAAAGGTACATAGTCCTTCGGGACGGTTGTTTGGTTGCAGAGGGAAACGTAAGCGAAGTTACCACAGATGACCTAGCGCGTTTTATGGTAGGTTATGATGTTAGAACAGAACGATTGTCAAGAGATAAGAATCTCGGGAATGAAGTATTGCGCTTAGAAAAACTTACCCATGAAACAGCTTACAGGGATATCAGCTTATCAGTAAGAGCCGGGGAAATCCTAGGCGTGACCGGACTTTTAGGTGATGGGCGAAGTGAGCTTTTTCAATCTGTCTTTGGGGCAGAAAGCATATTATCAGGAAAAATATTTCTTGAAAGAGAAGAAATTAGAATAAACAGCACTACCCAAGCTCTTGATAAGGGAATTGGATATCTTCCTAGGAATAGGAAGGAAAATGGAATTATCAAGGATATGAATATCCTTGAAAACGCCTCGATTGTGACCTGGCCATTATTTGCAAAGCGGGGCGTCATTGACTGGATAAGACATCGTAAAATATTTAAGAAACAGGTTAAAGAACTACGAATAAAAATGGGCAAGAGCACGGACAGCATTGACAGCCTTTCCGGAGGTAACCAGCAAAAGGTTGTGCTGGCAAAATGGCTTTCAGCTAATCCCAAACTTCTTATTTTGGATAATCCTACTCAAGGTGTGGACGTAGGAGCAAAAGAAGACATTTATGATATAATACTGAATCTTGCCAAAGAAAACATTGCAGTAGTCGTGCTTTCCAGTGAAGCACAAGAAGTTGTTCGCATATGTGACAGAGCTCTCGTAATGTACCATGGAGTAATTCAAGGTGAAGTATCCAAAGAGACAATGAATGAACATGATATAATGCGGCTGGCTACTGGCGGAAAATTGGACTAAGTCAGAGAGGAGAGCGCAAAAATGAATGATACCAAAGGGAAAAATAAGAGAAGCTTTTTTGAATGGTTTCAAGATCGGTGGATAGCAGAACCACTTTTTAGTACTGCTATAGTTCTCTTGCTCATTATTGTTTTGCAAACAATAGTTTTAGGATTTGATTATGATTCCATCGGCAGCTGGTTTAGTTCATGGCTGAACAATTGGATAAATATACTAAGGAATAATGCGGGTATCGGCATAATATCTTTAGGAATGACATTTGTCATCATCTCAGGAGGCATTGATTTAGCAGTAGGTTCCACATCGGTTGCCATAGGTGCCGTTATTATGATGCTGATTGACAACGGCCCAAAGGGAATACTTGCCAACATGGGCATAACAGGGCTTCCAGCTTTTATCATAGCGATAATCCTAGGAGTTGGCTTGGGATACGGACTTGGCACAGGGATAGGAATATTGATTACAAAAGGCAAAATACCTCCATTTATTGCCACACTGGGAGCTATGAAGATTTTCAGAAGTCTTACACAGCATTTTATGCAAGGTTATAATCCTACGGTGCCAAGGGAATTCCTTCAAATTGCAAACTTTAAAATAGGAAAATTCATGCTAATGCCCATTATCTATTGGGCAGTTATTGCATATATCCTTTATTATGTGTCAAAGCGTACTGTCTTTGGTAGACAGGTAATTGCAGTAGGCTCTAATGAAAAAGCCGCAAAACTTTCCGGTGTTAATGTGGAAAAAGTTAAAACAGGTGTATATTCACTTATGGGAGTATTGGTTGCTATTGCAACTATAATTCAGGTATCACGCATCGGTTCCATGGATTTTGCGAATGCGGGAAGTGGCTACGAAATGGATGCCATTGCCGCGGCAGTAGTTGGCGGAACTAGTATGAGTGGTGGAAGAGGGACTATTTTGGGTACGGTTTTCGGTATGCTGATTATTGCCGTAATGAATAACCTGTTAAATCTTTTTGGAGTGCCGCCATTCTTAAGAGAGGCATTCAAGGGCTTGATTGTGGTCTGTGCGGTACTTCTACAGAAAAAGGAAAAAGCATAAAATATGGAGGGAGAAATATATGCTTAGTGTAGGAATTATAGGTTGTGGTAAAATAGCACAGGTTAGGCACATACCCGAATATATTGAAAACGGTAACTGCAAACTGATAGGGTTTTATGATAAAAACCCAAAACGAACACATGAAGTGGCTCAAAAATATGGCGGGATAGCATATGGCTCATACGAGGAGCTACTTGCAAACAAAGAGATTGATGCTGTCAGCATCTGTGTTTCAAATCATTTACATGCCGAAATTACTATTGCAGCCCTTCGTGCCGGTAAGCACGTTCTTTGTGAAAAACCAATGGCAACAACTCTTGCAGATTGCGAAGCTATGGTTAGGACAGCCGAAGATGTAGGTAAAAAACTTCTTATTGGGCACAATCAAAGATTGGCACCTGCCCATAAGAGGGCAAAGCAGCTCATAGAAGAAGGGCTAATCGGAGATATCATCACATTCAAGACCACCTTTGGACACAGCGGGCCTGAAACATGGAGTATCGATGCGGGACGTGATGTTTGGTTTTTTGACAAAAATACTGCGGTTATGGGTGCAATGGCAGACTTAGGAGTCCATAAGACAGACCTTATACAATTTCTGACCGGTGAAACCATCGTAGAGACGACGGCAAAACTTGCAACTTTAAACAAAAAAACATCTGAGGGAAAGCCAATTGGAGTAGATGATAATGCATTTTGCATATATAAAATGAGTAACGGAATCATCGGAACGATGACAGCTAGCTGGACCTATTACGGGCCGGAAGATAATAGTACCATTTTATATGGAACAAAAGGTATTATGAGAATATATGACGATCCTAAATATGCAATAAAAGTTTTACTTAATAATGGGGAGAAAATTAACTATGAACTGGAAGGCATACAAACAAATGAAAATCAGACAAAATCGGGAGTCATTGACCTTTTTGTAAATAGTATATTAAATGATATGGAAACAGAACTGTCTGGAAAGATCGCACTTAGTGCCATGAGGGCAGTATTTGCAAGTATAGAATCATCGAACACAGGAAGAACAATTGCCATAAACCAAGATTGATTTCACATAGAACCAAGATTAAGCTAATAAAAAATAGAAAAAATAAAAGAAAGAGGATGAAGGACATGAAACTGGGACTTGTAAGCGCCATTTTAGCTGACTACAGTTTTGAAAAATTAATTGATACTGTGGCCGAATTAGGCTTCGAGTGCGTTGAAGTGGCGTGCTGGCCTAAGGGAGCAGCAGAGAGGAGATATGCCGGTGTCAGTCACATAGATGTAGTCGGTATGACAGATGACAAAGCTGATTATATAAAAGAATACTGCAAAGCTAGGAACATTCAAATTTCAGCCCTTGCCTTCTATCCCAATACTATAGGAAATGACTTAGATATGCGGAAAGCCAACGTTTCCCATCTATACAAAGTAATCGATGCTAGTGCAAAACTTGGCGTGAATATGGTGACAACCTTCATTGGAAGAAATCAATATAAAAGTGTTGAAGAAAATATTGAACTCTTTAAGGAAGTATGGCCGCCTATTATAAGTTATGCAGAAAACAAAGGAGTAAAAATTGCCATTGAAAACTGCCCTATGCTCTTTGGAAAGGACCAATGGCCGGGCGGACAGAATCTTTTCACATCGCCGAAGATTTGGAGAGAATTGTTTGAAATCATTCCGAACGAGAACTTCGGCATAAACCTGGACCCCAGTCATTTTATATGGCAGATGATGGACTACATAAAGCCGATTTATGAATTTAAAGACAGGATTTTTCATGTTCACTTTAAAGATATTAAAATGTACCCTGATAAATTAAAAGAGGTTGGAACAATGGCATATCCATTGGATTATATGAGTCCAAAAATTCCGGGGCTGGGTGATGTAGATTGGGCGGCTTATGTATCGGCTCTGACTGATATTGGGTATAGCGGATATGCTTGCATAGAAATAGAAGATAGGGCTTTTGAGGAAAACGAGGAGAGAATTCTTGCCAGCTTAAAACTTTCAAAGAGGTATTTGGAACAGTTTGTGATTTAGAATGTTAAATTTGAAGAAGGGGTTGATATTGTGAAAAGAATCATTGCAGTCAATTCAAATACTTATCATGGATATTCTATACATGATGCGATTGATGGAATAAGCAGCACAGGATTTAAGTACATTGAACTGACGGCAACAAAGGGATGGACGGAACATGTTTTTCCGACAATGATCTTTGAAGAACTCTGTAAAATTAAGGATGATCTTAAATCCAGTGGTCTTACTCCGATTTCTATGAGCGGTCACTGTAATCTGATGGACAGAGAGCGTTTAAATGATTTTATATTAAATATCAAACTGGCTGCATTTTTTGGATGTAATTATATCATATCTTCCATAGGAGAAGCCCATCTTAAGGATAGAGCCGAGATTTCGGATTATGAAGTGGCGGAACATATAAAGGAAATTGTACCGTACTTAGAGGAGTATAACCTCATGCTATGCCTTGAAAATCACGGCAAACATGCTACGGGCAAACAGCTTAAAACCATTGTTGATTTAGTAGCATCTCCAAAAGTCATGATTAATTATGATACGGCAAATGCCATCTACTATGGGAACGTTAATTTAAAAGAGGATTTAGAATCATGTATAGACAAGATTGGGCATATTCATCTAAAGGATAAGGCCGGAGCTTACAATGAATGGAACTTTCCTGCTATAGGGAAAGGTAATATAGACTTCAAAATGATTATTGATGAATTAGAAAAGGCTAATAATAATTCTCCACTAAGTATAGAAATAGAATTTACCAAAGACGGTGCAAAGAATCTTGATGAAGTTAACAAAGCAGTCAAAGATTCCTATGACTATCTAAAAAATATGGGCCTTAATATCTGATTTATTAAAAAATAAGTGTGAATTATAAAATGCCACCTTTAGTGAATGGAGGAAAATAAATGGTTAGGATTGGCATTGTTGGTATCGGAGGTATGGGCAGCGTACATTATGATAACTATAAGCTAATTGACGGATGTAAGGTTGTTGCAGCAGTGTGCAACTCCCCGCAAAGCAAAGAGAAAGCAAGAAGACTTAATTTAACTCCTTATGATGATATAGCCTCCATGGTAGCAAATGAGCAAATTGATGTGATAGATGTCTGCACCCCCACTTATCTTCACAAAGAGCATGTGCTTGAAAGCTTAAATCAAGGTAAGCATGTCATCGTAGAAAAGCCCATGGCACTTTGCAGAAAAGATGCTGAAGAAATGTTCGATGTGGCTTTCGAAAAAAACTTGCTTCTTTTTGTAGCACAGGTCGTCCGATTTACAAGAGAATCCGAAATTCTCCATGATGCTGTAAAAAGCGGAAAATATGGCAAACCATTAGATGGATACTTTGCAAGACTTACCGGCTGCCCCAAGTGGAGCAAGGACGACTGGCTTTTTGATAAGCAAAAAAGCGGTGTCCTTCCATTTGATTTACATGTGCACGATTTGGATTTGATTATAAGTCTTTTCGGAAAACCAAAGAATTTTACATATACAAACTGCGCAAGACCGAATGTTAACTATAAGGAACATTACAGATTCAATTACACCTTTGATAATTTAAATGTTGCAGCAGAAGCTGCTTGGTTTGCTGTAAATTACCCTTTTAGAGCTAGCTGGCGTGTATACTTTGAAAGGGCATTACTGGAATATGATGGCGAAAAAGTGATGCTGTACCAGCCAGATAAAGACCCCTTCTGTTATGATTTGCAGGAAGAAGCAGTGGTATCCACTGGCATCAACTTACCAGCTACGGATATGTTTTATCGTGAACTCTCCCATTTTATTTCATGTATAGAAAAAGGCGTTCCGTCAAATCGATTCAACCGTGAACAGATTGTTACAGGTATCGAGATTATGGAAGAAATACTCAAAGGTGAGTAAATAAATATAAAACTATTAAAGTTATGCTACAATTTAACCTAATTTAAAATATTGGTTGCATTTTTGATATTATATTATATAATTTTACTTAACTATTAAAATCTAGTATCGTAGATAATTAGTATGAATATTACATTCTAAAAGCAAAATTTCAAGTTAGAGGGGACGCCTATGCAATGGAATAAAGTAAGAGAATGTATGAGTAGAGACCAGCTCCGTTCATATCAGTTTGAAAAGCTAAAAGAAACCATAGACAGAGTTTATCACAATGTAGAAAGTTACAGGCAAAAGATGCAGGAAAGAGGGATAATCCCTGAAGACATCAATAGCCTTGAAGATTTGAAGCTGCTGCCGTTTACCACTAAGCAGGATTTAAGAGATAATTATCCTTACAATATGTTTGCTGTGCCCCTTGAAGAAATTATCAGAATTCATGCTTCTTCGGGCACAACCGGAAAGCCGACAGTAGTTGGTTACACCCGCAGGGATATAGCCAACTGGGCTGAATTAATAGCAAGATGTCTTACAATGGGTGGCGGAAAGCGAGAATCCGTAGTCCAGATTTCATATGGCTATGGCCTTTTTACAGGCGGATTGGGTTTCCACTATGGTGCGGAAAAACTGGGGGCTGTAGTAGTTCCTACCTCTGGTGGTAATACCCGCCGTCAGGTGATGCTGATGAAGGATTTAAAAACCGAAATCCTTGCATGCACTCCTTCTTATGCTCTGTGTATTGCTGAAACCCTGGAAGAAATGGGAATAAAGCACGAGGAGTTAAACCTAAAGGCCGGAATATTTGGAGCAGAACCATGGTCGGATAATATGCGCAAAGAATTGGAATCAAAGCTTGGGCTCAAGGCATTGGATATTTATGGATTAAGCGAAGTAATCGGTCCGGGTGTAGCCTGTGAATGCATGGAGCAGCAAGGCCTTCACATATTTGAGGACTTCTTTATTCCTGAAATCATAGACCCGATTACAGAAGAACCTCTGCCCGAGGGTGAAAGAGGCGAGCTGGTAATTACAACCATTGATAAGGAAGGCTTGCCTGTTATCAGATATAAGACGAGAGATATTACGTCCATTTCCTACGAGCACTGTCCCTGCGGCAGGACTCATGCCAGAATTGAAAAACTCTTAGGCAGAACGGACGATATGCTCATTATCAGAGGAGTCAATGTGTTCCCGTCGCAAATTGAAAGTGCCTTGATGATTGCCGGCGATGCGGAGCCTCACTACTTAATTATTGTAGACCGCAAAGACAACCTTGATTCTATGGAAGTTTTGGTAGAGGTTTCAGAAAAATTATTTGCTGATGAAGTCAGGAAACTGGAAGAGGTTCGAAGAAAAATCATTTCGTCAATTTACACAACTCTGGGAATCAATGTTAACGTAAAACTGGTTGAACCACATACCATTGAACGAACCGAAGGCAAGTCAAAGAGGGTTATTGATAAAAGAAAGCTGTAAGAGGTTTATTCCAAGCAAAATGAACGGAGGGGTTTTATGTTTGTAAAACAGATATCGGTGTTTTTGGAAAATAAACCCGGAAAACTTTCTCAAGTTACTGATATTCTCGAGAAAAATGATATTGATATAAGCGCAATATCCATTGCAGATACTACGGAATTTGGGATTCTTCGCATGATTGTAAATAAACCGGAAGAAGCAGTTGCTGCCATAAAAGCCGAGAAATTTCCGGTCAGTACAACTGAAGTTTTGGCTGTTGAAGTAGCCGATAAGCCCGGCGGCTTAAATTTAGCCCTTCAAACGCTGAATGAAGCCGGCGTGAGTATTGAGTACCTTTATTCGTTTATAAAGCGAAACGGAAAACGGGCCCTCATACTATTTAGAGTCGAGGACCCCGAAAAGGCAGTAGAAGTTCTGCAATCTGCCGGAATAAAACTTTATACAACTGAGGAAATAAACTCCTTGTAAACTATAATAACTGCATCTCAAGGGAGTGTTTTGCTTTTTTATGATTAGCGAAACACTCCCTTAATGCTTTTTACTGCATAATCTGTATTATTAACAGAAATTGCATCACAGAATTTCTAATGCTATAATAAAAACAGTTTTATTGATTAATGCCGTATTTAAGGGGAGGGACATAAGTTGAGAAGAATCCTGGCTGTGATAGCAGCAAAAATGACCTCAGCACTTGCTAAACTGACAGGTCATCAGGGAACAAATATAGGAGGAGAATTGGCTCTTAGACTGTGCCCCGATATTCTTACATGGTTTGGTTCAAAAGTAAAAGATAAAATAATATTTGTTACCGGAACAAATGGAAAAACTTCAACAAATAACATGATATATTCCATAATTCGTCAATCAGGTCATTCCTGTGTATGCAATCAGCTGGGTGCCAACATGAATTCAGGGCTTATTTCGGCATTTATAAACAGCAGTACCCTTGGAAGTCTTGAGTGGGATTACGCCTGCTTGGAAGTGGATGAGGCGTCACTGCCGAAAGTAATGGCACATATAAAACCGCATATTATTGTATTTACAAATATATTTGTAGATCAGTTAGACCGACATGGTGAGATGGATGCCCTCCTAGATAAAATCAAAACAGCCATTAAAACATCTGAAGACACAGTATTGTTAATAAATGCAGATGACCCGGCATTGGTTAGTCTCGGCGATGGGCTGCCGCACATGAAGTATTACTATGGTATTGAAACCGAAACAGACATGGGCAGTAAAGGCTTGGCTAGAGATAGCGTTCTCTGTAAAAAATGCGGCAATAGATTACATTACAATTACTGCTATTACGGACAGTTGGGTCACTATACATGTCAAAAATGCGGCTTTACAAGACCTGTGCCTGACTTTAGAGCATTTTTAGAGGATAAAACAGGAAAAAGGAAATTGATTGTTTGGGGCAAGGATAAAGACTTCATAGTAGAAACAGATATAAACATCAACGATACATATTCCATTTATAACACATTGGCAGCTGCATCTTGCGGAGCTTTGGCGGGAAATACTCCGGAAACTGTATTAAATGGCATTGAAACCTACAGACCTCAAGTCGGGAGAATGGAAAAATTTTATATTCAAAAACCCATTACGTTAAATCTTGCTAAAAATCCGATAGGTTTTAATGAGTCAATGAAGGTCGTAAGTCGTGATTCAAGCTTGAAAACCGTAGCTATAGGCATCAATGACCTTCCACAGGACGGCAGGGATGTTTCGTGGCTGTGGGATACAAACTTTGAGATATTGCAGGAAGTTGATGAATCAATATATGGCTATATATTGTTTGGCCAACGAAGATACGATATTGCACTTCGGCTAAAATATGCGGGTGTAGAGCCTGAAAAGTTAATAATCGCAGAAAACCTTGAGGATGTTGTTGATGGTATCGTTAAATCCGAAAGTGATGTGGGATATATTTTACTGAACTACAGCCTGCTTTTTGACATCCAAAAAATATTAAAGGAGAGAAATGAGGGTAATGAAACTTACCATGTGCCATCTGTATCCTGAGCTGTTGAATTTATATGGCGATACCGGCAATGTCCTTGCACTGTTTAAACGCTGCCAATGGCGAAATATTCAGTTGGATGTCATTGAGCATCACATGGGGGATAAAGCAGATTTTAAAGATGTGGATATATTTTTTGTCGGTGCAGGTGCTGCAAGTGAACAGAGTATGGCAGTACACGATATGAAAAACATAAAAGCGAACCTCAAAGATGCAGTTGAGCAAGGCAAAATTCTGCTTGCCATATGTGGTGGATACCAACTTTTGGGTCAATACTATCAAGCCAAAGGAGGAAATGCTGACGGCTTAGGTCTTTTTGACTTTTATACCGAACCCGCAGATATTCACTTTGTGGGCAATATAGTAGTAAAAACTGAGGATTATTACCTTGTCGGATTTGAAAACCACATAGGAAAGACATACCTAAATGGCTTAAAGCCTCTTGGACAAGTAATTTCAGGCTTTGGAAACAATGGCGAGGATAAAACCGAAGGAGTGCGTTATAAAAACACCATCGGAACTTATCTGCACGGCCCGCTCCTTCCCAAAAACCCAAAGCTCTGTGATGAAATTATAGCCATAGCCTTGAAAAATAAGTATAATATCGCAAACCTTGAGGAATTGGATGATTCCTTGGAAATAAAGGCCAGGGAGCATATATTAAAATCAATGGGGCAAAAATAGGTCAAAATATATTATATAAGGAGAGATTATTATGCTAATTAAAAAAATAGAAGAGTACTACTCTAAAGAGCATAACTTAAATTGTGCAGAAACAATCCTTTATGCAGCCAATGATGTATATAAATTGGGATTGGACAAAAATGCGCTGAAAATGGCTGCGGGTTTTGGAGGGGGCATGGGCATCGACAGTGTGTGCGGTGCGCTGACAGGGGGTATAATGGTGCTTGGGGTGCTTTTTGTAAAGGACAGGGCACATGAAAGCGATAAAGTAAAGACTTTGGAAAAGGAGTTTTTAAATCGGTACAGGGATAAGATGGGAGATATAAACTGTCCCCAATTAAAAGAAAAACACCATAATGATGAGGTTAGGTGTCTTAATGTTATAAAGGAAGCAGGGATTATCCTAGATGATATAATTAAAAGAGAGTTAAGCTGCTGTAAGAGCAAGCAAGAGCCTTTATCGTGGATAAAGGCCGATTAAAAATTTTTTCCTGATAAAGACAATCCGGCGGAAAGCACCTTTACCAAGCCTATGGCTACAGCACTGTCGATTAAATGATGCAAAATAGTCCCAACACCTACTACGACAAAGGCAGTATACAGGTCAAAGCCCAGTGGAAGGACTATCAAAGCCTCACCCAGAGCATGGATCGGAGTTACAAGCAGCAGAGTTTTGGAAAAGGAGAATCCCTTTTTTATTAAGTAAGCGCCGACAACTCCAAAGATTACATGTATAAATGCCCTAGCTGCCACAACAGGCCCTAATATTAATAAAAAACCCAGTGAAGAACCCAACCCTACCATTACCGCCGCTGTTGGACTGATTAGCATAGATATCATTGAGGGCACATGTGATGCCAAGGTAGCCGAAAAGGGCGGAATATATATCCGAAGATATCCCCCAAAGGCAATTGGTATAAGCAGTGATAAAGCCGTAAGTAAAGCACTTGTGACAAGTTGTTTAGTTTTCATTGTACATTAGTCCTTTCAATTTTTTTTAGTTTTTGCGTGTTTTAATGCAAAAATTAGATATGGTTATTTAGCAACTATTATACTGTATATACACATGAATAGTCAACTAGTTTTAAAAAAATTTATTCAAGTAAAAAGCCTTTTTCTTTTAGCAGTTTTTCGGCTCTGCTGATGCAGTCAAAATTAATGGCCTCCACCGTATGAATATGGACACCATTTGTTAATCGGGAAAGCAGATTAGCCTTGTGACGGTTTACGGCGTTTAAAAAGTTATCTACATCTTGAGAATTGGATAGCATTAGCATGCCCCGAAGCTCGCCATATAAAGGGTGCTCGACTATTACATCTATCACTTTGCAGCCGCATTCAACAAAGGTTAAAAGTTCCTCCTGAGTATCTCTTTCGTCATGGCAAACGGCTATCTGTTTAGTGCATACCGGGAAGGGTTTTTTTATCATATATCCTTGAGCGGTTGCGATAATATCCTTTCCGGAAGCCCTAAGAATGGCAATATCCTGTACTATTATTTGGCGGGTAACCTCAAAGATTTTTGCCAGCTCATTGCCGGATAAAGGCTCTTGATGTGACTGCAATAGGTCTAAGATTTTATCTCTGCGCTGTTCTGCATTCAATTTCATCACCACCATGGCATATTTATATATATTATATCAGACTTTTTACTACTTACTACGTTAAAAAAGATTTTGATGCAGTATAAGTTACGCCATGAAAGGTGTGCATACAAAAAGCACCACGCAGTATAGTGCATACTGAACGTGGTGCATTGATACAATACTACTTTAACTTTTTTGATATGGCTTCAATAATAAATATGATTCCATCATTAGGGCTTGGTATTTTCACATTCATAATCTGCAGGATGCTCAGGACAAAACCAACAGCAAGAAGTACAAAAAAGGCTGTAAGTTCTCTCCAAAGTTTCTTTTGGATGAGACTTGGAACCTCTAAAAAGATTATTAATAATACAAGTAAGATAATCAGACCATATTCCATAGCTACATCCTTTCTAACGCCTTATCTCACCTTGCTGGGTGCTGTAGAAACGCCGGCAGTTCTAAGCTTTGCGTCAACTTTGACCTGTATGTCGACTTTAGGGAACTCCTCTCGCCATTTCCCCTTAAGCTCTTTCCACTCTTTCGGATACTTTCGATGTATTGCTTCACCAAATCCGAAAATATCGGTTCCCCACTCCTTTTGAGCTTTATCTAAAACGGCATTTATTTCGTTTTTTATTACCTGCGCCTTTCGCTTTTCCAGTTCCTTGAAAGTCTCCACATTAGTCAGCTGCACATTCGACATTTGTTCCGCCAAGTTGCCTTCCTCATGTATTTCAACGGTAATTGTTATTTTACCGTCTCGAATTTCAGGAGTTATTTTGCTGCCGGCTCTTATTATTTCAAGTGCAACATCTTTGTTTTCTTCTTTTGGCGATTTTACAACGATAATGCCGCTGCCTACTTTGCCCAAGACCCAGTTAAGACCGCGAGTTTCAGGGCGATCCAGCCACCCTACCAGCTTGTCTTTTTTAAATACAGCGGCACCAGTAACACACATTTTTTTATCACTTTGCTTTCCATCACCTATCAATTCAATGCGGCATGCGACAGGGTCCACGCCGGGAGTTGAAAGACATTTTGCAAAATCATTGAGATTGACCTGAACGGCTGTTGAGGTGGCACCGCTAGCTTTTATCATACCCCTAATAGCTTTTGCCGGAATATTTTCTTGTTCATGCTTGGCTTTTATAATATCACTAGCCTCGCCCTTTGCTATTAACAACCAACTCAACCGTCTTGGTTCAGGATCCCTAAGAAAAAAATCCAAGAAGGGAGCTATACCAGATTTTGCTACTTCTTCTCCGATGACGATAACCTTATTTTCAGAGAAAAATAATTTGCGATCTGTCTGCATCGTGGCATTTCTGGTGGCATCAAAAATAGTGTATCCGGTGGATGACAAAGTCCAAACACCTTTTTGCTCACCTGAGCTTGAAGAACCAGAAGTCTTTAATGCACTGGGTTTCATTATCTGAAAGGTAGTCTGTATTTTTTCTTCAGTTTTTGATTTATCAATACCTACTGCTGTTACAATCGATATAGCATCCAGCTCACGACGATTCCAGCAGCCGTTTAAAGTCACGAGCAAAATAACTGCAAGACAGATTATAAAGCAATTTTTCATCTTGAATCTGCTCCTTTTTTACGAATTACTGCTACCAGAAGCAAGAAGGATGGTAAAATTACCATAAAAAGCAGTACATACCAGGTATACACCTTGTATGACAGGAATTTATTAAAAACAACTATATTCTCAGATTGCAAAATGGAAAGGTTCACTATTATTATTCCCAAAGCCGGTACTATCGGCCGGTAGTCCTTCAATTTCAAAAGCTGAGCTGTTCCCAAAACTGCAAGATAATAATGAGTTGAAGCATGAACAAACATGCCTGAAATCCATATAGCAACAAAAAGCACATCTATTCTTTCCAGAAAATCTCCTACACTTATAAGCTGTACGGCATAGAAAAAAGGGAAATCGATGATTTTAGACTGTTCAATTCCGAAAATACCAGCAGTTAATAAAACAATAATACAAAAATAGAAGGAGAGTACGAAGAAGCCGATAATCAAATAATTTTTTAATTTTCCGGGTATATTTATGTAAGGCAGTAACATGGGTATGCCTAGTATCATTCCGGTTCGAGCAGCTATGACAAAAGCACCGTATATAACAGGTGCGATGCCGTCTTCTAAAACAGGGAGGACACACCTTAGGTCAAAATTCTTTACTAGTAGCGCCATAATTAACAGGACAGAAAAAAGTATTACAGGAAGTGCGATTTGTGCTACGCGGCAAATAGTTTCAATCCCGTTTTTGACCGCATATGCGGCAAACAAAGCAGTTAAACCTATAAAAACCAGAATAGGGGTTTCCGGATATAAAATCGATGTAAAAAATTCCCCGAATTCCCTCAAGATTATTGCAGTTCGGTGAATAAAAAACCAGACAAATAAAGCTGATACTAACTTCCCTGCGGGACCGAGAATAACTTCGGCCGATTGAACAGCGGTCATATTTCTTAAGCGCTGTGCCAAAAAATAGGCCGGAAGCATAAAGAGTATATGCATTGGTGCTGATAAAAGAGCAGATAACCATAAATCCTGATTAAATGGCGGAGCTTTAAAATAAGAAAGATAGGTCATAGTAAGCATCAGCCGGCTGAGAACAAAAATGCATATAAACTGCAGATTGGATATTTTTCCATCTTCTAACATATAACATTCCTCATTTATTATCATCATCCTTATTTGGCTTAGGGATTAGATTGTATTTTTGCCTTACGAGATTTTTCCAACCGATCACACGCGGTCTTGTATGCATAGCCCACCATGGAGCTCGTATAAAGACATCCTTCATATCTTGTGTGGATATGGGGGCAATTGGAGAAAGATACGGTACGCCGAAGGAACGCATTGAGGCCAAGTGTGTTAAAAACCCTGCGGCACCTATCATTATTCCGAAAATTCCCAGCGAACCTGCTAAAATCATATAAAAAAATCGCATGATCGTTGTAGTATCATTGATAGATGAAACTACGAAAGCTGAAACAGCAGTGATAGAGATAACGATTACCATGGGTGCACCTACTAGGCCTGCCGAAACAGCCGCTTCTCCTACAACAAGTGCTCCCACAATACTTACGGCTTGGCCGACGGGTCTTGGCAGCCGCACGCCGGCTTCTTTTAAGATTTCATATATGATATTCATAATCATGGCTTCTATAAAAGCAGGAAAAGGAGTCCCTTCTTTAGATGCGGCCATATTTATGAGTAAGGCCGGCGGAAGCATTTCCTGATGAAAAGTTGTTAGAGCTATGTAAGCCGCCGGAGCAAATTCGGATATAAAAAATGCTATATACCTTAATGTTCTTAAAAAAGAAGCGTAATAAGGCCGCGAGTAATAGTCTTCACTGCTTTGAAATGCCTCGACAAAAAGGTATGGGACTGTGAGCACAAAAGGAGTGCCATCAGTTAATATGGCTACTCGTCCTTCCAGCATCTTCGCAGCCACCATATCAGGTTTTTCGCTGTTTCCTACCGTAGGCAGAAAAGAAAGAGGATCATCCTCGATGTATTCTTCAATGTAGCCTGACTCAAGTATAGAGTCGGTATCAATTCGAGACAGCCTTCTTTTTACTTCTTCAACAATTTTTTCATCGGCGATACCTTTGATATATGCTACTATCACATCGGTTTGGGTTTGCCTTCCTATTTTCATGCTTTCGAATTTAAGGTTAGGACTTTTTATTCTCCTACGCAGCAAAGCGGTATTTGTCCTCAATGTTTCAGTAAAACCCTCACGCGACCCTCGGACAACGACTTCGGTATCCGGTGTTTCGATACTGCGCGCTTCCCAACCGCGGCTGCCTGCAATCAGAGCAGTCGATGAGCCGTCTAAAAACAGTACCGTATCTCCGGACAAGACTGCATTAACAGCATCCTGCAGGCAATTTATTTCATTAACTTCACTAATAGATAAAATCCGTTCTTTTATTATAGTTAAAGCATTTTTTTTATTAAGTTCACAGCCTACAGTAGTCGGATTGATGTCTACCATCAAAGGTTTCATCAGGCTTAATTGCACTATCTCTCTGTCAACAAGACCGTCTATGTAAACTATAAAGGCACCTATTTTTACATCTGAACCTACTTCAAATCGGCGAATCACTGCATCACTGGAATTAGCAAAAATGTCTTGCATTTTTTCAAAATTAACTTTGATATCTTTGGATAAAGGTTCACCCTTTTTGTCCGGGATATCTTGATCGGATTCGGATTGTTGATTTGAACTTGAATGCACTAAAGTTCTATGCAGTTTCTTCATCCAACTGAACATACTTTAACCCCATTTAAAAAATTATCTTTGCAATACGACAAGTAAACATATTTATGCTTAGTATTTACTAATGATGCCTGAGAATATACACGATACAGGAATAAAAAGCAATTTAAAAACCAGGTTGTCAATCGACTTTCCTTCCTGATATAATCTAAAATATCAACAAAAGATAGGAGAGTTGTGATGCTATATATAAGAAATGATTCCAATGATCCGTATTTTAATATGGCTCTGGATGAATATGCGGTAAAATACTTAGATCCGTCTAATGACTACTTTTATTTTTATCAAAACAATCCCACTATAGTTATTGGGAGAAATCAAAATACAATAGAAGAAGTTAATCTGGAATATGTTAAAAATCATGGAATAACAGTGGTGCGAAGAATGTCCGGAGGGGGCGCGGTATACCATGATTTAGGTAATGTCAACTTTACTTTCATAGTAGACTATAGAAAGGAAGATTTTAATAGCATAGAAAGATTTGCTAAGGCAATTGTAAAGGCTCTTGATAAACTGGGAATTGATGCGGAGTTTTCAGGAAGGAACGATATTATCATCGCAGGGAAAAAAATTTCCGGCAATGCTCAGTATGTCGCAAAAAAACGAATACTTCATCATGGAACCTTGTTATTTGATTCGGACTTGACGGTGCTTGGCAAAGCGCTGAATGTAAAACCGGAAAAAATCACATCAAAAGGCATAAAGTCTGTAAAAAGCCGTGTCGCAAATATTAAAGATTATTTAAAAACCGATATAATGGTTTCGGAATTTAAAGAAATGCTGCTCAAGTTTGTGTTCGAGGTTGAAGGCAGCGAGCTAAGAGAATATACGCTTATGCCCGAAGACATGGAAAATATCATGAGCTTAAGAAATAAAAAGTATGCAACATGGGACTGGAACTTCGGATGTGCCCCTGAATTTGATTTAAGCCGTTCCTGCCGCTTTAAGGGTGGAGAAATTCAAGCTCACATGAATGTACGAGATGGAATTATAACGGATATTAAGTTTATTGGTGACTTTATGAGTGTGGGCGATGTTTCAGAAGTGGAAGAACAGTTAAAAGGGCAAAGGTTTAAGCAGGAGGAAATAAGAGGAGTCCTTTTAAAAATGGATTTAAAAGAGTATTTCGGTTCCATATCCTTAGAGGAAATCATGTCTCTGTTTTAATAAATAAACTAATAAAATGTTCTTTATATTTTAAAAACTGTTGTAAAATCTCCGGATAATCTTTGAAAAATTTGTTGAGAATATCGATACTCTCTACCGTATCTAAAGTCAAGTGGTGTTCAATCATTTCTGTCTGGTGAAGTATGTCGTCCTTTACACCTATATTCCTCAGAAAGGCTTCAATGATTTTATGCCTTTTCAAGAAAAAACTCCCCAATTGTTTTCCCTTATCGGTCAATTGAATTATCCCATATTTCTCATAGGCCAGCAGGCCTATTTCCGTAAGCTTTTGCACGGTCTTCGTAGCCGATGAAGCCTGGACGTTTAACTGTTCAGCTAAGTTTGTCATGCGTATATAACCTTGAGCCTGGCATGTTCTGTAAATCATTTCAAGATAATCTTCCATACTGGGTGTCAGCGGGATGTTTTCCTGCCGAAGCATCTCATATCCCCTGTATGTATAAAATTCCTCATCGTTTTTCATTAAAAATCCCTCCATTTGTAACACTGCGTAGATAAACAGCATATATTAGTTTTAAAAGGAATGTTTCCTTAGGCTAACTTATTAAGGAACGAGAAAAAATATGTCACAATTTATAAGGGAGGATTTTGCACATGGAAAAAAACCTTATCTTATTAGATAACTTGCCTGTTGGAAATTGCGGGAGAGTAAAAAAGCTTACAGCTAAAGGCAATATACGGCGCCGAATGTTGGATTTAGGCTTAATTGAAGAAACTCAAGTTGAAGCTCTGAGAAAAAGTCCGTCAGGAGACCCTACCGCATACCAGATTCGAGGAGCTGTAATTGCTTTGAGGTCGGAAGAAGCATCTAAAATCCTGGTAGAAATGTGTTAGATCGGGGTGAATTACCAATGGGTTTAACAGGTCAATCTACATGGCTTGGAGCCTTGAAAAACGAGTATTCGATGAATGATACTGTCTTAGATGGTGTTGTAGTTGCATTAGCCGGTAATCCCAATACGGGAAAAAGCACATTATTTAACAGTATTACAGGCTTAAACCAGCATACGGGGAATTGGCCGGGTAAAACAGTGACACTTGCCTATGGAAATTACTATTATGCTGATAACAAATTTCTGTTGGTTGACTTGCCTGGGACTTATTCCTTACTGTCAAATTCAGTGGAAGAAGAAGTAGCAAGGGATTATATTTGCTTTGCAAAACCAAAGGCATGCATAGTAGTCGCTGATGCCACATGTTTAGAAAGGAATTTAAATCTGGTGCTTCAAGTCTTGGAGATAACGGATAAAGTAGTAGTATGCGTAAACCTTATGGATGAAGCCGATAGAAAAAAGATAAACATTGATTTTGAAAAACTATCGGCAATTTTAGGCGTGCCGGTGGTGGGGACTAATGCCCGCGATGGCAAAGGCATTGATGAATTGATGCAATCTGTTTATAAAGTTGCAGCTAACCAAATGCAATCTATGCCGCTGAAAATCAAATACGATGAAGTTATTGAAGAAGCGGTAGAACACATAAGACCTTATGTACAAAATATAGTAAAAGATGAACTCGATAGCCGCTGGGTGGCATTGAGATTGATAGAAGGGGAATGGAAAACCCTTGACACTATAAACAGCTTCCTTAAATCCCGACTTTATAAAAATGATGACTTAAAGCAAGAATTAAAAAAAGCAAATGAGATTTTACAAGCAAAATACCATGGAACAGATGAGATAAGAGATGCTATAGTTTCATCAATTGTAAGGAAAGCCGAGGAAATCAGCAAGATGGTAGTTAGCTTTGAGAACAAGAGATATAATGAGATGGACCGGAAAATAGACGATATTTTAACATCAAAAACCTTTGGTATTCCGATTATGTTAGCTCTTTTAGGTTTTGTATTTTGGCTTACAATCTCAGGGGCAAATTACCCTTCGGAAATTATCGCAAAGGTACTTTTTCGGATAGAGGATATTTTAACCGATTACTGCTTTAAATGGGGTGTGCCGGAATGGATTCATGGTGCACTGGTTTTAGGCGTATATCGAACATCGGCGTGGGTTGTATCTGTAATGCTGCCGCCCATGGCTATTTTCTTTCCGCTGTTCACCCTGCTTGAAGACTTGGGATATTTACCCAGAGTGGCTTTTAACTTAGACAACTTTTTTAAAAAAGCTTGTGCACATGGCAAGCAAGCCCTTACTATGTGTATGGGCTTTGGATGCAATGCCGCAGGAATCATAGGCTGTAGGATTATTGATTCTCCCAGAGAAAGACTGATAGCAATAATTACGAACAATTTTGTCCCATGTAATGGCAGGTTCCCTACATTGATTGCGCTTTCTACCATATTTATCGCAGGTTCTTTCGGAAAATTCCAAACAGTAATTGCTGCCCTTACTCTATTAGGCGCAATAATAATAGGAGTATTAATAACTCTTGCAGTATCGAGGATACTATCGGCTACGATTTTAAAAGGCATACCGTCCACATTTACATTGGAGCTACCGCCTTACCGTAAACCCCAGGTTGGAAAAATTTTAATAAGGTCCCTGCTGGATAGAACCTTGTTTGTACTAGCCCGTGCAGTAATCGTAGCCGCTCCTACAGGGCTAATAATATGGCTGATGGCCAATACGACCGTTGAAAATCTAAGCATTCTAAAATGGAGTGGAAAAATCCTTGAGCCCATTGGCCATCTCTTGGGGATGGACGGATATATCCTCCTGGCCTTTATTTTAGGATTTCCTGCCAATGAAATTGTCATACCTATTATAGCAATGAGCTATATGGCAACGGGCTCTTTAATCGAAATCGAAACCCTTTCAGCTCTTAAGGAACTATTAATTGATAATGGCTGGACTTATCTTACAGCAGTATGCACAATGCTGTTTTCTCTAAATCATTTTCCTTGCGGCACCACACTGCTTACCATCTATAAAGAAACCCAAAGTCTTAAATGGACAGCTATTTCCTTTCTGGTTCCGACCATAACAGGTATAATAATATGCTTTACAGTAGCCCAAACCATTCGATGCTGCCAAATAATGATGTTACTGTAAAAACCCCCTTTTTCTAAATTAATGGTTAAGTAGGTAGTATTGCATTATTTTTGCCAAATCAGGTGGAACCTATTGGCAATTTTTTTTATTTAGAATTTTACTTAATAAAAAAATTAATAAAGTTATTAATGAAAGTAGAAGGATTTTTAGCTTTAATGTCGAATATATGATACAAAGAAGTAAAAATTTTAATTAAGTTGGGGAATTTTATGCAAAAATTTAATCTGGATGAATTTAAAGCCACAACAAATGCTAACGATTGCTTAGTTCTTAATACAATAAGACATTATGGGCCGATATCTCGGGCAGCTATAGCTAAGGTTACCGACCTTACCGCACCTGCCATTACTTACATAACAAATAAGTTGCTGGATTCAGGGCTTGTAGTAGAATACAAAGTCGGAAAGTCAAGCGGCGGCAGGCGGCCTATACTGCTTACTGTAAATCCTGACATCTTAAACGTCGTAGTGATTCATATAAGTTCCACTAAGTTGAGGGGCTATCTTGTAAATGGAGATTTACATGTCTTAATGGAAAGAGAATATCCGGTCCAAAAAGTGCCCAAGGATGATATATTGGAGCTTATGCTTACAACTATCTCAGATTTAAAGCAAGAATCTAAAACCGATATACTTGGCATTGGTGTAGTTGTCCACGGACCGGTAAAGTCAAAAGAAGGTATATCCATATTCGCACCGAACCTAGGCTGGCGAAATGTACCCATTAAGTACATTGTAGAAGAAAAGATAGGCATTCCTACATTTGTAGAAAATGACGTGAGGGCTATGGCTATAGGTGAGTTTCACTATGGCACGGCACGCAGCGTTGAAAACATGGTCTTTTTAAAGGTCGGATACGGTGTGGGTTCTGCCATTTTTATAGAGGGCAAACTTTATCGCGGCCACGGAGACAGTGCCGGTGAAATCGGCCATACAACAATCGACGTGGGAGGTCCTTTGTGCAGCTGCGGCAACTATGGATGCTTGGAGTCGCTTGTTTCGGAAAATGCACTGGTCAAAGCCATGGTTAAATCAATTAAAGAAGGCAGGTCATCAGTTGCCCAAGATATGGCAGGGGGCAATCTTGATGAAATAACCCCTGAGATTATTTACAAAGCAGCAGAAAAAGGCGATGTACTGGCCGGCAGGATTTTAAGACAGGTGGCGCGATACCTTGGTATAGGTATTGCTAACACCATCAACACATTTAACCCTGAGCTTTTGACGATTGGAGGGGGAATAGTCCGAGCAAGGGCTTTTATTGAAGATACTATTTTAGATACAGTAAAAACACGGTCACTGGAGAATAGTTTCAGTTTGTGTGAAATTGAATTTTCAGATATGGGTGAAGTGGCCACTGTTAAGGGAGCTGCCGATGTGGTAATGACAGCTATCCTTTAAGTCTAAAGCGGAGGGATAAAAATGTATTTTATCGGCGTCGATTTAGGAGGTACGAATATTGCCTCAGCCTTGGTAAATGAAAAGGGCGAAATCATAAACAGTACTATCATTCCAACAGAAGCACAAAAAGGGCCCGAATACGTGATAGGCAATATGAAAAGAGAAATTCACAAACTAATAAATAATGCTGCAGGTTCTAAAATTGTCGGAATAGGCCTGGGAATTCCGGGCCTGGTTGATATAGATAAGGGCATGTCCCTTTTTGCCGGTAATTTAGGATGGCAAAACATACCTGTGCTGGAACAATTTCAAAATGAGTTTGATGTTCCTGTATGTATGGATAATGACGTAAGAACGGCAGCTCTTGGCGAAAAGCATTTTGGTGCCGGTGTCGGAATCGATAATTTAATCTGTATAACATTGGGCACCGGCATCGGTTCAGGAATAATTCTTGACGGTAAAATCTATAGAGGTCATTCTCTCAGTGCCGGTGAAATCGGCCATATTACTATAGTAAAAGATGGCCTTTACTGTAATTGCGGAAATCGAGGCTGTTTAGAAATGTATGCCTCAGCACCGGGAATTGTCCGGCGGACACAAAAATACATCCTTGAAGGCCATAATACGGTGATGACTTCAATGGTTGATGGGGATTTAGATAAAATTACAACAAAGACCTTATCACAAGCATGGGAAAAGGGCGATGAGCTCGCTCAACTGGTAATAGACGAAACTGCAGAGCTTTTAGGGATTGGCCTTGCCACCTTTGCACACTTGATAAATCCTGAAGTAATTATTATCGGCGGCGGCGTCTCGCTAATGGGAGATAAACTATTTAATCCACTGCAAAAATATTTTGATGAACATTCTATGAGAATATTGAGAAATAAACTCCCTATTATTCCGGCCAAACTGAAAAGCGAGTCGGGTACGGTCGGAGCCGCAGCTTTAGCCATGATAAACCTGGGTATTTTATAAGTTGGAGGCGATATAATGCTGGTATCTTCTAAAGAAATGCTGCAAAAGGCTCAACAAAATAAGTATGCAATAGCAGCTTTTAATATTCATAATCTTGAAACGCTAAAAGCCGTGGTTGAAACTGCCGAAGCAGAACAAAGCCCGTTGATATTACAAACAACTCCGGGAACCTGTGAGTATGCAGGCATAGATTACCTTGTTGCCATGGCCGAAACAGCATCAAAGGCTGCAAACATTCCCATAGCCTTACATCTTGACCATGGAAATTCGGCGGACCTTGCAATAAAGTGTATAGATATCGGCTATACATCGGTAATGATCGATGGTTCTATGCTGCCCTTTGAAGAAAATGTGTCATTGGTTAAGCAGGTAGTCGAATATGCACATAAAAAGCATGTCCAAGTTGAGGCAGAGCTTGGCCATATTTCCGGAGTAGAGGAGAATATTTCTTCGAGCACAGAGTTGCTAACAGACCCTATGGAGGCAGAGGAATTTGTAAAAAGAACAGGTGTAGATTCATTAGCAATTGCTGTAGGCACAGCCCATGGAATTTACAAAGGAACTCCCAAAATTCACTTTGACATTATCCGAAATATCCGCAAAGTTGTAAGCATTCCGCTGGTTTTGCACGGATGCTCAGGCGTGCCCGAAGTTGATATTAAGCAAGCCGTCGAGTGCGGAATATGCAAAATCAACATTGCAACAGATATTAAAATTGCATTTGCAGCAAAACTTAAAGAATCCTTTTCACTAAAACCAGACGAAACCGACCCGAGAAAATATTTTAAACCTGCGATAGAGTCGGTAAAAGAGGTAGTAAAATCTAAAATTTATATAGCAGGTTCATATAACAAGGCATAGAGGAGGCAGCAAATTGATTGATTTAAATGATGTGGAAAAGGTCAGACAAATTGACAGCATGAGTTCTTTACTTACAACGGAAAGGTATGACATGCAGTTCGAGGAAGGTTTAAAAATAGCTGAAAATTTCAAAATAGAAAAACCAATGCATAATTTCCATGAACTTATAATATTAGGTACTGGCGGAGGATCTTCGGTGGCTGCAGGGCTTTTGAGGTCATACCTCTTTGATGAACTTAATATTCCGGTAATAATTAACCAGGGTTATAACGTGCCGGCTTATGTCGATGAAAACTCACTAATTTTTGTGATTTCTCATTCGGGAAATACAGAAGAAACGCTTTCGGCTTTTGAGCAGGTAAAATCAAAAGGCGCATATATGCTTGCAATTACAGCGGGCGGGCTTTTACAAGACAAATGTGCCGAAAATCAAATTCCCTGTTTCATAGTTCCGCAAGATATCGGCCATCCCAGAAGGGTCTTAGGATACATATTTATTCCCATGCTTGCAGTACTTTCAGAACTTGGCCTGATATCGGATAAGACCCATGAAATCCAACAACTTATAAGCTTATTTTCAGAACTTAAACAAAAATATGGTGTCGATGTGCCGGTTGAAGACAACCTGGCAAAGCAAATAGCTATGGAACTATATGGATACATACCTTTGGTTTACGGCTCACTTGACTATTATGATTCAGTAGCTTGGAGGATAAAAAATCAGTTTGGCGAAAACAGCAAGCTCATGGCATTTTATAATGTCATACCTAACTTGCACCATGATGAAGCCGTTGGGTGGGATATGCCGGAGGACCTTATTTCAAAATTTTATTTAATTTTACTTAGGGATGATGAACTAGACAGCCATAAAATTAAAAAACGCAAGGATATAACCGCAGAAATGCTATCTTCTAGAATGGGCAAAGTAAGACAGGTTTATGCAGAAGGACCGAACAGACTTTGCCGCATGTTTTCCCTAGTATATCTCGGAGACTTTATTACACTGTATGCGCCGATATATCGGGGAGTAGACCCTACGCCGGTAAATATTATCAACCTTTTTAAAACTAAAATGGCGGAGTCATAAATGATTCTTGCAGTAAACTTAAATGCATCCATAGATAAGGCATATACCGTGGAGAATTTTAAGCCCGGAACGGTGACGAGAGTAAAAGAGGTAATACCAACTGCCGGCGGAAAGGGATTAAATGTAGCAAGGGTGCTGAATGCACTAAACCAGACCGTAAATGTCACCGGATTTATCGGTGGATTTTCAGGAGCTTTTATAGAGCAGCAGCTTAAAGAGCAAAAAATGCCTTTTGAGTTTATACATGTAAATGGTGAAACCAGGTCCTGCATAAATATTATAGATTTATCCTCAAATATTCATACAGAACTATTGGAACCCGGGCCATATATATCGGAAGAAGAGCTTGATGAGTTTTTAGAATTTTACACAAGCTCAGTTAAGCAATATGACGTGATAACGCTTTCCGGCAGTGCTCCTCGGGGCATTAGTACAGATATATATGCAAAACTCATATCTATCGCAAAAGATGCAAATAAAAAGGTCATACTCGATACAAGCGGCGAGTATTTGGCTAAAGGTATACAGAGTTCTCCTACTTTAGTAAAACCAAATAAATCAGAAGCGGAGCTGCTTTTAGGAAGAAAACTTAACAATACCGGTGACTTGGCATCTGCTGCAAAAGAACTTGTGGACAAGGGCCCTGAAATCGTTGCAATATCACTGGGCGCCGAAGGCGTAATGGTAGCAAGCAGCTTGGCGAAAGAAACATACTGGGCAGTCCCTCCTAAGATCCGCCCTGTAAACACCGTAGGCTGTGGTGATGCAATGGTAGCCGGATTTGCCGCAGGACTTTCCAACAACTGGCCTCTTACAGAATGTATTAAATATGCCGTTGCAGTTTCAGCAGCAGCGGCACTGAGCCCTGTAACAGGGGGAATTGTTTTAAAAGAAGTAAACAACATTATTGGAAATATGGATTTTCATAATCTGTACCTGCTTTGATAATTGCAGCACATTAAATTAATAGGTGCTGAATTATATAAAACAAAATTTATTTATCAGGGGGTAAGCAAGTATGAAGAAAACCATATCAATCATTCTCATGTCAGTTCTTCTAATAAGTCTTCTAGCTGGCTGTGGAGGAGGCGGTCAACCTGCAGAAGGAGATAACAAACAAGCAGAAGGCGGCGACAAAGCCGGCAGCGAAATCAAGATAGGCTTATGCCTTTACAAATTCGATGACACCTTCATCTCCACCGTACGCCAAGCGATAGAAAAAGACGCGGCAGAAAAGAGCAAAGCCACAGGCGACAAAATCACCATCAACGCCGTAGACGGCCAAGGGCAACAAGCGACCCAAAACGACCAAGTAGACACATTCATAACCCAAGGCTACGACATAATAGACGTAAACATGGTAGACCGAACCGCAGCCTCAGTCATAATAGACAAAGCCAAAAAAGCCGACATACCCATAGTATTCTTCAACCGTGAACCCGTCCCCGAAGACATGGACAAATGGGATAAACTATACTACGTAGGAGCAAAAGCCGAAGAATCAGGGACCATGCAAGGCAGCATAGCCGTAGAATACTGGAAAAACCATCCAGAAGCAGACAAAAACGGAGACGGCATAATGCAATACGTAATGCTAGAAGGAGAACCCGGCCACCAAGACGCAATACTTAGAACAGAGTACTCCATCAAAGCCGTAGAAGAAGCCGGAATAAAAACCGAAAAACTAGCAAGCGACACCGGCAACTGGCAAAGAGCCCAAGGCCAAGAAAAAATGGCCGCATGGCTTTCCGCCTTTGGAGACAAAATCGAAGTAGTATTTGCCAACAACGACGACATGGCCCTAGGAGCAATCGAAGCACTAAAAGCCGCCGGCTACTTCCAAGGCGACAAATACATGCCCGTAATAGGCGTAGACGCCACAGCACCGGCCCTTGATGCACTAGCAGACGGCAAACTACTAGGAACAGTACTAAACGATGCCAAAGGCCAAGGCAACGCAATACTAGAAATATCCTACGCACTAGCCAAAGGCAAAGACCCCGAACTTGAAGGCCTAACCGATGGCAAATACTGCTGGGTACCATACCAGCCCGTAACCAAAGAAAACATGGACCAATTCAGATAACACAAAAACCAATTTAGGGAGTGCATGCACTCCCTAAATTTCCCCAAACCCACATCTAACTTAAAAAAAGGTGAGAACAATGACACAAGAACACATACTAGAAATGCAAAACATATCAAAAAGCTTTCCCGGAGTCCAAGCACTAGACAACGTAACACTAAAACTAAAACCGGGCACAGTCCACGCCCTAGTAGGCGAAAACGGAGCCGGCAAATCCACACTAATGAAATGCCTATTTGGCCTATACACCCCAGACAAAGGCCATATAATCCTAGACGGAAAAACAGTAGAATTCAAAACTGCCAAAGACGCCATAGAAAACGGCATCTCAATGATACACCAAGAACTCCAGCCGATACCCCACAGAAGCGTAATGGAAAACATCTGGCTTGGCAGATTCCCCACCAAAAAAATCATAGGCATCTCAAGCGTAGACCACAAAAAAATGTACAAAGACACAAAAACACTAATGGAAGAACTAAAAATAGACATAAACCCAACAACACTAGTCTCAAAACTATCAGTTTCACAAATACAAGCAGTAGAAATAGCCAAAGCAGTTTCATACAAATCGAAAATAATCATCATGGACGAACCCACATCATCCCTAACCGAAAACGAAGTAGAAAACCTATTTCGGATAATCAAAGATCTAAAAGCCCATGGTGTAGCAATAATATACATATCCCACAAAATCGAAGAAATCCTAGAGATAGCTGACGAAGTGACCATAATGAGAGATGGCAAAAAGATAGGCACATGGCCTGTCCAAGAACTAACAATCGACACAATAATCACAAAAATGGTAGGTAGAGAACTCACCCACAGATTTCCACCGCGCAAAAGCATACCGGGTGAAACAATAATGAAAGTAGAGGACCTTACCTCCATCAACCCCAGATCATTCAAAAACGTAACATTTGACCTAAAACGCGGTGAAGTATTAGGCATAGGCGGACTAGTAGGAGCACAGAGGACAGAACTAGTAGAAGCCATCTTTGGCATAAGAAACATATCAAAAGGCAAAATCTACATAAAAGGCCAAGAAGTCACAATAAAACACCCATTTGACGCCAAACAAAAAGGCCTAGCACTACTAACCGAAGACAGGCGCTCAACAGGCATATTCCCCATGCTTTCCGTAGAAGAAAACGTCCTAATCGCAGCACTGCACAAATACCTAAAACTCAACTTCATAGTAGACAAAAAAACCAGCAGCGAAGCAGTAAAAGCTGCAGTAGAAAAACTACAAATAAAAACCCCATCAATAAAAACCCAAATACAATACCTATCCGGAGGCAACCAACAAAAAGCAATATTCTCAAGATGGCTGCTAACCGAACCAGAAATTCTAATTCTAGACGAACCGACCCGAGGCATAGACGTAGGAGCAAAATACGAAATATACACCATAATAACCGACCTTACCAGACAAGGCAAAAGCATAATCATGATATCCTCAGAAATGCCAGAACTCATAGGCATGTCAGACAGAATAATGGTAATGTGCGAAGGCAAAGTCAGCGGCTTCATAGACGGCAAAAGAGCAAACCAAGAAACAATAATGAAGTATGCGACGCAGTTTGCATAAAGAAAAGATAGAAGACACAGAGGAGGTAATAAATTGGCTAGCACAAATACAAAACCAAAAACAAAACCAAGCCTACAAACAAGCGAACTAAAAGCCATATTAAGCAACAACGCCATATACATGGTACTACTAATATTATTTTTAACAATAGGCATACTCAACAAAAACTTCCTATCACTTTCAAACATAGGCAACATACTGCGCATATCCTCAGTGCGCATGATAATAGCATTAGGAGTAAGCGGAGCACTAATCACCCGCGGCACAGACCTTTCCGCAGGCCGCGTTGTAGCCCTTACAGCATGCATATCCGCAAGCCTGCTGCAACGGCCTGACTATGCATACAAAATATACGAAAACCTGCCCAACTTACCCATAATATTACCAATACTACTAGCCATACTCATAGGCACCATCATAGGCATAATCAACGGCTCAATAGTAGCATACCTAAAAGTACCTGCATTCATAGCGACACTAGGCATGCAAGTAATAGTATATGGCTTTGCATGCATATACACCAATGCACAGCCCATCGGAGGCCTAAGAGACGACTTTACAAATCTGGCATCAGGCTCAATATTTCTAATACCCAACCTAGTCTTAATAGCAGCGATAATAGTAGCCGTAATTTGGTTTATGTATAACCACACACAATTTGGTAAATACATATACGCCATAGGCGGCAATCCCAGTGCAGCAGAAGTATCCGGAGTAAAAGTTGAGCCAACGCTAGTTAAAGTATATGCACTAGCCGGCGGCCTTTACGGTTTAGCCGGAGCACTGCTTGCCGCAAGAACCGGAGGTGCAACAAACAACTACGGCCTAATGTATGAACTTGACGCCATAGCAGCCTGCACCATAGGAGGTGTCTCCACTTCCGGCGGCATAGGTCGAGTATCAGGAATCATCACCGGCGTATTAATATTCGAAGTACTAAGCAACGGCTTAGTTATCCTAGGAGTTTCCGCTTACTGGCAGCAAGTTATCAAAGGCATCATAATTATTACTGCCGTAGCTTTTGATATTCGCAAATATTTTGCAAAAAGATAAAAACATATTTGCATTACTTGAGATTTGTGATAGAATATACAAAGAAAACATTTTGAGGAGGTCTTTCCCTTGAAACTAAGTGTTGAACAAGATCTTTGTATTAGTTGTGGTCTTTGTATTGATACCTGCCCATCGGTTTTTGATTGGAATGACGATGGGAAAGCTGATGTGGTAGTCGATGCAGTACCTGATGATGCTGAAGATGATGCAAGAGAGGCAATGGAAAGCTGTCCGTCAGAAGCAATAAAAGAAGATTAAAATCCACAGGTGAAAAACAAAAAAGGATTTCATCGCTATTAAATTCGATAGTGATGAAATCCTTTTTTATATTTTATTAAATAAGCAAAGAAGGATTTTTGCATTTTATGTAGAATAAGTAATATAATGAAACACTATACCGTAATATGAAACAAGGAGGATTTTTTATGAAAAAATTAGAAGTTATAAGACGTATTACAGATTGTGGCATTGTTGCCGTGGTAAGAGCCCAATCAGCTGATCAAGCGTTAAAGATTGCCGAGGCTGTTAAGGCCGGCGGTGTTGAGGCTATTGAAATAACCATGACAGTGCCCGGAGCTATTGATGTTATAGCTGAACTTGCCAAAGCTTATCCTAACGGGGAAATTTTAATCGGAGCTGGCACCGTAATGGATCCGGAAACCGCAAGAGCAGCAATGCTTGCCGGAGCAGAATTCATAGTCAGTCCTTACTTCAATCCTGATGTAGTAAAAATGTGCAACAGGTACCAAAAGGTATGTATGCCGGGTGCTATGTCCATCAGAGAAGTCGTAGAAGTCATGGAATCCGGTGCAGACTTTGTCAAGTTCTTCCCAGGAAGCGCATTTGGTCCAGCGATGATTAAAGCGATATTAGGGCCACTACCCTATGCACCCATTGTCCCGACAGGTGGCGTAAGCCTGGAAAATGTCGGCGAATGGATTAAGGCAGGATGCCAAGCCGTAGGTGTAGGCGGTGAACTGACTAAAGGAGCTAAAAAAGGAGACTATGCGGAAGTCGAGAAAACAGCACGCAAGTTTGTGGAAGCTATTAAAGCAGCAAGAAAATAAGCAGTGATTTCATTCACTGATTTATTCAATTTAATTATAATTATAAAAGGAAGGTGTTTTTATTGGCTAATAAAATTGTTACTTTTGGTGAAATAATGCTGAGGCTTACCCCTCCTAATTACCTAAGGTTTGTTCAGGCCGATTCCTTTGATGTAACCTACGGCGGCGGTGAAGCTAATGTAGCTGCATCCTTGGCAAATTACGGCGAGGAGGCCTATTTTGTAACAAAAGTTCCTGATAATCCTATCGGTCAGGCCGCTATAAATCATCTTAGAAGATATGGCGTGCATACCGACTATATAGTAAAGGGCGGAGAGCGCCTAGGAATCTACTTTAACGAGATCGGAGCATCTCAGCGGCCTTCACTTGTAGTATATGACCGCAGTCATTCATCGATTTCCGAGGCAAAAGCCGGAGATTTTGACTGGGAAAAGATTTTAGAAGGCGCTAAATGGTTCCATTTTACAGGCATTACACCAGCTTTAGGCGATGATGTAGCTGCCGCATGCCTGGAAGCAGTTAAAACTGCCAACAAGATGGGTATAACCGTAAGCTGTGATTTAAACTACCGTAAGAAACTATGGTCCAAAGAAAAGGCTCGCATAGTCATGTCTGAACTTATGCAGTATGTGGATATTTCTATCGGAAACGAAGAGGATGCCCATGATGTTTTTGGAATCCAGGCCGCCGAATCTGATGTAACAAAAGGCGAGCTGAGCAAAGAAGGCTATAAGGAAGTAGCAAAAAAACTTATGGATAAGTTTTCATTAAAAGGTGTGGCCATCACGCTTAGAGAAAGCTACTCGGCATCTGACAACGGCTGGTCTGCAATGTATTATGACGGAAAAGAAATATACACTTCAAGAAAATATAAAGTGCATATAGTAGACAGAGTCGGCGGAGGAGACTCCTTTGGCGGCGGTCTAATCTACGCCCTCCTCAACGGATATGCTCCACAGGATGCGGTAGAATTTGCCGTAGCGGCTTCCTGTCTGAAACACACCATCGTAGGCGATTTTAACCACATGACAGTAAAGGAAGTTGAAAACTTGGCAAAAGGTGATGCCTCCGGAAGAGTCCAGAGATAGATAAATAGGCAATACGAAAAACATATTTCTTGAGAAAATTTATAAAGAGCGTTGCAAACTGTGCGAAAGACAGAATTTTTTGCAACGCTCAATTGCTATTTGCCGTAGTATACTTGAATATTGCCAGGAAGAATTAGCAGGACAATAACCTTGGCTTGTCGAAATAATAAATATATATATTGAGATAAGCGAGGAGTGAAAGCAAATTGAATCTTGAGGAAATAAAACAAACAGCGCGTGATAAGATGAAAGGTTATTGCCGAGTATGCAAGAACTGTAACGGAATAGCTTGTGCCGGTGAAGTTCCCGGAATGGGAGGGATAGGCACCGGTTCTTCTTTTACGGCAAACATAGAGGCACTGGCCAATGTAAAGCTTAATCTGAGGACACTGCATGATGCAAAGACTCCGGATATTTCCACAAATATTTTAGGAATTGACCTTTCCATGCCGATTCTTTCAGCGCCTATAACCGGCTCAGATTACAATATGGGCGGGGCCATACCTGAGGCCGAGTACATCGGCATGGTCATGTCAGGCAGTAAATATGCGGGAACTGTCGGTATGTGCGGCGACGGCGGAAATCCCGTATTTTATACTTCGGGTATTGAAGCAATTAAAAAAGAAAACGGGCATGGAATACCTATCATAAAACCCAGGGAAAATCACAGAGTGATTGAAATGGCGAAACAGGCCGAGGAGATAAATGCCCCTGCCGTTGGCATGGATATTGACGGAGCGGGTCTTGTGACCATGGCATTAATGGGACAGCCAGTAGGTCCTAAAAATCTTCAGGAAATAAAAGAAATAATATCGGCTGTTGACCTGCCTTTTATATTAAAGGGTATCATGACCGTAGATGAGGCAAAGCTGGCTTTGGAGGCGGGGGCTGCTGCAATAGTCGTATCAAACCACGGCGGACGCATACTGGACAGCACGCCTGGAGTTGCACAAGTCCTCCCCGCAATAGCCGATAAGCTGAAGGGTAAAATAACCATTCTCGCCGACGGAGGAGTGCGTTCCGGTGTGGATGTGCTGAAATATTTAGCTTTGGGGGCAGATGCGGTACTTGTAGGAAGACCTGTCATCATCGGCGCTTTTGGCGGCGGAGCTGAAGGTGTGCGACTGGTATTGGAAACAATGGCAAATGAGTTAAAACAGGCCATGATTCTCACAGGCTGTAAGGATATTAAAAGCATAAATTCATCAGTCATATATTAAAATTGTGGTCTAAAAATTACCTCATTATGGGTATACCCTCTTGCAGAAGTTTGTGATTGGTTTATACATCGTTGCCGGGGAGTAAGATTGATGTGCCGTGAGCTTTAAATAGCTCTTAGCAAATCCAATTCTTCCTTTGTGAGCTTGCGCCACATGCCCGGCTCAAGCTCTTCATCGAGCCTTAACGGCCCAAGAGACAGCCGCTTTAGATAAATAACCTCCTTACCCCTGGCCTTCATCATCCGCTTTATCTGATGAAATTTGCCTTCATATATGGTAACATATGCACTTGAAATATTATTTTTTTCCAAAATATCAAGTTCTGCAGGTAGTGCCGTAAAATCTTCAAGTTCCATACCTGCGGCAAAGGCTTTAATATCACTTTCATCAAGCCTTCCCCGAACTTCTACATAATAGGTTTTAGGTACCCGATTTTTAGGTGACAGAAGCCGATGGGCCATCTTACCGTCATCGGTTAAGAATATAAGCCCTTCGGCATCTTTATCAAGCCTGCCTACCGGGAATAGTTTTCGATGGAAATATTCCCCTTCCAGCAAATCAATGACAGTTGTTTCAAAATCATCATAGGTTGAAGAAACAACATCCTGGGGCTTGTTCATCATAATATATACATTATCTTCATACAAAATACATTCCCCTGCCACGATTATCTCATCAAGAGAGGGATTCACCAAAGTGCCGGCATCATTGATAATCACACCGTTTATCGACACTTGGCCCGATTTAATAAGTTTCTTAACATCCTTTCGGCTGCCGTAGCCGCATGAAGCAAGGATTTTATCGATGCGTGCAGGTTTTTGACTTTTCATTGCTTACACCTCATTTTATTTCAACTGTCTTATCATCCTGATGCCATATTACCTCGTATCCCATGGCCTCTGCCAGTTCCCTTACGGGCACCATTACCTGTTCGCCTGCCAAATAAGTTGGAACCGTAAACCATTTTTCCGTTTGATTGGTGAGCTGCTTTGTAACTTTATGCGAATTAGAATCCCAAAGCAGATTCCACCCCAAATTTTTCACAAAGAAATTCAGCGGTGCCGTAAATTTTCCATCTACAAAAGCTGCGGCAGTATCCAGCTGCACCGGCCTTTTATTCCGATACGCAGTTGCAGAATCCAAGCGGAGCACGACTGAACCGTCAAAGTATTCCGGAAGAACAAAAGAATTATCGTGAATTAAAACTTTAAATTTCTCCAAAGTCGTACCGGGCAGCACAATTATCCGATTTAAAGCCATGGGACAAGCATCTTGATATACAAAACCCTGATTAACAGTAAACCCAAGGCTGTAGCCGTTTAACCTTGAAGCGGCTATTGACATCTCATTAAACTTGCCATAAGGATATGCAATACTTTTGATTTTCGGAGAGCCGATTTGGTCGAAAAATTCATTCATATTGTCAAAGTCTTCATATAACAACTCCTGACTCATAGCAACAAAAGCAGATTCTTCATTTATAAGATAATGAGCATTAAAAGTGTGGCTGCCAAACTCTATAAGACCGCTGTCGGTCATTTCACGTATTTGGTCAAAAGAAAGCTTTGGGATGATTTTTAAGTCTTGCGGCTTACTTTCTATGCTGCCGCCTATCAAAAAAATTAATGCATTTAAACCGTATTTTTTTAATATGGGATAAGCATATGTATAATTGGATTCATAACCGTCATCAAATGTAATAAGCACCGTATTTTCCGGAAGTGCCTTCTTGGTATACAAAAACTCCTCAATATCATTTAATTTTGCAGTATAATAACCATGTTCATATAGATATTTCATCTGCTGCTCAAATTCCGAAACAGAAATAATAGCATTCGTATTTATCGGTGATTCCTCAGGAACAATATGATGATAACATAGAACAGTCAACGAGTCCTTTTGCTCTGTCGGTAAATTCTGTGCAGCAAATGAAGGTGCGGGAAAATTTAAAGTGAGCATAAAAAACGATAATAAAAGTAAAACAATATTCTTCGATTGCTGAAGTTTAAAATGTCGCAAAAACTGCATAATTATACATGCTCCTTTCAAAATCAATGACATAAGCAACAATAGACTGCACATCTGATTTTTAATTTCGAAATTTATATGCTCAAACAGTATCCTATCACATTGCCAACACAGAGTAAATAACATAAATTTTGCAGAAATATTATACAAAAGCGCTTTATTTTTGATATAATCGAGTAAAGCTTTTTGATTAATCTTTTAAAGGAAGCGGATATAAGTTGGAACATATTGAACTAAAGATATCATTACTTCAAACTGATACAATTTACCGCGATTTTAAGGCGAATTTGAGTCAAGCCGAAATCATGATAAGCAAGGCTTTAAACCGTCGAAAAAAGCCTAATGTGCTGGTTCTGCCTGCAATCTTGGCAGCCGGCTCAAATGAGCAGGAAGCCGCTGCCGTAAATCAATTACAAAAGCTGGCAGCGCAAAACTCCGTCAATATAGTGACTTCCTGCACCTTTGATACCGCATATGCGGTAGACAGACAAGGTCATATTATTGCAAGCTGTAATCAAGCTAATGAAATGCAGCCCGAAAGCTGTATATTTGATTTAGACGGCATCAGCTGTGGGATTATCCCGGGTTGTGATTTAAGATTTCCAGAAGTTGTAAGACAGTCGGCTCTTAAAGGTGCAAAAGTTCTCTTTGTTTTAGGAAAATGGCCGAAGCTTCGAGAAATTCACTGGAAGCTTTTAAACATAGTAAGAGCCATTGAAAATCAATTTTTTGTTGTAGCAGTAAATTCTGCGGGCAAACCCCGGACCGGTGCATGTTCAGGCATGTCTATGGTTGTAGACCCTTGGGGCAAAATACTTGCTGAAAGTGATGAGAGCCCCGAAATTTTAACGACTGTTATAGATGTGGGCCTGGTTGAAAGAGCCAGAGGTCAAAATCCGGTACTAAATGACATAACAGCTAATTAACACAGTGATTGAAAGGAGATACATATGAATAAAATTCAACAACAAATATTTGACACACAGCTAGCTGCAAATTCCCTGGTTATTTATAGAAACCTTCTTCTAAATGACCAAATTGTTAAGAAATATTTAAAAATGCTTGAAATTACCTCGGAAGAAAAGCCTATACCGGCTCTTGTTTCAGTATACCACGATTTTTTAAGCAGCCTTATAGAAGAAAACAAAATTTGTGGGGAACCTTTAGTGGGCAACCTTTGGCAAGACCATATCTTAAATCTTATTCTTGCAGATGAAAACCCTTTTAGCCTCAGATGTGAAAAAATCGGATTACATGAAATAGAGCAGCCGCTTATAGAACTTGCAGAAAGGGATTTAGCGCTATTGAAGATATTACACGATTTCAATTTTATGGCATTTACTTCCCATATACAAGAAAAGTCAGCTCAATGCACAGATTTTACCGCAATGCTTACTATGAAAGGCAGTAAATCTTTTCCATACCCCAAAACCTATTATGAACAAAAACAAAAAATAAAAATACTGTTGAATAATTCCCCGGCTTGGAATAAAAATATCAGCGACTTGGCAAAATTCTATAAGAATACGGGCTGTGGAAAGTTTGCCAGATACTGGGCTTTCAAATGGGTAGATACCGAAAACGGCGGCAAACTTGTTGGCATACCGGAACCGGACCCCATTCTGTTGGAAAACCTTATCGGTTATGAAGAACAGAAAAATGAAGTATTGCGAAATACCCGACAGTTTGTCCAAGGCTTTGGAGCAAACAACATGCTGCTATACGGGGACAGAGGCACCGGCAAGTCTTCTACGATTAAGGCATTAATCCATGAATTCGGAGAAGATGGCTTGCGAATGGTGGAAGTAACCAAAGACCGGTTAATAGACCTTTCCAATATCGTTGCAGAACTGAGAGACCGTCCCTACCGCTTTATTATTTTTGTAGACGACCTTTCCTTTGAAGAACACGAGACAGAATACAAGTATTTAAAAGCCATTCTGGAAGGAAGTTTGGAACCGGCTCCGGAAAATGTACTGATATACGCAACCTCTAACCGCCGCCATCTTATCCGGGAATTTCACAGTGACCGGGCCGAAGATGAGGCAAAAGCCCAGGATACGCTTCAAGAAAAACTTTCCCTATCGGATCGCTTTGGCATTACGGTAGTATACCTTTCTCCCGACCAGGAAAAATATCTTGACATAGTCGAGGGCATAGCCGAAAGCAAAGGTATAAACATAGAGCCCAAACAACTTCGTGAAATGGCACTAAAATGGGAGCTTTGGCATAACAGCCGCTCCGGCCGAACCGCCAAACAGTTTGTAGAAGACCTGCTGGGCAAAATGGCAAGTAATAAAGAGGATGATGTAATTGAAAATAAAAGCAACAACTGAGGACTTTATCGTAAAGGAACTGATAGATTTAGAAATCAAGGATGATGGTGCATACCGCATATACCTTCTGGAAAAACGCCATTGGAATACCATGGATGCACTTTTGGCTATTGCCCGGCAAAACAAGATGCCCATGGCACGGATAGGATATGGAGGCCGAAAAGACCGGCATGCTCTCACATATCAATATATCTCCGTGCCCAGGGAGTATGACCTTTCTTTCAATATGCCAAAAATCAAGCTTACCTTTATAGGTTTTGCGGATGACTATGTATCTCCCGCAATATTAAAAGGAAATTACTTTGAATTGACACTTAGGAAAATACCGACAGCACAAAAAACATCAGTAGCAAAGCGCTTAAATGAAGTTGCCCGCTACGGCTTTCCAAATTACTTTGATGATCAGCGCTTTGGCAGTGTAATAAATCCTGAAGAGTTTTTAGCGGAAAGGATTATAAGAAAACATTACAAGGGTGCCTTGAAACTTTACTTAACCAGCATATACCCGGAAGACAGAGGCAAAGAGAAGGAAAGAAAAAGGGCAATAGAAAAACAGTGGGGAGACTGGCAGGCAATACTCCCCCTATGCCGCACAGCAGCCGAAAAAGACATTGTAAAGATTCTTACCAAGGGAGAAAGTAAATATCAATTAGTAAAAGCCATCAATGCCATTCCGAAAGAAGAACTTTCAATGCATTTTTCTGCATATCAAAGCTTTTTGTGGAATCAAAGCTTAGAACGCATACTCCTCCAATATATAACAAACCCCATCAAAATAAAAGGAAGGATTATGGACTACTACTTCTATGAAACCCTTGAAGAAAATACTTTAAATACATTAAAGCAGCTCAACATCCCAACCGTATCCTACAAAATCTTAGGAGATTCCAAAGCTACCGACGCTGTCCTAGAAGTCCTCTCCGAGCGGAACCTAAAACCATCCGACTTCAACCTTACCAAAATCCGAAAATCCTTCTTCAAAACCTTCCCCCGCCCCGCCATCACCATCCCCCAATTTTTAGGGACGGTTCCTTTTGATTCATCAGATCTCCTGCAATCTTTTGCAAAAGATGATATTTACCCCGGATATCTAAAACTTAAGATAAGATTTATCCTCCCGCCCGGAAGCTTTGCTACCATGCTGGTAAAAAGCTTAGAGAGTTAATTAGAGGGGTAGCGGGAACGTTTTTCTCGTTCACCACAAAATCCCATATTTCCATCACAATTTATCCGCTTTTAAAGGATAAACTAAAATTAATTTGAGTTACTTTAAAGAAAGGGGACAAAGGAGCTACTACTTGTCACCTTAAGGGAGGAAGAACGTTTGTCAAAAAAAGTTATAAAGATAGCAGTAATAGGTGTTTTAATTATTGCAGTGATTTTTACCGGGTATTTTTGGAAACAAAAAAACAGTTCAATGCGAAAAACAGCGGCACAGCAAGTATCATCAGCCCAAGTTACAAAAGGAGATTTAGAAGTGGTTTTAAAAGGCTCGGGCACGCTTTTACCCATGGAGCAGGAAACCATTAATCTGAAAGTAGACGGCACCGTAAAAAAAGTATACTTTGAAGAAGGAGATGTTGTTAAAAAAGGTGATCTGCTCTTTGAATTAGAGGATGAAGACCTTTCAATAAGTCTTGAAAAATCTCAACTTTCCCTGATACAACAGCAGATTAACCTGCAAGAGATAAATGAACAAAAACAAAAAGCCGTAATATATGCTCCTGAAGACGGCATCGTAAAATCTGTTGATGTAAAGGTTGGTGATTCGGTAAATGCCAACAGCGTGCTTGCGACCATACAAGATCAAAACAAATGTCAGGTTAAAGTGCCCTTTATTTCGTCACAGATAAAAAATATAAAGCAGGGGCAAAAAGCCGAAGTTATGTTTTTAGATCCCATATATACCGTAGAAGGCGAAGTAACAAAAACCGATACAGTAGGCACACTTACATCTACCGGCAGCATTTACTACTATGTAACCATTACCATGAACAGCAACTATTACGTTGATGGAAAGGATACAGCGGTTCAAGTGTATGTTATTACCGACAGCGGTAAAGAACAAGGCATGGAACAGGCCCTGGTTGAGCCGGAAGAAGCAGTGGATGTAAAGTCGGAAATATCCTCGAAGGTTAAAGAGATATATGCTGAAGAAGGTGAAGTAGTCAAAAAAGGTCAGAAGCTATTTTCGCTGGACTTAAAAGATATCAATACGGATATAGAAAAACAGCAGTTAACTTTACAGCAGGCTGAACTTGACCTTAAATCCAAGATGTCTCAATTAGAAAATCTTCTTGTATATTCTCCCATAGATGGAACAATTATAGAGCAAAACGTTCGAGAAGGTGATCTGATCCGGCCGTCCACAAGCAGCAGTTCCAGCAGCGACCCTGCAGCGGTTATTGTAAACTATGCAAAAATGCAGGTAGTATTGCCTGTAGATGAACTTGACATTAACAATGTTGAGATTGGCATGCCTGTTAAAATAACGGCAGAGGCCGTACCGGATCAGGTATTTGAGGGTCGGGTAGAAAAAATTGCAGAGCAGGGTCAAAGCCAAAACAATGTTTCAACTTTCGATGTTACAATAACCACAGATAAAGTTGATGAACTTAAAGCAGGCATGACTGTTGATGTGGAGATGGTCGTAGCCAGCAAACAAGATGTCCTTATGCTGCCTATAACAGCGATACAATATCGAAATAACAAGAGCTATGTTATGCTGGCCTCAAATAACGGAGAAACGTCTTCGAGCAATATGGTGGAAGTTGAGACCGGCATCAGCAACGATGAGTATGTAGAAATTGTAAGCGGCGTAAAGCAAGGAGACAGAGTTTTACTATCTAATTCTACAAGCAGCAGCAACAGCACCAGATTTGACAACCAACCTGCAGGCCAAATGGCACCGATGGGACCAATGCCGTCAGGTGGTGGCGGTGGAATGGGTAATCGGAGGTAATCATATGCTTATAAGCTTAGAAAACATCTATAAAATATATAAAAGAGGTGACACAGCCGTGCACGCACTTGACGGCGTGACACTGCAAATCGAAAACAGAGAATTCGTGGCAATTGTAGGTCCCTCCGGCTCAGGAAAATCAACAATGATGAATATTTTAGGATGCCTTGATACGCCGAGCGATGGTACATATATATTTGAAGATAAAGATATATCCAAGCTAAACGATGATCAGCTTGCAGTCATACGCAACCGGCATATAGGATTTGTATTCCAGAGTTTCAACCTGCTTCCCAAGCTTGATGCAGTGGAAAATGTGGAACTGCCGCTTACCTATGCGGGGAAAAAAGGCTCGGTCAGAAGGGAGCGTGCCGTTGAAATGCTAAATGCAGTAGGATTGGGCAACAGGATACACCATAAACCATCCGAACTTTCCGGAGGTCAGCAGCAGAGAGTTGCCATAGCTCGAGCACTGTCTACGGACCCGCCGATTATATTGGCGGATGAGCCCACAGGCAACCTTGATACAAAATCCGGCCGCGAAATCATGGAGATATTAAAAGAATTGCATTTAAGCGGAAAAACTATCATCCTTATAACACATGATATAAGTGTAGCAAATCAAGCCGAAAGAAATGTCCACATTCAAGACGGCAAAATAGTAAATGATGTAAAGGTGGTCGGATAAATGGATACACTCCAGACCATAAAAATAGCCCTAAGAGGCATTTTAGATAATAAACTGCGGTCGTTTTTAACCATGCTCGGCATAATTATAGGAGTAACATCGGTTATTGCTCTTGTTTCCATAGGTCAGGGAGCCACTTCGCAGGTAACCGAACAAATCCAAAGCTTAGGTTCAAACCTGCTTACCGTAAATATAATGGGAAGAGGAGCAAATACCACCCTAAGCTATAAAGACGCCATGGAATTTGCGGAAAGTCCTTACATCAGCGGGGTGGCCCCGGTAGTGACCGGAAATGCTACGGTAAAACACGCCAACAAAAACAGCAGTGTTCAGATTCAAGGAACAAATGCCGACTTTCTGACTGTAAGAAACTACAAATTGTCACAGGGCAGATTTATAACACCGGCCGATGTTAACATGCGCCAAAAAGTAGCGATTCTTGGTTCACAAATAGCAGAAGACCTTTTCGGATTAGTAAATCCTATCGGGCAGGAAGTAAAAATAGGAGGCCAGATTTTTAAAGTAGTCGGCATTCTTGAATCTTCCAGCTCCATGATGGGATCCAACGATGAAGAGATATACATTCCGATAACCGTAGCCGAAAGGCTTTTACAGAGCAGAGGCGTAAGAGTACTATATATCCAAGCCGCATCCAAGGATACTGTAAGCCAAGCAACTGAAGAAATATCCTCCAAGCTTTCCCGCATGTTTAAGACAAGCTCCGATAGCGATTTTCAAAGCTACAGAATTCTTGACCAGACTGAGATGCTTGATACAATAAACCAGACCACGGGAACACTTACTATGATGTTGGGCGGTATTGCGGCTATCTCACTTCTGGTCGGCGGAATCGGAATTATGAATATTATGCTGGTGTCTGTAACTGAGCGCACAAGGGAAATAGGTATCAGAAAAGCCCTTGGCGCAAGAAAGCGGGATATAATGAGCCAGTTTCTGATAGAGTCGCTGGTAATCAGCGGCATCGGTGGAATCATAGGCATCATCATTGGAGTTTTATTAAGCAGGGGAATAGCCCAGTTAATTGGAATAAATGCGAAAACAACCTACTCAGTGACAGCCATCGCCTTTGGTTTTTCCATGCTGGTCGGAGTATTCTTCGGAATATATCCCGCCAACAAAGCCAGCAGCCTAAAACCTATCGAAGCATTGCGATACGAATGAATAATCGGGGACGGTTCTAAAATATTCATGAATATTTTGGAACCGTCCCTTTGGCCTTATGACAGCAGATGCTGTCATTTGCTTTGCCCAAAAACTGGTTATCTGATATAATGTAGGAAAGAATATGCAAGAAAGGGGCTGTGTAAGAATGTTTCTTGATATGCTAATGTTATTTTTTATGATTTCAGCATTGCAGCCTGTAGTTACTCAGGGAATGCTAAAAATGTCGCGCCAAAGATTGATATCTAAAATCGAAGAAAAAAACAAATCCAGAGTAATTACCCTTATACATCGGCAAGAGACCATGAGTATACTGGGTTTTCCGGTAATGCGCTATATTGATATCAATGATTCGGAAAAAATTATACGCGCAATACAGATGACTGACCCCAATATGCCCATAGATATGATCTTGCATACCCCGGGAGGAGTGGCATTAGCAGCACTTCAAATAGCCAGAGCTTTAAAACTGCATAAGGGAAAAGTTAGAGTGTTTATCCCCCACTATGCCATGTCCGGCGGCACTCTAATCGCACTGGCCGCCGACGAGATAGTTATGGGAGATAATGCCATGCTGGGCCCGGTAGACCCGCAGTTAGGCCAGTATCCTGCTCCATCGATTGTTAATGTCCTAAAACAAAAGCCTATGGCAAGCATCAGTGATGAAACGCTGATTTTAGCGGATATTTCCCAGAAGGCTATAAGTCAGCTGAAAAATGGCATACTGGATTTGCTTCCGGACAGATATTCTTTCGATGAGAAGAAAAACATAGCAGAGATATTGACACAGGGCATTTGGACACATGATTTCCCAATAAATGTAGATGTGGCTCGCGGACTGGGCCTTAATGTAAGCACAGATGTTCCGCCCGAAATATACCAGCTCATGAATCTGTTTCCGCAGCCTGTACAAGCTACACCATCGGTAGAACATGGTGTCATAGATCGCAGAACACATAGACGGTTTTAGCAAAAATTAAAAACGGGGGTTGTATATATGAATATAGCACTTATAGCACATGATGCAAAAAAAGAGAAGATGGTAGAGTTTGCTATTGCTTATGAAGACATCTTAAAACCTCATAAGCTTTATGCAACAGGCACCACAGGCAAAAGGATAATGGAAGCAACAGACTTGAAGGTTGAACGCGTCCAATCCGGGCCTTTGGGCGGGGATCAGCAGATTGGCGGGATGGTAGCTGACGAAGGTATAGATATGGTAATATTTATGAGGGATCCGTTGACTTCTCAGCCTCATGAACCTGATATAAATGCACTCCTTCGAGTGTGCGATGTTCACAATGTGCCGTTGGCAACTAACATCGCAACAGCGGAGATACTTATAAAAGGATTGATGCGGGGAGATTTGGACTGGAGAAAAATTATAAATCCGACTTTACAGTAAAAAAAGAAAGGCAGTTCCGAAACTAAGGAACTGCCTTTACTGTCTTAATAAACCCTCAACCAACTTTTAAGATTTCATCGATGTTTATCACTTCTCCGGGTTTTACTCCCTCAATAATTTTCCGGCTTAAAGGTGTTTCTATTTCTTGCTGTATTAGCCGCTTCAACGGCCGAGCTCCGAACAGCGGATCATAGCCCTTCTCAGCTAAATACCTTACGGATTTTTCCGACCATGTCAAATTAATTCCTGCAGTATTCTTTACCCTTTGAGCAAAATTATTCAAAAGCAGCTCGGCAATTTTCTCCACATGCTCAGGCTCTAAGGGATGGAATACTATTATCTCATCAACGCGGTTTAAAAACTCCGGTTTAAAGTAGTGTTTTAATAAATTCAAAACCTTCTCTTTAATTTGTGAAAAGTTTTTATCTCTCGAGGATTGGTATTCAAGAATTTCCTGACTTCCAATATTCGATGTCATAATCAATACGGTGTTTTTAAAGTTTATGGTACGGCCCTTGCCGTCGGTAAGCCGACCGTCGTCTAATATCTGGAGAAGCACATTAAATACGTCATTATGAGCCTTTTCAATTTCATCAAAGAGTATTACGGAATAGGGGTGTGTGCGCACAGCTTCAGTGAGCTGCCCGCCTTCTTCATAGCCCACATATCCCGGAGGCGCTCCTATAAGTCTTGAGACTGCATGTTTTTCCATGTATTCAGACATATCTATCCGGATAATATTTCTCTCATCATCAAACAAGGCCTCCGCCAAAGCCTTAGCCAGTTCAGTCTTGCCAACACCGGTAGGACCGAGGAATATAAAGCTTCCAATAGGTCTTGACGGGTCTTTGATACCGGCCCTGGCACGCAGTATGGCATCTGCAACGGCCTTAACCGCTTCATCCTGACCGACTACCCGGCGGTGCAGTATATCTTCCAGGTGAAGCAGCTTTTCTTTTTCACCTTCAAGGAGCTTGTCAACGGGAACACCGGTCCACTGACTGACCACCCTTGCAATTTCTTCCTCGTCTACCTCTTCCTTTAAAAGTCCGCCTTCTTTCTGCCTTTGTCGGATGGCCTCCTCTTCAGCTTTTAACTGCCTTTCAAGTTCATTCAGCCTTCCGAACTTAAGCTCTGCAACTTTATTAAGGTCATATTCACGTTCTGCCTTTTCAATTTCAAGCTTTACCTTTTCAATTTCCGATTTTATTTTATGAATCCTGCTTATTTCTTCCTTTTCTTGCTGCCACAGGACATTTAGCCTGTCAAACTCATCTTGCAGTTTCCTCATTTCCTCTTGTATCTTTTCAAGCCTCTTAAGCGATGCTTCGTCCTTTTCCTTCTTCAATGCAGTTTCTTCAATCTGAAGCTGAATTATTTTACGTTTTATTTCATCAAGTTCTACGGGCATGCTGTCAATTTCAGTGCGAAGGCGAGCCGCAGCTTCATCCATTAAGTCGATAGCCTTGTCCGGCAGGAAACGATCGGTGATATATCTATCTGAAAGTGTTGCGGCTGCGACTATGGCATTGTCCTTTATCCGGACACCGTGGAACACCTCATATCTTTCTTTAAGGCCTCTCAAGATGGAAATAGTATCTTCCACCGATGGGGGATTGACCATTACCGGCTGGAAACGGCGTTCAAGAGCAGCATCTTTTTCGATGTATTTACGGTACTCATCAATAGTGGTAGCACCGATAACCCTAAGCTCTCCGCGTGCCAACAAGGGTTTTAAGATATTCCCGGCATCCAAAGCCCCCTCGGCAGCACCGGCACCGACTACGGTATGAAGCTCATCGATAAAGAGTATGATTTGACCGTCCGACTCCTGCACTTCCTGTAGAACCGCCTTAAGCCTTTCTTCAAATTCTCCTCTGAATTTTGCTCCGGCTATAAGGGAGCCCATATCTAAGGCTATTATCTGTTTATTCTTTAATCCTTCCGGAACATCCCCTGCCACGATGCGTCGGGCAAGACCTTCTACTATGGCAGTTTTTCCTACGCCGGCTTCACCTATGAGAACAGGGTTGTTTTTTGTTCGTCTTGACAGAATCTCGATGACCCGCCTTATCTCGTCATCTCTACCAATAACCGGGTCAAGCTTGCCGTCGCGAGCCAAGCGAGTAAGGTCTCGGCCGTATTTTTCAAGAGCATTATAAGTAGCTTCGGGATTTTCACTGGTAACCTGCTGACTGCCGCGAACTTGTTTTAGACCTGTCAGTATGGCTACCCTATCCAGGCCTACCTTTTTTAAGGCATTCCTTACATCTGTGTCACCTTCTTCCAACAATGCCAGAAGCAGGTGCTCGACACTTACAAATTCATCCTTCATGTTTTGAGCTTCGCGCTCTGCCCGGATAAAAACCCTGGCAAGATTTGCATTCATGGCCAATGGTCCATCATAACCGTGAACCGAAGGTATACGTTTTAACAGGTCTTCGGCCAATGATTTAACTTGATTGATATTGACTCCCGCTCTTTCTATAATCAGCGGTACAATACCGTCCTTCTGAAATACAAGGGCGTGAAGTAAATGCTTTGAAGTCATTTCCTGATGATGATGCTCTAATGCAAGATTTTGAGCATTCAAAATGGCTTCTTGAGATTTTTGAGTATATTTATTAAGATCCAAGGCTGTCACCATCCTTTCTTCCTGTTTTTTCTTATTCTATAATACTACAAAGGTCAAAGAAAGTCAATATTTTTTAAAGCCATTTTCAGACTATTAGACCTACAACTTTAATAAAACTCAAAAATAAAAATCAGGCCCTATTTTAAGGCCTGATTCCTTTGCAAATCAATTATTTCCATCAGTAGTTTTAAAAGATACTCCCTAAGCAATACCTCATTATGCTCTAACGAGTTTTCCCAAGACCTGCCTACAGCTTCATCATATCCGTGAAAATGCTGATTTAGGAAAATATTTTCCGCAAGCTGCGCATTTTTCATATATTCCCTCATAGTGGATTGGCTCACAAGCACAAGAAGGCTTTTATCACATCGAAAAGTGATACTGCATTTTCCATCTGCAGCATCGGCAACTTGTTTAATCTCCCGAAAGTTCACATACCCAAAAGTACCGTCATTTTCGCCCAGGGGACTCTTTCTGACCTTGACCGGTATAAGCAACAGATTAACTGCCATAGGGATGGGCACACCCTGTTTCTTATTGATGAAATTGCCGTAGTGTTCTCGAACCGCAGTAAGGTCTATACCATAAAACCTAGCCAGGTTTTTTAAAACCGTTTTACAGGTTCTTCTGACCAATAACTGTTCGCCGTCACCGGTAAAAATCATAGTAACATTGCCTTCATTATATACCGGGAACAAAGCAGCAAGGCCATTCTCTAAAATCTCTTTCATATCCATAAACTATACCCCCAACATAGTAATCAAAATATTTTGCAAGAGGCGAAAGCAATTCCATTATAAACCAAACATATGTTCGATGTCAAGGTAAAAAAATATAGGCGGCGTCATACCTTAAATTCAAACCTATCTCCCGGACAACTAGTGGAAGCATTCCTTACCTGCTTATGCCCGATTACGTTCTCCTCTGGAATCTGATATATCTCCATCAGGTAAAAAACGAGCTTTTTCAAAGCCTCAATTTGCCCTGCCGTAGGTGCAATATGCCCTTTCTTGCCGGAAGGATTGTCCTTGGAGTCAAAGTTGCCGGTGAGCGTTACCCCGATAGATTGAAAATTCATGCTCTGAGCTGTGCAGTGAGCTCCCCTTGCAAAATCCGGCCTGCCTTTTTCCACACAACCATCGGCTCGGATTAGATAGTGATATCCAATACTTACTATAACTCCGTCCGAAACACACTTAAAACCTCTCCTTGCATATTCTTCCACCAGAGGCTTAGGTGAGGCAATCTTTATGCCAAAACCCCTTTCGGCATGGTACTTATCTATAGTGAGCGCCGGCACATCGAAACCTGCCGTATGATGTATTACTATAAATCTCGGGTAAAGTCTTTCCATATGACCACTCCTCTAAAATTAATGATATTTTTCCAACTAATTCTTTATGCCTTCGATAACCTTGGCCAGCTCATAGATGCTGCAGGTGAGGCTTTCAATCTTAGTTTCCACTCTTACCAAAAGGTAAATGGAAACGGCAATGGGAAATCCCACATTAGCTACATGAGCAACCAACTCATCCATAAAAATCCTCCTTTCCATAGTAGTTTAGCCGGACACATCCAGTGCCCGGCCGAGATTTTTCTAACTAACCGATAAGCTGTACAACTTCTTTCTGTATAAGGCGGGCTTCTACCGCTTCAATCAGGTCGCCGCCGGCCGTTTCAAATACATTTTTTGCTACAATGTTATCCATCAAGGCCTGGACTTCATCGGCAGTAAGGTCATCCTTAGGGTCCTGCACCGAAATCTTGGCACTTTTGCCTGCCGTATTCCTAAAAACAAGCTCCAGATTCGTATCCACATTTTTCACCTCCCCTCAAGATTTTATAGATTAGATTTACCATTTCCTAGACTATTTCGCTAAGTTCACTTTCCACTGTCCGGCGAAACGCATATACCGGATGAATCTGAATGTCTGCTAACTGAGTCGCTATGCTCATCAGATCCTCGTCAGCGGCGCTAGTCTTTACATTGTTGAAAGACCTGGTTTTATAGATGGTTTTATTATTCTCATCCTTACCGGCTACCACAACGATGCGAAGACTAGAGTTTAACGGTGTTGAAACTATCGCCATATTTTTTCACCTCCCTTCATTTTCCCCACACCGCTTAAAATCTCAGACCACCTCCTTCAAAAAACTGCTGCGGCGTGTTTGTGGTTTCATTATATGGGAATACAAGAAAAAACAAAAAAGCCCAGCAGCCTTAAGTAGATAAGCCGCCCGGCTTTACCGGACTATTTTTTAAGCAAGTCAGCTTGACAAATATAGGCAGCAGCAGTAACTCGTGCCATTCTAATAAACCTAAATAACCTGCTTACACCAAAACCATGAATAGTAAATATTTAGAGACCAATTTTTAGGGACGGTTCCAAAATATTTATTGATATCATAATTCATCTTTTGCTGCATAATTTATTACAAAGAGAAGCATGATCATAAAGATAGACAATAAAGGAGAATCATGGTAAAATGAATTTAAATATCAGCTATCTACTAGACAGAAAATTTTTTGATAATTATATTATTGTTTTAACCATAGGGGATGACAACATGTTGTTTGGTGAAAAGAGTATTATAAAATATGATATAAATAATATAAAAGAATATGAAGTGCGTGATTTTGAAGGCAAAGCAATATCAGTAAATTATTTAATAATTCATGATTTTTATTTATTCCTTATTGATGAATTAGAAAGCTTGAAAATGAAGCTGATCAAAAGACATCGAGTAGAAGATACAGATTATTTGTTATCTAGAGTAGACAGTTTTTTGCAGGACTTTGACTTCGATTTATTTTACTTAAATAATTTCGAAGAGTTGATGATGCAGCTAAATGAATCTTCATTAGCTAAACTAAATGAAATAATCAATATTTTAAAAGAAGAGTATGATAATTTTAAGAGAATGAACCCGGAAATTGATATTTATAGTGACATGATTGACTGGATTGAAGATGCATTATATTTACTTAAAGGCTTCGCAAAAAAACTTGTAACAAATCAAGAAGAAACAATCAATAAGCTCGAATTCTATAATTTAAATGAATATAAAGGTGGGAAGAGCCCTTCAAACGATGGCTCTTATGCAGCTTGATAAAAGTGGGGTGCTTTTATTGGTAAAAGAAGAGTATAATAAGTTAATCAAATGCATTGAACTAAAAAGAATTGTCTTATGTAGCTTAAACTGCCAATTAAACAGTGATATATTTAAACAACTAGGTCCAGGACAAGCTAAAGTGGACTTTAAGCCTTCATTTAATTTAAAAAGTAAAGATGAAAAAACAATATGTGCTGAAGCGAATTTTAATGTAAATGTTTTTGAAGATGATAAAAATGAAAAGCTATTTAAAATAGAATCGTCGTTTTTATTGATATATGAAGTAAAAGAAGAGTGTGAAGATAGGGCTATTGAAGAGTTCATTAAGAGGAATGTTCCTTTAAATGCTTGGCCTTACGGCCGCGAAATTATAAGCAACTTAACATCTAAAATGGGTTTACCTCCTCTGAATATTGGATTATATAAGGTCTTTTAGTTTTCAAAAAGGAGGGGGAGTTATGTATTGGAGTTTCCAAGGTCACCAAATTGATGAGCGGTCAATGAGTGATAACATTAATTATAAATTAGGCAGTTTTCTAATTTCGCAGCCTGATTTTTTTTATTTTACTATGGATATTCTGATAACCTGTAAAAAAAGAACCGATAATAACAGAATTTATGATATAAATAGAATGCAGCAAAGATTAAAAGCGTTGGCAATAGCAGATAAAACTGTAAAAGCAAATACTGATTATTTTCTAAAGCTTTTCCTAGAATATAATGATAATAAAATTAACAAAGGCAAACTACTAGATTATATTGTTTATAAAATTGGACCATACAAATTAAATAGTGAAGGATTAAATAGGATAAGTGAGTGCAAAATTGCTATAAACGGAGAATTATGTTCCGATATGGATTTTGATGTGGCTTTCTATGTTTTTACAAAACATCATAATTTACACGAAGACAATGTTCTTTATGCAGAAGTAATTGAATGTAAAATTGATATTAACACATTCATACATAGTCCTCCAAGTAAAAAGAATTCTTTCTCAGATGATGCCAAGAAAAAATTGGAAGTAATAAATGTTATTAATCAAAAAAAGAGAAATTATGATTCGATATTTTTTTATTTTGCTACATGTAGAAGAAATATTGAAAGTTGCCGACAAGTGTTAAAAGCTAATGGATATGATTTTGTAAGGATATTGTCATGTGATGATTTATGCGAGATGCTTGAAAAATTTCTTAAATAATTTGAAACAGACCATAAGGGGTTGGTTTCCTTCCTTGGGATGGAAGAGATAACGAAACTTGAACACGAATATCTTATTACAGAAAACCAGCTATAATATACTGCAGTATAGTTATAATCGTAAAAGGTATAGATTTTTTAAAAACCTCAAAGCTTTCACTTTGAGGTTTTTAAAACTTAAAAGTGTATTTTTATAAATCACATAAAAAATCCAACAAAGATCTGCTATAATATTATAAAAGGAATAAACCAAAATATCTTATCTTTAAAAATAATACGATTCCAGTCAAAAAAGAAGGAATTCCACGCCTATTATAGAATAAAATATAATCGAAGAATGCAGCACAAACATATAATGATTTTATAATGATTTTAGGGACGCTTCCAGATTATTCACTAAAATAGTCCCTGAATATTTTGGAACCGTCCCTATTTATTCAAAAAATATATAGGAGGGGTTTTATGTTTCACAAAATTAACAAAAAACTGGTAATGTGTCTGGTGGTAATTTTAGCTTTGGGAATGGTGGGAACTGTTCTTGCAAGTCAGGACAAATCAGAACAAGTAAGGTTGTCGTCAGCTACATCGGCACTTGTATTTCAAACGGATTTCGGTGTAAAGAATGATGCCGTTGCTTCTATGAAAGGCGTAGCTTTTGGTGTGGATCCCAATTTGAAAATGTTTGATTTAACTCATGAGATTCCTGCTTTTGATATATGGGAAGCAGCTTATTGGTTAAACGGTGCGGCACCTTATTGGCCTGCGGGTACGGTGTTTGTATCAGTTGTCGATCCGGGTGTTGGTACTGACCGCAAATCAGTTGTATTAAAGACAAAGACAGGGCATTATTTTGTAACTCCTGACAACGGAACTTTAACATTGGTGTCGGAGAACCTAGGTATTGAAGCAGTGCGTGAAATTGATGAAGCAGTAAATCGCTTGGCTGACTCTGAAGCATCTTATACCTTCCATGGCCGAGATGTATATGCATACACCGGTGCGCGCCTAGCGTCAGGAGTAATAACCTTTGACGAAGTCGGCAAATTATTAGAGCCAAAGGTGGAGATGATAAACTACCAAAAAGCAGAAATTAAGGATAATGCCGTTTGGGGAATGGTTGTTGTTTTAGATCAACCCTACGGAAATGTATGGACAAGCATTCCCAAAAAGGTCTTTGAGGATTTTGGTATAAAAAAAGGTGATGTTGTAAATGTATGCATAATGAAAGATGGTAAAAAAGTATACGAAGGTAAAATGCCTTATGTAAATACATTTGGTGATGTTGAAGAGGGCGAGCCTCTATTGTATATGAATTCTGAATTAAATGTAGCATTTGCCATCAATATGGACAACTTTGCCGAGACTTATAATATCGAGTCCGGTGCTGAGTGGAGCGTAAAAATAACAAAATGATTTTTTGATTTTTAAATTTCATAGCAATTCGATTTTTTGGAACCGTCCCCGTTTATTCATCTCAAGAAGATTTTTAGGGACGGTTCTAAATTATTAACCAGATGGTATATTTATGATATAATCATCGCAAGGAGATGATTATATCATGCCTAGGACAGCACGTAGATTTAGCAGGACAGGATTTTACCATATTATGATGCGAGGCATTAACCGCGAAAGAATTTTTCAAAGCGGGGAAGCTAAAAAACAAATGCTGAATATTTTAGCAGAAAAGATTTCTGGCAGCGGTATAGGGATATATGCTTATATTAAAGAAGGCTGTTGCTAGTAAGTTGATTTATAGGACTCTTGCGGAATATGGTGTAAACGGTGTCATTGAACTAAGGGAAACAGAGGAGGCGTTGAAAAGTCTGCTGGGGAACCTAGTCAAGGATATAAAGCTAACATATAAAGAAATAGCTGACTTGACGGAGCTAAGTTTTTCAATGGTTCAGCGATTGGCTTCGAGGGGACTGAGTGAATAATTTGGAACCGTCCCCGTTTTTCGTTTAAGAGGATAGGGGGTAGCAAGTAGGGATGGGGGCACAAAGAAGGTTTGCAGCGAGGCTTTTTTTGGCATGCTGCATTTTTATTTTAGTGGCATTTGTGTTTTTTACAAAAGCCGGAGCATTATCAAGAAGTTGGATATTCGGATTTGTTCTTGTAACAATACCAACATTTATTTTTATTAAAGCATTTGAAGATATTTATAATGTTTTAACGGTGTTAAATAAAACATGTACAGTAAAAGTAAATGAATATAGGGCTTTGCCTGAATCTATTTTAAAATATTTCGGGATGCTACCAGTGTTTGAATTACTTGATAAGTTCAGTGAGAATATCAAGGTTATAAACTTTGAGAATCATTTATTATGTGATACCACTTCGGCCATACATGCGTCATCTTCGCTAAATCAGCTATTAGTTTCTGTTGTTGGTAGGCTGGTGGCTTATTCAGGGGCAGACTTTGGAGTGGTTTTTCTTTTTGATGCGGAAAAAAACAGTGACGAGCTTCGGGCTGCAGCATCTTATAATTTAACGGAAACTGATTTGATTAAAAAAACATTTCAAATCGGTGAGGGCATCGTTGGGTCGGTGGCAAAGGAAGGTAAAGCGATACTTTCGCAATATGCTGAAAAGGATAGGCGTTATGTACTTTGTGTTCATGGAACAAAGTCGCAGATGACGGTGCCGCTTAAGGCAGGTAGTGAAGTTTTAGGGGTTATTTTATTAGGAAGTTATGAAGTACAAAAGTTTAAAAGCAAAGACATTATTTTGCTGAATAATATTGCCGGGGAGATTGGGCTTGCCATAAGCAATGTGTGGTTGACCCGGAAATTAAAGGAAGAAAAGGAAAGTGTGGTAATTCTCTATGAAACGGCAAAACAATTGGCTGAAAGCATTGACTTAGACGATGTAGCCGAGATAGGGGTAAAAACTATATATGATGCGGTTGATGCTATGTCATGTTCCTTGATGCTTTTGGATATTGAAGATGAAATGTTGAAAATAATAAAGTCCAAAGGCTTGTCTGAGGATACTGAAAGACTGGTTAAGCTGAGGCCAGGGGAAGGCATTGCGGGGAGGGTGTTTCAGGAGGGTAAACCCATACTTGTTAAAAACGTGTTTGATGAACCTAAATTCAAGGAGTTTGAAGAACAAGGCGAAGAACTTAAATCCTTTTACTCAGTTCCACTTAAAACAAAGAAAGGTTGTATTGGAACTATAAATGTGGAAACAAGCGAGCCGCTGACGGAGGATAAATGTAAAGTGGTTGATGCCATAGCATCTCAGGTTTCGGTAGCAATAGGCAATTCCATGCTTTATAAATCATTGAAACGGTTGGCGATAAAGGACGGGCTTACAGGCCTCTACAATCACCGCTATTTTCATCAGATACTGGAAGAAGAATTTGAAAGAGCCAGGCGTTACGGACGAGATCTCAGCTTGGCTATAATCGATGTTGATAATTTTAAAAAGTATAATGATTATTATGGGCATTTAGCCGGCGATTATTTGTTATCAAAAATAGGAAATCTTATACAGGAAGACCTTCGTAGCAGCGATATATTAGCACGCTATGGCGGCGATGAATTGGCGATTATATTACCCGAGACAGGTGCCCAACAGGCTTTTGGCATTCTTACGCGGATTAAAAACAAGATTAATGATTACAGCTTTAGTTTGCAAGATTATAAAGCGGGTACAGATGATGAGAAGCCTGATGATTACGGCCGGGACGAATACAAATCGGGATATGATATAATCAAGGAAAAATTCTTTCGGTGGTTTACAAATAGAGGTTTAAATTCCAATGATTTAGACAATGTTTCCACCATGCAAGTTACGATAAGTGTCGGTATTTGTGAGCTTTGTGACGAAATCACAGATAAAAATGAATTGATTAAAAGAGCCGACCAAGCTCTACTGCAGGCAAAAAGAAATGGTAAAAACCGAATATGCTTGTAAATTTTCAATTTTTAGGGACGGTTCCAAATTTTTAGGGACGGTTCCAAAATATTCACGAATGAATATTTTGGAACCGTCCCTAAAAATTGCCTTAAAAATTGCCTTAAAAATTCACTAAACATCTACGTCAGAATAGCAAAATAAATGTCAGCTTTACCGTATTGTTAATAATTCGAAATTTATATACAATATATAATAGCAAGGGAAATTAAACATTTTTTTGTATTGAAATTACTATCATTTAAGTTGTAAACCAATGGCCATGTGGTTTATGAGAAGGAAAAGATGTAAGCATTATGTATCTCCATTAAAATAAAAAATAACTCTGTTTGGGCTGTGCTTAGACAGGGTGTTGCGGAGGGGCAAAATGAGAACAACAAAAAAAATAATTGCTTTATTGCTGGTTGTGGTTATCGCGGGTTCTGTGGTTGGGTGTGGTGCGGGGTCAGCACAGAAGGAGCCATCAGAAAGTGAAAGTGATCCAGGTACTTTGGTTGTTTATACTTCCCATAAAGAAGATGTATATGGACCAATTGTTAAGGAATTTCAGGAGCGCACAGGAATCCAGGTAGATATTGTAGCTGCAGGTACAGGCGAAATGCTTTCAAGAATTGAAACAGAAGCTAATAATCCTCAAGGAGATATTATGTTTGGAGGCGGCGTTGAATCCTTGGAGGCATATAAAGAGTATTTCGAACCCTACATATCTGAAGAAGCAGTAAACATCGGGAATGCATTTTTGACGGCTGATAATAAATGGACGGGATTTTCCGCACTGCCAATAGTAATTATGTACAATAAAAAACTAGTTTCTGAAAACGAAGTTCCTAAGAGCTGGGAAGATTTGCTGGATGAAAAATGGAAAGGTCAAATTGCCTATACAGATCCTAATTTATCCGGTTCCTGCTTTACCGCACTGGTTACAATGATGCTCGCACATCCGGAAAATGACGGATGGGACTTTGTTCGAAAGCTTGTTGACAATTTAGACGGGAAAATTTTAAATAGTTCCAGTGCGATTTTCAAAGGTGTGGCAGATGGTGAATATGCGGTTGGTATTACATTGGAGGAATCTGCACAAAAATATGTAATCGCCGGAGCAGAAGTGGGGTATGTATATCCATCAGAAGGAACTTCTATAGTGCCTGATGGTACAGCAATCATTAAGGGAACGAAAAATTTAGAAAACGCAAAGAAGTTTTTGGATTTTACAGTTAGCAAAGATGCTCAAAACATGATTGTATCTGAGATGAGCCGAAGGCCTGTCCGCGTTGATGTAGCACCGGGACAAGGTTTGGCGGCCCTTGATGAGATTCCGGTTGTAGATTACGATGTGGCCTGGGCGGCAGCGAATAAAGCGCAAATACTAAATACTTGGAAACAGATTATGACTGGAAAATAAAATACATATAAATAAAGCAGAAGTTATACCAATAAAAAAATATAAAATAATACCCGAGGAATTTAATTCCGAGGGTATTATTAATTAAATAGAGAAACTCGGAGGTATTATGGGGATGAGCTTTTCAGTAAGATTCGATGAAGTAAGCAAAAACTTTGGAGAGTTTAGAGCAATACAAAATGCCAGTTTTACAGTGGAAAAAGGTGAATTCTTTACACTGCTTGGACCCAGCGGCTGCGGGAAAACTACCTTACTTCGCATGGTGGCAGGCTTTAATCCCATTGACAGTGGTAAAATATCTTTTGATGATAAAATAATAAACAATATACCGGCACATAAAAGAAACATAGGCATGGTTTTTCAAAATTACGCGATTTTTCCTCATATGACGGTATTTGAAAACGTGGCTTATGGACTTAAGGCAAGGGGAGTTAGCAGGTCAGAGATTGACGAAAGAGTCATGGAAGCTTTAACCATGGTAAAAATGGAAGGTTTAAAAGATAGATCCCCCCAGCAGCTTTCCGGCGGACAACAGCAGCGTATCGCACTCGCCAGAGCAATTGTCATTCGCCCAGGTGCTTTATTAATGGATGAACCCTTGTCTAACTTGGATGCAAAGCTTCGAGTGGAAATGCGAACCACAATTAAAAAATTGCAGCAGAGTTTAGGCATAACAACTATTTATGTAACTCACGACCAGGAAGAGGCACTAGCTATATCGGACCGCATAGGGGTTATGAAAGACGGGTTTATACAACAAATCGATAGTCCGGAAGTTATTTACAAACACCCGGAAAATGCTTTTGTTGCAAATTTTATTGGGACCAGCAATTTCATTGAAAGTAAAATCATTCAAATAGGCTCTCAAACTTATCTAGATGTTGTGAATGTGCAAATACCCATTAGTCTAAAAGAAAATTACGAAGGAGAAGCGAAGATTTCGTTGCGTCCGGAACATGTTTATTTGACTGAAGAAAAAGATAATACGATTAAAGGGGAAATCCAGCTAGCCACTTTTTTAGGCGACTTTACTAAATATGAAATTCTATTAGAAAATGGTCAAACCATTGAGGCAAACGAATATACTAAAGACGTGTCATCTTTCAGAAAACCAGGGGATGAAGTAAGAATAAAAATACATACCGACAAGATAAACTTGTTTGACTCCAAAGGCGAGGTGGCGCTTCTATGAAACAAAATAGAAAAGCAGAGATGTTTTCTATATGGAATTTAATAAGTATTTTTTCGCTGCTTATCATTGGAATTTTTATAATTTATCCTTTAATACGTTTGTTTATTAAAAGTTTTTTTGAAACAGGTTCTTTTTCCATTCAGAGTTATAAAGATTTTTTTAGCTTACCATATTATTTTTCCACGTTGAAAAATAGTCTTATAGTATGCACTTTTGCCACGATAGGCGCTACTGCAATAGGTTTGCCGATGGCATACATAGTTACTCGGTATAATATCCCATGCAAACGATTTATCAATATTTGCGTTATTTTATCTTTAATGTCGCCGCCGTTTATAGGAGCATATTCTTGGATTGTGTTATTAGGCAGAAATGGGTTCGTTACAAATTTACTTAGCGGCATAGGTATAACACCCCCGACCATATATGGATTTGGCGGAATATTACTGGTATTTACATTGAAGTTTTATCCGTATGTTTATTTATATGTTTCAGGAGCACTGCAAAGCATTGATTCATCCTTAGAGGAGGCGGCAGAGAATTTAGGTGTTTCGGGGCTGAAAAAACTTATTACTGTGACATTTCCTCTGGTTCTGCCAACAATAGCCGCAGGCGCCTTAATGGTTTTTATGACCAGTCTTGCGGATTTTGGCACACCAATGCTGATAGGTGAGGGGTATCGTGTTTTACCGGTTGTAGTTTACACGGAGTTCATGAGCGAAACAGGTGGCAATACTTCCATGGCCAGCACTCTAAGTATTATAATTATCTGCTGCTCTACAGCCATACTGTTTTTACAGAAATGGTATATTGGCCGTAGAAATTACCAGATGAGTGCATTAAGACCGCCTAAAGTCAAAGAATTAAAACCATATTCAAGATTTTTGGCTACAGCTTTTTGTTTTGTTTGTGTATTTTTAGCCATGCTACCGCAAATAACTGTATTAGTGACTAGCTTTATCAAGACAAATGGCCCAATTTTTGTTAAGGGGTTTTCCTTTGACAGCTATTTAAGTATTTTTTATAAATTGGGCAGAAATATTAAAAATACTTTTGCGTTCTCTACAGTGGCTATATTAATTATGGTAGCGGCAGGTATGCTGCTTTCCTACCTTATTGTAAGAAAACGCAATAAGCTAACTACTGCAATCGATGTATTTATAATGCTGCCATATGTAATACCGGGGGCTGTATTAGGTATTACACTACTTGGAGCGTTTAATAAGCCTCCGATTATGATTAGCGGCACAGCAGCAATTATGATTTTATCATATGTAATTCGCAAACTGCCTTATACGATTCGTTCGAGCACTGGCATATTGTATCAGATAGACCAGAGCATCGATGAAGCATCTATTAGCTTAGGCGTATCGCCCATTAAAACATTCTTTAAAGTAACAGCACCGATGATGATGCCCGGAGTTTTAAGCGGCGCAGTAATTAGCTGGATTACAACAATTAATGAGTTATCCAGCAGCATTATTTTATATACAGGCAAGACCGGCACGATTTCTGTTGCTATTTATTCTGAAGTTGTCCGCGGTGGATATGGGACGGCGGCAGCTTTAGCGTCAATACTGACTTTGGTTACAACAATATCATTATTGATTTTCTTTGCAGTAACTAAGAGTGACAGTATAAGCGTGTGATGGTTTACACCAAAATTCTAACATGTTAGAATAAATCCATGAAATCAATGATTTTCGTGGGGGCTACATATGAATTTCTTTAATCGTTTATCTTTCAAGCACCGTATTTTATTGGGCAACTTTTTGGTTGGCCTGCTTCCCATGCTGATATGCATTATCTGTTTCATGCAAGTCTTTGTTGTTTCACTGGAAAAACATAATAAAGAGTTGGGATTTAGACAAATTCACGAGATTGATTTGTGCTTTAGCAATTACCTTAAAGAATACCAAGTCGTAACCAATCTTATTGCAACTAATCCATTGATTCAAGAAGCACTAATTGAACCGGACTATAAAAATAAAAATGATGTATACTTAGAACTTTATCGTGTTACAGAAGGTATGAGAAAAGGGGCATCAATTTCACTTTATGATGCAACAGGAAAAATGCGTTGGGGAACTTCAGGAACGCTGGAAGGCAGCAGGCTTCCAATCCGTTGGGGTGTATTGAGAAAGGCCTGCGAAAATAATGGCATGGTTCTATATGATGGAAATCAAAATCAAAATGGAAGAAACAAGAGCACAGCTTTACTTTATCTGGCAAGGGCTATAAAAAGCAGAGATGATGTTGCAGGATATGTGGTTATAGAAATAACAGCTTCCGGCTTTTCTGATTTATTTAGCAGTTTTACTATGAATAATGAAACTATTATGATTACAGATTCTTTTTGGAACCCGATTTATTCATCAGATAATACCTACTTATCACAAAGTGTGCTCAAAAGTTTTGCCAAAAGTTTTGAGAGGGAAAATGGGCCGACATTATTAAAGGGGAAGAATACATTTTCATTCTTACATGAAAACAAGGCTTATAATTATAATATTTTTCTCACAACCCCTGCAGGGATAACAAATGATGCTGTAAATTTGATGAGAGCAATTGGCTTTTTGGGTTTTATAGTCGCTGTGATTCTTTGTGGGTTTATTTCTTTTTTGCTAAGTAGAGGCTTAACTAAACCCATTAATGAATTAAAACAGGCAATTAAGAAAGTGGAAAATGGTCAGCTTGATACGAGAATTATAACAAATAGAAGAGATGAATTTGGCGAATTATTGGATAGATTTAACCACATGAATGAAAATCTGCAGTTATATACAGAAAAACTTGTGGAACGCCAAAAAGAAATTTCTGAAATACGAATAAGATTATTACAAGCGCAACTAAAACCGCATTTTCTTTACAATTCCCTAGATACCATAAAGTGGATGGCAAAAATGAATGAGATAGAAGGTGTGGTAGACATTGCCAATGATTTGGCACAGATTTTACGATGCAGCATCAGTGATAATCAGTTTATTCCTTTATATCGGGAACTAGATGTGGTAGAAAGCTATATTGCCATTCAAAAAATACGTTTTTCTGGTAAATTTAAACATTCAATTAATGTTCCGGAAGATTTGTTAGATATAGAAGTGCCAAAATTGATTTTGCAGCCATTAGTTGAAAATAGTATTATACATGGTTTGCGGGATAAAGAAAGTGGTCAGATTTCTATTATCGGCAAAATGGAGAATGGAAATTTATTATTAACGGTAAGGGATAATGGCTGCGGAATGCCTCCGGAACTTGTGGATAAGTATAATCAAGCGGATTTTGACAAAGATGAGGGGCATTTAGGAATTTACAATGTGAGTAATATTTTAAAATTGTATTATGGACAAAACTATGGCCTTTACGTTACCAGCAGCATAGATTGCGGCACGGATATCACTGTTGTTTTGCCGGCCAAAAGGAGTGAGGATAAACGTGCAGAAGGTTTTAATTGTTGAAGATGAGCTTATGGTCCGCAAAGGCATCATTTTGACGGTAGACTGGAAAAGCATGGGCTGTATGGTGGTCGCCGAAGCTTCCGATGGCTTGGAAGGCATTGAGGCCATAAAACGTTATAAACCAGATATTGTAATCACTGATGTTCAAATGCCTAAGATGGACGGAATCGAAATGATCGAATCGGTTAAAGAATCTAGTGATGCAAGATTTATTATTTTAAGCGCGTATAGTGAATTTGACTATGCCAGAAGTGCTTTACGGCTTGGTGTATGTGACTATTTATTAAAACCCTTTCGTGATGCAGAACTCATAGCAGCCGTTAAAAAGGCTAAGAATGATTGCTCATCGGATGCTGCTGCGCCGATAGAAGAAGAGTTTTTTAACAAATACAACCTGAAGAAAGGCACAAAAAGCAAGTATATAGAGCAGGCGCAAGACTATGTTGCAGAGCATTTTAAAGAAGACATAACGATTGGCGAAGTAGCAGATTATCTAGGATTGAGCGAGGGCTACTTAAGTCGGTTATTCAAAAAGCATACAGATTATACATTTGTAGATTACTTAACTTATTATAGGATTAATATGGCTATAAAACTGCTGAAAGACTGCAGATTGAAGGTGTATGAAGTAGCTGAGCAAGTAGGATATACGGATGCTACCTACTTTTCAACACTATTTAAAAAACTAGTGGGTGTAACGCCTTCAGAATTTCAAGATATATGTTAAGAAAGGTGATCTGATGATTCAAAACATTATATTTGACATGGGAAATGTGTTAATTAGCTATGAGCCTAAAAAATATATAGAACAATTTGCTGATAAACAGGATATAGACATACTATATGAGACTATATTTCAGTCTATCGAATGGATTCAGTTGGATAGGGGAAGCATTGAGGAAAAAGAGGCTAAATGTATTTTTTATGATAAACTGCCGGAACGTTTGCATATGACAGTTGACGATATTCTCAACAATTGGCATGAAAATTTGCACGGGAAAAATGAGATGTTTTATTTGGTAAAGCAGTTGAAATCAAAAGGGTTTAATTTGTATTTGCTTTCAAATACCAGTAAACGCTTTTATCACTATTGCAAAAAAATACCGGCATTATCTTATTTTGATGGCATGATAATATCAGCAGACGAGCTTTTATTGAAGCCGGATTTGGATATATATAGGAGATTACTTGATAAATACAGATTAGTTCCGGAGGAATGTTTTTTTATAGATGATTATATGTTGAATGTAGAAGCGGCAATTTTTTTGGGCATGGATGGTTTTGTTTATAAAAATAATATCAAAAGCCTTAGAAGGCGATTAAGCCGTAAGGGAGTATTGGATAAAGACCTACAAGCAGTTATTTTTGATTTAGATGGAATTTTAGTTTCTACGGATGAAATGCACTATAAAGCTTGGAATCAGCTGGCTGAAGAAATAGATATTCCATTTGACAGCGAAAAATATAGGGAATTTCGCGGTGTAAGCAGGATGAAATGCTTAGAGCTTTTACTGGATGAGTCCAAAGAAAATTACTCCGATGCAGAAAAAGCGGCAATGGCTAAGCGAAAAAATGATTTGTATTTAAAATACCTGCAAAGCTTATCGGAAGAAAATATATATGAAGGTGCTAGAGAATTACTAGAGGAATTACAAGCCAACGGCATTCTAACTGCCGTAGCATCCAGCAGCAAGAACGCATATGCCATATTAGAAAAAACTGCATTACTTCCCCTTGTTGATATTGTAGCAGATGGAAATGAAATAGCTCAATCAAAGCCAGACCCGGAAGTTTTCAAGTTGGCAGCAGACAAGTTAGGAGTTCCCTATGAAAGCTGTGTAGTAATAGAAGATGCAAAAGCAGGTATTCAAGCAGCGAAATCAGGAAACATGAGAGCAATAGGCGTCGGTCAGGCACTTAAAGACTGTACTGAAATGGACTCATATTTTCCTCAGATTAAGCAAATTACATTAGAAACCCTAAAAAGGAACAAAGTTCATTAGTCCATTTTCAGCCATTTTCAGGGACGGTTCCAAAATATTCATGAATATTTTGGAACCGTCCCTATTTTTTCTTTTTTTATCCACCGACTATTTCTCCCTCTGCCTGTACACTCGATAATGTCTTTTTCTTTTAGTTCTTGTAGAACCCTTCTTATAGTTGAGTCACTGGCATTGGGGAACCTTTCCCTGATTTCGGAGATGGTAAAATTCTTTGCAAAGCCATCTAAAATTTCTTTCCTTATATCATAATACATGCCGCCTCTAAAGTTAGGAGACGTTTCGTAGTTTGCCGCCTGTTCGGCTACTTTGTCGGGAAATACGTCACTTTCATGGGACTCAATAGCTTCAAAAAACCTAAGAGTCCATTCATTGGCCAGCTTTCTGTTACCAGCAAAAATGATCTTAGTTTTAGGATGCAGAGCGGAAAGCTCCGCAAGAGCTTTAGCCATAAAAGAAGGCGTGTATACTGTTAGTTTATCGGGGTTTAGAAAGTCCGAGTAATTGGCCTCTACTACTAGTGCAGAATGGGCATAAGCCTCCATCTCCCCAAGCTTTTGGTGAAATATAGGGAGATTACTCAAATCGCTTCTTAAGTTTTCGAAGGTCTTTCGTTCTACCACGGCTACAATTCCATCTTTTCTTAAAAGGGCGTAATCTCCGGCATCAAGAGCTTTTCTCTCTACAGTGCAATCATTAAATTTCCACGGGTATTTTTCATTTGTATCTATCAAGATATGAATCTGTGCATTACCTTGGGCTGTAAGCCGAACCTTTGGCTTTCTCTCCCTCAATCCCTGCTGGGTTCTCCAAAATATCTGCTCATATTCGCCTTCTTTTTGTTTATACTTCTTTTTTAAAAATAAAAATTCACATCTTTTATTGGTGGCTCGATCCAGAACTACCGAAAGTCGTTTTCCATAGCGGCTTAAGTTTACTACCGGAACGCGTTCTATTTCTTCAATGGAATCTGAATAATCTTCTGATTCTCTCAAACAAAAAATCTGAGTCCCAGCTCCAGGCCACTTACTTTGAACTCTAAGGCACAGTTTTGTTTTATCATCCATTTTTATGCTGAGCCTGTAGGGGAACTTTTCATTATCCGTTGATTCAAGAATCCACCATAAAGAAGACATAGTTACTCTCCTTTTAAGAAATTCACTGCTTATGTAATTAATTATACGTGTTTTACTTGGTTTGCACAAGATTTTCGGGGCAATTCTCAGCAACAGCAATTTTCAGCGATTTTTAGGGACGGTTCCAAAATATTCATGAATATTTTGGAACCGTCCCTAAAAATCCCTCCCCGAAAGTCCCCGAAAATTGAAAAATTGCTCTAAAAATCGCTGAAATTTCTTTAGAAATTTCTGTTTTGCCTCTTGACTGATAATGATTTTCATATTATAATTTAATTGAGATTGAAAATTGTTATCAACGGAGGCGATGATATATGTTGAAGAAATATCTTTTTGAAGATAAGGTTGCAAAAGAAAAGATTGCAAAAGCTAAAAAAGACGTCCAAAAAATGCTTTCAAGTTTGTATGAAGACTAATTAAAGCTGAATATAATGCAGTTTGTGCCGCTATATGCGGCATTTATTTTTGTCTAAATTGCCCAACCTGCAGCATGAGGAGGTTTTCTCATGATTTTGAAGGATTTAAAATATAATAGAGGAATTTCTTAAAAGATGTCAAAGTATATATACAATAATGTTCGGGGAAACTTGTCCAAGGAGGTGATTTAGGTGAAAAAGGTTGCTATATTGATAGAGAATTTTTTTGATGAAAAGGAGTTAATATATCCTTATTTTCGGCTTAAAGAGGCGGGGTATGAGGTGCATTTAGTAGGTTCGGAGAAAGACAAGGCATATGTGGGAAAGAGCACATTTTCGGAAAAAAGTACTCATTCTTCCAAGGAAGTAAAGGCCAAGGATTATGATGCTGTTGTAATACCGGGAGGCTACTCTCCGGACCATATGCGCAGGAACGAAGATACATTGAATTTTGTAAGGGAAATGGACAAACTTGGTAAGCCGATAGCCGCTATTTGCCATGGACCTTGGATGATGGCTTCTTGCTGTAATTTAAAGGGTAAAAGATTAACTGGATTTTTCTCAATAAAGGATGACATTGTAAATGCGGGTGCGGAATATGTAGATGCAGAGGTAGTCGTAGATGGAAATTTAATAACATCAAGGAATCCCAATGATTTGCCGGCATTTTTAAAGGCTATAATTGAAAAAATTGGATAGCAATTGCTTATAATAGGGGGAGGATATTATGCAAAAGTATGATTTTGATACTGTTATCGAACGAAGCGGTAATTATTCTTCCAAATGGGATGAACTAAAAAAAATGTTTGGCCGGGATGATTTGCTGCCCATGTGGGTGGCCGACATGGATTTTATGAGCCCACAGCCGGTTGTAGATGCACTAGTTGAGAGAGCAAAACAGGGAATCTATGGATACACGTCAAGACCGGAATCTTATTTTGAATCAGTGGCTAGATGGATGAAAAAACGACACAATTGGGATGTGAAAACCGAGTGGATGATATATACTCCTGGAGTAGTGCCAGCATTAAGTTTTATTATTAATGCCTTTACATATCCGGGAGATAAGGTATTGGTTCAGCAGCCGGTTTATTATCCGTTTTTTAGGGTTATTGAAGATAACGGCCGCAGAATTGTCAATAATCCGCTGATTTATAAGGATGGGCGTTATACAATGGATTTTGACGATTTGGAAGAAAAAGTCAAGGACCGGCGTATTAAACTCATGTTTTTATGCAGCCCGCATAATCCTGTAGGCCGTGTGTGGACGAAGGATGAGTTGATAAGACTGGGAAGAATATGTATTGATAATAATATTTTGGTAGTATCTGATGAAATACACCATGATATCTTATACCCCGGGGTAAAGCATACACCTTTTGCATCGATATCGGAAGAATTTGCTCTAAGTTCTATTACATGCACAGCTCCCAGCAAAACCTTTAACTTGGCGGGACTTCAAACCTCAACCATAATAATTCCTAATGCAACTTATTATGACATATACAGAAATTTCATAAAAAGACTGCAACTGCTCAGAAACAATGCCTTTGGATTGGTAGCTCTTGAAGCTGCATATACGCACGGAGAGGAATGGCTTGACCAGCTTTTGGAGTATTTGGATGGAAATTTAAGGGCATTTACTGAGGGTATAGAAAGAGATGTCCCCCAGATAAAGGTCGTAAAACCCGAGGGAACATATCTGGTGTGGCTGGATTGCAGGGAACTGGGATTTGATGCTCATCAACTGAATGACTTTATTATAAATAAGGCAAAACTTGCTTTTGAAAGTGGCTATTGGTTTGGCCATGGTGGTGAAGGATTTCAGAGAGTCAATATAGCCTGTCCCAGAACATATGTAAATGAAGCAGTAAAACGACTGAAGTCGGCGGTAGAAAGTATAAAGTAAAAGTGTAAATAAGGGGCCATAGGTTTTTTAAATCTGTGGCTTCTTTTTATTTTGACTACAGTTTTAAGCTTAATATACAGATATAGACGGTAAATAACTTAGTGTGATAGAATGAAGTCATAAACGCGATTTAAATGAAATTCCTTTAATGATATGGAGGTTTGACAAATGTCCGATGTGTTTGATATTCAGCGAAACGAAGAATGTATTTGTGGAAGTGGTAAGAAATATAAAAAGTGCTGCCTTCCCACAGTTGAAAAAATCGAAACAGAGTTAATGAGAAAATTAAGCGATGATTTCAGCATTACTGCATATGCAAAGGACCTTATAAGGGTAATAAGTGTGATGTTTGGAATTAAATTGGACGAAACACAAGCTGAAGCTGTTGATGTAGAAAAATTATCAAATATTATTGCCCAAGTATGGAATGCACAAGAAGAGTTTTCTGAAGACAGTTTTTTAAAACTCAATAACGATATTGCTGATATGCTCAGAGAAAATGAAAACTTGAAGATTCTTCGAATACCAGGAAGTATTTTAGCACATGTGGAGCTTGATGATTCAGAACAGGTAGACATGCTTTTAACCCAAATAGCCGATAATTTTACTATTGAGGAAAATCTTTTTATGCTAGCATATTTAATTCGCAATAATAATTTTACAGAGGATGAACTTGAAAAGATTTTTCATTGGATATTTATGGGTCTAATAGACGAAACACATCAAAGTTTTTTTGAGTTAATTCTTCAAGCAAGCATTGAGGATATAAACGAAGCAGGTAAAAAATTTGAACAAATTATAAAAGAAGAGGATGAAACTGCTTGTCAAGTAGATATTGCAGAAACCCACGAACTATTTAGAGAATATCCGGTATTTGAAGAGTATTTTGGCATGCGTATGTTAGAGGATATCGAAGATGATCTGGAATTTATTTTGAAAAGCGAAATAGATTTCAATTTCCCGTTTTTTGTAATATATGGCTTTTTCCTAAAGTTTACTTCAGTAATAACTCAGATATTCCTTCAAAATTTACCGCATGTCGATATAAATAAAGAATTGAATTTTATGGATATGCTCTTTGATGCAGAGTCTGCATTTTTAAAGCAAGAGATCGTAATTACCGAATCATATGGATGTATTACCAGAACATTAATTGAAGCAATGGAGAAATCTGAAGATAATGATTTACGAGAGAAACTTGCAAAAGTAACCGAATTCTTCTTACTCCCAACAGGAGCACACATATTAGCAATTGAAAAGATTATTTTAACATCAATGAAAAAACTCATAAAGAATTTACCACAAGCTATTGATGATAGTCCAATTGTGTTGGAATCTATAGAACAACTAATTACCGATGAGTTTTTTGATGAATACATTTCATATCTTGAATCAAAGGGCTTAAACGAACAGGCTGAATTTTTAAAGGAAATTTATGAAGAAGCTAATATCAAATGCCAAATTGAAAAATCAGGCCTTAAGGAAATTTTTGATAATCTAGGTCTGAAACTGGACAAAAGTGAGGCCTGACCTTTGCTCAAATACTTAAGAGGTGAGAACTGTAAAACATGCTGAGAAAAGATAAAATTTACAATAAATTAAAAGAGCTTGGCAAGTCTATTTCAACAACAGAAAAGCAAATGGCCGGTTTCTCAGCTACGCAACTGAGCGAGCATCTAGGTATCCGTAGAAATACTGTAAGCCATGAATTAAATCGGTTGGTAAAGGAAGGACTTGTGGTTAAACAGAGTGGCAGACCAGTAAGGTTTTTAGATACTGAAACGTATCAACGAATTCATAAGCAAAACAGTATTCCAGATGAGTACGAGAATTGTAAAGAAATGTCCCATAAATCAGCGGATAAAAACAGGGATATGTTTTATAATCTTTTGCCCGGCTGTACCAGTATTATTACGCAGGTGGAACAGGCAAAGGCGGCTATTATGTATCCTCCCAACGGATTGAGCACCTTAATTATCGGTAAAACCGGTGTTGGCAAATCTTATTTTGCTCACGCGATGTATCGCTATGCGGTAAATATGGGTGTGATTGCACCTTGCGCTCCTTTTATATCATTTAACTGTGCCGATTATGCAGAAAATCCTCAACTACTTACCAGTCAGTTGTTTGGTCATGTCCGTGGAAGTTTTACCGGAGCTGAGGCTGCAAAGGAAGGGCTAGTTGCAAAGGCTGAAGGCGGATATCTTTTTCTAGATGAGGTGCATAATTTGCCGCCTGAAGGTCAAGAGATGCTTTTTACTCTTATGGATAAAAAGGTTTACCGCAGGCTTGGAGAAACCACTGAAGAACATCCCTGCAATGTGCGGATCATCTGCGCTACTACAGACAGTCAAAAGGACATAATGTTAAGGACATTTTTACGACGGATTCCAATTGTTGTAGAACTGCCGCCGCTTGAGAAGCGTAGCCTTTCCGACCGATATTCGCTGATAAAATTGTTTTTCCAAGAGGAAGCATCACGTGTTGGAAAACGTATTTTTGTGGATAAGGAAGTAGTAAATCGACTGCTTTTTACTGAGTTAGACGGCAATATTGGTGAACTAAAGGGTAATATTCAAATCCTTTGCTCCAGAGCTTTTGTAAAATCATTGGAAAATCACTCCAATAGTCTTCATATAGATGAGCCGTTAGCTGATTTTTTTGATTCAAGCCGTTATAATCGCGATATTCTAAATATTTATATTGGTCTTGGCGCGCATGGTGTAAACCAGCCGCTTGTCGCCACTATTGATAAGGAATTTCTGGAAGTGCCGGATGAATATAAGGACACTGATTTTTATGATGATCTTTCAACAAAGTATCAAAGACTGTTAGACAGCAATATTTCAGTTGCAGAAGCAAACAACAGAATTTACAAGGAAATTGATAGGCATTTTGCAAAAATACTAAATCAATCTCGCAAAGGGGTTGAACTGAAGCTAGATATGAGCAAGATTGTACCGCAAAACATATTGGATCTTGCTCGACACTTTGTTAATGAAGCTTCAGAAAACTTAAATTTTCATATAAATGATGATGTGCTTTTAGGTATTGCCTTGCATACAAAAGCATTTATTGACCGTTCGGCTGAAGGTAAAACAATTTATAACCCGAATCTAAAGCGAATTAAAGAGTCTCATCCAAAGGAATTTGAAATTGCAGGCCGATATGTTCGAAATGTTTGTGCTGCTTATAAACTAAGATACTCTGAAGACGAAGCCGCGTTCATGGCAATGTTCATTATTACTGCAGTTCCAAATAAGACTCGAGATATTAGCAGAAGCTATCAAGTTATACTTCTATGCCATGGGGAATCTACAGCATCATCTATAGCAAAAACAGCAAATAGGCTTTTAGGAGATGAGTTGGTGCTGGCTATTGATATGCCGCTTGATATGAATTCTGAGCAGATCTATAATCAGCTGGTCGGCCTACTAAACAGCCAAAGACCATTAAAAGGCGTGCTGCTTATGGTTGATATGGGATCTTTAGTTGATTTGTCTCAAAAGTTGTGGCTCTATTTTGGGAAAAAAATTGAAATTGCTTCTGTTTCAGGATTCAATTTACTCATGGTCTTAGATGTTGCTCGCAAACTGTCTTTTGGCGATACTAACCTAAAGAGTATTGTAAATGATACGGAAAAATTCCAGAATACGATACGGACGGAATTTTTGCCAGCAGAACATAGAAGTAAGCAAAGAGTAATCTGGACAGTCTGTATTACAGGAATAGGCACAGCACAAAAGATTAAAGAAATGTTGGAAAGGTCAATAAATCCTTTACTATCTACACCATGTAACATCATTGCGTTAGAATACACAAGCTTTATGGAAACATATAATAAGGCAGAAGAACCGCCGGATGTTGTTGTTGGAACTTTTGACACCGGCGAACTGGCAGATGTGCCATTTGTATCCCTTACGGATTTACTTCAGCATAATGGAATTGAGCGGATATTTGATATCATATGTGATGATAGCAGCCAAGTCAGTAAGCAAATAGTTTTTAAGAAGATGGCGCGGTATATTTCTTTGGAAAGCTTAATGGAAACCATGGTGGCAATTGACCCCAAAAAGGCTGTGGATATCATACAAGTTTCTCTTGATAATTTGAGCTGCAATTTAAATCGGCAGCTAGACCAGGTAAAATTAGTTCAGTTGACGGTGCACATTGCTTTCATGATAGAACGGCTAGTGCTCGGAAAAGCGCCTTTAAGCCACGAAAATGCTGAAGAATATCGATTACAGCATAGTAATTTGTATGAAGCCGTTATAGATTCTATCTCTAATTTAGAGAGTTACTTTAATATCAAAGTACCAAAAAGTGAGATAGCATATATAATAGATATTTTGCTTTGACTTAATCTGTATTTCGATGTAGAAAGTTGTACAGGTGGAAGAGTTTCTTTTACACTTGAGCAAATACTACAGAATAAAGTTTTATGTGTCACAAAAAACATCATATCTGTCACAACAATAGGAGTAGGTTGTGACAGATATGATGTTTTTTTATTAATAGTGAGCGGTTAATAGCCGGTAATGCAGTCAGTTATTAGACTCTAAAAATAATTACTTCTTTTAAGCTATTGCGACAGATGCTTGGCATATAAATTGCTTTTATTAATTGCAGGTAAAAAAGAAAGGAGGGCAAAGATGATGTTTAATAATAAGATAATTGTTGCAACGCATGGCAATTTGGCTGAATCATTGGTTGAAACATCGCAGATGATTATGGGTAAGGCTGATAATGTCTATGTATTAGGATTGCAGCCAGGTATGGATATTGATCAATACAGGAAAGATTTAGTTGATGAAATCTTACGTGAACCAGAATGCGATGTGCTTATTATGCTGGATTTAATAGCAGGAACGCCATTTAACAGCATTATCAGCACATTAGATAAATCTAATGTTTCACTTGTTACCGGAGTAAATTTGCCTATGCTGATAGAGGTTCTTTCGCAAAAAGATGTGATGAGTGTTGAGGAATTATGTGCACAAGCTAAGAAAGTTGGGACTTTTGGTATTCAAACAAAAGAAGATATTTTAAAAAGACATAGGGAGGTGATGTAGTATGGGCATTAAATTCATAAGAATTGATGATCGTTTAATTCATGGTCAGGTTGTAACTGCATGGATTAAACAATACCAGGCAAGACGAGTGTTAATTGTTGATGATGGTGTGGCAAAGGACGATTTTCTGATTGGTGTTCTGCAGATGGTTGCCCCATCGGGGATTGAGCTGGTTATTGCAGCGAATGATGGGATTGGAGAAAAGTTGAAGGCGTATGAAGCCGATGAAAAAAACACTTTAATATTAGTAAAAACGCCAGAAACTGCTCGAACGCTTTTTGATGAAGGGCTAGATTTGAAAGAGTTAAATGTCGGCGGTATGGGCGCCAATCAATATCGGAAAGCTCTTTACAAAAACATTTCTGCAAGTGATGAAGAAGTTGCTATTTTAAAAGAATTAGAGGGCAGGGGCATTAATGTTTATTTCCAAGCAACTCCTACAGATAAACGGGTTAAGTTGTCGGCACTTCGATAAATGGCTTTAAATTTACTTTAATTGCGCAATTGTAAAATAAAAGATTAAATTTAGGGGTGATAGTATGTTTGTCAAAGCACTTTTAATCGGCTTGCTAACGTGGTTTTGCGGCGGCGTTGTTGTAGAAGTTTTATGTTGGTCTTTTTATTCATGTGCTCCTCTTTTAGGAGGTACTATTGTTGGATTGATTTTAGGTGATGCAAGAGCTGGAATGATTATTGGTGCAAATATTCAGTTGGTTTATATGGGACAAATTATTGTAGGAGGAGTTCCGGCTTCTGATTATGCTATTGCGGGCTGTGTGGCAACTGCACTTACCATGCTAACCAATCAGCCTCCGGAAATGGGTATAACGATTGCAGTATCCCTTGGCTTTTTAGGTCTACTTGCTCGTAATGCTCGTATGACTGTAAATTCTATTTGGGTACATAAAGCAGATAAAGCAGCGGCGGAGGGCAATACAAGAAAGATTTTCTTCTATAATACTATCTGCCCGCAATTTATAAATTTATTAGTATATGCTGTTCCTGCATTTTTGGCAGTGTATTTTGGAGCAGAGTATTTTCAGCAATTTCTTGATATACTTCCGGAATTTGTTCTTACAGGGCTTCAAGCTGTTGGTAAATTACTTCCTGCTCTTGGTATTGCGCTGCTTCTGAAATCTATTTTCAACGCAAAATTTGTGCCATTTTTTCTAATCGGTTTTGTGTTTTCCAGCTACCTGAAGTTAGATATCATAGCCATTGCCCTATTGGGTGCATCTTTTGCTATGTTATATTGGCATATGAATAAAAAGAATGAGGAGGCGGCTTAGTTATGGGAACAGTAAAAACTGAAAAAAAGGATGGAATAAGACTTAGAAGGTCAGACTTGTTAAAGAGTTTTGCAATTTGGGAGATTACCAGCGAGACCTGTCTAAACTTCGAGCGCCTAATGTCTTTGGGTTTTTGCCATGCAATGACGCCTATTTTGAAAAGGTTATATCCAAATAAAGAAGATTTGGCCGCTGGTCTAACTAGACATATGTCTTTCTTTAATACAGAAAATAACTGGGGTGCTTTAATTCCCGGCATAATAGCATCTATGGAAGAAGAACGTGCGAACGGTGCAGATATTTCCGATGAAACAATAAATGCAGTCAAGACGGGACTTATGGGCCCATTAGCGGGTATAGGTGATACGATTACACAAGGACTTGCAAAAACAATGTTTCTTGCAATCGGAATCGACCTTGCCCTAAAGGGCAATTTGTTTGGACCGTTTCTATTCCTTATACTATATACCGCATATTTACTGGGAGTAGGATATACTACTTTCTTCCAAGGATATAAGCTGGGACGGAATGCTTTCAGCAAGATTAGCGATAAATCAATTATGAGGAAAATAACTAATTCAATGTGTATTCTTGGTATGACTATTGCAGGTTCGATGGTAGCTACTCATGTAAACATCACTACACCACTGGTGCTTTCCTTCGGAGAAACACAGGTCCAGATTCAGGCGCTATTGGATCAAATCATGCCTAATTTATTAAGTCTTTGCGGTGTAGCTGTAGTATTTACATTGCTGCAAAAGAATAAACCGGTTACTCAAATAATGCTTTCCATGGTTGTAATTGGAATTGTAGGAGCAGCGATAGGTATTTTGTAAATGAGATCGATTGGCTTTAGCATAGAATGGAGGTTATAGGATGTCTTGGTTAAAAGAAATAATAGGTAAAGAAAAGGCGATAGTGGGACTTTGCCACTTTAAGGCGTTGCCAGGAGATCCGCTATATGATGCGGATGGCGGCATGGAAAAGGTATATGAAGCTGCACGAAAGGATGTCATTTCACTGCAGGAAGGCGGCATTGATGCGATACATTTTTCTAATGAGTTTAGTATGCCTTATATGCTTGAAGTGAATATTGAAACTGTAGTGGCTATGGCAGAGCTTATAGGTGAACTTAAAAGAGATATTAAAATACCTTTCGGTTGCAATGTTATTAGCGATCCTATGGCAAGTGTTGCGTTAGCAGCAGCTACCGGCGCGAAATTTATTCGAGGGACATTTACAGGTGCTTATTCCAGCAATTTTGGAATTGTCAATGCCAAAGGCGGTGCAGCTGTCCGCCTTCGACACAATGTTGGTAGAGATGATTTGAAGATGGTTTATTATGTAGTCCCTGAGTCCGCTGCCGATATTGGCGGCAGAGATCCTGTTGAAGCTATGAAGGCCTGCTATTTTCTCGATCATCCGGATGCTTTGTGTGTTGCCGGACCTGTTGCAGGGCAAAAATCAGATGTGCAGCTTATGAGTCGCGTGAGAGAGGCATTTCCCCAAGCAGTTATTTTTGCAAATACGGGTGTGAACCCAGATACCGTAGAAGAGATATTTTCTATTGCAGATGCCGCATTTGTAGGTACCTATTTAAAAAAAGATGGTGTATTTGAGAATCCTGTAGATTCTGAAAGAGTAAAGCGGCTTATGGATAAAGTTCGAAGTATCTTCTAAAACTGAAAGAGATTGCGACTGATATCTTCCCCTTGTAGTAGACAGTTGAAATAAAAAAACTGTTTACTGCAAGGGGTATATTTTTATAACCTAAAAATTATAACTTTTGAAAGGCTGTAGTAATCTGAGTGAGATAATAGAAGAAGAGAGAGGAGTGGAGAAGAAATTTATGAAACTTATATAATCAATAAATTTGTAGATCACAAATATAAGTTAAAGCTCAAACCGGTTGAAATTGCTAATGATATTTGGCCGCTTCCTGTTGATAATTACACATTAAGTGCAAAGGACATATTGAATTATGTCCGACTTTTGGCTAAAGAGTTTAAGATGGAAGAATATATCGATTTCATGGTTCGATACTAAAATTTTAGAGCTACGTGCTATATATCTGCTTCTGGGACGGGCATGGAAAGCTTGTTACAATGGTTAATAGTTTCCAGATTTCAATGTTTAAATAATGCTCGGAACCTTATATGATGCGGGATTTATGTTGGAGAATATAAAGCAGTAGAGCAAATACCTTTATATAAGTGTTATAGCTTGTCTGTATTGCCATGACGGCTTGACAGTATGAGAAAGAGTTTACAAAGTATGAAAGCAATACAGATTAACAGATTAACAGAGATAAAAAGTGTTTCATTTTAACTTGCATTTAGCGCTGTCAAAGCCCCAAATTTTTTTATAATTGAAAATACAAATTTTATATTATATTATTAAATTATAAGGTATAATAAAATTAGGCAGGTGACGAAATGGGGATACTAAACCCACATGATAAATTTTTTAAAGAAACCTTTGGGAATGTAGATGTGGCAAAGAACTTTTTAAGTAACTACTTACCGCAAAGCATAATGAATATTATAGAAATAGATACATTAGAACCCCAAAAGGACAGCTTTATAAACGGAGAACTTAAAGAAAGTTTTTCAGATTTACTTTTTAAAGTAGAAATAAATAAACAAGTAGGGTACATATATTTTCTCTTTGAACATAAAAGTTATGCGAGCAGGGATATAGCATTTCAACTTCTTAAATACATAGTAGAGATCTGGGAAACTAAGATTAAAAAAGAAGCAGCAAATAAACTTCCAATAATCATACCACTTGTAATATACCATGGAAGAGAAAGCTGGAAAATAAAGACAACATTGGCAGAGATGATAACAGGGTATGAAGAACTTCCAAAAGACATAAGAAGATACATTCCCAACTATGAATATTTACTCTATGACCTTTCAAGATATAAAGATGAAGATATAAAAGGCAGAGCAACAGATAGAATAGCAATGACTATCATGCGAGATATATGGATGAAAGATATTAATGGAGTAATAGAGTCTGTATTAAGAGCAGCAGAATGTCTTGCCGAATTAGAGGATAAACAGACTGGAATAGAATACTTTGAAACGCTTATAAGGTATATGTTTAACGCAAGAGCTGATTTAACTACAAAAGATGTGGATATCATGATCAAGAAAATCGACAATATTTATCCGAAAGGGAGTGAGGTCGTGATGACTTTAGCTGATAAACTCAGGGAAGAGGGAAGAGAAGAGGGAAGAGAAGAGGGGAGAGAAGAGGGAAGAGAAGCTCTTATTAAAACCGCAATAAAATTATTAACTAAAAAATTTGGGTCTTTGCCAGAAGAAATCAGGGTCCGAATATCAAAATTGGACTTAGTAACTTTAGAAGTTATAATAGATGGTATTTTTGAATATGAAAGTTTGGAAGATGTTAAAAAATACATTAATTAAATAAAGGGGGGCTAGCCCCCTTTTATTACACTTTGAACATAGATACAAAATTGTTAAATATATAACTATACTTTGATTTTATGTAATATTATGATATTATTTATTTAATGGTAAGACCACCATACCATTATACCGATACATTGAATATAATTTGATAGGAGGATTTTGAAATGAAGGTAAGGCTCCCATATCACAAAACTTTTTTAGATGTTGATATCCCTGATGAAAATTTTTTAGGGGTGTTAAGTTCAAAAGCTGATAAATATAAGCCATCCTTATCCCAGGAAGAGATAGTTAAAGCTGCTCTTGACAATCCTATAGGAAGTCCACATTTAGAAGAATTAGTAAAAGGAAAGAAAGAGGTTTTAATAATAACAAGCGACCATACACGACCCGTGCCGAGTAAAATTACAATGCCCATATTACTAGATAGAATCAGAAGGGCAAATCCGAATATAGATATAAAAATCATGATTGCAACAGGTTTTCACAGGCCGACAACAAAAGAAGAAATGATAGATAAATTTGGAGAAGAAATAGTTAAAACAGAAACTATTATAAACCATATGGCTTTCGATAAAGATCAGCTAGAATATGTTGGTGTTCTGCCGTCAGGTGGAAAACTATATTTAAACAAAATGGTTTGCGAATCAGAATTAGTTATATCTGAGGGTTTTATTGAACCGCATTTTTTTGCTGGGTTTTCAGGGGGAAGAAAGAGCATTCTTCCGGGCGTGGCAGGTGCAACATCTGTCATGGAAAATCATTGTGCAAAATTTATTGCAAGCCCTTATGCGAGAACAGGAAACCTGGAAAATAATCCAATACATGAAGATATGCTATTTGCGGCAAAAGCAGCCAATCTTGCCTTCATATTAAATGTTGTAATAGATAAAGATAAAAAGATTATAAATGCCTTTAGCGGTGATAGCGTTTTAGCGCATGAGGAAGGATGTAAATTTGTAAAACAACTTTCAAGTGTAAAGGCAAAGCCTGCAGATATTGTCATTTCAACAAACGGAGGGTATCCCTTGGACCAAAACCTTTATCAATCCGTAAAAGGAATGACTGCAGCAGAGGCAACATGTCGCGAGAATGGAGTAATCATAATGGTTGCTGCATGTAATGACGGTCATGGTGGTGAGTCTTTTTATAACAATATGAAAAATGCAAAAAGCCCAAAGGAAATTTTGGATAGATTAGCAAAGGTGCCTCCAGAAGATACGGCACCTGATCAATGGGAATTTCAAATTTTATCAAGGATTCTTGACAAGTATACCGTCATATTTGTAACAGATATGTGTGACCCCAAAATGATTGAGGACTGCCATATGATTCATGCCTATACAGTAGAAGATGCTATTAAGCAGGCACTTAAACTTAAAGGGAATGATGCGAAAATTACCGTAATTCCAGATGGTGTTTCTGTGATAGTGGAAAGATGATTAAAGGATATAACAGGCAAAAGTAAAAAACCTATGAATTTGCCACAATTGACACGTAAGCCGAATTCTGGTGTGTTTGAGTCGATATTATCTACCCAAAAATCATTATCGGTCAATTTAGTGTGAGGTGTAATGATTTTAATTATTTCTTACATCTTCCCACTTCCTCTATATATTGCCTGCATGATTTGGGCAAGGGGGAAGTCTTTACTCCAAAAGGCGTTTTTTGTGTCGGCAAAGGCAGTTGCGTGGATAGAAGGGGCCGCAGGAGGGCTGGATACAGGTAGAGGTTTGCCGCTCCAAAAATCTTCTAAAGAAAAGGCGATGGCAGGGTTATTTTCTTTTGCAAAGGCAGATGTAGTTGTCCCGGAAAATAGTGATGTGGAAGGTTTGGGCTGGGTTGAGATGTTATTGCTATCATCCCGGGATTTTCTTTTTTTATCATCGAATTTTAGCAGACGGTCTAAGACCTCCTCTTTTTCCATACCCCTGAGTTTAAAGACAAGGAAAGGGTCTTTGTCAAGCTCTTCGGCTACAATATAGTGAACTGCTGCAATATGCTTGCACGGCACGGCAAAATCAGGGCATGAACATCTTGCGTCAATTTCGCTATCGTCCGCTGGCAACAGACTTATTCCCACTTCCTGAAAAATAGCTGCTATATCTTCCGGCATATCTCCGGAAAGGAGTTTTGCAGCATATAATGCCTTTGTGCTAAGGTGTTTGAGGACAGCCTGCCACTCTTTTTTTGTTAATTTTGCAACTTTAATGGTAACCTTGTATGGCGTAGAGCGCGAGCCTTGAACTTTTGCCGTTATCTTGCCCGGCTCGATATGAAACTCAAGCACACTGCCATTTCTGGCATAGCGCCTTCCGCGCTCTAAGCGATTGGCCCAGCCAAAGGATTCTAAGATATTAATCCACTGTCTGCCCCACCATGTATTTGAAAATGAATTGCTCTTAGCCATAACATCTTCTCCTATTCTAAAGCCGATTTCCGACTCAGTGTAATGAGGCCTGCTATTTGCTCGTTATCCATTTCTGTGAGCCACGATTCGTCACTGCCTATTATATAGTCTGCTAGCTCTTGCTTTTTATCAATGAGTTCATCAATCCGCTCTTCTAAAGTCCCCTGACAAATATATTTATACACCTGCACATTTTTTTTCTGGCCAATGCGGAATGCCCGGTCAGTGGCCTGATTTTCTACCGCAGGGTTCCACCATCGGTCAAAGTGGAAGACATGATTGGCCTTCGTCAAATTTAAGCCAACTCCCCCTGCCTTCAGTGAAAGGATGAATATTTTTGGCTCATTACTCTTTTGAAAGCGCTGCACCATATTATCCCTAGCTGTTATAGGCACACCTCCATGTAAGAACATTACTTCTGCATCGTAGATTCTGTCCAAGTAAATTCTCAACAGTTCTCCCATTTCCCTAAACTGTGTAAAGACTAAGGCCGAGTCGCCTTCAAGAAGTGCTTCATACAACATTTCTGAAAGCCTGATAAGTTTGCCTGAGCGTCCGTCTAATTTACTTTGATCATGCAAAAAATGGGTCGGATGGTTGCATATTTGTTTGAGTTTCATCAGTGTTGTAAGTATTAGGCCCCTTCTTTCGATTCCTTCAGCATCATCGAGCTTTTCCAAGGTATTCTTTACCACAGCTTCATAAAGGCTGGCCTGCTCCCGCGTCAAAGGGCAGTAGACCTTGGTTTCTTGTTTTTCCGGCAAATCTTTTATAATAAGAGGATCGGTTTTGACCCGTCTAAGGATAAAAGGTTTTACCAGTTTCTGCAATTTTTCCAACGGTTCTTTTTTATTGTATTTCTGTATAGGCAGTTCAAATTTTGTCCTAAAGGAATTAAAGCTGCCAAGATAGCCTGGGTTTAAAAAATCCATAATTGACCACAATTCAGCCAAACGATTTTCTACAGGTGTTCCTGTAAGCGCAATTCTAGTTTGGGACTTTATTGATTTTATGGCTTTTGTCTGTTTACTAGTCGGGTTTTTGATATTTTGGGCTTCGTCTACGACAACCCTTTTCCAGTTAATGCTTTGAAGTTCCTTGATATCTCGGCGCGCAAGACCAAAACTTGTTATTACCAGGTCAGAGGCAAGAGCTTGTTTTTTAAAATCCTTTTCCTTAAGCCGGTCTTGACCGTAATGTATCATTAAAGATAGAGTGGGGGCAAACTTATAGGCTTCACGTTGCCAGTTTCTGACTACTGAAGTAGGGCACACTAGGAGTGTTGGAATGCCTGCCGTTCCCTCCTCTTTTTCCTTTAGGAGCAGGGCCAAAATTTGGATAGTTTTGCCGAGCCCCATATCATCGGCCAGACAACCGCTAAGACCCCATTTTTCTAAGTACATCATCCAGGACATGCCGCGTTTTTGGTAATCTCTTAGCTTGCCGTAAAAGCTTTGAGGCTGCTCATGTACATTAAAACTGTCGGGTTCTTCCAGTTTTTTTATAAGATCGGAAAACCAGCCCTGTGTTTCTATCTGTCCTATGGATTCCTCATCAAAAGCAGCGTTGGACAAATTTATGGCGTCAGACAACCGGAGTTTACCCTGATTTTGCTCTTTTCTTTGTGACCATATATTTAAAATGTTATTTATCTCATCTTTTCGAACTTCAATCCACTGTCCATTTATATTGACAAGTGGAATTTTTATATCAACTAACCGCTGCCACTCCTCAACGGATATCTCCTCATCGCCTATAGCAAGGGCGATATCATAATCTACCAGAGCATCTATGCCCATTAGCCCTGTACTCATTGACGGCATATGGTCTTCTTTGGAGCCTAGTTTAAGTTTAACATTTACCTTCCTGTCGGCTCGATCTTTTTTCCACCAATTAGGAACTAAAATTCCGAAGCCGTTTTCCTCTAATGTTCCTGCACCATGTTTTAAGAAATCATAAGCCTCAATAGCCGTCAATTCCCACTGGGAAGGCGCATCTTTTTCCAAGCTTTTAAGAAGCGGCGGATAGATTTCAGATGCCTTTCCAAGACTTGCCAGTAAAATTTCTCGAGGATTTCTGCATAGTTTAAAGAGTGTGCTGTTTTGTGCGCCCCTTTGCCAAATTTCATCGGTGGGGACTATGAGGCTTGGGTCGTCCCTACCTTGCAGCAGAAAACGGATAACCCAGTTGCCGTCCTGCTCTTTGGGCTCTTCCAGCTTAAAGCATAATCGGAAGGGGATATCATAGGTCGTTTGATGATAAGTCAGCCATTTTTTAAATTTCTTATAAAATGGTTTAAAATCATCATTAAAATTTATAGGCTGCATTTTGCTGTCAAGAAGAGCATGAATGAATTCGGATTCAACATGTTCAGGGAAAGCCCGTAGAATCATATCTATGATTTTTGAAGTTTTTAAATTTCTGACAAGGTGGTCGAGGGTTACAGCTATAAAATGTTCAGTAAGGCTATGTGCATCAAAGCCTAAAGATGTACTTTCCGCTATACCCGGCATGCTGCTTAAAAAGTTTGACAGACTCTTTTCATAGGCCACAGGGTCTCCTGCAAACTTCCATAAGGCATAGTAATTACCTTCAGTGCTTTGAACAAGGTCCGGTAAAAACTGTTCTGATTTGACAAGGCTTTTTACATAAGAGGTGACGGATACCCAGTAAGTTAAATCACTGCCCAATATAAGCTCTTCCGGGTCTTCTACAAAATCTGAGAACGACAAAAGAGTAAAAAGAGCCTCATCTATATTAAGTGTGATACCTGGAACGGACCAATCGCTTAAAGTTATTTCCGTTTCTCTTTCTGCGTATTTTTTTATCGCTAAAGAAGAAATAGGCTCGCCATCACAAGTAGGAAGAAGAAAGCTTATAATGGTCTTTTTATAGGCATGATTTATAGGCAAGTCAAGTTTCTTAATGAGTTCATTAATGCTTTTTATCGGGTATGCATATGGGAATAGCTTTTTCGAATTATGAAATATCTCGGTGTAATCACTGTCGATACTTCGAGTTTCAAACCATAGAAAGAATGTTCCTGTATTAATAAATGATTCATCAGTATCCGGTATCCAAGTGCCATGAATTACAATAGGCATATTATTCTCCTCATAGGTATAATAAAAAAATGTCTATAAGTATAATTATAAGGTTATAATAGAGTAAAAATCAACAAGCATTTTGAAAGGCTTTTATAATTTTAAGAAATTGCGGTTATAAAAATTGTATTCGATATGCTATAATTGTAATCGCGAGCTTATGAACGTTAATTTTAAAATATCTATTTTATTTATTGTGATTGGAGGAAAAAAATGGATTTAGCATTAATTAGCAGTGATGTTTCAAAAGCAATTGATGAATTATTTGCTATAGCGCCGGTAAAAGCCGGTCAACTTCTGGTGGTAGGCTGCAGTACCAGCGAGGTTGCGGGGGGAAGAATAGGGAAGGCTTCCAGTATGGAAGTTGCAGAAGCTGTAGTAAAGGGAATAGCAAACGTCATACCCAAGTATGACGTAAGACTGGCGGCTCAGTGCTGTGAGCACTTAAACCGAGCATTGGTTGTCGAGGAAGAAGTTGCCGAACAATACAATTTAGAAATAGTAACAGTGGTGCCGGTAATGCATGCAGGAGGTTCCTTTGCCACTACGGTTTATGCAAATATGCAGCATCCGGTAGTAGTGGAGTATGTAAAGGGTCACTTTGGCCTTGATATAGGTGATACGCTAATAGGTATGCATATAAAGCATGTGGCTGTTCCGGTAAGGCTCAGTATCGATAAAATAGGACAGGCACACTTGACGGCAGCCCGGTACCGCCCTAAATTAATCGGCGGCGCTCGGGCAGTGATACCGGAAACTTGGGATAAAAAAAGGTTGTAAATAACAGATAAGATTTTACAGTTTTATTAAAGGGCGATACTTTTAATTATATTGCCGGTTTCGATGTCAAGAAGAGATATATGGAAATCTTCGAAAACAGCCATAGATGGTATGCCATCTTTGGGAAGCGCACAGGAACCGGGGTTTAAGAGGATAAGCCCTTGTTTTTTTTCTAGGGCTTTTACATGTGTGTGGCCGGTTACGATCATATCAATCCTCCATTTTTTGGCAAGTAAAATCAGTTCCTCTTCCGTAGTTTCATGGCCATGTGTAACCAGGATTTTATATTTTTCTAAGACTAATAGGGCGTAGGGGGATTGGATGGGAATTGCGAGCATTACTTGGTCAATCGGGGCATCACAGTTGCCGGCAGCAGCGATAAAGGGAATATCTATGGAATTTATGGCTCTGGCAAGTTCCTGAGGATTATATCCCGCAGGCAGCGGATTTCTGGGGCCATGGTAAAGTATATCCCCTGCGTGAATGATATAGTCGTAAGGCTTGGCAATTTGCAAAGCCCTGTTAAAAGCATCCAAACTTCCGTGAGTGTCACTTAATATGGCAATTCTCATGTTTGATACCTCCAATTTATGAAATTCCCTGAGTTTGCACAACTTTGATATTTCGCTTAGCCAATTCTTTTATAAATCTATCGGGATTTACTGCTGCTTCTGGAGCAAAGACACCTTTTCGGGTTATCTCCCCCCTGCCCATCATCAGAGCACCGATGGCAAGGGGTACGCCGGTAAGATTGCTCATATGATCAACTGCTTGGTATACCAAGTGCTGTCTTTTACCGTTTAAATATCCCTTCACATCTACCCGAATGCCTGACAGAGGGACAGCCGGTTTCTGGATTTTTTCAAGAATAGGCAGCACAGTTTTTATGACATTACCTACAAACTGTTTCTTGCTTGGGGTGTTTGTCAAACCCAATCTGGAAATAACAATAGCAAGTTTATTAAGGTAACTTTCTTTAAGACCGCCTTTTAGTGTGACGGTTTTTACTCCTTCTAAATATAATGGCAGTGTTACTGGTTCCGGATGACCTAAATGGTACATATCGACAAAGCCTAGTGGCTCTAGAAACTCAACTTTTTCCTTGCCGCTGCCGGCAGGGATTTCTATCTTTTTACCGTCAATAAAACTTGTTACCTTTCCGGTAAATATGTGAATAGTATGAAGGGTAACAGCAAGTCCGGTAGCATCAGAAGCACTGCCTGCCCAATATATATTGATTTCCTCAACTTCATCTAATTCATCGGCACCCTTTCGAGCAAGGATGTTACTGATACCAGGAGTCCAGCCTAAACCGGTTAAAATGCTTAGATTTAAATTTTTAGCCTTTTCGTCCAAGGTCAAAATACTCTCTACAGCATCATAATCATCGCAAATGCTGACATAGTTAACATTGGATGCAATAGCAGCTTCTACCGCAACCTTTTCAAATTTATAAAAGGGGCCCATGGCACTTGCAACCACGTCTTTACCCTGCATTGCTGCAATCAAGGTTTCCGGTCGATTAGCATCTATGTAGACAGCTTTGACCTTTTTGCCAAGTGCATCTGCCAGCTTTTTGGCAGCAGCTATATTAATATCTGCGATAACAAGCTCTGTAACCTCTTCGCTTTTTGCCAAATCACTTACGGCACGGCTACCCATATCACCGGCACCGCCCAATACTGTTATCTTCATAGTTTTTGCTCCTTTCACTTTAAAACCATATGTATGCTTATATTATACATCAAAAGTTTAAATTGATGTACTGGTTTAGAAGTTAACTATTTATTTAAAAAAAAGAGAGCAAATCATACTATTATATGAATTTGCCCTTAAAATTCGGGAGTAGTGTAAATTGGCAAGGTTTTTAAACTTTGGGTTATCTGTTTCTTAGAGCCTTTGGAATATCTGGCTCATAGAGTATCCACATGCTTTTTGGTGAAATACCCGAAAAAGCTATTATTGTGGCAAAGGACGCTAGGGAAGAGAGAATCTGTGTTTTAAACCTCTTAAATATTTTTTTCACCCCCAGGAATTTTTGTTATCATTCTAACAATTATAATATTCTTCAGAAGGTAGGGATTTCCTGCTAGGTAAGCATAACTGGCAGTTTTTACGATATAATTGGCAGAATATTAGACATGAATGGAAAAAATGATTATAGAAATTTTAGACAGATAGTTTGTCTTTTATAAATATATACTTTCCTTTGCTCATATAAGCCTTCTTATCATAGCCATAAAAGCTTATTTCATATGAGTCGCCTAAGCTTTCTATACATTCAATCATACCGATGTTTACGATATAAGATTTATGTGTTCTATAAAAGTTGCTGTTTAATTTAGATTCGATGTCCTTAAGGTTTTCACTACACATAAATGAGCCTTTTCTGGTGTGTATAGTGGTATCCTTGCCGTTTTTTTCAATAAATATAATATCATTTATGTTTAAAAAGAGTATCTTGTTTTTAATTCTAACCGGAAATATTTCAGCGGATTTTAATTTATTATCCAACATGCTGGACTCACATTTGACTATGAGATTATTCACAGTTTGATTAAATCTTTCAATGTCAATAGGTTTTAATATGTAATCATATGGATGAACTATAAAAGATTCATGGGCATAATCAGGATATCCCGTAATAAAGACTATAAAAGTGTTAGGATCAAAAGCGTGAGCGATTTTGGCTACTTCAATTCCATCAATGTCGGGCAAGTCGATGTCTAGAAGCAAGATATGAGGAGACTGGTTTTTTATGATTTTAACTGCTTCATTTCCACAAGATGCAGGAAATACTTCTTCAACAAGAGAGTTTTCCTTTAAAAGCTTGCAAATCATGGCCAAAGTATTTTTTTCATCTTCACAAACAAGTATATTTGCCATGCATCAACCCTTACCTTTCTAAAACTCAGTGATATGAAACCCTTAGCATTTTATACCCCAACGGAGTAACGAGGAACATTCCTTCTAATACTCCACAAAAAACGGCCTTTAACAGATTGTAATTGCCGATAAAGTAAAATATATGAGTAAGAATAAATAACACACCTAATGTTATTATAGTAATTCCTTTAAGTTTTCGCCTGGTAAATAAATCCGAAACGACCTTTTTTTCTGTTCCGGCAGGCACCCATTTTAAAGTGATGAAAAGACTTATGATGAAAAAAATATCACTTACAATGATAAGGTGATTCATATAAAAAGGTAAATACTTAATTATCAAACCATTTAAAGCAAACATACAAACACCTGTTGCATAGCATGAGGCATAGGTCTTAAGATGAGCACCTCCGGCAAAATTTCTAATCAAGGCAAAGGCAAGAAGACTTAACATTGTTTCCGGGAGGGTATGTAAAATTAAAGAAACAACGAGGATTGAAAAAAACTTAAATGTCATACCGAGCAATATTTCAAACCCATATTCTAATATTTCCCTATCATATTTTTCATATCCTAGCTCTGAAATTATCATCTGTGACAACTTTTGAGAACAATTCCGAAGCATCTAATTTACCACCTTTTTTTGGAAGATATATGGTAAAGGTTGTTAAATTATCATATGTTGACAATGAGATTTTACCGCAGTATTTATCTATTATCTTTTTTACTACATAAAGGCCAAAACCTCTTGCATCTTTATGTTTTGTACTAAAACCGGCATCATAAATTTTATACATGTCAGATTCTTTAATCGTCACGCCGTTATTTGAAATCTTAAAGATGTAATTTTTTTCATCTTCCTGCAGCTCGAGATTTATAGTTCGGTCACCGGTTTTTTCCATAACGGCTTCTATGGCATTGTCCAATACATTACCTATAACCGTACTTAGTTCCCAAGAACTCATCTTGAGGTTACGTATTTTGTTTCCATTTGATTTTACATAAAAATTTATATCATTTCTTTTTGCGGTTTCCATTTTGATATTTAAAACAGCGGTTAACCCCAAGTCTCCTAGGCGCAGTAATTCGCTGGTGCTTCGATAATTTCCGGCTATACCGTTGACATATTGTTTAAGTTCCTCATATTCTTCTGTGTATATCATGGCCTGTATTGTTTGAATGTGCTGGGAATGTTGATGTCTTTCGCTTCTTAATGTATTAAGCAATTCTTCAATTTCTTTCAAATATGAATTTACGGATTCGTATTCCACCTCTTTTTTTGAATAATACTCAATATATTTCAATGCGAAATAAAGGCTCAAGATCATTATTATAAAAGAAGCTACTATAAAAGGCAGACTTTTATAGTATAGCTGGGCATTTGTTACAAATATAACCTGGTTTAGCATCAAAATTACCATCAACTGAAAGGTTAAAGTGAAAATTATTACAAGATTTTTGCTATTCACCTTGTCTCACCTGCGTATTTGGTGTAGATATGTACTGCTGAGTAAGTAATCGCTGCTATAGGGAAAAATAAAGCAATATTAATCCAAGGATTTTCTTGAAGGTTATACACTTTTAAATTGAACAACTTAAATACAATTAGAATAAAAGTAAACTGAATAAGCCCGTATAGCAAAGAAATGATGAAAAGCGGCATAAAACAGCGATTAAGTTCGATTTTATGTATTAAATCGAACAACAGGGCCAAGACCAAGATTAACAAAATTGTGTGCAAACTGAATAAAAAATACTGTCTTAAATTGAAGGCAATATTTCTAATAAAAAATGCAGCTACACCATACAATACCGATACTTTAATAAGTTTGTAGGAAGAAACCTTTTTTTCATTCATGAGTTTTAGGGTTAAGATTTGTAACAATAAGGCTTCGGGCATAGATTCAAAAATTACTACATACCAGGGTATGGGAAACATTTAAATTACTCCCTTCTTTTCAGAGGGCATCCCTTCCCGGTACTTGCTTGTTCAAGTAATACCAGATGAGGAGATTCCCTAGTCATAGAAATATTTTATAAGTAGATAAACATCACTTATAAAAATATTCTAAACTGACTGCGTTTTTCCTCTTTCTGGCTCAAATTATTTATTTGTCGTAGATGTTTTCTGCAATATTTTTATTTTTCCTGCCTACAAGGTACAACTGACGTTTTCAAGGGTACAACTGGCAGAATTTTAGGTATGAGCGGCTGCACTTTCATAGGAACTTTTGAGTGAATGAAAAATATAAGCTATAATAATTATGAATGTAATTTTTGACAAAGAGGTGTATATGATGAAACTCGGAGTTTGTCAGATGACCGTTTCAGAAAAACTTGATATGAACATGAAAAAGATTATGGGATTTATTGAACAAGCTGCAGGACAAAATATTGATATTGTCGGATTTCCAGAAATGGCACTTACTGGATATACAGTAGAACTTTTAAAAGATGAGAGTATGAATGATATGGTAAGCAGTGCTCTTTTGGAGATCAGGAAAACTTGTGAAGCCTTTAATACTGCAGCCGTTATCGGCCATCCTTATAAAAAAAGCAATAAGCTTTATAACAGTACCTCGGTATTTTTGCCCAGTGGAAACATTTATACATATGATAAAAAGTATCCAACAAATGCAGAATTGGAGTATTTCGAGCCGGGTAAAAAAGATCCGCTGATATTTGATTACAATGGCAAAAAAATTGGTGTCATGATATGTCGGGATCAAAACTACCCTAGCCTTGCTGCAGAATTAGTTAACGGTGGAGCAAAATTTATTTATATACTTTCAGCACATTTTTATAATCCTAAAGAAGCTAGATGGAAACTGGAAAAAAATCGTGCCATTCCCATAACACGAGCAGTAGAAAATGGTGTTTATGTAATGCTCACAAATTTCATCGGCTCACATTTGGGGATGATAAGCTTAGGCAACAGTCTTATTGCCGATCCTGAAGGGGCAGTGGTAGCATCGGCCGGTGAAAGTGAGGAAACATTGCTTTCGGTTTCTATATTATAGACAAAGTCAGTTATTACAAAACTTAAATAAGTCCGGTATTCCGGAATAACGGGTTTGCTATATCGAACTAGCTTATAATCCAGTATAAATAGGCTTTATATGAATTCTTATATAAAATGAGTTCGATTTTGCGAACTAATTCAATGTATTTAGATCATAAAAATTTTCCCAAACTTTGAAAAGTTTATTCCATCAAATCTTGCAGATGTAAGGCTTGATTAATGGATTGCTCTTATGATTATCACTTATAACTATATTGGCACTATTTTTGCATGATTATAATATACAGAAAACTAATTATTTGCAGTAGGAGAGGAGGATAATTTTATTTATGCAGAGAGTAAAAGTTGCAATAATTGGCTTTGGAAATGTAGGTAAAGAAGTTATGGAAGCTGTTATTGAAAGTCCTGATATGGAGGTTGCAGGCATAGTAGAAGTTCCAAAAAAAGTAGAAAGCATGAAAGGCAAATTCCATGATTTTCCAGTAACATCCAGTGTGGAAGAATTGGGTAGGGTTGATATTGCAATTCTTGCGGTAGATAGTCGATGTGTACCTCAGATAGCTCCACATTATCTCGAAATGGGAATAAATACTATTGATGCTTTTGACATACATGGTGATTCCATTATTAAGCTTAGGGAGGAATTAACCTCAGTAGCAAAAGCTCATGATGCGGTGGCGATATTGTCCGCCGGATGGGATCCGGGAACCAATTCTGTAGTGAGAACGATAATGCAGACTATAGCTCCAAAGGGTATGACATACACTAACTACGGGCCTGGGATGAGCATGGGTCATACGGTAGCCGCTAAAGCAGTTGAGGGTGTAGCTGATGCGGTTTCACTGACAATACCGGAAGGAAACGGTATTCATAAACGTCTGGTTTATGTAAAGATAAAGCCAGGATATGATTTTAAAAAAATTGAAGAAGCTATTAAGAATGATTCTTATTTTAAGCGCGATACGACTATTGTTTATAATGTTGATGATATAGAAAATCTTATAGATATGGGGCATGGAGTCCATATTGAACGCAAAGGGGTATCAGGGAGAACACATAATCAGCGCATGGAGTTTATTATGCAAGTTACTAACCCGGCGGCTACGGCTCAAGTTATGGTATCTGCGGCTCGGGCCAGCCTTAAGCAAAAGCCGGGAGCTTATACCTTAGCGGAGATTCCTCCCATAGATTACCTATATGGTAAAAAAGAGGAAATTATTCTCAAGCTGTTGTGAAGATGGCATTAGCGGCTTAAAGGGGGGATGAGAAGAAATAAACAAAGTCTAGAGGCAATAAAGGTAAAAATTAAATTATGGCGAATATATTAGTATACTCCCACTCTTTAAAACAGTGGGAGAGTACCATCAAAAAAACAGGAGGTTAAAAAAGCATGAAAAAGAAGATTTCCCATATTAGTCTGTTGCTACTAGTTGTATTTACACTGAGTATATTTCTGACAGCTTGCGGGGGACAACAGCAAGGCGATGCGGGTAAAACCGATGAAAGTCAGCCTAGTGAACAAGAACCTATAAAGATCGGTCACGAAGTGGCTTTGACCGGTGATGCTTCTATGTGGGGGCAGTCTGAAAAGAATGCTTTAGAAATGGAAATAGAGAAGATTAATGCTGCCGGCGGTGTTGACGGAAGACCGCTGAAATTGATTGCCTACGACAATCGTGCCGATTCAATAGAAGCGGTAAACGTTGCTAAAAGGCTCATTGAACAGGACAAGGTTGTCGCCATAATCGGGCCTGCTCAAAGCGGTGTTGCCAATGCCATATCGTCAGTTACCGAAGACAAAAAAGTTCCATTTATTGGAACAACGCCTACAAATCCTCTGGTTACAGTGAACGAAGATGGTACAGTTAAAAAGTACGCCTTTAGGACATGTTTCATTGATCCTTTCCAGGGCACCGTAGCAGCCCAATTTGCCTATGACAAATTAAATGCAAAAACCGCTGCCATACTATATGATGTCGGTTCAGACTATTCAGCATGGCTGTCTAAATACTTCGAAGAGGCTTTTGCTGAAAAGGGAGGCAAGCTTGTTGCCAAAGAAGCCTTTAGAACCGGAGAACTAGATTATCGTGCCATGTTAGGTAAAATAAAACAACAGAATCCTGATGTGTTATTTATTCCAACAGCCCAAAAAGAAGCAGCTCTAGCAGCCAAACAGGCTAGGGATTTAGGCATAACATCATCGTTGATGGGTGGAGATAACTGGGGCAGCCCTGACATTATATCTTTAGGTGGCTCTGCTGTTGAAGGTGCATATTTTGTAAATCTGGCATCACTTGAAGACCCCGAAATACAGGATTTTGTTAAGGAATACAAGGAAAAGTACAATGCTGAACCTGTTATGCCGAACCCCGTTATGGCGATTGATGCTCTTTACATGCTCATCGATGCTATTGAAAGAGCAGGATCTACTGATGGTACAGCTTTGGCTGAAGCAATGGAAAATACCAAAGACCTTAAAGTACTTACCGGATTACTTACCATAGATCCGGAAACACATAACCCACTTAACAAACCTGCTGTAATTCAACAGATTAAAGACGGTGATTTCGTCTATGTAGAAACATATGTAACAAAATGATTCTACTGTAAAAAGTCAATTTTGACTTAAAAATACTCACATATCGTTCCTGATCATGAAAGAGCATGCTATATTTATGTTGACTATAAATTTAGAAAAATGAGGTTTCTATAGCAAAATCACAAAAATAAGTAAAGCTTATAACTGACTGGCGGACTGGAATGTCCGCCGGCCAATAATTGTATCCCATTATATAATGGGTCTTAGCTAGCGCAGCTTTTATAAGATAGGAGTTGAAATAATGTTTCTGCAGACATTGATAACAGGTTTTTCAATAGGTGGTATATATGCTCTGATGGCAGTAGGCTATTCACTTGTATTTTCAATCTTAAATTTCAGTAATTTTGCTCATGGCACTATTATAATGTTAGGAGCATATATCGGTTATTTTCTGATTTCATCATTTAACCTGAGCTTTCCTCTGTCATTAATTGGTGCTGTGCTGGGAGCTGCCCTATTATCACTATTAAATCTTAGGTTGGCTTATAACCCACTGATTAATCGGAGATCTCCATCTCTTTATTTAATGATAACAGCAATGGGTGTTTCCATATTTTTAGAGAACATGGTTTATGTGACCGTAGGTTCGCATTTTTATTCCTTTCCAGAAATATTTAAACAGTCAACAATAAAATTCTTTGGCAGCGATATAAGTCCTCTGGATTTAGCGGCTTTAATTTTTTCATTAATAAGCATCTATGCACTTCATATTTTTCTAACCAAGACTAAGATTGGAACAGCCATACGAGCTGCATCGTATGACATGACGACAGCTTCTCTAAATGGTGTCAATATGACCAAACTTATCGGGATAGTGTTTTTGCTAGCCGGAGCCTTTGCGGGTTTAGCCGGAGTATTTTTAGGAGTAAAATACATGGTCTATCCTACAATGGGATGGATTACGAACAAAGCATATATTGCCGCTGTCATCGGCGGTTTAGGAAGTTTGCCGGGAGCGGTTATAGGTGGCTTAATCCTGGGAGTACTTGAAACCTTTGTTTCGGTTTATATTTCTTCTACTATTAGAGATGTTTTCAGCTTTTCAATGGTTATTATATTTCTTGTTATACAGCCTGCAGGCTTATTGGGCAAATATTTAGAGGAAAAGGTCTAGGGGGGTGGGAAAATGGATTATATTTATGGAGTTATGGCGGTTATATGCATAGAAATCATTGCTACAGTAGGTCTTTCAGTATTTACCGGGTTTACAGGCTTATTTTCCCTGGGCCATGCTGCATTTATGGCTATAGGAGCTTATACTTCTGCCATATTGACTTATTTTTATCACGTGCCCTTTGTGCTAGCGCTGCTTTCAGGAATGCTAATGTCCGGATTAATCAGCATAATACTGGGCTTTCCAACACTTCGAGCAAAACTTAGAGGGGATTATTTTGCTATTGCAACACTGGGATTTGGAGAAGCCATGCGAGTAATACTAGAAAATCTTTCAATCACACAAGGTGCAAGAGGCCTTCCGGGAATAAAGCATTATACTACACTGCCGGTCGCTGCTATTTTTGCAGTAGTGGTAGTATGGCTTACAAAAAACTTTATATTATCAAAGTTTGGCCGAAATGCTATTGCTGTAAGGGAAGATGCAGTAGCGGCAGAAATGGCTGGGATTGATTTGTTCAAGGTCAGAATGTTGTCACTTATTTACAGTGCCATGTGTGGGGGCTTAGCAGGAGGTTTATTTGCTCATTATCTCAACTTTATCCAGCCAGCTATGTTTACATCCGTCCTTTCAACTCAGTTGACATCAGCGGTTGTTGCAGGTGGTATGGGCAGCATAACCGGTCCGATACTGGCGATTGCCTTATTTATTGCTGTTCCCGAAGTTCTTAGGGTGGCAAATATGTGGCGATTAGTGGCTTATGGATTGATACTAGTTTTGATTATGATATTCAGACCCTCCGGCATCATGGGATATCACGAGTTATCCTTTGAATGGATAGGCAATCTTTTTAGGAAAAAAAATTGCAATAAAATTGCCGATAAAAGGAGGACATAAATATGCCACTACTGGAACTGAAAAATGTGACAAAAGCATTTGGCGGAATTATAGCAGTTAAGGATGTGTCATTTTCCGTAGATTCAGGAGAAATAATCGGTCTTATCGGTCCGAACGGAGCCGGAAAGACAACGATTTTTAACTTAATTACAGGAGTATATAAACCAACCGAGGGGAATATAGTTTTTGACGGTAAGGATATTACCGGTGCATCTCCGGCATCAATAGTAAACGCAGGTATAGCCAGAACATTCCAAAACATACGTCTTTTTAATAAACTAAGCGTTTTGGAAAACATTCGCACTGTCCTGTATCGTGAAGCTGATTATGGCCTTGGCGATGCACTACTAAGGACACCTAAAGTAACTCGCATAGAAAAGAAACTTTACGATAAATCTCTGGAATACTTAGAAGTTGTAGGTCTTACGGATTTTATCAAAAATCGGGCTGACAGCCTCCCCTATGGATTGCAGAGAAAACTGGAAATTGCCAGAGCTCTGGCGCTTGATCCAAAGCTTCTACTTCTTGATGAACCGGCAGCCGGTATGAATCCTGACGAATGCGTAGATTTAGTAGAACTAATTGAGAAGATAAAAAAGACATACGATCTTACCATCATCCTTATAGAGCATCACATGGATGTAGTAATGGAACTTTGTCCTCGGATAGTAGTAATCAATTTCGGTGAGATGCTTATGGAAGGCACAACACAGGAAGTCCAGAATGATTCCAGGGTGTTGAAGGCTTATTTGGGGGAGGAGTATGCCAATGCTTAATGTTAAGGACTTAAATGTATATTATGGCACGATTCATGCTTTAAAAGATGTTAATATTGAAGTTGATAAGGGTGAGATTGTTACCATAGTAGGTGCAAATGGTGCTGGAAAATCAACGCTTATGTGGACCTTATCAGGGGTTCTTAAACCTAAAAGCGGTTCGATAATCTATAATGGCAAACCACACCCTCTTACCGCTCATGATGCAGCTGCCGCCGGCATTATACTAGTGCCGGAAAGGCGAAGATTGTATGCCAATCTAACTGTCAAGGAAAACCTGATGATGGGAGCATTTTTGAGAAAAGACACTGAAGGTATAAAGCAAGATCTTGAATATATTTATAGTCTTTTTCCCATATTAAAGGAGCGGACAAATCAATATGCAGGCACACTTTCCGGCGGTGAGCAGCAGATGGCGGCTATAGCCAGAGGCCTCATGTCAAGACCTAAAATACTGCTTTTAGATGAACCGTCCTTGGGGCTTTCTCCGATATACACAGCCGAGGTGTTTAAGACCATTTTAGAGATTAAAGCTCAAAAAACTACCATTCTATTGGCAGAGCAAAATGCTAAGAAGGCTTTAGAGATAGCCGATAAAGCATATGTTTTGGAAACGGGCCGTGTGGTTCTGCAAGGTTCCGGCAAAGACCTTTTGGCAAATCCAGCTGTTCAAGAAGCATATTTAGGGGTAAGACATGCGATAATTTAAAATGATAAATACTTAAAAATGGCGTTTCGCTCATCATGTAAATGTAAATAAGCGAAACGCTTTTTAATTTTGATATCAATAAGAAAAATATATCTTGACAGAGTCAACTGAAAATTGTTAAAATATAAATGTCAGATGTCAGACTTTTAATATAAGAAAGGGGGCATGGTCATTTACATAATATGGATGCCTACTTACTTATAAAGGATTTACAAAAAATTACGGGGGGAATTTTGAGTGAAGATTCGCAAGTTACTAGCTTTAAGCTTGGTTATCCTGCTGGTTTTAGGTCTTACGACCGGTTGTGGTCAAAAGGCTGAGCCGAAAAAAGATGAAAAAGAGCAGCAAGAGCAGAAGCCTGAAGAGAAGAAGATTAAAGTCGGTTTAGTATATGATATTGGCGGTCGCGGTGATCTCTCATTTAATGATAGTGCCTATGCCGGATTGAAGCGGGCAGAGCAGGAGTTTGGTTTAGAAGTTACTGATTTGGAACCCTCAAGTGGTGGTGAGGACAGAGAGCAGCTTTTGAGGCTTTTGGCCGAGGACGGTTATGACTTGATTTTTGGTGTCGGGTTTATGTTTACAGACCATATTGCAAAAGTTGCCGAAGAATTCCCTGATGTAAAATTCGGCCTCATTGATGGGGCTGTGGAAGACATTGATAGTAGCTCTAACATTTCATGCCTATTATTTAAAGAACATGAAGGTTCTTTCCTAGTTGGTGCGGCGGCAGCACTGAAATCAAAAAATGGCAAGGTAGGTTTCATCGGCGGTATGAAATCACCTCTTATTGAGCGGTTTGAATATGGTTATTTAGCAGGGGCAAAGTATGTAAATCCTGATATTGAAACCTTTTCGGACTATGTAGGAACTACCGGCGAAGCTTTCAAAGATCCTGTAAAAGCTAAGGAATTAGCATTGAAACAAATTAAAGCTGGTGTTGATGTAATTTACCATGCTTCAGGGGCTTCAGGTGTCGGCATGCTGGAGGCGGCGGCAGCCAATAAAGTATTGGCTATTGGCGTAGACTCGGATCAGTCTTTGACTGCAACCGATGAGCAAAAGCCTTATATACTGACAAGCATGCTAAAGCGGGTTGATAATTCAGTGTATGAAACGATAAAGGATTTAGTCGAAGGCCGCTTTGAAGGTGGGTACAGAGTGTTTGGACTTAACGATGATGGCGTAGGCTACGCGGTGAATGATTTTAATAAAGATCTCATTAGTGATATACAACCGAAACTGGAAGAGCTTAAAGAAAAGGTTGTAAATGGCGAAATAAAGGTACCCGCGGACAAAAACGAATATGAAGAATTTTTGAAGACTTTAAAGTAAACAATGCTGCGGGGTGACTCTTATTCGGTCACCCCGTTGTTATTATTGAAAGAACCCCAAGGGAGGGAGAAATTTTGGAAGAAGCCGTTGTTTTAAAGAATATAACCAAACGCTTTCCCGGAATTGTGGCAAATGACCGAGTAAATTTGCAAATACAAAAGGGTGAAATCCATGCCATTGTGGGTGAAAATGGTGCGGGCAAAAGCACCCTGATGAAAATCTTGGCAGGTCTTTACCAACCAGATGAAGGTGAGATTTATATTTTTGGGAAAAAGGAAAAAATCGCTTCACCCAATAAGGCTATTGAACTCAAGATAGGTATGGTGCACCAACATTTTATGCTAATCGACCGTTTTACGGTTTTGGAAAATATTATTCTTGGAGCCGAAAAGAAGAAAGGTATTGCAATTGATAAAAAAACTTGTAGACAAACCATTAAAAAGCTTCTAGACTTGTACAACTTTAACTTGGACCTGGATGCGAAGCTAGAGGATATTTCAGTAGGCCATGCTCAGCGAGTGGAGATAATCAAGGTATTGTATAGAGGTGCCGATATACTAGTATTGGATGAACCAACAGCAGTGTTGGCCCCACAAGAAGTCGATGAGCTTTTTGTGAATTTACGCAGGTTAAAAGAGGAAGGTAAAACTATTATTTTTATCAGTCATAAACTTGATGAAGTGCTTAATATAGCTGATAATATAACGGTTTTGCGAAGGGGTAAGGCGGTAGGTACTGTTTCGGCAGACTCGGTGACAAAAGAAGAATTGGCCAAAATGATGGTAGGGAAACCTGTTTTAATGAAACTTGATAAAGCTGCGGCCGAAAAGAGCGATGTAAAGCTTTCACTGCACAATATAGTAATGAAGGGTAATGGCGGGAAGAATTCCTTAAATGGTGTTTCACTAGAAGTATGCGGTGGAGAAATTTATGGCATTGTCGGTGTGGAAGGCAATGGTCAAAAAGAATTGGCTGAAGCCGTTATCGGGCTTAGGCAAGATTATCAAGGTGATATAAAGGTTTGCGGTAAGCCAATTCATGGTTTATCAATAAAGCAGATAAGAGATTCAGGAGTGGCATTCATTCCGGAAGACCGCCATCGTCAAGGCTTAGTGCTGCCTATGAAGGTTTGGGAGAACAGTATCTTAGGTTTCCACAGGAAGGATAAATTTAAAAAGGGAATGTTTATCAATATTAAGAAAGCTGAAGAATTTACGTTAAATAATGTTAAGGAATTTTCTATAATGATAAGTTCGATACATCAAGAAATTGAGGGACTTTCCGGCGGAAATCAGCAAAAGGTTATTTTAAGCAGGGAACTTTCTCAAGAACCTGAAGTCATTTTAGCTGCTCAGCCGACAAGAGGTTTGGATATAGGTGCCATGGAATTTGTTCACAGACAGCTTTTGCAAAAACGTCAGGAAGGCAAAGCAATTCTTTTAATATCAGCTGATTTGGAAGAGGTTTTATCACTTTCGGACAGAATCGGTGTAATTTTTGACGGTGAGATTGTAGCTGAATTTGCACCAGAGGAAAAAACTTTAGAGGATATCGGAGTATACATGTTAGGCGCACATAGGAAAGCAGGTGAAAGTGCATGAAAAGGGACCGCAATTATAAAATACTGGCTTTAAAGATAGCCGCTCCAGTAATAGCTATGATTTTAGCAGCACTTATCAGTTCACTGATTATCTTAGCTATTGATAAAAACCCACTTCAAGTGTTTTATACTATGTTTAAGTTTAGTTTTAGCCGTCTTGACAGTATAGCTATTATTTTTTTTAATGCAACACCCTTGATATTTTCTGCCTTGGCTGTGTCTATAGGGTTTAAAATGGGTCTTTTCAATATAGGTATTGAAGGACAATATTTAATAGGGACTTTTTTAGCCGCACTGGTAGGTTTTTCGCTAAAAGGGCTTCCTGCCGCAATTCATCTGCCATTGGTCATAATGGCAGGTATAGCAGGAGGCATGCTATGGTCTTTTATCCCCATTTTTCTTAAAGTAAAGCGGGGTGTTCATGAAGTAATAAGTACAATCATGCTCAACTATGTGGCTTATTCACTAATACACTATCTCATTGCCGACGTGTTCAAGGATAAACAGCAGTCACTGGTGGAAGGTTTAGGCAGTGTACTGGTAAGAACCCCTAAGCTTGCAGAAAGTGCTCTTATCCCAAAGATGCACGGGTTTTTGTCTATTTTTGGCATACAATTACCTAAACACGTATATCTTAACTGGTTCTTTCCTATAGGTATCTTGCTGGCTGTTGGGATATATTATTTAGTTTCATATACTCCTTTTGGCTATGAACTTCGAGCTGTGGGTCATAATCCCGAAGCTTCTAAAATCGCCGGTATAAAGCCGGATATAGTATATTTAAAAGGTTTTTTACTAAGTGGAGCTGTTGCGGGTTTAGTCGGACTATCCGACCTTTTAGGATATTTTAAATACATGGACATGGATTTTCCACAAGGATATGGATTTGACGGTATAGCAGTAGCATTGATAGCTCAAAATAATCCCTTCGGGATTATAGCATCAGCTATGCTTTTCGGGTTTTTAAAACGCGGCTCAGAAGGAATACAGGCTCTCCTAAAGGTGCCTATGGATACCATTGTAATTCTTCAGTCACTTATGATTATATTCATTGTTGTTATAACTAAAATTATCAATGATTATGTAAAACGTTTGGAAAAGAAGGAGGCGGCATAAATGCTTACAGCCGAACTTTTAGCATCAAGCCTCAGGATGGCTGTGCCTATATTACTTACGGCTATTGGTGCCGTCTATACCGAAAGATCAGGCATTGTGAATATTGGTCTTGAAGGAATGATGATTGTAGGTTCATTTTGGGCTAGCGTTGGGGCTTACTTTTATGGTCCTTTTGTGGGGATACTTTTTGCTATGCTGGCAGGTGCGTTTCTTGCGCTCATACACTCAGTGACGACAGTAACTTTTGGCGTAAATCAGGTTGTAAGTGGTGTCGCATTAAATATTTTGGCATATGGTGCTTCTAGGTTTTTAAGCTTAGTAATTTTCGGCAAAGCCACAACATCCCATCATGTATCGGGATTTAGCCCGATAGACGTTCCGATACTGTCAGATATACCTTTTTTAAAACTGTTGTTTACTGATATTTCACCTATTGTAATAACAGCATTGATTTTAGTGCCGATTTCGAAATACATCATCGATAATACGGTATTTGGTTTGCGATTGCGCGCAGTAGGGGAAAACCCATTGGCCGCCGATACCCTAGGGATAAATGTATTTGCCATGAGATATGCCGGTGTTATTATAAGCGGCATGCTTGCAGGGATGGCAGGAGCATATCTTACAATGGAGCATACAGGCATGTATGTGGAAGGCATGACACAAGGTAAGGGATATATTGCCATGGCTGCCATGATATTTGGAAACTGGACACCAACGGGCACATTATGGGCATCACTGCTGTTCGGTTTTGCAGAGGCCTTAAGCTTAAGAGCCGGTGAAGGCAGCATTATACCATATCAGTTTATAAAAATGATTCCATATTTGCTGACATTGGCAGTTTTAACCGGTATAGTAAAGAAAGCTACGCCTCCTGCGGCAAGTGGTGAACCCTATGATCGCAGTATTGGATAAGGAGATTGATGAAGCATGAATATTCTGGCAGAGTTAAAAAGCTATTTAGAGAATTTATGGATTACATGGAAATAATTTATTAGTGTCTTATAAGGAAGTGCGTATATGGCTTTTGCACCTAGGTACGAAATAGTCGTAAAAAAAATAAAAGAAATGATACGAACAGGTGAGCTTTTGCAAGGCGAAAAATTGCCTTCAGAAATCGAAATGGCTAAACGGCTAAATGTCAGCAGAGCTACACTAAGAGAAGCTTTTAGGATATTGGAAGATGAAGGCGTGATAAACCGATATCATGGCATTGGAACCTTTGTTGCCAAATCTCCTATCATAAAAAGCGGTATGGAAGAGTTGATAAGTATAACAAAACTCATCGAAAAACAGGGTATGAAGCCAGGCACAAAGGATATAGAGGTATCGCTAACACAGCCGAGCGAGCGCGAGGCAACTATATTGAATCTTTTGCCAAATGAAAAGATATACCGCATTGAGAGAGTAAGAACCGCTGACGGAGAACCGGTTTTATTCTGTATTGACAGGATTCCGGAAAAATACGTGCATAAAAATTTTGAGTTTAAAGAGGAATCTCTCTTTAAGTATCTGCATAAAGATTTAGGTATTTATATATCATATGCCGTATCGGATATAATACCTGTAAAGGCACAGGTAGCCGATGTCTATAAAAAGCTAAAGATGAAATCAAAGTCAAATGTGGCTTTGCTCTTGGAACAGCTTCACTATGACGATAAAGACAATCCGATATTTTACTCGTCAAATTATTTTTCGCCTGAGAAGTTTCGGTTTTATATTGTCAGGAAGCGAATTTAACGACATTTAGAGGTGAATGCTTATGATACCGTTAGATGAGAAAGAGCTTGTGAGGAAGGCTTTATCTGCTATGAAAAATGCTTATGTCCCTTATTCTAAGTTTCCGGTGGGGGCTTGTGCGGTTACCGCCGATGGAGAAGAAGTTTTGGGATGCAATATTGAAAATGCATCATATGGACTTACTGTATGTGCTGAGAGAGTAGCACTTTTTAAAGCTTATTCGGAGGGGAAAAAAGATATTGTGGCTTTAGCGGTTGCTGCAAATGTAGATGAGCCGGTTTCTCCCTGCGGAGCCTGTAGGCAGGTTATATCAGAACTTGCTCCCAAAGCTGTCGTGTATCTTACCAACAAAGATGGCTCTAAAATTAAAAGAATGACAGCAGAGGAGTTACTGCCATATGGATTTAAGCTGTAGTTTAAGTCGGATTTTGGCTGCTATATTGCTATAAAAGGTAGGTGGTTATATGTTCTTTGTTCCCGATATTATTGAAAAGAAAAAGCGGGGATTAAAGCTTTCTAAAGACGAGATACAGTTTATTATTGATGGTTATGTAGGTGGAAGCATTCCGGATTATCAGATTTCAGCTTTACTCATGGCTATTTATTTTAAGGGCATGGATGAAGAAGAAACAACTGATTTAACCATGGCTATGGCTCATTCCGGTGAGATAGTAGATTTATCTTCTATCGATGGCATCAAGGTTGACAAACATTCCACCGGAGGTATTGCAGATACTACAACGCTGGTTTTGCTGCCACTTGCATCGTCTGTGGGTGTAAAGGTTGCCAAGATGTCGGGGCGAGGCCTTGGACACACCGGGGGAACAGTCGACAAACTGGAATCAATTCCGGGCTTTTGTTGCGAACTTGATACCAAAACCTTTATAGATTCTGTAAATACGGTCGGTGCTGCGATAACAGGCCAGTCGAAGAACCTTGTTCCGGCAGACAAAATATTATATGCTTTAAGGGATGTAACGGCAACAGTGGATTCCATACCGCTTATAGCAAGCTCTATAATGAGCAAAAAGATTGCAGGCGGTGCCGATAAAATAATTTTAGATGTGAAGTTTGGTAATGGTGCTTTTATGAAGACCTTTGAAGATGCTCAAGAGCTTGGGCAATTAATGGTGAAGATAGGGGAACTTGCGGGCAGGGAAACCGTCGCATATATTACAGATATGGAGCAGCCCTTAGGTCTTGCAATCGGCAATGCCATAGAGGTTGTAGAGGCGATAGAAGTATTAAAGGGAAAAGGCCATGAAGACCTTCTTGAGCTTTGCCTTGAATTTGCTTCAGAGATGATGTTGTTGGCAAAAATTGAAAGTGACAAAATAAAAGCTGTTCAAAAATTAAAAGATAGTATTGAAACAGGAAAAGCACTGGCTAAATTTAAAGAAATCATAGGCAACCAAGGAGGAGATTCTAGAGTAATACAAGATTACTCACTGCTGCCAAAGGCTAAGTATGAATCAGAAGTTGCTGCGGCAGAAGATGGCTATGTAAAAAAGATCGATGCTGTGCGTTTAGGCCTTACTGCCATGAAGCTTGGTGCCGGCAGACAGAAAAAGGATGATATTATAGATCCGGCAGTGGGCATTTGGGTATATAAAAAAGTAGGGGATAAAGTAAAAAAAGGTGAAGTTTTTGCCAAAATTTTAGCTAATGATGAAACAAAACTTAGCTGGGCGGTCGATGAAACACGCAAAGCTTTTGAATTTACCTTGGACCCTATAGAAAAAAGAAAGGTTATTTGGGCAAAAATTACAAAGGATGAAGTTTTAAAGTTTTAAAAAGGGATGGTCATTATGATAAATAGAGTTATCTTAATAGTACTGGACAGTGTAGGTGTTGGTGAAATGCCCGATGCGGCAAAATACGGCGATGAAGGAAGCAATACTTTAGGTAATGTGGCAAAAGCAGTGGGCGGGCTTAATATGCCTAACATGCAAAAACTAGGTATTGGCAATATTATCGATGTGATGGGAGTACCACCCCTTAAACAACCTGCGGGTGCATATGGTAAAGCAGCAGAAAAGTCCCCCGGCAAGGATACTACTACGGGACATTGGGAACTGGCAGGGGTAGTGATGGACAGACCATTTCCGGTATATCCGAACGGCTTTCCTGCTGAAATAATTAATGAGTTTGAAAAAAGAACAGGTACGAAGGTTCTTGGTAACAAGCCGGCATCGGGCACAGAAATAATACAAGAACTTGGCGATGAGCATGTTAAGACCAAAAACCCAATTGTATATACATCGGCCGATTCGGTCTTTCAGATAGCTGCACATGAAGAAGTGATCCCATTGGAAAAGCTCTATGAGATGTGTAAAATTGCCCGGGAAATACTTCAGGGAGAACATGCGGTGGCTAGGGTTATAGCACGCCCGTTTATAGGAGAATCAGGAAATTATGTAAGGACATATAACAGAGCCGACTTTTCACTAAAACCTCCACATGAAACCCTGCTTGATAAGGTTGTTGCCACAGGCATGGAAGTTGTAGGAGTTGGTAAAATATGGGATATATTTGCGGGGCAGGGTATAACTAAGGCAATCCATACAAATGGAAATATGGATGGCGTAAATAAGACCCTTATGGCTATGGATGAATTAAAGCAAGGTCTAATCTTTACAAACCTGGTAGATTATGACATGCTTTATGGGCATAGAAATGATGCTATAGGGTATGCCCGAGCTTTGGAGGATTTTGACAAGCGCCTGCCTGAAATACTCACAAAACTTAAAAAGGACGATGTGCTTATAATTACTGCCGACCACGGATGTGACCCGACTACCAAGAGCACTGATCACTCCAGGGAGTATGTGCCGATACTGGTTTACGGTGATATAATCAAACCGGGTGTAGACCTTAAAACTTTATCCTGTTTTTCAGATATAGGCCAAACCGTAGCAGATTTTCTCGGATGTGAAAAGCTAAGAAACGGCATTAGTTTTAAACGAGTTATAACTTATAATTTATAATAATCGGAGGAATATATCATAAAAAATAATATAGAATCAAGCAGAAAATCGTACTAAATTAAAGATTTAGTTTAAATTTAATTTAATCTACAGAAATATTAATTGCTTTCATTACTATCTATGCTGCCAGCAGTAGCAGCGGAATGGAGGTTGATATGTCTTATTTGAAAGAGGTGCTCCAAGCAGTAGACTACATTAAAAAAAAGATAGATACACCGCCAAAAATTGGTATAGTATTGGGCAGTGGTTTAGGGGAACTAGTCAACGAAGTACAGGATAGTGTTATCATACCTTATTCGGAAATTCCGGGCTTTCCCGTATCGACTGTAAAAGGCCATGCTGGAAACCTTATTTTTGGAAAATTGGCGGGAAAAGAAGTTGCAGTAATGCAGGGCAGGTTTCACTTTTATGAAGGATATCCCATATCCAAGGTGGTTTTGGGTGTTAGGGTAATGGGTCTTTTAGGAATCGAAACGCTGTTTGTAACAAATGCTTCCGGAGGAATAAATTCCTCTTTAGAGCCAGGCGATCTTATGGTCATAAAGGATCATATCAATTTCCCCGGGGAAAACCCAGCTATTGGCGAAGAAATTCCAGAATTCGGCCCCAGATTTTTTGATATGACTTTTGCCTATGATCGTACGCTTATAGCTAAGGCTCAAGAAGTATATACAAAAAACGAAGTGCCTTATAAGGAAGGCGTATATGCCTTTTTTAAAGGTCCCAGCTATGAAACCCCGGCAGAAATAAAAATGCTTTCCATTATTGGAGCCGATGCCGTTGGCATGTCAACAGTGCCTGAGGTTATAGCTGCGCGCCAGATGGACATAAAGGTTTTTGGAATATCATGTATTACAAACATGGCTGCGGGTATATCGAAGAATAAGCTTTCACACCAAGAAGTAGTAGAGACTTCACAAAGGGTGAAAGAAGATTTTATTAAGATAATTACCGATATGGTAGCTGAAATATAACTATTGAACAAAAAACCGAGTGTCTTAGTGCTCGGTTTTTTGGCTGCTTCAATAGATTTAAGAAGATGCACTTTTAACTTTTATTAATTTTATTAAAATAAGGATAACCCCAAAATCGTATCTTTTGCAGCTTATTGCATAGGAATTACTAACATGATAGAATAAGTGTGGTATTATATGGAACCTGGAGGTAAATATTATATGGAAAACGTGGTTGTAGTAACTGACAGCTCCTGTGATCTTCCGGAGGAAGTTATAGGTGAGTATCCCATAAAGGTTTTGCCCATGCCCGTGTCCTTAAAAGATGACCCTAGTACAGATATTTCAAATTTAACACTTAAAGAATTTTACGATTCTATTCGAAAAGGAGAAATCATGCCTACAACATCACAAGTAACAGTTCCAGTCTATATGCGGTGCTTTGAAGAATATATAAATCAAGGAAAAGTGCCGCTGGTTCTAGGCCTTTCTTCAAAACTTACAAGTAGTTATGAGTCAGCATTACTTGCAAAGGAAAATCTAAAAGCTGACGATGTAATCATCATTGATACTAAATGTGCTAGTTTAGGGTTGGGGCTGGTTGTGCTAAAGGCCGCCCGAATGGCAAAAGAAGGGAAAGGGCCTCAGGAAATAGCCGAGGAGATAGAATCTTATGCATTACATATGGAGCATATATTTACGGTAGATTCTCTAGAATATCTTAAACGCGGAGGAAGAATTTCTGCAACTCAGGCCTTTGTAGGAGGTCTTCTTAATGTAAAACCCGTTTTGCATTTTGTTGATGGAGCGATTCACCCATTAGAAAATGTCAGAGGCCGTCGGAATATAGTGAAGCGAATGATAGAAATTATGGCTGAAAGGTCTAAAAATCCTGAAAATCAATTAATCGGTATAAGCCACGGAGACAATGAAGAGCTGGCTATGGAACTTAAGGAAGCTGTTAAAAAGGAATTTGGAGTAAAAGATATTATGATATCTTGGATAGGTCCTGTAATAGGTTCTCATTCAGGCCCGGGAACAGTTGCATTATTTTTTCAAAATGCGTAAAAGTAAAGCGATATAAGCCGCGAATTAAAAAAGTGCAAAGACAGGTAGAATACATGAAAATTATGTATTAACCTGTCGATTTTTTTGTGTTTATATTATATAAAGGAAGGATTTTAAGAAACATATGTAGAATTTATATAATGGTGAAATGCAGTATACAATAAACACCAAATCCCTGCATACCGCCCATCCCGAAGGGTTCGCATCATACTCAACCAATTTGACCTTGTAGATAAATTAAAAAGAGTATGATATAATTATTCCTGTTTGTGCACTAAGGTTCAAAATAGTTGCTGCGAAAAACAAATCAAAAATCCTCAAGCACAAATTTTGCTTTTTGCTGCCACAACACATGTAATGTGCCAATTGTCACAATTGGTAAGCAACTTAAAGAGCCTTACATATATGTTTAATTAAAACAAAGGAGAGGAAAAATCAATGGCAAAAGTTATGAAATCCATGGATGGTAATAATGCTGCTGCTCATGTGGCGTATGCATTTACCGAAGTAGCCGCAATCTATCCGATAACCCCATCTTCACCCATGGCAGAGTATGTTGATGAGTGGAGTGCCCATGGAAGAAAGAATATTTTTGGGCAAGAAGTTAAAGTTGTTGAAATGCAATCTGAAGGTGGTGCTGCAGGTACAGTACATGGTTCCCTTGCTGCAGGCGCACTTACCACAACATTTACAGCATCCCAGGGATTGCTGCTTATGATTCCAAATATGTATAAAATTGCAGGCGAGCTATTGCCCGGCGTATTCCATGTTACCGCTAGAGCAATCGCAGGACATGCCCTGTCTATTTTTGGCGACCATTCAGATGTTATGGCATGCCGGCAGACAGGATTTGCAATGCTGGCTGCCGGAAGTGTTCAAGAAGTAATGGATTTAGCAGGTGTGGCACATCTGGCTGCTATTAAGGGAAGAGTGCCCTTTGTGCACTTCTTTGATGGTTTTAGAACATCTCATGAAATACAAAAAATAGAAGTTCTCGACTATGAAGACCTTGCAAAACTAGTTGACTATGATGCAGTTCGGGAATTTAAAAAGAGAGCATTAAATCCAGAGAATCCGGTGGCTCGCGGTACAGCTCAAAACCCTGATATATTTTTCCAAGCTAAAGAGGCTGCCAATTCTTACTATCTCGCCATTCCAAAGATAGTAGAAGAATATATGAAAGAAATCAACAAACTGACAGGGCGCAATTATAATCTATTTAATTACTATGGCCACCCCGAAGCCGAGAGAGTAATTGTAGCTATGGGTTCAGTATGTGAAACAATTGATGAGACAGTAGACTACCTAATGGCACAGGGAGAAAAGGTGGGAGTCCTGAAAGTACACCTGTTCAGACCCTTCTCGATAGAGCATTTTCTAGCTCAGATGCCTAAAACTGTCAAGAAGATAGCTGTTCTCGACAGGACTAAGGAACCGGGGTCTTTGGGTGAACCGCTATATCAGGATGTATGCACTACTTACATCAGCGATGAGAACCGGCCGATAATTGTAGGCGGCCGCTATGGTCTTGGCTCTAAGGATACAACACCAACGCAAATCAAAGCGGTCTTTGATAACTTAAAAGCCGATGCGCCTAAAAACCACTTTACTGTTGGCATTGTAGATGATGTGACAAATACATCCCTTCCCTTAGGAGAATATATTGATACTATTCCCGAAGGAACCAAGTGCTGCAAATTCTGGGGTTTAGGTTCAGATGGCACTGTTGGAGCCAACAAGAGTGCTATTAAGATTATCGGTGACAATACCGATATGTATGCACAGGCTTATTTCTCTTATGATTCCAAGAAATCAGGCGGAGTAACTATTTCACACCTACGCTTCGGACATAAACCCATTCGCTCTACCTATTTAATAGATAAGGCCGATTTTGTTGCGTGCCATAACCCTGCATATGTAGGTAAATATGACATCTTGGCAGGTCTTAAAGACGGCGGCACTTTCCTTTTAAACTGTCAGTGGTCTAAAGAAGAGCTTGATGAGAAACTCCCTGCTTCTGTCAAAAATTATTTGGCAAAGCATAATATAGATTTCTATATAATCAATGCTGTGGATATTGCACAGGAAATAGGCCTCGGTGGGAGAATCAATATGATAATGCAGGCGGCATTTTTCAAACTCACTAATATTATTCCGCTAGAGGATGCAGTTAAACATTTAAAGGAAGCTATAGTAAAATCCTACGGTCATAAAGGTGAAAAGATTGTAAATATGAACTACCAAGCGGTAGACAAAGGCATTGAAGCATTGACTAAAGTGGAAGTGCCTAATTCCTGGGCCGACGCGACAGATGAAGCTGCTGCTGCAGCTGTATCCAACGCTCCGGACTTTATTAATAATATTGCTGATGTAATGAATCGCCAAGAAGGTGATAAACTGCCGGTAAGTGCATTTGTAGGCCGCGAAGATGGCACTTTCCCAGTAGGCACAACTAAATATGAAAAGCGCGGCATTGCAATAAATATTCCTGAATGGCAGGCTGAATCATGTATTCAGTGTAATCAGTGTGCATTTGTTTGCCCACATGCTGCTATAAGGCCTTTCCTACTAAATGAAGAGGAAGTTAAGAATGCACCGGAAGGCTTTGTATCGAAAAAAGCGACAGGCCGTGGTTTAGATGGACTAAACTTTAGAATCCAAGTAAGTCCTTTGGATTGCACCGGCTGCGGAGTATGTGCCAATACTTGTCCATCCAAGCAAAAATCACTGATTATGAAACCCTTGGAAAGTCAATCACACCAGATTCCTCATTGGGATTACGCTATGGAACTTTCAAAGAAGGATAATCCTCTGAATGTTGAAACTGTGAAGGGAAGTCAGTTTGAACAGCCATTGCTGGAATTTTCCGGTGCTTGTGCAGGCTGTGGAGAGACACCTTATGCTAGATTAGTTACTCAGTTGTTTGGTGACAGAATGATGATTGCTAATGCTACCGGTTGTTCTTCCATATGGGGCGGTAGTGCACCGTCAATACCTTACTGCACTAATAAACACGGACACGGACCATCATGGGCGAACTCCTTGTTTGAAGACAATGCTGAATTTGGCTTAGGTATGTATTTGGCAGTAAAGCAGACTAGAGAAAAATTAGCTTTATTGATGAAGGAAGCCTTAGAGTTAGATATACCGGCTGAGTTAAAGGATGCCTTCAATTTATGGCTTAGCAACATGAATGATGTGCGTACTACCAAACAAGCTGCACTTACCATTATTCCGCTGCTTGAAAAATACAAAACCAATGACGAAAAAGCAAGCAAGTTGTTGGCTGAAATTCTTGATAGAAAAGAGTATCTAGTGAAGAAATCTCAGTGGATTTTCGGCGGAGACGGATGGGCTTATGATATAGGGTTCGGTGGTCTTGACCATGTATTGGCTTCAGGAGAAGATGTAAATGTTCTGGTCTTTGATACCGAAGTATATTCCAATACAGGCGGACAGTCATCAAAATCTACACCTACTGCTGCTGTAGCTCAATTTGCTGCTGCAGGTAAGAATACTAAGAAGAAAGACCTTGGACGCATAGCCATGAGCTATGGGTATGTGTATGTTGCGCAGGTAGCCATGGGCGCCAACCAGAACCAACTTATTAAAGCTTTAATAGAGGCTGAAAACTATCCAGGACCTTCCTTGATTATTGCTTATGCACCATGTATTAACCATGGAATCAAGGCCGGTATGGGTGCAAGCCAGCTTCGCGAAAAACAGGCTGTAGAAGCCGGATATTGGCATCTATATCGCTATAATCCATTGCTTAAAGAGGAAGGAAAGAATCCGTTTATTTTAGATTCTAAAGAGCCCACAGCAGACTTTAAAGAATTCTTGATGGGCGAAGTCCGTTATGCCTCCCTTACCAAAACATTCCCCGAAAGAGCTGAAAAACTCTTTGAAAAAGCAGCAATGGATGCAAAAGAACGATATGAAACCTATAAAAAACTCGCTGAATAATTAGGGATGGTTCCAAATTATTCAAAAAGCCCCCTGCCTAATTCAAAAGGCAGGGGGCTTTTTTGCTGCTCTATGCTCAATATCCAATTCAATATTCAATTTCTACGGTTTTGGTTGCCTGATTCCAACCGACTTTTGCGCCAAGGGCTTCACTAATAAACCTTACCGGCACCATTGTTCTGCCATTCTGGATTATGGCACTGGTATCGAATGCTACGGTTTTGCCATTTATATCGGCCTCGCTTTCTCCAATCTTTAATTTTATAATCTTATCTTCCTTATCAATTATAACCATTCTGTTGTCATTATCCCAACTTACCTTAGCTCCGAGGCTTTCGGAAACAAATCTTACAGGAACCATGGTTCTACTATCCTGATTTACATAAGGCAGCTCATCAGGGAAGTTGACCTCTTTGCCATTTACCAGCACTGAAATATCGGTAATTATAATCGGGAAGGATTTAGATATATCTCCTACCACAACCTGAACCGATGCAGTGCCTGCATCTACGGCTTTAAAAGCAAGGGTTTTTGCATCAAATCCTATAGGCTTTTCATAAGCAACCTTCCATTCACAGGAGTAAGGATAACCCAAAGGTATTTTGTAGCCTGTAGGACTTATTCCGTAAATCTTGAGATTGGTGGCAATACCTGCTTTAACCGTTGAAGTTTCAGATATAATTTGCTCAACTAGCGGAATGACTTGATAATTTACAATTCCGCCGGAAACATTAAAGATTGCCACAGCAGGCTCAGGCGAGTTTATACTGGGTATGGAAACATAATGAACTCCATCTACCGCTTTGCTGCTAAAAGCTGCCGCACCGCCACCACTCAAAACCCATACATTGGAACCGGAAGATTTGGCATGGTCTGTGAGGACTTTTTTCAACAGCTCTCCTTCCAAAGAATCTGAAAAACTTTCTGGAGTTCTGTCTATAATGACAAAAAGAGTTTTTGCTTTATCAAGGGAAGCCAAATCTTTTTGCAGGCTTATCCATTGATTGTAGTCCGTAGCGCGAAGGCTGCCCTTTGTTGCATCTAAGAAAATAAAGTTGGCATCTGTTTCAGATAAAACAGAATAACCCTTGCCGCTTATTCTATAATTTTTAAAATCCGCCAGTTGTTTTTTAAGCGAAGTATCGTCAGTCCAAGGCTGGCCCGCTACTATGTTTATGCTGGGATTTGATTTGTTTATAATTTTTGCAGCTAAAGACAATGTTTTATCATAATCCGGTCGATTATCTTTGGTTAAGGGCTTTGTACCTACTACTCCGAAGGTAAAGCCGCTGCCTTTTTGGTTGGCTGCATCAGTCCAAATAGATGTTTTAGGCAAAAGCGATTCATCGTAATTTCCGGCAATCAGGGCCGTAAGTTCGTCGAAATAAACGGTTCCCTTAGTGCCTTTTTCAGGATTTGTTTCTACAACATAAATCGTCTTTAATGTGAAAGGCTGCTTGCCGGATGGAATTGATACTTCAATCTGCTTCCAACCTTCCCAGTCTATATTTTTAGCAAGGTCAAGGATGGTTTCTTTACCTGAAGCATCTTGGATAGCAGCTCTGAGCCATTCACCCTTATTTTCGCCGTAAACCCATAGTCTAAGCTTGGTGGAACCTGAGGGGAGAGCTTTGCCACCGTTTCCAAAAGCAAGATAAGCAGCCAAAGTTGCAGTTCCGCTTGTAAAGTCATAATCTAACCTGCCGGAGGACTGACCGGCATACACAGGTTCAGGCGATGAAGCAATGCTGAAAGCACCTTTTACATCGGCCGGATATGAACTAAAAGATTTTCCTGCTCCACTTTCAAAGTCATCTACTAAAGTACTCTGGTAACCGGTTTGAACCAGCGTTCCGGCCTTTAGCCCGGAAAACTCAGCGATTACGGCACCGCTGCCTGCAGCTTGTCCGGCAGTAAATTCAAGGCCGTTCATATAGCCGATGTCACCGACTATTTCCCATTTAATATCGGCAGGTTCCAAGAGAGTTTTAAATCCATCGGTATCAGTCACATAAACTTTAAAGGTAGCCTTGGCACCGGGATTTACTTGAACTTTTGAGGGTTCTACAGAAAGTGTTACACTGTCTTTTAAAACCCTTATATCTTCAGAAGCTTGAATGCCGTCTAAAGTAGCAATAACTTGGCCTGTGCCGCTCTTTTCGGCAGTAAACATATTACCGTCAAAATAACCTATATTTCCAGCAACACTCCATTTGACCTGTTCTGGGTCAAAGTCGACAAGGTTATAGTTTTTATCGTAAGCCTTAACCTCGAAAGTCCTGTGGCCACCTTGAGCAATATTAAAGGAAGATGCGGTTATTTTAAGACCGTGAACTCGGCTCAAAGGAGCCTTGGAAAAGATTCCGACGGCATTAGTAATTAATCTTTGGACACCTTCGGATACGCTATTGACAACCTTTGTCTGAGATTCATAGAAAGGTCTTGCTACCATGGTAGATGATCCGCCGCCATCCAGGTTCAGTGCATAATGAGCACCTAGTTTTAACATAAGCTCGGCTAATTCTTGCTGAGTCATCCCGCGGCTCTGCGCTTGGCGACCGTCAACTACCACCATTATCATGGTTTTCTTGTCAGAAGTAAAACCTATTGCAGTTCTAGGATGTGTTCCGGCAATATTATGGGAAAAAGTTTTTGGTATAGTGCCATTATCCACCAAAACAGCACCACCGCCGAGAGCCATCTTTAAATTTGAGATGTCAGGCGTAATGGTTAAGTCTAGTTCAACCGGATCACCTATGGTAAAATGTGTCTTCATAAAGTTGGCGCCATCACCCCAAGCCATAAGCACCAAGCCGTCTGTTGGAATTTCAGCAGTTTGACCTTCAAAAATGTTTACAACACGGTTATCTTTTACTGTTAAAAAAGTTAGATTAGGTGCACCGGCACCGGGTTTAGGTGTCGATTTTCCAAAGTCCGGTGTATACACGAAAATATGATTATAGCTATCCCGTATCTTATTTACGCCATCTACAAAAAAGTAGCTGCGGTCGGGAGCTATAAGCCGGCCAGAAAATTCCATTTTTAATATTTCAGGAATCTTATCGAATGTAAGGCCTATGGCTGCCATGCCCGGAAGATTTAATGGTGAAGAAATTAGCTTTCCGTTGCTTATCTGAGGCCCTATTGGAGCCGAGGGTGTAGCCGTTATGAAAAAGTCTCCATTAATTCCGGCTATGGCACCATTGTCCTGTACCATTTTATTTAAGGCGGCACGTTGGGAAAGACCTTCACTGCCTATTATAGTATCGATATCCACATTATCCGATGTTAGGTCAGCTCTTAAAATATGAATTTTTTGCCATCCCAGAGAAGTAAACAAAGTTTGTTCTTCGTAAGTCACACCACCTGTTACAGGAAAACCTTCACTTGCCTGATATAAAAGTATCTCCTGGCCAAAAGCGGGCGTTAGAGCCGCAGTAAAAATGAGGATGGTTACAAGCAAAGAAATAAAACAATTTTTCCAATGTTTTTTTGATATATGTAGCATTTATTTCCCTCCATATGTTAAAATGACTTTTATAAATAAGTTTTTACAAATATCCCTCCTTGCTCATAATCCCCCACAGCTATAGCTGTTCTATGCAAGCCGCATATTTCCTTTTTCAAAAATGTGGACTTGCTAGTCTGCTATACTATATGTCCATTATATATTAGACGTAGAAAAATGAGAAATGTTCCATCACCGCCAAAAATGTAGTAATATTAAAAGGGCTATTATATAATAATGATAGTTTATGTTTTTAGAACATAATATGGCTAAACAGTAAATGCTGTTTGCTTAGATGCTATATTATACCATAATATTCTTTAGCTGTAGGTATGCCTGCTAAAGTGATACGACATTTGTCCAACGAATACATACAAATGACCAAAAACAGAGCGGTAGAATATGCAAAGCTAGCTGAGAAGTATGCAAAATGAAGCGGTAAATTATTCTAATATTTATAAATGCTCAATGCCTACAGTTTAAAGCCCGTGAATGGTTCTAGGGAATGGATGGTATTGACCTGTGATTTGCAGATAAAATATAATGAAGCTACAACATGTCCACGTAATAAATACAATTTTTATCAACAAACTAAGACTGGAACACTTATCGCACAAAATATTTTATCTGGGAGGGTCAACAATGAAAAGATACTCTGTTGGTGTTGTTGGTGCCATGGGCGCTGTAGGCACGGAAATGCTGAAGATTTTAGAGCAAAGGGATTTTCCGGTAGAAAATATTAAACCGCTTGATGTAAAGGAAAATGAGGGCAAAAAAGTATATTTTAACGGCAGAGAAGTTGAGGTTCAAGTAGCCCAAGAAGGAGCTTTTGGAGATTTAGATATAGCTTTATTTTCGGCAGGTGAGGCTGCAAGCTGCGATTTGGCACCGGCAGCAGTTTCAGAGGGGTGCATTGTTATTGACAACAGTAACGCCTTTCGAATGGATTCCAAAGTGCCATTGGTGATTCCTGAGGTCAATCCAGAAGATGTTATGTGGCATGAGGGCATCATTGCAAATCCCAATTGTTCTACTATTCAGATGTTGGTGGCTTTAAAGCCTCTGCATGACAGGTATACAATCAAAAGAATTGTAGTTTCAACATATCAAGCCGTATCAGGCAGTGGGCTGCCAGGTATTTTGGAGCTGGAAGAGCAAGTCAGGGCATATATTGAAAACCGAGAGCTCAAGGTGAAAGTATACCCACATCAAATCGCATTTAATGCAATTCCACATATTGACACATTTACGGACAATGCTTACACTAAAGAAGAGATGAAGATGGTTCACGAGACCCATAAGATATTTCATGATGAAAAAATACGTGTAAGTCCTACTGCAGTGAGGATTCCGGTAATTCGATGCCACTCAGAAGCTATTAATATTGAAACCGAAAAACCTATCGAGGCACAAGAGGCGAAAGAAGTATTGAGCAAAGCCCCAAGCATTAAAGTCATAGATGATATATCAGCTAACGTATACCCTTTAGCAGCGGAACTTAAGGGAACAGATGAAGTATATGTAGGAAGGATACGGCAAGATTTTTCAGTGGAAAACGGACTTAATATATGGGTGGTGGCTGATAATTTAAGAAAGGGAGCAGCATTGAATGCTGTTCAGATTGCGGAAACTCTGATTAAATATAAAAAAGTTTAGGAGGTAGATGAATGGCCATTATCGTGCAAAAGTTCGGGGGTACATCGGTCAAATCCCCTGAAAACCGCAAAGCTGTTCTAAATCATATTCTAAAGGCCAAGGAAAAAGGCCATGATGTAGTGATAGTGGTATCAGCCATGGGACGTTTAGGCGACCCTTATGCTACTGATACATTGATAAATCTTTTGAAAGCTCAGGGAGGAGAGATTTGCCCGAAAAAAAAGGACTTAATCATGTCTTGCGGTGAGATTATTTCGGCTGCTGTTATGGCATCTTACATAGAAGCTCAAGGTGTGAAAGCTGAAGCCATGACCGGGTTTCAGGCGGGGATATTGACAACTGCGGATTTTGGAAATGCTGAGATAATAAAAGTTGACCCTTCTCCAATTACTGAAAAGTTAAAAGAAGGCAATGTAGTAGTGGTTGCAGGGTTTCAAGGTCAGACGGAAAAAGGCGAGATTACAACGTTGGGCCGAGGCGGAAGCGATACTACCGCGGTAGTATTGGGCGGGTATTTAAAGGCGGATTTGGTGGAAATTTATACAGATGTTCCCGGAATAGCTGTAACAGACCCCCGTATTATCCCTGAAGCACCTTTTATTTTGCAAATATCCTATGATGAAGTTATTGCAATGGCCGATGCCGGTGCCAAAGTTGTACACCCAAGGGCAGTTAGAGCTGCTAAAGAGTTCGGCATGGCTTTGAGAATAAAATCTACTTTTGATGAGGGAGATGGCACCTTGGTTGGGCTAGAAGAAAGCGACCTTCTTATTTCAGGAATTACGCCTCAAAGTGGTTTCGCTGTAGCCAAATTTGAAAGAGAAGATGAATTTAGCAGCGATGATATTAAAGAACTTCTCAAGCTCAGTTGTGATGGTTCAATCTATTTAAGCGATGCCGTAGGAAATATCATTTTAATCGAAGAAGAGAAAAAGGGTATGGCTGCAAATCTTGCAAAAGAACTAAAAAGCAGTGCGGAATTTTGTCATGATATGGCCAAGGTTTCTGTTATTTATAAATCAACAATCAACATTAAAGCTTTAACGGAAAGTATTGCTAATTTGCTTTTAAAAAATGATGTGCAAATATTTGCTGCAGCAAGTTCAAACAACTGCAGCAAATATATAATAAAAGATAAAGATACATCAAAAGCTGTAAGCATCATTTTTAATGAATATTTTTCTAATAAAAATTGATTCCATAACATTTAATAAAAAAGCTGCCATTTATTGCTATTATAATGGCAGCTTTTTTTATGTACATTAAATATCCAAACTAGCAAAATTATTTAAAAAAAAGGATATTCGAATATAATGTCGAATATAATATGCTAATGTTTCTTATAAAAATACAAATGTGCATATACGGCGTACAAATTTGCAACCATGTTTTTAACAGAAAAATCTTTAAAAACTATTGATTTTGAGCAGTTACTATATTACAATATTTATCATATAATAAAATAATGATGAGTAACGTTGCTCACCGAATAGCATATTCATATCATAATATTAAAAATACAGTAAGGGGTGCTGATAATGAAAAAATACAATGTAGCTGTAGTAGGAGCCACAGGAGCTGTAGGCCAAACAATATTGAAGATTCTAGAGGAGCGCAATTTTCCGGTTAAAAACATTTTACCTCTGGCTTCGGCCAGATCTAACGGCAATACGGTGGAATTTAACGGGGAAAAAGTAAAAGTGCAAGAGGCAATGCCTTCTTCCTTTGCAGGTATAGATATAGCCCTTTTTTCTGCAGGTAAAGGTGTGAGTGCAGAACTTGCTCCAGAGGCGGTTAAACGTGGAGCTGTTGTAATAGATAACAGCAATGCATTTAGGATGGATCCCAAGGTGCCACTGGTTGTTCCTGAGGTCAATCCCGAACATATCAAAAAACATAAGGGTATCATTGCTAATCCAAACTGTTCTACAATTCAGATGGTCCTTGCATTAAAGCCAATACACGATGCTGCAAAAATAAAGAGAGTGGTGGTTTCTACTTACCAAGCCGTATCCGGCACGGGTCTTGAGGCTATTGAGGAGTTAAAGGAACAAATAAAGGCAATTTTAAATAGTGAAAATCCCAAAAATGAAATATATCCTTATCCAATAGCTTTTAACACACTGCCACATATAGATGTTTTCGATGATACAGGTTATAGTCTTGAAGAATGGAAGATGTTATATGAGACAAGAAAGATACTGGATGATGATAGTATTGGAGTAACAGCTACTACTGTAAGAGTCCCTGTGTTAAATTGTCATTCGGAATCCGTGAATGTTGAAACCGAAAAGAAGCTTACGGCTAATATGGCAAGGGAAATTCTTTCAAAGGCACCGGGTATTAAGGTAATAGACGACCCGCAAATGAAACGCTATCCATTGCCTAATGAAGCATGCGGGAAGGATGAGGTATTCGTAGGAAGGATTAGGGAAGATTTTTCTGTAAATAACGGATTAAACCTTTGGATAGTTGCTGATAACTTGCGAAAGGGCGCTGCCTTAAATGCTGTGCAAATTGCTGAATGTATGTTGGATAATGCCCTAATATAGAATCTTTATTGAAGCATTAAGCTTGATAGTCCTTTTCCCGCCCATTTGAATATGATATAAAGAAGAATTGATTTTTATGTGAAAGTTTTTGTTCGGGGGAGGGAAAGGCAAATGAGGCAAGCATACCAACTAGAATGGGCAAGTAAGGACCTAGGACAGGAATCTAGAGTGGCTTTAGGAAATGTGGCCGGTTCTGGGAGGATGAACATTATTGCAGGAACTACTGCATCATCAGGGCAGCAATCGAATTTATACGTATTTCAGTATAGAAATGAGAATTATCACCAGTTGGCTCAGGTATCATTGGGCAATAATGATACTCATTGGATAGGTTGTCATGATATAGATAAGGACGGTCTTGATGAAATAATTGTTGGTACAACATGTGGTATTTATATATATAAGATGCTGAAAGGCCAACTTATTAAGATTGCCGAAAGTACTCAAATAAGGGAAGCTGTAGTTAGCGTAGCTGTAGCGGATATAGACAAAGATGGAAAGTATGAGATTATAGCTGTAGTTAAAGGTAAACCTCAAATACTCATATTTCGCTATGATGAAAGGTTAGTGCTTGTAAAGTCGGAGATTTTTAGGCATCAAGTTTGTTGTGTTGCGGCAGCGGATACCGATGGCGATGGATGTCCTGAAGTGATTGTAAAAACCCATGGGCCACAGGGGTGCATGCTATATGTGCTGTCTTTTAGAAGCGGTCAGAGGTGTGAAAGGTGGAGCAGCCATATTCCCGATGCCGGGAAGGCGTTTCTCGCAGTTGGTGATTTTGACTTGGACGGAAAACACGAAATAGTCATAGATTGTACCGGCAGTAAAGCCAGGGTTCTGCATCATGTGGGAGGCACATACAAAACATTTTGGGATAGCCCTGCCCACGATCAAAGCATCAAGGATGTGGCGATATATGATATTGACGGTGATGGGCAGAAAGAATTGGTAGTAATTTGTTTAAGCAATGTTTATATTTATAGTTGGAAATCCGGAAAAATTATTTTGGAATGGACTCAGACAGTGCCTAACGGTGCCTTTTGTGTAGCAGCCGGTGAATTGAATCAGCAAGGCTATGGCGAGATAGTCGTAGGTACCATTTATGGATATATTTATGTGTTCGAAGCCCGACGCGACCGCCATCATGGCAAACTTTGGATGGGAAAAGTTCAAGCAATAATTCAGGATACTGTGACTATACCTGACGGAAAACCCGATGCGGAACGTGGAGTTGAAGCCAAGGCTAAATTTTGCATTGATGAAGTAAGAGTGCTGTGTGACAAGATTATAGTCGATGGTGAAGTTATTGCCAAGATTCTTTATGTAGCTGCTTTACCAAGTCAGCCGGTGCACTTTTTTGAGGCGAGGATTCCTTTTTTGGAATTTATTCATCTTTGCGGCGCATCGCCAGGTATGCAGGCTCTGGTATATTTCAATGTAGAGCATATAAATGTGTGTGCGGTAAGCCCTAGGATGGTAAAAGTTACAATATTATTTGAGATGCTTGTAAAATTAGTACCATTTTGTTATGACCCATAAAAGCTAAGGAGTATGCACAGATTATTTATTATAGTAAAGCAGGTGGCCATTGGCCACCTGCTTTACTAATGAGTGTGACAAAAAACGCATATTACTTGTTTTGCTGATTAATCTGTTCAATTTGAGCAAGGCTATCTTGGCATTTTGTTATTGAATCAAACATTTTATCAACTGCTTGGCTTTGAAGTAGACTATTTTGAGCTTGAGCCATAGAAGATATAGCTTGCTGCAGAGATTGCACCACTTGTGTATCAGTGGCTACTTGCTGCTGATGACAATCCTTTTCCATCTGTTCAATCATTGTTTTATACTGCTCTATATTTATTTGAAGATTTGAAATGCCTAACTGTGCCGCCTGCTGAAGCATTTGAGCATTACCGTAAAGGTTTTCCAAGCGTCCGGAGTCGATAAGATTTGTAGAAGCTTGATTGAGAGTAGATTGAAGCTGCTGTTGTGATGACATCTGCTGTTCTCGAGCCGAATTTACCAAACAATTGATTTCTTGCGAAAACTGTTGATGTTGCGGATTTTGATATTGAGTATTTTTTAGCCGCTGGGTTTCATTGGCAATTTCCTGAATCCGGTTTACTGTGCTGGTGCCTAATTCTTGACTGATTTCATTCATAACCTTGTCTGATTTATTGTTTTGTGTAGTATCTTTTTTATCTGTCATATAATTCCTCCTCGAAAATAGAAATCATCATTAAATAATATTCCCTTTTTCCGTATTAACCATGCAGAGAATAGTTTAAAAGAAATAAGGATAGAATAAGATTGATTTAAAATCATCGCAAGGAGGATGCTTGTAAAAATGGTAAAAACTGTTGTCGGAGTATTTGACAATTATGACCAGGCTGAGAAAGCCGTGGCACAGCTTAGGCAATCCGGATACGATACAAATGAGATATCAATTGCAGCAAAAGGTAAGCAGGTAGACAAATATGGTGGTGACGGTGAAGATGATACTGCCTTAAACATGGGTGCGATTGCTGGCGGCACTGCAACGGGCGGAGCTTTGGGTGGGCTTGCCGGTCTTGCCATGGGTGCAGGTGCTTTGGCAATACCGGGCTTCGGACCTATTATTGCGGCAGGACCAATTGCAGGGCTGCTGTCGGGGGCAGCAACCGGTGGTATAGCTGGAGGCCTCATCGATTGGGGAATACCCGAAGAACAGGGCAAACATTATGAAGATGAAATTAAACAAGGAAAGATATTGGCGGCTGTGCGGACACATGAACAAAAAATCGAAAAAGCGGCTGACATTTTCAGACAAAACGGCGCTAGTGATGTTAATATACAGCAATAAAACTCAATAAGGCAAGAATTATCTAAGATTAACAATAAAAGCAAGGAGAAACTGTAAACAAGTTCCCTTGCTTTTCGTATTTTCCATTATTGCCTATTCTAACAACCTTTCTAATTAACATACTTTATGTTATAATAATGTTGATTCGGCATATTTAGACAATTTGTTATAATATATTCCATAATATAAAATGTGTTTATAATTTATGAAAAAAAGAGGGAAAATTAATGTTCTTATAGAATATATAAATATATATAATATATAGGCAATAGGGTTTATTTTAGGGCATATATTTGGGGGTATAAAAATGCAGATGAATTTCAGTCTGAAACTATCACAGACCCAAAAGCTTGTCATGACTCCTGAGCTGCGGCAGGCCATAACCATTTTGCAACTTTCGACTCTTGAGCTAGATCAATATATAGAAAATCAGCTTTTAGAGAATCCACTGCTAGATGTTAATGAAGATATTTTTAAAAATGAAGATTCTGCTGAAAAGGTTGAAGAAAAGGAAGACGACAATATTGATTGGGAAGAGTATTTTCAAGACGAAGCTAACAGCACTCCAATTAGGGTGCAGCGTGAGCAAAAAGAAGAAGGAATAGGATATGAGAATTTTGTATCATCAACACCTTCCTTACAAGAGCATGTTATGATGCAACTGCATATTTCATCCGTATCAAAGACAACTCTAAAAATTGGGGAGTTTTTGATAGGCAATTTGGATAAAAACGGCTATCTGGCAATAACTACAAAAGAAGTGGCCAGGCTTTTAAAAGTAGGAGAAAATGAGGTAGAAGAGGCATTAAAAATCATTCAATCATTTGACCCCCCGGGTGTCGGAGCCAGAAATTTGACCGAATGTTTACTCATACAAATAGAGCAAAAAGGCATCGATACTCCTAAAATCAAGGATTTAGTCAAAAACCACCTGGTGGACCTTGCAGAAGCACGTTTTTCCAGAATAGCTGAAGCATTGAATATCAGCTTGACTGAAGTTCAAAATTTAAAGGATATTTTAGTTACCCTTGACCCCAAACCAGGAAGGAATTTTACTTCTGCAAATGATGTCCATTATATAATTCCCGATGCGGTCATTGAAAAGGTAGGCGGCGAATACTTGGTAATCATGAATGATACCGTTTCTCCAAGGCTCTCAATAAACGCCTATTACCGTTCGCTACTGACTTCTGAAGATAAGGAATCGAACATCGCAAAGTTTTTATCTAATCGACTTGATTCGGCTTTATGGCTCATAAAAAGTATTGAACAAAGACGCATAACCCTTCATAAAGTAATACAATCTATTGCCGATGTTCAAAAAGATTTTTTAGATAATGGCCTTATGTATCTTAAGCCACTTACAATGAAGCAGATTGCCGATATGGTGGAGGTTCACGAATCTACCGTATCTAGAGCTATCAGTGGCAAATATGTTCAGACTCCCAGAGGAGTTTTTGAATTAAAATTTTTCTTCCAAAGTGGTCTTGACAATGTCAACGGTACCACTACTTCTTCAGAGAGTATCAAAAAGATGATGCAGGAAATGATTGAAGAAGAAGACCCTTATAATCCTTTAAGTGACCAGAAAATTGCAGATATGTTAAAAGAGAAAGGAATCTCCATATCCAGAAGAACAGTGTCTAAATATCGGGAAGAAATTGGAATACTATCTTCAACAAAAAGAAAAAGATATTAAAATTGGTTTTTAAAGAAGGATTTTGGGATTTTTTGTTGAATTAGTTAATATAATATCAGCAATATTTCCCTTTAAATAATTCTCATTAGGTGTTTTTGTTTTAAACAAAAACCCATTTTTTTGAAAAGCTCGGGACAATAAATATGTACAAGGGACATAAATTGACCCTTTATAACAAAACATCTAAATTATATTGAGTTTGAATAAAATCCGAGCTGTTAAGTAAATCCTAAATAAAGGAAAGTAATTTTTTAAGTTTTCCAGTCAATAAATACATAAAATTATCATTTAAGGAGGAATTTTTATGTCTATCAAAGTAGGTATCAATGGGTTTGGCCGTATAGGTAGAAATGCCTTAAAGGCTGCGTTTTCAAAACATCCGGAAATTGATATAGTAGCTATCAATGACCTTTACGACACAAAGACTTTGGCGCATCTTCTAAAATATGATTCAGTATTTGGAACATTTGATGCTAAAGTAGAGGCCAAGGAATCTTCTATAATCGTAAACGACAAAGAAATTAAAATTTTTGCCGAACGAGATTTGACCAACATTCCTTGGGGTGATTTGGGAGTGGACATTGTAATAGAGTCCACCGGCGTTTTCACTTCAAAAGAGAAGGCAGTGGGCCATATTGAGGCTGGTAAAGCTAAAAAGGTTATCATCAGTGCACCTGCAAAAGGCGAGGATATTACCATAGTTATGGGAGTCAATGAGGAAAAATACAACCCAAAAGAGCATCATGTAATCTCTAACGCCTCATGCACTACTAACTGTCTTGCACCTGTAGCTAAAGTGCTCATGGACAACTTCGGAATTGAAAAAGGCCTAATGAACACGATTCACTCATATACCAATGACCAGCGAATTTTGGATCTTCCACACAAGGACCTTAGGAGAGCCCGGGCTGCGGCACTGAATATAATTCCAACTACAACAGGTGCAGCAAAAGCAGTAGCATTGGTAATTCCTGAACTCAAAGGCAAGTTGAATGGATTTGCCCTTCGAGTGCCCACGCCCACAGTATCCATCGTAGATCTTACCTGCCAACTTTCCAAGAGTGCAACGGTCGAACAGATAAATGAAGCCTTGAAACAAGCAGCGGAAGGCAAGATGAAAGGTGTCTTAGGATATACCGAAGAACCGCTAGTATCTATGGACTTCAAAGGGTGTGAACTTTCATCCATTGTTGACGGCCTATCTACAATGGTGATTGAAGATGATATGGTAAAGGTTATTGCATGGTATGATAATGAGTGGGGTTACTCAAATAGAGTCATGGACCTTGTTGAATATGTAGCAGCTAAAGGATTCTAAGAGTGTAAGAACCATGGCTGGAAAATGCTTGCTTTCAGGCAGGGTTTTTCAGCCATTTCTTACATATACTGCTCTTTTAAGGAGATTAATAGATGGAAGAATTGGTGAAATTATTACAGCAGATAGCTCCTGAAATAGCACTTACTATAGGAAACCGCTATACCATACTGCGAAACATGTACTTCAATCAACCAATTGGCCGAAGGGCTCTGTCATCGATTCTTTCATTGTCTGAACGGCAGCTTAGGACAGAAGTAAAGCGGTTAGAGGAGCAAGGGTTGGTTAAAATAAGCTCAAAAGGTATGGAACTGACCAATACAGGTGAAAATATAATCTTTAAATTAGAGCATTTCATATATCACTTAAGAGGTTTAAATCCTATAGCTCAGAGCATAAGACAGCAGTTTAACTGCGGTTATGTTTCTATAGTTCCGGGAGATTCGGATGAAGATGAAACTATAAAGATGCAATTGGGCAAAGAAGCGGCACAGTATCTTAAAAAAACCATAAATAATGGTGATATTGTAGCAGTAACAGGCGGGACTACTATGGCTCAAATTCCTCGGGCTATGGAAAATATTTCAGGTCTAAAAGATATTATCGTAGTTCCCGGTAGAGGCGGTTTAGGAGAAAAAGTAGAAATTGAATCGAATACCATAGCGGCTGAACTTGCAAAAAAACTCAAAGCACAATATAAGCTATTATATATTCCAGATAATCTAAGTCCGGAAACTATGGAGTCGGTTATTAACGAACCGGGAATTCGAGAGATACTAAAGATTGTGCGCAGTGCCGATATTTTGCTGCATGGCATCGGCGGAGCTGAGGAAATAGGACGAAGGCGAGGCCTATCGGAAAAAGAAATCGATGAAATAAGTAAAAAAGGTGCTGTGGCGGAAGCCTTCGGGTTTTACTTCAATAAAGACGGCAAGGTTGTCCATACTACTACTAGTGTAGGGCTTACCATAGCAGACCTTAAGAATATCAGGATTGTTATTGCTATAGCCGGTGGTGCTAATAAAGCTCCTGCCATACAAGCATTTTTAAGGTATCACAGTCCAACGGTTTTTATCACTGATGAAGGAGCAGCCCGAAAATTGTTAGAACTTGAAGGAGGTAGAGATAATGAACAAAAAGACACTTGAAGACTTTGAAGTAGAAAATAAAAGAGTTCTGGTCAGAGTGGATCTGAATGTGCCTGTAGATGAAAACGGCAATATAACTGACGATACCCGTATAAGGGCCGCTTTGCCAACAATAAACTATCTTGTAAGCAAGGGCGCAAAGGTTATACTTGCATCACATTTTGGCAGGCCCAAAGGCAAGGTAAATCCTAAATACAGTCTTGCACCTGTAGCCAAGAGACTTTCAGAGCTTTTAGACAAAGAGGTGGTTATGGCGCCGGATTGTATTGGTAAAACAGTAGAAAATCTTGTAGCCCAAATGAAACCCAAAGATGTAATACTTCTAGAAAATGTCAGGTTCCACGAGGGCGAGGAAAAAAATGATCCGGAATTTGCCAAAAAACTTGCCCAACTTGCTGATATCTTTATAAATGATGCTTTTGGCACATCACATCGTGCTCATGCCTCTACCGTAGGTGTTGCAAAATTTTTGCCGGCAGGTGCCGGATATTTAATGCAGAAGGAAATTGAGATAATGGGCAATGCTTTAGAAAATCCTGAAAGGCCTTTCGTGGCAATTTTAGGCGGTGCTAAGGTAGGAGATAAAATAGGAGTTATAAAGAATTTGCTGAGCAAAGTTGATGTATTGCTTATCGGCGGCGGTATGGCTTATACATTTCTAAAGAGTCAAGGTTATGAAATAGGTAAATCCTTGCTAGAATCGGACAAGATTGAACTTGCCGCATCGCTTTTAAACGAGGCGAAGGAAAAGAATGTGAAGTTGTTGCTTCCGGATGATGTGGTGGTTACTTCAGAATTAAAAGAAGGGCTGCCATATGAAACGGTTTCAATAGCTGATATTCCAAAAGATAAGATGGGTGTCGATATAGGTGAAAAGACTCGGGATAAATTCGCAGATATCATAAAAGAAGCTAAGACTGTTATATGGAACGGTCCGATGGGAGTCTTTGAGATAGAAGCATATGCTGCCGGAACTTTAGCTGTTGCAAAAGCAATGGCCGAATCAAAAGCCGTAACTATTATTGGCGGAGGAGATTCGGCTGCAGCAGTTGAACAGATGGGTCTTGCCAAATATATGACTCATATTTCTACCGGCGGCGGTGCATCGTTGGAGTTTCTTGAGGGCAAGGAGTTGCCGGGAGTAGCTGCCTTAAACGATAAGTGATATTGGCAGCATCGGCATAAAATAAACCGGAGGTGCTTATTTATGTCCAGAAAACCCTTGATAGCGGGAAATTGGAAAATGAACAATACTAAAACAGAAACCATTAAGTTTTTGGATAGTTTTTTGCCGAAGGCTAAAGGGCTTTCGGTTGATATTGTCATATGCCCACCCTTTACAAATCTCTTCGCAGCGGCTGAAAAGCTTGAAGGTACAGATGTTAAGCTAGGGGCACAGAACATGCACTGGGAAGACAAGGGCGCTTTTACCGGAGAGGTTTCACCGGTAATGTTAAAAGAGATTCCCTGTGACTACGTGATTATAGGCCATTCGGAGCGCCGGCAGTATTTTGCAGAAACAGATGAAACTGTTAATAAAAAGATAAAATCAGCTCTACAGCATGACCTTCTTCCTATAGTTTGTGTAGGAGAGAGCCTTGATCAGCGTGAAGAGGGCATTACTATGTCATGGATAATGTCGCAGGTAGAGAATGCATTAAAAGACATCCCTTCACAAGAATTAGAAAAAATAGTATTTGCATATGAACCTATCTGGGCTATTGGTACGGGCAAGACTGCCTCAGCTTCTGATGCTCAGGAAGTAATCTCAGCCATAAGAAAGAAGATTGCAGAGCTGTACTGCAGTGATACTGCGGAAAAGGTTAGAATACTTTATGGCGGTAGTGTCAAACCGGAAAATATAAAAGAACTTATGCAAGAGGCCGATATTGACGGAGCCTTGGTAGGCGGAGCAAGTCTTAAACCGGATAGTTTTTATGCACTTTGCACCTTTAATCTATAGTAGGAGTTGAAAATAGTGTCGAAAAAACCGCTGATGCTAATGATTTTGGATGGCTGGGGATTAAACCCTGAAAAGAAAGCTAATGCCATATTAAATGCCAATACACCTAATTACGACCGATTGATAAACCATTATCCCAACACCATATTAGAGGCCTCCGGGCTAGCAGTAGGATTGCCGGAGGGACAGATGGGTAACTCCGAGGTAGGACATTTAAATATGGGAGCAGGGCGAATTGTATACCAGGACTTTACCAGGATAAGTCAAGACATAAAGAACGGCGGATTTTTTAAAAATCCCGCATTGGTTTATGCAATGGATAACGCACTAAATAACAATAAAGCTCTTCACCTTATGGGGCTTTTGTCTGACGGCGGAGTTCATAGCCATATAGATCATGTTAAAGCACTGCTTGATATGGCAAAACAAAAAGGTTTAAAGAGGGTTTATTTACATGCTTTTTTAGACGGCAGAGATGTACCCCCAGCCAATGCTTTAAAATATATTAAAGAAATAGAAAATTACATGGATAAAATTGGTGTAGGAGCTATTGCCACCATATCAGGTCGCTACTATGCCATGGATCGAGATAAAAGATGGGAAAGAACCCAAAGAGCATATGATGCAATGGTTTTGGGTCATGGTATGAAAGCGACTAGTGCAGAACATGCCCTATTGCAAAGCTATGAATGTAAAGAAACGGATGAGTTTGTAATACCATCTGTTATTACTGATAGCTGTGGAGAACCGGTGGCGACGGTGGAATCGGGAGATTCAATTATTTTCTTTAATTTTAGACCTGATAGAGCCCGTCAATTGACCTATGCCTTTTGCGATGAAGAGTTTAAAGGATTTCAGCGGAAAAAAGGGTATTTTCCTGTCTGCTATGTTTGTATGACCGAATATGACGCGACTATAAAGAATGTAATGATAGCATATGGCCCAGAATCGATGGATAACATCCTAGCTGAAGTGCTGTCTAAAAATGGTCTTACACAGCTTAGAATTGCTGAAACCGAAAAATATGCACATGTTACGTTTTTCTTTAACGGAGGGTCGGAAAAGGCCTATCCAGGTGAAGACCGTGTGTTGATTCCATCACCTAAAGTAGCTACATATGACCAAAAACCCGAGATGAGTGCATATGAAGTAGCCGATGCAGTAATAGAAAAAATCATGGAAGATGTTTATGATGTAATAATATTGAACTTTGCAAATCCGGATATGGTAGGTCATACAGGTATTTTTGAAGCAGCCGTAAGTGCCATAGAGGCAGTAGATAAATGCATAGGGAAGGTAGTAAAAATCATTAATGAAAAAGGCGGGACACTGCTTGTGACTGCAGATCACGGCAATGCCGAGCAAATGCTTGATTATGTAACCGGCGAGCCCTATACGGCACACACATGCAATCCGGTTCCGTTTATTCTTGTAAGTGATAAGGCATATAAGCTTAAATCAGGCAAATTAGCAGATATAGCACCAACTATGCTTGAACTGTTGGGCATAGAGCAGCCAAAGGAAATGACAGGAGAATCATTGATAGTATAATTGCCAGGGAAACCTCTGAAAAAGTGAAACATTATTGCACTATAGATACAAGGGATAAATGTAGCAGGGGCTGTGTGCAGGATATAATGATTAATAAGGATAAAAAATTACTTTAATATAATTTAGAAAGGTGAATGCTTATGTCAATAATTTTAAATGTCTTTGCTAGGGAAATATTAGATTCGCGGGGCAATCCCACCGTAGAAGCAGAAGTTATACTTGAAGACGGAACCATAGGAAGAGCTGCAGTGCCATCAGGCGCTTCCACAGGCAAGTTTGAAGCGGTGGAGCTTCGAGATAAAGATATGGCACGCTTTGGCGGTAAGGGCGTTTTAAAGGCGGTTCAAAATGTAAATGAGGAAATTGCTCCTGAACTTCAGGGCATGGATGTCCTCGATCAGGTTGCAATTGATCAGCTTTTAATCGATCTTGATAACACTCCGAACAAAGGCCGCTTCGGTGCCAATGCGATTTTAGGCGTATCCCTTGCAGCAGCTCATGCAGCAGCTAATTATTTAGGGGTCAGCCTGTATAAATACATCGGCGGTGCAAATGCCAAGGTATTGCCGGTTCCCATGATGAATATATTAAACGGCGGCGAGCATGCAGACAATAATATAGATTTACAGGAATTTATGATTATGCCGGCTGGTGCTAAAAGCTTTGCACAAGCTCTCCAGATGGGGGCTGAAACATTCCACACATTAAAGAAAGTTTTGGGCGACAGAGGTCTGTCTACAGCCGTTGGGGACGAGGGAGGTTTTGCACCAAATCTTTCCTCAAATGAGGAAGCAATAAAATATATAATCGAGGCAATTGAGAAAGCCGGATATGTTCCCGGTAAGGATATATTCATTGCATTAGACCCTGCTTCTTCTGAATTTTACAATGACGGCAAATATCAGCTCAAAGGCGAAGGCTTAGAGTATGATGCAGCAGGCATGGTGGATTATTACGCACGCTTGGTAGAAAAATATCCTATAATCTCCATAGAAGATGGTATGGCTGAAGAGGACTGGGAAGGCTGGAAACTTCTTACAGATGCTATAGGCAGCAAGGTGCAGCTTGTTGGCGATGATTTATTTGTCACAAATACTGAGCGGCTAAAGCGCGGTATTGAAAAAGGAGTGGCTAACTCCATATTAATTAAATTGAATCAGATTGGGACATTGACTGAAACCTTAGATGCTATTTCTATGGCTGAAAGGGCAAAATATACAGCAGTAGTTTCCCATCGTTCCGGTGAAACCGAGGATACTACCATCGCTGATTTGGTGGTAGCAGTCAATGCCGGCCAGATAAAAACAGGAGCTCCTTCCCGCACCGATCGGGTAGCTAAGTACAACCAACTTTTAAGAATTGAGCAGGAGCTTGATACCACAGCCCAGTATCTAGGCATTGGCGCATTTTATAACATTAAACGATAAAGACGATTGATTTTTATATGCATAGTTTTGCTTGACGTTGTCAGATGATGCAGTTTGCTCTCTTGCATCATCTGACAACTATCGTTGCTATATATGCATACATATTTACAAAAAAATTGGCAGTGAGGGGGCTTCGTATGAAGGAGTTAATTGTATACCCCACACCATATTTGGTTAAGCAGCATACAGCAGCACAGTTGAAAGGTAAACAAGGGGTGACCGGAGAATATCCGGTCACCTATGAAATTTTTATAGAAAAATGCATAAAAGATAATATAGCCTCAAAGACTTTTCTAGGAGATTTTAAGAAAAACCTTATTATCGAAAGGATATTTTGGAAGCTTAAAAAACAGAATAAACTGAAATATTTTGATACACCCCGCCCAGGGTACATACACCGCATCGGAGAGGTCATAGGAGAACTCAAGCAACAGAATATCGATGCCAAAACCTTTGAAAAAATTATAGATGAGAAGGCCTGCCATCAAGACATTTCAATAATCTATCAAACATATCAAGATTTTCTTGAAAAAAATCATTTCTATGATAAAGAGGATCGCTATATACTTTGTAGAAGACATATCCTAAAAAGTGAATTTATTGCACATTATGATACGATACACTTCAAGGAATTTCATAAATTTTCCATAATCCAGGAAAAAATCTTAGAAGCTTTAGGCAGTAAAATTAAGATTACTGATTCCGATTTAACGGTGAATATGAGACAGGTAAAGGCAGTAAAGGCTCAAAACCGCAGGACTGAAATTATAAATCTTGCTCACGTTATTTTACAGGACCTGCAGGATGGGCTTTTGCCGGAAAATATATGTATTGTCTTGCGAAATAGAGATGCTTATGAAAATCTCCTCCGTGATATTTTTGATGAAATGTGTATTCCAATCTCCTTGGATAAGCAGGCAGTCCTGCTTCAAAATCCATTTATCAAAGCATTATTAAGACTGCTTCGTTATGGGGAGCTTACCGACTATTTTTCTGAAGAATGGGCAAAAGACAGCTCGGTAAGCAAACCGATAAGCGAGTGGATAGCTGATTTGGAGAATTTTCTAGAAGTCCAGGGATATCCTGAAAAGTTTTGCCATATTCATGATAATAACCTTGCTGTAGTAAAGCGTGATATAGATGCATTCCAGTCGCTTCAAGGTGTTTTGACCGAACTGAACGAAACCGATAAAATGATTTCTGAAGAAGCAGTATCATTTACTGATTTTGCAACCGTTTTAGATACTCACCTGCAAAGTAGTGTTTATAGCTATAGCACTTTGAAAAACGGGATATGGATACTTCCTCCGGCTATGCTCAGAGGTTTAAAGTTTGACAAGATTTATGTTCCGGGCATGGTCGAAGGGGAATTCCCAAGAGATTTCCGACCGGATTGGCTTTTAAAGGACAAAGATAGGGCAGAATTCAATCGTAAAGGATATAAGTTTGATACGCTGGATTTATTACTTGAAAGAGAGAGGGAGTCTTTTGGCTTTTTAATATCATCAAGTCCGGCAGGGTATTTTTCTTATCCGATGATATTAGAAGACAATACTTCTTCGCTAATGTCGCTTTACCTTGAGGAGCTGTGTCAGAAGTCGGCTGCCACTATAGAAAATGTTAGGTTTGAGTCGGTGTATTGCGGTAAAAAGCTAGAAAACATTGCTGCACAAGAGCGAGGAGTTATTACCGGGAATACGAAACAGCGGCTAAAGGAGCATTTTTGCAAGATACCTTTCAGTACTACAGCACTTAATATGTATGGCGAATGTCCGTATAAATTTTTCCTCGCAAGAGTTTTAAATCTATCGCCTGTCGAGGAAGAAGACGAGTATACGGCAATAGCTAGGGGGACAGTTATACATAAAATACTTGAAATATTTTTCAAAAGACATCGGGAAAAATTGGACGCTGCAATGATTGATGAATATGCAAATGACATAAAGGCTCTTGCCGATGAGGTTATAAAGAATTATAATCTCCAAGACAGCTTTGCACATCCATTGCTGCTGGAGATTGAAAAGTGCGACATTGTAACTAATATTGTAAACTATTTAGCATGGCATATAAAACAGATGGGAGATTTTGTACCTGCCTTCATTGAAATGGGCTTCGGATATAAAAACGACTTTTCGCTGCACTTTGCTCCGGATATTCAGCTTGTGGGTAAAATCGACAGGATAGATGAGGATTCAAAGGGCAGATTGGTAATTTTTGATTATAAGGTAGGTTCAACACCGGATATAAATAAGATAGAAGACGGCACAAATCTGCAACTACCTATTTACATTATGGTGTCTGAGCAATTACTTAAAAAGCCCGTAGCAGGTGGAGCATTTGTTTCAATAAAAAAAGGTGCCGTTGATAATATCTTAGTCAGGGACGAGGATTTACCGTTCATATCTAAGCGTCGAAAAAAAGGAATCTTGAGCCAGCAAGAATGGGATAATATGATGGAAGCAGTGAGAGCTACCATTAGGACATATGTTGATGATATAAGGGAAGCGAAGTTTTTGCTAAACCCTAAAAAATGCCCAAAGGTTGATGTTTATGGCAGTTTTTGTGATTTTACCGGAATATGTCCTTTGGAAGGTGAAGACTGATGGAATATACTCCTGAACAGAAAAAAGCCATTGAAACCGTAACGCAAAATCTGGTTGTAACAGCCGGAGCCGGAGCAGGAAAAACCAAGGTGCTCGTTGACCGAATTCTCTATATTTTAGAGCAAGGCCTTGCCAATATAGATGAAATTGTGGCCATTACATATACAAAAAAAGCGGCATTAGAAATAAGAGAGCGCCTTCGTAAAGAGATGATAAAACGGAAAGATGAAGGAGATTTTTCAAAAGGCCTGGAAAAATTAGGCATTGCATATATCGGCACAATACACAGTTTTTGCCTGCGGCTTCTTATGGAAAACCCCGTGGAGGCTGGTATTGATTCTGATGCTAAAGTTATAGAAGAATATAGGTCTAAGGCATGGATGAAAGAGAGTATCCGAGAGACAATAATAGATAATCTTGAAAACAAATCTGTTTTTCAACTTACATCAGAATTAGGTTTTTCAAAACTGTCGAATGAGATTTATGAGCTAATGAGTAAAATGCAAAATCAGGGTCTGCGTCCGGCCGTTATAAATACAATGGCTGAAACTGAGGATGAAAAAGCTATTGCCCTGCTTATTGAAAAGACATATAAATTGTATAATTTAAAAAAAGAAGAGCAGTCATTCCTAGATTATGAAGATATTTTACAAAAAACCTTGGACTTGCTTAAAGAAAATAAGGCAATACTTTGTGAATACCAGAGAAAATTTAGGTTTATCTTAATTGATGAATATCAGGATTTAAACTTTGTTCAAGATGAAATTTTGCGTCTGCTGGGCAAGGATACCAATCTTTTTGTTGTGGGTGATAAAAAGCAATCCATATATGGGTTTAGAGGAGCTAGAGTTGAACTTTTTGAAAAGCTGCGAAAGGACCTGGAAAGGCAAGGGCAAGCTCTAACTTTAAAAGATAATTTTAGAAGTGATGAGCGTATAATCGAACATGTAAATCGAAGCTTCGAAAGTCTTATGGAGGGGTATGAACCTATTAAAGCAAATCGTCGCCACGGTGGTCAAAATAACATATGCTTTTTAACGATGGAAAGTCAGGGAACTATGAGTGAGCGGAGACAGAAGGAAGGCGAAATGATAGCAAAAAAGATTCTCGAGATGATTTCCGATGAATCTGTAAAGGTATTTGACAGAGAAACCCAAAAATATCGCAGACCCAGCTTCCGGGATTTTGCGGTACTTCTTAGAAGAAAGACCCATATAAAGCACTATGTAAATGCATTTAAAGCCCATGAAATACCGTTTTATGTGGCCGATACCGGAAGCATTATGGAAGATTCCAGTGTAAAAAATATACTCTGTGCATTAAATACCGTAGCTTTTCAAGATAACATAAATTTATATGGAACACTTGCACACCTTTTTAAAATAAGTGATGAGGAACTGGCGGAATATGTACTTATGCGACAAGAGCTGATATCAGGTCTTGGAGAAGATGCAAGCTATGACGATATTTCCGAAAGTCTTGCCGAAGCCTTTAAATTAATCCTAATGTGGTGTAAAATAAAAGATAGAGCGACACTTAGAGAATTGGCTCAGAGGATTGCGGATGATACCATGCTTTTAGCCGCTGCAGCTCAAAATGACTTGCTTGAAGTCGAGAACGTGTTTAAGTTTTTGGATTTATGCAGGGATTATGATGAACAGGGTTATACTTTAAGAGAGTTTTTAGAAGAACTTTCGGATTTTGGCTGGGAGCAGCAGGAAGCCATAGATGTGTCCGAAGAGGAAGATGTAGTAAAATTCGTTACTATACATTCTTCCAAAGGCTTGGAGTTTCCCATAGTTATTCTGGCGGACAGCGGCCAAGAAATATCAGGTATTTTTACGGAAGTACTGTTCGAACCTAAAATAGGTTTGGCACTGAAAAAAGACAGAGACAAGTGGGAAATGCTGAAAAAATACTTAAATCAAAAGGAGATTGAAGAGGCTAAAAGACTGTTATATGTTGCACTTACTCGTGCACGAGACTATCTCCTGATTTCAGGCGAAATGAAATCCGATAAAAAGGACAGCTTTTTAAAATGGCTGAACCCAGAAAGTATTACAGATTCTGCAGATGATGGAATTTCTGTAGAAACAATTTGGGAGTTGGCGGATGCTGCTGTAAATACTGTAGATTTACAGGAAAAGGAACCAAAACTTGGGAAAAAACAAATTTATTGGAATAAGCACATTAGTGTTCCGAGAAGTTTTTCAGTAACATCAATAGGAGAGTTTGCAAGATGCCCTCGAAGATATTATTTAAGTAATCAGCTGGGTATACCGGAGAAACTTTTCTATAAAGATTGCGGCGATTTATCGAGACTTTCGGCAAGAGAAAGAGGTACAATCGTCCATGAGTTGATAGAAAAAATCCATAAAGAAAATATCAAAGTGAATAATAAAGAAGAAATTTTGGCTATTAACAGCTGTCCCTTAAATTTTCAAGACAGAAGATTTATCGAAAGATGTCTGCAAAATTACCTTGAAAGCGATTTGTACAATACGCCGGGTGTCGTTTATTCCGAAATGCCATTTACGTATCATTTAGGTGACCGGCGCTATATAACGGGAAAGATTGATCACCTGATACTTGAAGAAGATGGGGCAACGGTAGTAGACTTTAAGACCAATTCTATGATAGATTCAGATTTGATGAAAGCTTATCGCTTGCAGGTAATGGCTTATGCCTTGGCAGTATCTGAAATTTATGGCATAATACCAAAGAAAGCTGTTATTGCATCACTATTTGAAGGAAAAATGGTGGAACTAGATATTTCACTATCTTCATTAGAGGAATGTAAAGCGCAGATCTGCAGCATCATAAACCGGATAGAAAACGATGATTTTAATGGAAAGACACAAATAAAAACTGCTTGTGGTATTTGTGCATATAAAGGGATATTATGTGAATAATTATGGGAAAGAGGGTGGTCTTAGAGAGGATAAGTAATGCTCTATTAAACAGAAGTTAAAGCTAAAACTCAAAATAACATATCATCAGGTTATTATATTGTATAATAGAACAGTATTAAGTAATTTAATGTGTAATATAAAATATAGTGTAGCACATATTTAGATAACATGGATGTATTAGTACATCATTTATAATAATTGTGTTGTCTTTTAAAAAATCATGTGTTATAATCACTAATATTAGCTTATACAGGAGGTAGGCGGCATGGAAATATTCTTGACAATAGTTTATCTACTAATTTGCATTGGTCTTATTGCACTAGTTTTATTGCAGTCGGGCAAGTCTGCCGGTATGGCCGGAAGTATTGCCGGCGGTGCTGAAAAGCTGTTTGGCAAGAAAAAGGGCATCGATGATAAGTTAGCCAAATACACAGAGATTCTGGCACTTGTATTTCTGGCTATGTCGATTATAATGATTATTTTTTTGCGTTAGTATTTAAACACTTTCAATAATCTGGAGGGAATTATCAAATGGAAAACCTGGTGATATGGGCCCCTGTAATGGGGATTGTAGCTCTAGCTTTTGTCTTTATACTTGCTGCCAGGGTAACTAAAAACCCTGCAGGCAATGCTAAGATGCAGGAAATTTCCGGCGCCATTCATGAAGGAGCTATGGCATTTCTTTTCCGGGAGTACAGAATCTTGTCAGCTTTTGTAACTGTTATGTTCGTAGTAGTAGGCTTTTTTATCAACTGGCCTACAGCTATATGTTATATTACCGGCAGCATTGCATCGATATTGGCCGGCTTCATAGGTATGAATATAGCTACCAAAGCAAATGTCAGGACTGCCAATGCTGCTCGCGAAAGCCAAAACAAGGCCCTCAGCATTGCCTTCTCAGGCGGGGCAGTTATGGGTATGTCGGTAGTTGGTCTAGGTCTTTTAGGCCTCGGAATTCTTTATTATTTATTTGGAGATCCGTTGGATGTCAAGAGCTTTGATGTCATAAATGGTTTTGCCTTAGGCGCAAGCTCCATTGCCCTCTTTGCTAGGGTGGGTGGAGGTATATACACTAAAGCCGCCGATGTCGGTGCCGACTTGGTGGGTAAAGTAGAGGCGGGCATACCGGAGGATGACCCCAGGAATCCTGCCGTTATAGCTGATAATGTGGGTGACAATGTAGGTGATGTGGCCGGTATGGGAGCTGACCTATTCGAGTCATATGTAGGCTCCATTGTTTCGGGTATGGCCATAGGAGCTGTGGCTGTGTCGGCTGCTACCGGAGAAGCCTTTGGCATAAAGGGAATTATCCTTCCTCTAATGCTTGCGGCAGCAGGTATTTTAAGCTCAATTATCGGTACATTTTTTGTTAATGCTTCAAGTGGAACTGACCCACAAAAGGCTCTTACAAATGGGACTTTAATCAGTGCAGTTCTGTCCATAATCGCCACCTACTTTTTAAGCCAATCAATATTGGGCGAGATAAATGCGTTTTTTGCCACTACCTCAGGCATAGTTGCCGGAAGTATTATCGGGATGGTGACTGAATATTATACATCGGCAGATAAACCACCGGTGAAAGGAATTGCAGAGTCTTCCCAAACGGGAGCGGCCACTAATATAATATCGGGACTTGCCGTGGGAATGAAAAGCACGGCATTGCCTATATTGTTTATTGCAGCTGCCATTCTTATTTCATATAGGTTTTCGGGATTGTATGGAATAGCATTGGCAGCCATAGGTATGCTTTCTACCACAGGTATGACTGTTGCAGTTGATGCCTACGGACCAATTGCAGATAATGCCGGTGGAATTGCAGAAATGGCAGAGCTTCCTCATGAGGTTCGTGAGATTACCGATAAACTTGACTCAGTAGGCAATACCACTGCTGCCATAGGAAAAGGATTTGCCATAGGTTCTGCAGCACTGACGGCCTTGGCATTGTTTTCTGCTTACACTACAGCAGCAGGTTTAAAGGAAGGTATTAATCTTTTGGAAGCCGATGTCATTGTAGGACTTTTAATAGGCGGTATGCTGCCATTTCTATTTTCCGCAATGACCATGGAAGCGGTGGGGAAAGCTGCCTTTGAAATGATAGAAGAAGTCAGGCGTCAGTTTAAAGAGATTCCCGGCATTATGGAAGAAAAGGCAAAACCTGATTATGCTAAGTGCGTGGATATCAGCACAGCGGCGGCGCTGAAAGAAATGATAGTACCGGGAATGATGGCGGTTGTCGCACCTCTTGCTGTAGGATTTCTGTTTGGAGCTGAGGCACTTGGAGGACTCTTGGCAGGATCCTTGGTGACAGGAGTAATGCTGGCTATTCAAATGTCCAACTCCGGCGGAGCTTGGGATAATGCCAAAAAGTATATTGAATCAGGGCATTTTGGCGGGAAAGGTACCCCCACGCATGCTGCTGCAGTTGTCGGAGACACTGTGGGCGACCCTTTCAAAGATACATCAGGACCTTCGTTGAATATTTTAATAAAGTTAATGACTATTGTAGCATTGGTGTTTGCACCTTTGTTTATATAAATATTTGACAAATAGTTTCTGCTTTCAAAAAATAGTGGTTTACAAAAAAAATGCGGAAACTCGAACAATTATGGGTTGACAGACATAGTAACTTGTTGTAAACTGAAAATATAATTTAATGAATACAAAGCCTCACTTTTCACAAGTGGGGTAGAGGCGCAACGCTTAACAATTCTTAGTGAAGCTTGAGAGCAAAGCAATGACATTAAGGAGAAGGAAGTGTTGCCGAAGCAAATAATATTCTCTCATGTTATTTGCTGGGCCTGCAGTTAAGAGCTGTAGGACTGTCTCAATAAACAGCCCGGTTTATTGAGTTGAGCTATCTCAGTTGGTGGGAAAGAGGAGGAATTTGGGGAAACATGTTTATTAAGACCCGAGTTCATCTCGGGTCTTTTTGTATTTGTTATCCTGAATTAAATGAAGAATCTTTTTTATTAATTTAATTTAAATTAAAAAAGGAGTGTATAGATTATGAATAAAAAAGTAATATCAATAATGTCAATATTTTTATTAGTCATTATGTTGCTAACAGGATGCGGGTCAAGTAATAATTCTGGAAGTGTAAATTCACCGGAGGTGGGGGATACAACGGAAGGTAAAACATTTAAAGTAGGGCTTGAATGTGATTATCCGCCGTTTAACTGGACTCAACTTGATGATTCCAATGGTGCAGTGCCAATAGATGGCTGCGCTGAATATGCAGCTGGGTATGATGTAGAAATTGCAAAAAGAATCGCCGATGGCTTGGGAAGAGAACTGGTTATTGTCAAAACTGAATGGTCTGGTCTTTTGCCCGCATTAACTTCCGGTAAAATTGATGCAATTATCGCAGGTATGTCACCTACGGCGGAGCGAAAAGAAAGCATAGATTTTTCGACAAATTACTACAAATCAGATTTAGTCATGGTTGTTAAAAAAGGAGGAAAGTATGAAGGAGCTACCTCTATCCAAGATTTTAAAGGCGCAAAAGTAACTGCTCAAATAAGTACATTCCACTATACGGTAATTGACCAAATTGAAGGTGTAATAAAGGAACCGGCCATGGATGATTTCTCTGCAATGAGGGTTGCTCTTGAATCAGGAATGATCGACGGGTATATTTCGGAAAAGCCGGAAGCTGTCAGTGCGGAGGCAGCCAATGAAAACTTTACATTTGTTGAATTTGACGATGGCTTTGTAACATCTGATGATGATACTGCCATTGCTGTGGGTCTTGTAAAGGGAAGTGAATTAATTGAGGAGATAAATAGGATATTGGCAGGCATTTCGGATGCGGAAAAAGAAGAACTCATGAATGAGGCTATCAAAAATCAGCCGGAAGAATAACATTTATCCGATGGCATGCCATTGCTTATCCATCTGCTTCTGCAAGCAGCAGGGTAAGTGCTGGTATGCCTAGACTGATAACTTTTAAGGAGCACGAATTCATACATTTGTTTATATGTAAAAAGTCTTAGTTTAAGAAAACGAGAATCTAGACAGAGCGGTGTCAAAAGGAGGAAACTTATATGAGCTTTGAGCAGATAATCAGAATTACCTTAAAATATTGGCCTATGTTTCTGCGTGGAGCCGGTATGACACTTTTGATTTCCATAACGGGCACTATTATAGGATTTTTTATTGGTCTATTAGTTGGTGTTATACGCAGTGTTCCTATACCTGAATCAGGAGTAAAAAAACTAATTTTGAAATGTATCAATGCCTTCTTAAATGCTTATGTGGAAGTATTTCGTGGGACACCTATGATTGTTCAGGCCACGGTAATCTATTACGGCTCTGCTCAGGCATTAGGTCTTGACATGGATAAATTGACAGCAGCTTTTTTGATTGTATCTATTAATACAGGTGCTTATATGGCTGAAATTGTTCGTGGCGGCATTGTATCTATAGATAAAGGGCAATTTGAAGCAGCTCATGCTGTAGGTATGAATCATATGCAAACTATGGTCAATGTGATATTACCGCAAGTAATTCGCAATATCTTGCCTGCAACAGGCAATGAATTTGTAATAAATATTAAAGATACCTCAGTGCTTAATGTAATTTCTGTAACAGAATTATTCTTCCAAACAAAATCAATTGTTGGCAATAATTACAAGTATTTCGAAACTTTTTTTATTGCTTCTGTTATATATTTTGTTATGACTTTTACAGTGACAAGAATATTACGTTATTTGGAAAGGAAAATAGACGGTCCGGAAAACTTTACAGTGATTGGCAATCCAGTGCAAATATAACACCGAACCGTGAAATATAAATTGTGGGACTCGCCATTGTCGATGGTGGAGGAGGGGAGTTATGGAAAAGATAATCGAGATATTACATTTAAGTAAAACTTTTGGAACTCATGAGGTATTAAAGGACATTAATTTTTCGGTAGATAAAGGAGAAGTTGTCTGCATAATCGGTTCGTCCGGCTCAGGCAAGTCAACTCTCCTTCGCTGTATTAACCTTTTAGAAAAACCAAGCGGTGGTAAGATAATTTATAAAGGCAAGAATATGTTGGAGGGTAACCATGATATCTACGCATACCGCACTAAATTAGGCATGGTATTTCAACAATTTAATTTATTCAATAACCACAATGTTTTAAATAACTGCACGGTAGGGCAGATAAAGGTATTAAAACGCTCAAAGGAAGAAGCGGAGAAAGTTGCTATGAAATACTTGCAAGTTGTTGGAATGGAACAATACATCAATGCAAAACCGAAACAATTATCAGGGGGACAAAAACAACGGGTTGCAATTGCCAGAGCTCTCTCAATGGAACCGGATGTTATGCTGTTTGACGAACCTACATCGTCCCTTGATCCTGAATTGGTGGAAGAAGTTCTCAAGGTCATGCAGAAACTTGCCCAAACCGGACTCACAATGCTTATAGTCACGCACGAAATGGAATTTGCAAAAGAAGTGTCTGATCGTGTTGTATTTATGGATAAGGGTGTTATTGAAGAAGAAGGCACTCCTGAGCAAATTTTCAATAACCCGGTAAAAGAACGAACCAGAGAATTCTTAAGACGTACTTTAAAATAGTTATAACAATTGGATGAAGCGCGATGGGATGTTTATATCCTTCGCATAATAATAGAAAAGTTTAAAAAAGACGGTTTCCAAAATTAAGCTATTTAAGCCATAGGAAACCGTCTTTTAATTTTAAAATTACAGCATCCCACTCTGCTTGCCTTTCTATTTGTAATAGCCTCAAATTAATTATTAATGTAAACAAAAGTCATATTAAAAATAATGATTGACAAGTAGTATACTAATATGGTAGTATGTAAGTGAAAATATTCAGGTTATAATTAACTAACTGAAATATGTACAAATGATAAAAAAGAAAATTTATATTTATAGCCTAAGAAACAAGCACATTTGGCAAAACAAAGGTTATGAACTATCAATAAAGCACTATTAAATGGTACAACCCCATGGCCTATATTTAATTTTCAAGAGTGATTACTAAATAAATACATACTTGGAGGTTCGTATGAAGAAAAAGATACTAATTACTCCCAAATCATTTTTTCGTGCAAAAGATAAGGCAGATGAAATTTTTAGTCAATATGATTTAGAAATAGTAGAGAACAATACTGGTAAAACTCTAACAAAGCAACAAATGCTTGAATTATGTTCGGATGTCGATGGCGTAATCGTGGGTCTTGATCCGATGGATGAAGAAGTGCTCAGAAGTGCAAAAAATCTCAAGGCGATATCCAAGTATGGTGTTGGTCTTGATAATATAGATTTAAATGTTGCACAAGAATTAGGGATAAAGGTAAGAAGAGCAGAAGGTACCAATACGCGTTCGGTAGCAGAACTTGCAATTGGTTTGTTTTTCGCATTATCAAGAAGCATACCAAAAGCTGTTATAAATGTAAAAGATGGCAGATGGGACAGAGCGATAGGAACCGAAATTGGTGCAAAAATAGTTGGAATTATAGGATTTGGCGCAATTGGAAGAGAAGTTGCAAAGATGGCGTCCGGATTAGATATGGAGATAATGGCATATGACCCTTATTTTAATGATGTAGAACTTACAAAAGCGATGAATGTAAAAATGACAAGCATAGATGAGATACTGGAAAAGGCTGATTTTATAACGCTTCATTTACCATTAAACGAAGAAACAAACAAAATCATTAACAGTAAAACCTTGAGCAGAATGAAGCAAACCGCTTATCTGGTTAACACGGCAAGAGGTGAACTTGTAGATGAGGATGCATTATATGATGCATTAAAAAATGGGATTATAGCTGGTGCAGCTCAAGATGTATTTTCTCAAGAACCACCAGATAAGCAAAACAAGCTGTTAGCACTTGACAATTTTATACTTACACCTCACATAGGTGCCTATACCAAGGAGGCAACTGAGCGTATGGTTGTAACTTCGGCAAAGAATCTAATTGAAATGTTATTTTAAAGTTAACATATATAATGTGAAACGCAAAAAAATCAAGAATTTCATCTTGAGCGATATTAGAATAATTACCATGGCAGTCATTGGTGAACTACATACTATTGGCTCAGTAAAGGCTTGGCTTAGCTCCTATCAAAAGGATTTAATATATTTTTTTCCTTATATGTGTAGCCGGATACGTTCTAACAGGGCAAGGAGGCATCTATATATAGGTTAACCTAATAACGTGGCAAGGGGTGAATAATAGAAAGAGAATAATCAGATTAATTTTAATTGGCTTTGCAATCACATATCAAGAAGGGGGCGGGTATGAATTATAATATTTAATGATATATAATGCTCTAAATTTGAGCGTATTATGTACTAGCTAAATATGAGAGGAGATTATGAAATGAAAAAACATATTACCTTATTAATTGTTCTAATGCTTATAGCGAGTATAGCAATTAGTGGATGCTCCAATAATAGCAAAACATCTGAAACCAGTAATACAAGTGAATCGGCACAAAATGAAGTCATAACATTTAAATTTGCTATGGTAGATAATGAATCATCAAACTATTATAAAGGTGCAAAGAAGATTGCTGAAGAAGTTGCAAAATCAACAAACGGAAAAATTAATATTGAAGTGGTAGCTGGAGGAGCGCTAGGTGATGAGCGCAGTACTGTTGAATTAGCCATGAATGGCGATCTCGATATTGCAACTGCGGCTAATTCCGTATTAACTAACTGGATCCCTGAGATGAGCATTCTGGACCAAGCTTACTTATGGGATAATGCAGATCAAGCTCATGCAGCCGTTGATGGTGAGGTTGGAGATTTAATTGAGGCAAAAGCAGAAGAATTAGGATTACATGTAATAGGGTATATGGAATCTGGTTTCCGCAATGTTTTTTCTAAAAAGCCTATTAAAGATATATCTGATTTTAAAGGTGTCAAGATTCGCACTATGCAAAATGAGTATCATATGGCAGCTTTTGAATCCTTTGGTGCTATGCCTGTAGCTATGGCAGCTGGCGAACAATTTACAGCTCTTCAACAGGGCACAATTGACGCTTGCGAAAATGCGATTTCGAACTGCTTAGCAAATGGTTTTTATGAGGTTACAAAGAATATTACATATACAAATCATGCTTTCGTGTATATCATAATTGCTATGTCTGACAATGCATGGAATAAGATTCCAGAAGACTTGAGAGAACCTTTCTTGGAAGGTGTTAAAAGAGGATACGAAGCACAGAGACAGTATCTTGTAGAGGCGAATACAGAAGCTGAGGAAAAATTGAAAGAGCTAGGTGTAGAATTCCATACAATTGATACTAATGTCTTGAAGGCAGCTTATAAAGAAACTGCAGCTAAGAGAAAGTTTACTTTTGATCCAGAATGGCAGGCTGCAGTTGACAAAGCAATTGCATCAGTAAATAATTAGTCGAATTTTAGTATAAAGCATTACACGTGGAGGCACCTTTACTGGTGCTTCCGATTTTAAAGCCAAACAAGAGAAGGTGAGAGATTTATGAAGAAGATATTAACATTTCTCCAAGGTATAGAAAACGCAGTCTTAGTTGTTACTTTCAGCATTATGGTTACAACTTTTTTTGCGCAGGTTGTTAATCGCAATATATTTAAGTTACCGATTTCTTGGTTTGAAGAGGCTGCTGTTTATTCTATGATATATATGGTTTTATTAGGGACAGAAGTTGGATTAAGAGATGGTTCGCAGATAGCTTTTACTGGCGTAGTGGACAAACTGCAAGGAAAGACTAAAGAAGTAGTCCAAATCATTTCTAAAATTATAGTTGTCCTTTTTTCGGTTATAATTTTTAAAAGCTCTATTGGCATGCTACAGATGCAGATTGAATCAGGGCAAACATCACCGGCTTTGAAATTACCAATGACTATTCCATATGCTGCTTTAACTATTAGTTTTGCTATTATTACATTAGTGCAGGGTGCCACTGTTATTTTGATGATTAAAAATCTAGTTAAACCAGAGAAAGCTAAAGAGGTGGTAAAGGCATGACAGGTATATTGATGTTCGGCTCTTTTGCAGTTTTACTAATTATTGGAGTACCCATAGCAATGTCATTAGGTATAGCAACTATGTGTGCTATAGTGTTCAGCCCTGATATTACACTTTCGGTTTCTGTTATTGCACAGAGGTTATTTGGGGGTCTCGAATCTACATCTATTATGGCGATTCCGTTCTTTGTTCTAGCTGGGAATATTATGACAAAAGGTGGTATTTCTAAGCGTTTAGTGGATTTTTCTAATTCCATTGTAGGAAATATACGGGGTGGTATGTCGCTAGCTCTTGTGTTGTCATGTGCTTTTTTTGCGGCACTTTCGGGTTCTGCTCCTGCAACTGTTATAGCTATTGGAGTTATGCTTTATGAGGATATGGTGAAAATTGGTTATCCGCCGGAAAGAGTAGCTGGTCTTTTAGTTGTATCTGGAGGCCTTGGGCCGATTATTCCTCCTAGCATTATTATGGTTGTTTATGCAACGATTACAGGGGCTTCAGTAACAAATATGTTCAAATCAGGCATGTTCATTGGAATTGTTATAATGTTTGTGCTTATGGTAATTGTTCTTATTTATGCTAATAAAGAAAATTGGCCTAAAAATCAGGAAAAAACTACCCCTAAATTGCTTTTAAAAGCTTTTGTAAATGCAATCCCTGCGTTGATGCTTCCTATTATCATATTAGGTGGCATATATTCAGGAGCTTTGACTCCTACAGAATCTGCAGCCGTTGCAGTTGTTTGGTCGCTAATTGTCGGATTTTTTATTTATAAAGAAATACAATTGAAAGACTTAGTACAGATTATTTTGGATTCTGCAAAAAGTAGTGCTATGGTTCTTTTCATTATTGCAACATCAACAGCATTTTCATGGTTATTTGCTTTTTCCGGTATATCAAAACAATTGGTTGATACTATTATTGGTTTAAACTTAGGTCCAACTATGTTCTGCTTTATTGTTGCAATAATATTACTGATTTTTGGTACGTTTTTAGAAGGTATTGCAACAGCGGTTCTAATTGTTCCTATTTTGTGGCCTATTGCAGAAAGCCTTGGTATAAATGTAATTCACTTTGGTATGATTGTTTCTATCTCTAATGTAATTGGCACTATGACTCCTCCTGTTGCTGTAAATATTTTTTCAGCTGCAAGTGTATCAAAATTGAAAATGGACCAAATTGCGAAAGGCCAGGTACCCTTCTTTATAGGATATCTTGCAGTATTTTTTGCGGTTGTATTTTGCCCGTGGATTAGCACATTTTTAATTAAATAGCAACTAAAATTGTAGATTGTAATGGAATTTAGTCATGATACATACGACCTAAAATGGCAATGACAAAAAAGCCTTGTAAACAATATAAAATAAACCAATCTGGCAATTAGATGTATGTAAAAGAATAAAAAATGAAAGGTGTGTATAGATATGCAAGGTTGCGTAAATAAGGAAAATATGAAAAATTGGAGTATAAAATCTCCGGAAGCGCCAGGTTTTCATAAAGTTATTGTTCCAGAAAATTGTGATTGCAAAGTGGCACAAATGTATAGACTGAATTTGCCAGCAGGTGAAAGTTATGTTTTGGAAAGTGGAGAAATGGAAATACATCCAGTTATATTAAGTGGTGAAGCATTACTAAGTGAGCATCCTGTGTTAAAACAAACGATGCAAAAGTACGATTCATTTTATATTCCTGCAGAAAATACAATAAAAATCACAGCTGTGAAAGATTGTATCTTTTACATCGCAGGTGCTAAATACGAAGGAATAGGGCAACCAAGTTTTCGTAAATATAATCCTAATTTACCTTATGGCGATATACATCAGATTCATGGAGAGGGCATATATAGCCGCAGAGTTATGTTCACACTAGATCCTAATACTCCAGCATCACGGCTTATTTGTGGCTTAACATGGGGCGGTAATGGGGGATGGACAAGCTGGCCTCCACATCAACATGAAAAGGACCTAGAAGAAATATATTGCTATTTTGATATGGATGCACCCAAATTTGGATTTCATATCAGCTACTTAGAAAGTGGAGAAATAGAAAATTCCGTTATTCATACAGTTCAAACTGGAACAGTCGTGCAGGTACCTCGTGGTTATCATCCGACAGTAGCTAGCCCTGGAACAATAAATACATATTTTTGGATATTAGCTGCTTTTACACCGGAAAGTAGGCGGTATGATTTAGCTATTGCAGATCCGATGTTTGAAAATGCAAAATGAAACTAAATAATTTAAAAAAATGGCGTTAAAACAAACAATCAAAATAATAATTCTGAATTTACTGATAAAATAGGGTTTGTCTACTTAATTTTTCATATTAACAACTATTTTCAAGGAGGATATCATATTGAATTTATTTGATATTACTGGGAGAAAAGCGATTGTTACAGGTGGAACTCGCGGCCTTGGTTACGGTATGGCAGAAGGTTTAATGGAAGCAGGTGCAGAAGTAGTTATTTTTGGCTCCAATGCAAAAGTAAACAATGTTGCTGAGCAATTTTGTGAAAAAGGTTTTAAGTGTCATGGTGTAGAAGTAGATTTAAAGAACCGTGAGGACAGACGAAAAGCTTTTTATGAAGGCTTGGAATTACTTGGTGGAACGATAGACATTCTTGTAAATTCAGCAGGCATTCAGAGAAGACATAAAAGTGAAACCTTTCCTTTAAGCGATTGGGATGATGTAATTGAAGTAAATTTAACTGCGACATTTGAACTTTGCCAACTAGCAGGAAGAGAAATGCTGAAGGTTGGCTATGGGAAAATCATTAATATAGCTTCAATGATTTCATTTTTTGGAGGAATGACAATACCCGCATATGCAGCTAGCAAAGGTGGAGTTAGCCAAATTACAAAAGCATTATGCAACGAATGGGCAGGTAGAGGTATTAACGTAAATGCTATTGCTCCAGGCTATATGGATACCGACATGAATACTGCTTTGACTGATCCTTCAAATCCTAGGTTTAAAGAAATCACAAACAGGATACCCCAACATAGATGGGGAACTCCAAATGATATGAAGGGTTGTTGTATTTTTCTGTCTTCACATGCTTCGGACTATATAAATGGTGCAATTATTCCTGTTGATGGTGGTTATTTGGTAATGTAAAGGTACAAATTATAAATCGAAAATTGCAAATTTAGATGTAGTTTGAAACTCATTTTTCAATATAGATAGTATAAAATTAAAATTCTTTCATTGAGATGATTTATTTCTTATTCGTTCAATATTCTTTAAATTCCCTGTAATTTTTAAGGAGCGATACTATTTGAATATATTGGCTTTAGAAACCAGCACTTCTGCTTTAAAAGTAGCTATATACTCCAGCGATGAAGGGCCAATGAGCGTAAAAAGCATTTTATACAATGAAAATATAAGTAATACGATTACACAAAATGCAGAAGGAGTATATAACTTACTACTAAGTAAAATTAAGGAGATATTATCATCGCAGACATATAGAATCGATGCAATTAGTCTTAGCGGGATATGGCACAGTCTTTTACTGCTGGATAAGCACAGAAAGCCGCTTACGCCGATATTTACATGGGCTGATACCCGTCCTGCAGAGACAGTGGCAAAATATCGGAAAAATGAACAGCTGTGGCAAAGCTTTTACAATAAAACCGGCTGTACCATCCACAGCATATATCCTCTATGGAAAATTATTCATCTTAAAGAATCTCAACCCGACATATTTTCGAAGGCTGCCTACATTACATCGCAATTAGAATATATCTTTGAACAGCTAACAGGTGAATTCGTTGAATCAAAGACAATAGCATCCGGT
>MPOT01000006.1 GCA_001896545.1 Tepidanaerobacter sp. EBM-38 | reverse complement strand
TGTAATTCTATCCATCTCAATCATAACACAAAAATAAGGGTAAAAATAGTAATGGAGCGGGATTTAAGAAAATCCCACCCCAACTATTGACAAAGAGCCGTATTTTTATTGACTAGTGACTAGTTTTTCATGTTTTAAAAAGAAATAGGCAAATATATAACTAAAATGAATGCTTATAAAAACTGCCCAACCTATGTATTAGAAGCATTTTGTACACTGTTTGAAGCAATAGAGGCTAAACATTAGGTGGCAGTTTATGGGCTGCGTTAGTAAGCCAATTGTATTGACTGTAACTATACTATATAGCGTTTAAATATAGCGCTTAAATGTCAAAAAAGTTTCAAAGGCAGCAGCGCTTTTTGAATCTCATTTTTTATCTTTTCAAGGCCGTCCTTGCTTGTTGCTTCACATCTAACGATGAGTTCCGGGCCGGTGTTAGAGCTTCTGACAAGTCCCCAACCATCGGGGAAGATTACCCTCGCCCCATCTACATCTATTATAGGGTATTTATCCTGAAAGTAGCGTTTTACAGCTTCGACCTTATCAAACTTTTCTTCATCCGGGCACGGCACGCGAAGTTCAGGTGTAGAATAGTATTTGGGTACATCTGCCAACAGCTCGGAAAGCTTTTTATCGGTATTTGACAAAATTCTTAAAAGCCGGGCAGCAGCATATAGAGCATCATCGAAACCATAATATTCGTCTGCAAAGAACATATGGCCTGACATTTCACCCGTAAATACGGCACCGATTTCTCTCATTTTTGCCTTTATTAATGAATGGCCTGTTTTATAGAAGATAGGTTTGCCGCCTAATTTTTTTACTTCATCTACGAGGGCTTGTGAGCACTTAACTTCAATAATAGCCACAGCCCCGGGATATTTTGGCATGATCTCGCGCCAATATAGAATCATCAACATATCGCCATAAATTATATTTCCCTTATCATCAACTACGCCAATGCGGTCCCCATCACCATCAAATCCGATTCCTAAATCCAGTTTTTCCCTTAAAACTAATTCTTTCAAGTCTGTTAGATTTTCAGGTTTGACCGGGTCGGGAAAATGATTTGGAAATTCAGGATCAGACTCGCAGTATAGAGGGTAAACATCAACACCCAATCGGCGGAAAAGTTTTTCGGCAAAGAGCGAAGCAGTGCCATTTCCACAGTCTATTCCGACTCTGAGCTTTTTTGAAAGGTGTATTTTTTCGCAAATCATATCAATATAATCCTTTACAGGGTCTTTATAGGTAATCGAACCTTGACCTGATAGGAAATCTCCTTTTTCCATCATAATCCTTAAATTTTGAATTTCGTCACCATATATAGTGCCCGGACCAAATGCCACTTTAAAACCATTAAATTGTGCGGGATTATGGCTTGCAGTTACCATTATTCCGGGATTTATGTTAAAATGTATTCTGGCATAATAAAATATAGGAGTTACAACCGTACCTATGTCGACTACATTACATCCGGTAGACAGCAGACCTTCTGTAACAGCTTTTTTTAAAGATGGTGAAGAAATGCGATTATCACACCCAACAATAACTGAAGTTTCGTTATTTTTTAAGGCATAGGTACCAAAAGCCTGACCAAGCCTCCTTGCAAAATCTTCATCCAAATCTTCACCAACAACACCTCTTATGTCATACTGCCGAAATATGTAAGGATTTATTTTCATTACACTTTCCTCCTTGGCGCCAAGCGAGTTATTTTAATTTTTTGTAATTGTAATATATCTGAATTATATCATAAAACTTTTTTGAAGCAAAATATCTTCTCACAAATAGGTGACATTTTACGAGAATAAATTTAACATAACATTATCATAGAATAACTATACAGCACATAAAATCACTATTGATTATTTAAAAGCATTATGTTAATATTCCCTTAAATACTTTAGATACTTTAATGCTTTAATATACTAAAGGATTATTGAAGGATGTGTATTAATGACCAAATACTTTCGAAAGCCTGCAGGTGTTAAAGATTACTTGCCACCGCAAGCTCGTAAAAAAAGGCGGATTGAAAAAATAAGCAGTGATATATTGGAGAAATGGGGATATGAAGAAGTAATAGCACCATCTTTTGAATACCTAGAAACATTTGTAAAAAGCGGCCAACCGGGGTTTGCGGAAAAGGTGTTCAAGTTTTTTGACAGGCAGGGTGGGGTTATGGCTTTAAGACCTGATATCACCACATCAATCGCCAGAATGGTTGCAACACATTACAGCGAGCATTCTATGCCTTTAAGATTCTATTATATGGCAAATGTTTTTAGATTTCAGGAGATGCGCAAGGGCAGAGAGCAAGAATTTTATCAAACTGGTGCTGAACTTATAGGAATTTCAGGAATAGAAGCTGATATTGAAATTATAATATTAGCATCTTTCATATTAGAGGAGATAGGCATAGATAATTTTATAATAAATGTAGGACATATAAAATTTTTAGAAGGGCTTTTAGATGAAATAGAGGATGAACCGCTACTAAAGGATAGTATAGCTCAAGCAATAAAGAATAAAAATTTTGTGCTGCTCAAGAATTTAATTGAAACAAATGTACTCAAATCTAACACCAAAGAAATATTTTTAGCTCTACCGTATTTTTATGGTGGCCCGGAGATATTAGATGAGATTATAAAGTTTCCGCTTAACGACAAATGCGTTGAAGCCATATCGGACCTTGTCAAGTTGTGGAAAGTACTAAAAAGTTTCGATAATATTAATCTTACTTTTGACCCCGGCCTTGCCCGCGGTATGGATTATTATACAGGGACAGTATTTGAGATATATTCACCGAATGCAGGATTCCCTTTAGGGGGCGGGGGACGATATGATACACTGCTTGATAAGTTTAACGGCTCTCGACCGGCAACGGGTTTTGCTTTAAGTGAGGATGTGATTCTTTCAGTTTTAGATAAAGACATGAAAGACATCTATGAGCCCACATACCTATTTTATACTCCTGAAAGATTTGTTGAGGCATTAGATAAAGCTGAAGAAATGAGAAAACACGGTATTATAGTTAAAATGATACCTTCAGAAAAACATGATTCTCATATTTAACATAAGGTAATTTTTTAAAAATAATAATTTACTAATCAATAAAGGAGAATTTTCTTGGATTTATTAAAAATTGCCCTATCAAAAGGCAGGATTTTATCGGAAACCCTTGAACTTTTTAAAAAAATACAAATGGATTTTGAGGGAGTAAGTGAAGCTTCCCGCAAGCTTTTTTTTGATTTTGAAGAATATGGCATAAGAATGATTTTGGCAAAACCTTCGGATGTGCCTACTTATGTTGAATATGGTGTTGCAGATATTGGAGTTGCAGGTAAGGATGTGCTGTTGGAAAACAAGAATGATGTTTTTGAGCTGATGGATTTAAAACTGGCACAGTGCCGTATGGTAGTTGCTATTCCGGAGGCCAGACCTTTAAATACTCCAATTTACAGGGTGGCAACCAGTTACCCGTGTATTGCAGAGGAACATTTTGTAAAACAGGGATTTCCTGTAGAAGTTATAAAGCTTCACGGTTCAGTGGAATTAGGTCCTGTGTTGGGACTTTCAGATGCGATTGTAGATATTGTATCTACGGGTAAAACCCTTGAAAAAAATCACCTGAAAATCTTAGAAGAAATCTGTCCTATCAGCAGCAGACTCATAGCAAACCAAGTGAGCTTTCGCATAAAATCCAGTGTAATAATGAAATTGATGGAAAAACTTAAGCAGGTTGTATGATGCAATTCTTGAGGCACTTATTAAGTTGGATTTATCATAACCATTTATGATAGAATGAAGCTGTGCAAAGGTGTATAATTATACATTGAATTCGAGCTATAATTCAAAGTCTTGTTTAAAAACATAAAAATTTTTGCATCATAATCGATGTTGTATTAGGGAGGAGATTACTATAACATCACCAATACACTTTGTAAGGGAAGATATATTAAAATTAACACCATATATGCCTTCAAAGGAACAATGTAGAATAAAGCTTGATGCTAATGAAAGTCCTTATGATGTACCAATTGAAATAAAAGAACGTATATGGAACAGATTGAAGGAGGAACACTTTAACTACTACTATGACCCAAGCTGCGATATTCTTAGGGAAAGTTTATCTGGATATACCGGAGCAAATCCTGACCAAATTTTTGTAGGCAGCGGCGGGGATGAAGTCATAAATGATATAATCATGGCTTTTGCAGGTCCGGGACGAGATGTTATAATTTTAGTTCCAACATTTTCCAGTTACGAAATATTTTCTACTGTAGCCGGTTCCAATATTATTAAAGTGCCTCTTGTAAAAAAACAGGAATGTGGCAGATACTTTTGGGATATTGATACTGCAGGAATAAAACGACACTTTACAAAAGACAAGCCGCAGTTGATGTTTTTATGCTATCCCAATAATCCTACGGGCGATTATTTCGACGATGAGGAATTAGAGGATTTGATAAGGAATTTCAACGGTATTGTAGCCGTTGATGAGGCTTATTTTGAGTTTGGCGGCAAGACTTTTGCAGACCGAATTGCAAAGTATCCACATGTTATAGTTATTCGCACTTTTTCCAAGATATTTTCTTTGGCAGGTCTTCGAGTAGGATATGCCATTGGCCATGAGGATGCGATAAAACAGCTGTTTAAAGTTAAACTGCCATATAATGTGAGCCTTTTCTCACAAATTGCTGCCGTAGAGATTTTAAAGGAAACCGATTGGCTAAAAAACATGCGAAACCAATTTATAGAGGAGCGAAAGCGTCTTAAGGAAGGCTTAGAATCCATTGATGGGATAATGGTATACTCAAGCTCGGCAAACTTTTTTTTATGTGAACTAAAGAAACCAAGAGATATGGTCTACAACGAGCTTTTAAAAAGAGGCATACTGACTCGTCGCTTGGGCGATAAGATACTGGAGAACTGTCTGAGATTTTGCATAGGCACTCCTGAACAAAACGAGTTTCTTTTGTCTTGCTTAAGGGAAATCATGAGTTAAAGGTGGTAGATTTATATGCGCATTGCTGAGAATTATAGGAGCACCAAAGAAACACAGATAAAAGTTAAAATTAATTTAGATGGTGAAGGGGAAAGCAATATTAAGACACCGGCATTTTTTTTAAATCATATGTTAAACCTGTTTTCTCGCCATTCCCTTTTTAATTTGGACATTGAGGCAGATGGCGATGTTGAAGTTGACTTTCATCATCTGACGGAAGATATCGGCATAGTTTTGGGCGAGACATTTTTAAAGGCCCTTGGCCAAAAAGAAGGTATCAAACGCTATGGAAGTTTCTATGTTCCCATGGATGAAGCACTGGCATTTTGCGCGGTAGATATAAGCGGCAGGCCTTTTATAGTTTTTGATGCCGCTTTCGGTAGGGATAAAGTAGGAGATTTTGATGTGGAATTAGTCGAAGAGTTCTTTAGGGCATTTGCGAGCAGTGCCAGAATTACACTTCATTTAGAGGCGATACGCGGTCAAAATACTCATCACATAATAGAAGCGCTTTTTAAAGCATTTGGCCGTGCATTAAAAGAGGCAGCAGCTGTCGACCCTAGAGAAAAGGGCATACCTTCAACAAAGGGCGTACTTTAAGAAATTTTAAGTCTTAGAAAGGGTGGGTCAATGAATATATATCCGGCAATCGATATTAGGAAAGGAAAGTGTGTGCGGCTTAATCAAGGAGATTTTTCTAAGGAAACTGTTTATTTGGAAGATCCCGCAGAAGCTGCAAAGCGCTGGCAGAGTCAGGGAGCCAAATGGATTCATGTTGTGGATTTAGATGGTGCAAAATCGGGTAATCCTATTAATATAGATGTAATTGAAAGGATTCGCAAAACCGTAGATGTCAATATCCAACTGGGCGGCGGCATAAGAGAGGAAGAAACGGCGGAAAATTATATAAATCTGGGTATAAATCGCATTATTTTCGGCTCCTCTGCTGTTAAAAATTTACCTTTAATAGAAACAGCAATAAAAAAATTTGGAGCTGAAAAAGTTGCGGTTGGCTTGGATGTCCGCAAAGATGAAGTCGCAATCAACGGATGGGTAAAGGACTCCGGAGTTAAAACGGAAGAGATGTTAAAAAATCTTAAAAATACCGGTTTAAAAACTATCATTTACACGGATATTTCTAAAGATGGTATGATGCAAGGACCGAATATTGCAGGCATTGAAAAAGTGCTCAGTTTTGATGATTTTTCAGTAATTGCATCAGGCGGTATTTCCTCGATGCAAGACCTAGAGCAACTGGCTCGATACGAAGAAAAGGGTCTTGACGGAGCTATAATCGGAAAGGCTTTGTACAATGGAACACTGAATTTGAAGGCGGTTTTAAAACAGTTCAGTTCATAGTAAGGAGTGAGATATGATGAGCAAAAAGCGATTGATTGTTTGCCTAGATGTAAAAAATGGACGAGTGGTAAAAGGAGTTAATTTCGAAAACATTCAAGATATTGGAGACCCGGTTGAGTTAGCAGCTTTTTATGATAAGCAGGGTGCCGATGAAATTGTGTTTTTGGATATATCAGCAACCTTAGAAGGCAGAAAGACTACTTTGGAAATGGTAAAAAGCATTGCTAAAAATGTTAATATACCTTTTACGGTAGGTGGTGGAATATCCACTTTAAAAGATATTGAGAATTTGCTAGCGGCCGGTGCTGACAAGGTTTCTATCAGTACAGCAGCTGTTGAAAATCCCGAACTGATTCAAGAAGGAGCACGAAAGTTTGGAAGTGAACATATTGTATTGGCTTGTGATGCCAAAAAAAATAATAACAGTTGGGAAGTTTATACACATGGCGGACATGTAGCTTCAGGCCTTGACGTCATTGACTGGTGCAAAAAAGCTGTAGACTTAGGTTCTGGAGAGATACTTTTAACGAGTATGGATGCAGATGGTACTAATGATGGATATGACATAGCTCTTACCATGGCTGTGGCAGAAGCGGTTAATGTGCCGGTTATAGCTTCAGGAGGTGCTGGAAAGCTCGAACATTTCAAGGAAATATTTTTAAAAGGCAAAGCCAGTGGAGCCTTAGCTGCATCTGTTTTTCATAAAGGGCTTTTCAGTATTAAAGAAGTTAAAGAATATTTAAAATCAGAAGGAGTAGATGTAATCAATGATTGATATAAATTATGATGAAAAAGGGCTGGTCCCTGCCGTGGTTCAAGATGCGAAAAGCAAAGAAGTCCTAATGGTTGCATATATGAATGAAGAATCATTAAAAAAAACCATTGAAACCGGAAAGGCATGGTTTTACAGCCGTAAAAGAAAAAGCCTTTGGCAAAAGGGAGAAACCAGTGGCAATGTTCTTGAAGTTAAAAGTATTTTTTATGATTGCGATAAAGACACACTACTTCTAAAAGTAGATGCAAAAGGGCCGGCATGTCACACCGGGCATAATTCTTGTTTCTATCGCAGTTTGTCAGATATTCAAGATAGCGATACAAATGAAAAAGACGAACCGCAGGAAAATACGCTAAATTTTTTAAATGAGTTAGTAGGTATAATTGATTCGAGATTTAATGAAAAGCCGGAAGGCTCATATGTGGCAAAACTGTATAATGGCGGCAGGGATAGAATATTGAAAAAGGTCGGTGAAGAGGCCACAGAAGTTGTCATAGCATCCATGAGCCAAGATAAAGACGCGACAATATATGAATCCGCTGATTTATTTTTTCACATGTTAATTGCACTACGATATGACGGAATAACAATTGAGGAAGTTATAAATGAGCTTAAGAGAAGGCATAAGTGATTTTCTTGACAATTAATCAATAAATTTGTATAATTGCTTTAACAGATGAGCTTACACAAGGCTTACAATTTCAATAAGGTGTAATTGATAAACAAAGCAACTAAGAGATACACCTTGTATAAAAGAAATAAAGCTTAATAATTCGTTTTAATGATTTTTGACACTGATTCGATTCTAATGTATACTAAGTATTGTCTTTGGGCGGATAGCTCAGCTGGGAGAGCACGTGCCTTACACGCACGGGGTCACAGGTTCGAGCCCTGTTTCGCCCACCAAATATGCGGCCCAGTAGTTCAGT
>MPOT01000075.1 GCA_001896545.1 Tepidanaerobacter sp. EBM-38 | reverse complement strand
CTAAAAGATAAAATCTACGTCATATACGGCAACAAGCCAAAGGAAATGATTTTTGATGCCCTTTCAAAACTTAAAATCGAAAATGACATCAAAAGAGATGCACTTATAGGCATAAAACCTAACCTGGTGGTAGCAAAACCTTCTGCCTCCGGAGCTACTACATCACCGGAACTCTTGGAAGGTACAATAGAATACTTAAAGTCAAAGGGTTTTAACAACATCCTTATTATGGAGGGCTCCTGGGTTGGAGATAAAACCTCAAGGGCTTTTGAAGTATGCGGATACACAAAGATTGCCGAAAAATACGATATTCCTTTGATAGACTTACAAAAAGATGCGTATAGGGTATGTGACATAGACGGTATGCAAATAAACGTATGCGAAAAAGCGCTGAAAGTGGATTATCTGATAAACATGCCGGTGCTTAAAGGACACTGCCAGACTAAGATGACTTGTGCTCTGAAAAACTTAAAGGGCTGTATTCCCAACAAAGAAAAGAGAAGATTTCATACTATGGAACTGCACAAACCCATTGCATATCTAAATAAAGCCGTTAAAAGCGACTTGATAATAGTAGATGGACTGGTAGGAGATTTAAACTTTGAAGAAGGCGGCAATCCTGTTCAAATGGACAGAATTATCCTGGGGTTTGATCCGGTTTTAGTCGATTCATATGTAGCAAATTTAATGGGATATGATGAAAAAGAGATACCGTACATAAAGATAGCGGAGCAAATAGGTGTGGGAAACTGCATTGCCTCAAAGGAGCAGGTAAATGAATTAAACGAAAACAATAATACTCAAAAAATACCCTACTCACGTGAAATCGAAAAACTATCCAAATATGTCGAAGAAAAAGATGCCTGCTCTGCATGCTATGGCAGCTTAATTCACGCTCTTGCAAGACTGGACGAAAAAGGCATTTTAAGAAGGCTTAAAACAAAACTCTTTATAGGCCAGGGCTACAAGGGAATTAAAGGCGAAGGCATCGGAGTAGGAAACTGCACCAGAGGCTTTACACAAAACGTGCCAGGATGCCCTCCAACGGCCAAGGATATACTTGAAGTATTAGAAAAGAACCTTTAGATGGGTTCTTTTGCTTTTTTAGGGAATTTCGGAGCGCTCGATATTTGAATATTTGAAACAAATAATGTATGATTAACAAGGAAAGGGCTTTGGTTAGATTAATTTACGGCAGCATGTAAGTGTTTTAAATGGCTAGGCGAGCCGGATGAAAACTCAGAAAAGAATGAGCAAGTTCAGTTTAAACGTAGCAAAAACCAGAGTTTTAGTATCGACTAATAATATGCCTAGTCAAAACTTAAACATAATTAAAAATGATAAAAAAAGGAGGCTGTAAAAATGATCGAAAAATATGTTTATCATTTTTCTCCGGACAATAAACCGGTAGAAAGAGTAAGGAAAGGTGAAACAATTGTATTTAAAACCTTGGACTGTTTTAGCAATCAAGTAAAAAGTGAAGAGCAATTAGTTACATCTATAGACTTTAATCGGGTAAATCCTGCTACCGGCCCTGTTTTTGTAGAAGAGGCCGAAGCGGGGGATTTATTAGTAGTAGATATAAAAGATATAAAAGTAGATGACAAAGGAGT
>MPOT01000033.1 GCA_001896545.1 Tepidanaerobacter sp. EBM-38 | reverse complement strand
TTTTAGCAGGTTTATTTCACGAGTGCATTTTATTTTTAGAAAAAATAAATGTTAGGGTAAATTATTTTCCACCCCAACATTTATTATAGAACCAAAAATCCTGCTAAGATTATAATCTTAGCAGGATTTTTTACTTAAATAATCAAGTTTTTATGAACTTTAATTTTATTTTACCAAAGCTCCCAAAATATAGGATTTTAGAGACTTAACTTCAATTTATTTTATGAATTCAGTTTGATTATAAGTGGTTTCCCAGTCTTCAATGAAAGTTTTAATACTTGAATCGGTTAATGGATGGTATAATAAGTTTTCGAGTACTTCTAAAGATAGGGTAACAGCATGAGCTCCTTCAAGGCTGGATTTATGGACTTGTTCTACGTTTTTAAAGCTTGCTGCTAATATTTTGGTATTTAATTTATAAATATCAAATAATTTTTTAATTTCTCTTATTACATTAACACCATCGCCTGATATATTATCCAATCTGTTTACATATGGTGCTACAAAATCAGCACCAGCTAAAGCTGCAACTAAAGCTTGTTGTGGAGTAAATATAGCAGTTGCAGTAATATTGAAACCTTTTTTCTTTAATATTTTAATAGCTTTTATTCCTTCTTTAATAACTGGAATTTTTATGTAGATATTTCCTCCAATACTATCTTTAATAAAATTGGCTTCTTTTACTATGTTTTCTGCTGTAGTACCTAAAACTTGGATATGGAGCATTTTATCCTTGCCTATTACTCCGCCAATATCTTTTAATAGTTCTACATAATCTTTATTTTCTCTAGCAATAATAGTAGGGTTTGTAGTAACACCTGCTATTGGGTAATATTCTATTCCCTTTTTAATGCTGTTTATATCTGCAGTATCCAAGAATATAAGCATTATGGAACCACCTTTCTAGTTAAATTCTATTTATGCAATCAAATGTCCTGTAGTATTTAATAAGACATTTTTTTATGGCTTCTTCTGCAGTTAAATTAATATCTCCAAAATTATCAGTAGAGTTCATAGTTTCTTTTATAGCATTTTTTGCAGCCACCATAAGATCTGTGCAGATATTTATTTTGCTTATGCCCAACTCAATACATTTTTTCAGCATATCTTCTCCAGTGCCTGATCCACCGTGTAAAACTAGCGGAATACTAACTTTCTTTGCAATTTTTTCTAGTCTATCCAGGTCAATGTTTGGTTTTCCTCTATATTTTCCATGTACGGTTCCTATAGCTACTGCAAGTGAATCAACATTAGTTTGTTTAACAAAATCCTCTGCTTCATCGGGTTCTGTTAATACTGATTGGAAGTTTTTCATGATTTCACTGTTTGGATTATCGGACCCTACATGTCCTAATTCTGCTTCTACAGTAACATCACATGCATGGGCTACTTTTACTATTTCTTTAACTAAGTATACATTTTCATCATAAGGCAGGGTTGAAGCATCAATCATAACTGATGTAAAACCGTACTTGATGGCTTTGATGATAGTTTGGTAATCATTACCATGATCTAGATGAAGTGCATACTCAGCATTAAATTTCTTACCATAAAAATTAACTAATATAGCTGCCTCTTCGATCCCCATATATTCTAGATGGGACTGTGCCAAACCGATAATTACTGGACTTTTAACTTCTACGCTTGCTTTTAGAGCTGCTTTTATACTATTGATATCCCATATATTAGGCTGAGGTATTGCATACTGATTTTGCCTAGCCTCTAATAATATGTTTCTAGTGTTAATAAGCATAAATTTGCCTCCTAATATATATTACATTTTTACTACTGTCTTAAGGCCCTTGCCGCTTTTCACCATTTTTATACCATCAACGATATCGTCTAAAGATATAACTTCTGTTATCAATTTACTAGCATCAATAATGTTATTTTGAAGTAAGTTTTTAGCAATCATATGTTGTGGTATTGTAGAACCAAAAGCTCCAAATATAGAAATTTCATTATAGTGTGCACGGTTAGTATTTATTGGATTAATGGATTTATCTCTTGGCAGACCAGCGAAAAGACTAACTTTACCACATTTTTTTGTTACTTCAATAGCTTGTTGTTGAGCTGATGGTGCCGAACAAGCAGCAATTGCTACGTCAACTCCTTGCCCCTTGGTTATTTCGAATACTTTTTTCACAAGATCTTCTTTGTTGGAATTAATTAGATAGTTTGCTCCGTTTTGGGCGGCCAGCTCCAACCGTTCGTCTTGAATATCAGCTAGAATGATTTTTGAAGCACCTTTTGCTTTAGAGAGGCTAGCATGCATAGCACCAATTGGGCCAGCACCAATAATTAAAACTGAGTCTCCCACTTCGATATTTAAATACTTGTGACCATTTATAACGCAGGACAATGGTTCAGCTATAGATAAATTTAATAGATCTGCATCGTCATCTAATTTAATAATGTTTCCTCCATTAACAGCTTTTGCTGGTACTTTAATGTATTCTGCAAATCCGCCATCGATTTCATAACCAACTATAGTTTGATTTTCACACATGTTACTATTGCCAGTTAAGCAATATCTGCATTTTCCACAAGCAATCATTGGAACTAGTAGTACTTTATCGCCTTCGGAATAATTGTCAACTTCCGCTCCTACTTCTTCTATGATGCCGGTAATTTCATGTCCGATAATTCTTGGAGGTATTACATTGGATTGGCCATTATAATAAATTCTTACATCAGTTCCACAAATAGCACAGTATTGGATTTTAACCAAAACCTCATCTTTATCAATTGAAGGTGTTTTTCTTTCCTCAATCCTAAGATCTTTTGGCCCATAAAAAACAGCGGCTTTCATTTTTATCCCTCCTTGCACAATTGTGCATATATTAAAATTTTGGTCATATCTGTTAGCTTTATTTTATATTTAAGCCTTAGAAATGTCAATCTTATTTAATCTTATCAGACGTTTAACTTTATGTAAATCTTAGTAAACAAGGTGTAAAATTAGCCATTTAAAATCAAATCATAGCTTACAAATAAAAAAATATTTTTGCAAAGACTTGATTTTTGTGAAAATCAAAATTATAATATAAGCAAAAGTAATAGCACATATATGCACAATAAGCACGAATGTGCAGAAGGGAGATAAAAAGTTGAAGGACTGGGATGATGAACGGTTACTGGTAAAAGTGGCACAAATGTATTACCACAATAATATGTCACAAAGCGAAATATCTAAACGATTGGGCATTTATCGAACAACCATTAGCAGAATGTTAAAAAGAGCTAGAGAAAATGGAATAGTAACTATTCATATTAATAGCAAATATAATTATTGTTATGAATTGGAAGATAAATTAGAAAAAGAATTTGGGCTGAAAGAATGCATTGTAGTACCAGGAAGTACTGGAGAGAGAGAAAATGGAAAGAGAGCGGTTGCAAAAGCTGGTGCTGAATTCTTAAAAAGAATTGTAAAAGATGGAGATAATGTAGGCTTTGCTTGGGGTAGTACTCTTGCCTATTTGTCAGATGAATTAAAAAACTGTAAGCAAACATCCATTAACGTTGTTCCTTTGGTTGGTGGTCCTGGGAACATAGTAAGTGATTATCATGTTAATACAATTATCTCTAAAGTTGCTAAAGCTTTTAATTGTAAAGCCCATTATTTATATGCGCCGGCAATAACTGAAAAAAAAGAGACTAAAGAAGCTATTATTAATGATAGTAATTTTAGTAGTATTTTAAAACTATGGGAGAAAATTAATATTGCAATAGTGGGTATAGGTTCTCCAGCTAAGTCTTCGAATGTGATCTGGATGGGTTTTTTTGAGAATGAAGATTTTACTTATCTAGAAAAAGAAAACGTTGTAGGTGATATATGCTCAAGATTTTACGATATTAGTGGAAGATTAATTGATTCAGATATTAATGATAGGACTATAGCTATAGAATTAGAAGAATTGAGATATATGGAATACTCAGTAGGTATAGCTGAGTCATTAGAGAAAGTTCCAGCTATTCTAGGGGCGTTAAGAGGTAGATTTATTAATACATTGATAACTACCGAGCAGACTGCCAAATTATTACTGGACTTTAATCAATAATAAAAAAGGGGGATATCCCTATGACCTGGAGATTTATCGGTTTAATAGTAACAGCCTGGTCATTGCATATTACTTTAGGATTGTTACAAATTAGAGCTTTTAACAAAAAATATATTGAATTAAGGCGTAAAGGAAAGGTTGCTATAGGGAAAGTAAAAGGAAACCTTAGAGCAGGGACTGTTGTATTGATAGCTATAGACGAGAATTGCAATATAATACAGGCTGAAAAAATTCAAGGATTAACAGTGTTTGCAAGACCAAAAGCTATGAAAAATTTAGTAGGTGAAAACCTATTAAAAATAGATCCTGCTGTTCTTGATGAATTTGATAAACTTACTTTATTAGCCGTAGAGGATGCAATAAATAATTATAGAGCTGTTACAGAAGGGGGTGAAGTATAAAGACATATAATCTTTTATTTCTTGCAGTTAACAAATAATTCAAGAGAGGTGAATTGTTGTGGAATTCTTATCAAATCTTGCATCTGGATTTATAGGCTTATTTGAGGAGGGGGGAAAAACTTTTGTTGGTCTTGTCACAAATATAGTACCACTACTCATATGCTTACTAACTGCTATGAATGCTATTATTAGGCTTGTAGGAGAGGAAAAAATAGAAAAGCTTGCACAAAAATCAGCAAATAATATATTTGCTAGATATCTGATATTACCTACTGTGGGAACATTTTTCTTCTGTAACCCTATGACGATGTCCCTTGGCAAATTTTTACCTGAAAAATATAAGCCTGGATATTATGCAGCATCAACTTTTGCTTGTCATACTATGAATGGATTATTTCCACATGTAAATCCAGGAGAACTCTTTGTTTTTCTAGGAATAGCTAACGGTATAACTGAATTGGGTTTGCCAATATCTGATTTAGCATTAAGATATTTCTTGGTTGGTGTTGTTACAAACTTCTTTAGGGGTTGGATAACTGATTTTACTACTGCTTATGTTGCTAAACAACAAAATGTGAAATTAAAGGAAACTGTAAGTCTGTAAGCTGTTTATATTAGGAGGTGTCTATATGAGTAAATACAGATCAATAATTGTAACTGCAGGTAATGGCGGATTTGGTGGGCCTCTTGTAATAACTCCAAATGATAAACAAAAATATATTGTCTATATAACTGGTGGAGATAAACCCAAAATTGCAGATAAAATGGTTGAGCTATCGGGAGCAGAATTAGTTGATGGTTTTAAGACCAAAGTTCCAGATGAAGAAATTGCCTGTGTAATTATAGATTGTGGTGGCACTTTAAGATGTGGTGTATATCCACAAAAAAGAATTAAAACTATTAATATAAGGGCTACAGGACCAAGTGGACCACTAGCTAAATATATAACTGAAGATATTTATGTTTCTGGTGTTAAAGAAGAGAATATCAGTTTATATGAAGGGGAAGAAGCAATAACTGAGGCAGTTACAACTAGTGAAAACACCGTAGAATCTGAAAAGGTTAGTAAACCAAAGTACGATACATCGAAAAAAATAAGTCAACAAACTGAAAATAAGAGCTTGATGGTAAAGATCGGTGTCGGAATAGGAGGAATAGTAAGCGTATTATATCAAGCAGGCAAGGATACAATAGACACCGTTATCAAGACAATTATACCATTTATGGCATTTGTATCTATGCTAATAGGTGTGATATTAAAATCTGGTATTGGGGATGCTTTTGCAAAGTTGTTAACACCTCTAGCAGGAACATTACCTGGTTTAGTACTTATATCTCTAATTTGCTCTTTCCCATTGTTGTCACCATTTTTAGGGCCTGGTGCAGTTATAGCACAAGTTATAGGGGTATTAGTTGGTGTGGAAATCGGTAAAGGGAATATTCCACCACATCTTTCTTTACCTGCCTTGTTTGCAATAAATTCTCAAGCAGCAGCTGATTTTATACCTGTAGGATTAGGGCTTGCAGAGGCTGAACCTGAAACAGTGGAAGTAGGTGTACCTGCAGTACTATATTCTAGATTTTTAACAGGAGCTCCTACAGTATTGATTGCTTGGTTAGCTAGTTTCGGTTTATATTCAAATTAATATTAACCGGGGGAACTTCAATGAAAACTGTATATCGTACTATAGCTACAGCAATTGGAGATTTTGTTAGTCAATTAAAGGAAGAAAAAATTATAATATTGTTTAAAGAAAATACACCTGATGAGCTTTATGACTATTGTGTGATTCATAACGAAAATAGCTTAAAAGATAATGTAGAGTCGGGTGACATATTAATTATTGATGATGAAGAATACTTAATAACTGCGGTTGGCAAAGATGCGGTAGAAAATTTAAGTAATTTGGGTCATGTTACTTTAAGATTCGATGGAAAAAATAAAGCAGAACTACCTGGTACTATACATGTAGAAGGTAAAAAAATTAAAGATATAAATATTGGGACTGAAATAAAAATTGTTAGAAGATAATTGTAAACATAGGAATCATGTTTCGTAAACAGTTATGAAACATGATTCCTATGTTAGTCAACATATTATATTGGGAAATGTAGCAAAAGATAAATAATCCATAGCTATTTAGGAGAATGGGGGGAATTAGACATGACAGATACTTGGCTACAACTAAAAGATAAAACAGTAATAGTTACTGGTGGAGCTTCTGGTTTAGGAAAAGTTATATCACAAGAATTTTTAAATCATGGAGCTAATGTTGTTGTTTGTGATTTAAAGTCTGAAGCAGCTGAATTTGAAACATCTGAAGGGAAAGTAATGTATATAGTCATGGATGTTACAAGCAAAAATAGTGTAGAAGAGATGGTCAATAAAGTTATTACAAACTATGGCCGGATAGATATATTAGTTAACAATGCTGGAATAAATATTCCTAGGCTCTTAGTTGATCCTAGAGAGCCAAATAGCAAATACGAATTAGATGAAATTGTATTTGATAAAGTTATGAATGTAAATGTCAAGGGTACATTTTTTTGCACACAGGCAGTTGCAAGGGAAATGATAAAAGCAGGTAAAGGTGGCGTAATAATAAATATATCTTCCGAATGTGGTTTAGAGGGCTCTGAAGGACAAAGTGTTTATGCTGCTTCAAAAAATGCTATTAATTCTTTTACTAGGTCCTGGGCCAAAGAACTTGGCAGATTAGGTATAAGGGTAGTTGGAGTTGCACCTGGAATATTAGAAAAAACGGGACTTAGGACTAAGGAATATGAAGAAGCCCTAGCATATACAAGAGGGATTGAAGTAGAAGAATTAAGAGCAGGCTATAATAAATTATCGACTATACCGCTAGGAAGGGTTGGCAAATTGAAAGAAGTTGCAGACTTAGTATGTTATTTAGGAAGTGAAAGAGCAAGTTACATTCATGGTGTAACTATTAATATTACAGGTGGAAAAACAAGAGGATAAATAAAAATATAGATACTAATTTAGGCTCTTTGTCAATAGTTGGGGTGGGATTTTCTTAAATCCCGCTCCATTACTATTTTTACCCTTATTTTTGTGTTATGATTGAGATGGATAGAATTACA
>MPOT01000078.1 GCA_001896545.1 Tepidanaerobacter sp. EBM-38 | reverse complement strand
AGGCACGCCGCCAGCGTTCGTCCTGAGCCAGGATCAAACTCTCATGTTATTGCTTTAAAACTTTGTTAAATCTTTTTGAAACTCTCAGGCATAACACTGATTTAGTTGTCTAGGTTCTCTTACGTCACAGTTATTAATTTTACCATACCTTATTGCGTTTGTCAACATCTTTTTTTGTTTCTTTTTTTAAAATGTTGTTCTGCTGCGTTTTTGATGTGTTTTCCGTGACTGCTCAAGTATAATAACATGAAACTAGTGGTCTTTTCAAACGTCAGTATTCGTCATTATTCTCTTTTTCGTCAATTTACGGCATTAAATTCTGGCTATACTCTTTTATGCTGCTTAATTCTTTTATTTTTATTAAATGTGACATTTATTTTGTATTGAAATAAGGTTATTGTTTAGGTCTCATGGTAGGGAATAATATGACATCGCGGATTGAATAAGAGTCTGTAAGCAGCATAACAAGGCGATCAACACCTATGCCCATACCACCCGTAGGAGGCATTCCATATTCAAGCGCATTTATATAGTCTTCATCGAAAGCATGAGCTTCTTCATCGCCGGCTTCCCTTTCTTTTAGCTGCTGCAAAAACCTTTCTCTTTGATCTATCGGATCATTTAGCTCAGAAAAAGCATTAGCTATTTCCCTTCCTGTGACAAAGGCTTCAAACCTGTACGTAAGGTCGGGATTGTCCTCTTTCTTCTTTGCCAGAGGCGATATTTCTATAGGATAATCATATATAAAAGTGGGTTGAACCAGGTTTTGTTCCACCTTTTCTTCAAATATGAGATTTAGCACTTTGCCCTTTGTGTCGCAGTCTTTTATCTCTTCTATATGTAATTCTCGAGCAACTTTTCTTGCCTCTTCATCAGAAGCTATAGAGTCAAAGTCTATACCTGTAAAATGTTTTACCGCTTCAACCATAGTCATTCTAGTCCACGGTGGTGTTAAATCAATTTCCTCCCCTTGATAGGTTATCTTCGTAGTGCCTAAAACTTTCTCGGCTATATATGCAATCATATCTTCAGCCAATTTCATCATATCTTTATAATCTGCATATGCCTGGTAAAGTTCCACCATCGTAAACTCGGGATTATGCTTGATGGAAATACCTTCATTCCTAAAATCCTTGCCCAATTCGTATACTTTTTCAAATCCACCTACTATAAGCCGCTTTAGGTATAGTTCTGTAGCTATCCTTAAATACAGCTGCATGTCCAAAGCATTATGATAAGTAACGAAAGGCCTTGCAGCAGCACCACCTGCTATCGGCGACAGCACAGGAGTTTCTACCTCAACAAAACCTTTGTCATCTAAAAACTGTCGCATTGCCGATATAATTTTACTTCTAGTAAGAAATGTTTGCTTTACTTCAGGATTGACTATTAAATCTAAATACCTTTGCCTGTATCTTATATCAGTATCTTTTAACCCATGCCACTTCTCAGGCAAAGGTCTGAGCGATTTAGCAAGAATAGTCATGTTGTTAACAGATACGGATATTTCGCCTCTTTTGGATTTAAAAACATTTCCCTCTATACCTACTATATCTCCAATATCCAGTAATTTATACAAATTAAAAGTGTCATCAGATACATTATCTTTCCTAATATATACTTGTATCTTGCCTGTATTGTCTTGAATATCAAAAAAAGCCGCTTTACCATGGCCTCTTATTGCCATGATCCTGCCGGCTATTTTTACATTTTGATTTTCAAGCTCGTCAAAGTTTGCCTTTATTTGCTGGCAATTATGAGAATAGGGGTATTTGTCGCCAAAAGGGTTTACACCCATATCTTTTAATTCTTGAAGCTTTTGCAGCCGAACTTTTTGGATTTCATTAATTTCACTTTGGTCGTTCAAATAATCCATTAAAAAACCTCCATTATTTATTTCATGATATCCATGATTTCATACTTAATTATTCCAGCAGGTACTGAAACTTCTACGATAGAACCTTTTTTCTCTCCAATTAGAGCATTTCCTACCGGTGATTCATTAGAAATCTTATTTTCAATAGGATTAGCCTCAGCCGAGCCGACAATCATGTACTCAAAAATATCTCCCGTATCCAAATCCTTAAGTTTTACCTTAGAGCCGACACTTACTACATCGGTAGATATATCTACTTCATCAATTAGTTTAGCATTTCTTAGTTTTTCTTCAAGAAGAGCAATTCTCCCTTCCACAAAGGCCTGTTCGTTTTTTGCTTCATCATACTCAGAGTTCTCGCTAATATCGCCAAAGTCAATAGCTTGCTTTATTCTAGCTGCAATCTCACGGCGTTTTACCGATTTTAAGTATTCAAGCTCTTCTTCCATCTTTTTCAAGCCTTCCTGGGTGAGCACAACTTCTTTTTTTGCCATTTAATTTTTTCTCCCCTCTAGTTTTGCCAAAATGTACGTTTCTAATATATGTTCCAATATGATTTTTTATTCTGGCAATAATTATAAACCGTGTATCATTCTGTCAGCCTAGGTTCAATCGTATATATATAGTAGAATAAAAATCGAGCATATGCTAATAATCCTCTTCAATTTAAAAAAATTATGAAGAGGTCTAGCAAAGCCCAAATATTAATTACTTCGTATGCACCTAGCTCATCACTTCTAAGATATTATAATTCAGCAGGTTATTTATGTCAAGAAGCTTTTTATGTTTATTTTCCAAAAATTCATATCGGTTTATTTTGCCCTTGAAACAGGAGAAAATTTATATCAAACTGTTTAATAATAAATATGGCACATGCTTTAAATTTAGACTATAATTGAAGAGTACATATTTCAATGATTAGATAAAAATATGGAGGTAATATACTTGTTTGGTCTTGTCCTTGAGGGCGGCGGTGCTAAAGGTGCTTATCAGATTGGAGCATGGAAGGCTCTAAGAGAGTTGGGCGTAGATATAAAAGGTGTGGCTGGAACATCAGTAGGTGCCTTAAACGGCGCCATGATAGTTCAAGGTGATTTTGAAAAGACATACGACACATGGTACAATATTTCATTCGATAAAATTCTTAATATTGATGATAGCGAAATAGCTGCTATTAAAAACAGGGAGCTGTTTCCGGAGAACTTCTTTCATGTTGTAAGAACAATAAGAGAGCTGTTTTTCGAACATGGCCTTGATATCACACCGCTTAGGCAGCTTTTAAACTGCAACATATGCGAGGACAAGGTAAGGCATTCCGGAAAGGATTTTGGTATCGTAACAGTCGCACTTACTGATTTAAAGCCTGTTGAACTTTATATAGAAGATATACCAGAGGGAAAGCTCGTAGATTATCTGATGGCAAGTGCCAATCTTCCTATTTTTAAGATGGACAAAATTGATGGCAAACTATTTATTGACGGAGGGTTTTTTGATAATTTCCCCATTAAGCTTTTAATGGCAAAGGGTTATAAAGATATAATAGGCATACGATTATACGGAATAGGAAGAACGCGCAGAATAAATAAAGATAAATTGAATTTGATTACAATTGAACCATCTGAAGATTTAGGTGGAACACTTGATTTTTCTTCTGAACGTGCCCGTAGAAATTTAAACTTGGGATATTATGATACATTAAGTGTTATAAATAAATACAGCGGCCGATTTTATTACATTATTGCAAATCACCCTGAGGACTATTACGCCAACATATTTTTTAATCTCAGCCGTCAAACGGTCCTAAAACTAGCTAACATTATGGGACTTCCCGAAAAAATGCCATATCGGCGCTTGCTTTTCGAAAAAATCATCCCAAGGCTTTCTGAAATATTGGGACTTGGCTCCAAAGCATCCTATAAAGATATATTTATAGGTATTCTTGAAAAGGCGGCTGTATTAGACGGGATAGAAAAATTTAAAATTTACGATTTTGATGAGTTCCTATATACCGTAATTTCCAAGCACCAAAAAACTTCAGAGCATATTTCCGATAAAATTCCCCGTTTATTAAAAAAATCCGACCTTGTATTGAAAACCGTAAAAGAACAATTGTCACCCGAGATTATTGATGTATTTATTGATGAGCTGAAGATAAGGTTTAATTAATAAATTCTATCAAGAATACGGCCTGTGAAGTTGCCAGTATTTTAAGCAATAGAAAAGAAAAAGGAAGGTAAACCTTCCAGATTGTAAATACTAATTTAACCCATAACAAGCGAGAGAATGGCTTTTTGCACATGTAGCCGATTTTCTGCTTCATCAAATACTACAGAGTGTTCACCTTCAATTACTTCTTCGGTTATTTCTTCACCTCGATGAGCAGGCAGGCAGTGCATAACTATTACATTTTCATCGGCAACAGAAAGTAGTTCTTGGTTTATCTGATAACCTGCAAATACTTTCTTCCTGTATTCAGTTTCTTCTTCCTGCCCCATGCTGGTCCAGACATCGGTATAAAGCACATCGGCATCTTTGGCCGCCTCAAAGACATCATCTGTGAGAATTATTTTTGAGCCGTTCATTACGGCATCGGCTTTTGCCTTATTAACTACTTCTTTATCCGGTAAAAATTCTTCCGGAGATGCTACGGCAATATCCATACCTACTTTGGAACAACCAAATATAAGCGAATTTGCCATGTTGTTTTTCCCATCGCCGATAAAGGCTAATTTTAATCCGCTGAGTTTTTTCTTTTTCTCTTGAATGGTAAATAAGTCCGCAAGCACCTGACATGGGTGGGTGTAATCCGTCAACCCGTTTATAACCGGTATATCTGCATATTTAGCCAAAAGTTTTACATCATCATGGCTATATGCCCTTATCATTATGCCATCAAGATAGCGCGATAAAACTCGAGCCGTGTCGGGAATGGTTTCTCCTCTCCCAATCTGAATATCCCTATTGCTCAAGAAAAGAGCATGCCCTCCTAGTTGCCACATAGCTACTTCAAATGAAACTCTGGTCCTCGTTGAAGATTTTTCAAAAATCATACCAAGGGTTTTCCCTTTTAGTGGTTGATAATCCGCTCCTAATTTATGCATTGTTTTAAGTGTTTCACATTTGTTTAGAATCTCTTCTATTTCAAGGTTGCTAAGATCATATAAGCTCAAAAGATCTTTCCCCTTCAGTAAACTGCTTTCCGCATTCTGCCATGGATTTACGCTCATATACATACGCCTCTTTCGTAATTTTGTTTATAATTATACATTAAAATGTATTATTATGCAATAGCTTTTTTAATTTTATTTTTCTATATAAATTATTTTGATTAATTTTGAGAAATATATTATTATGTATCAAGAATAATTACTAGGAAAGGCGGGGAAATAATGTATGATGTGACTATTGTAGGTGCGGGACCTGCCGGTCTTTCAGCAGGTTTATATGCTGCTAGAGCCAAACTGTCAACAGTTATTATCGAAAAAATGTATCCTGGCGGTCAGGCCGCTATAACTTACCGCATAGAAAACTATCCGGGATTTTCTGATGGCATAGGCGGCATCGAGCTTACTGATGCAATGAAATCTCAGGCTGAAAAATTCGATGCCAAATTTTTAAATGGCTGTGTCGAAAAAATCGAAAAACAGGATGGGGTTTTTAGAGTTTTTATGAATGGCGAAAGCATTACAGCCAAAACTGTTATTTTAGCTTCAGGTGCACAGCCAAAAAAAATTGGGGTCAAGGGAGAACAAGAATTTACAGGTAAAGGCGTTTCTTATTGCGCAACTTGCGATGGTGCTTTTTATTTTGACAGAACCGTAGCAGTGGTAGGCGGCGGCGATACTGCTATTGAAGAAGCTTTATTTTTAACCCGTTTTGCAAGTAAAATCTATGTAATACACCGCCGTGATCAATTAAGAGCTACAAAAATCCTTCAGGAACGTGCATTCCAAAATGATAAAATTTCATTTGTTTGGGATTCGGTAGTAAACGAAATAAGAGGAGAAGACGCTGTCAAAGAAGTGATAGTTAAAAATGTAAAGACAGGAAGTTTGAATTCTATCCCTATTGATGGAATTTTCGTGGCTATAGGCCAATCTCCCGCCACTAATTTTGTTAAAAATTTAGTTGTTTTGGACGAACAAGGTTATATCATTACAAATGATAAGATGATGACAGATGTTAGAGGGATTTTTGCCGCCGGCGACGTACGTCAAAAGCCCTTGCGGCAGGTCATTACTGCTGCAGCCGATGGCGCTATCGCTGCTGTAGAGGCAGGAAGATTTATCGAAGGGCAATAGATCAGTTTTTTAGTAATAGTATAATGTATGCGGGTAAAATAATTTTTATTCTTTAAATTGGGACAAATATAGCAGGGGCAGCGTGCCGGATTAGAAAGCTTTTGTACCGTCGGCAAGGCGAATAAATTCCGCAAGCCCCTGCTTGTCATATTATAGACGCAAGTTTAATAGTAGTCTGCAGCTTAATTTAATTTATTTACCGCATATAATATCACATAACTCCTTTTGCATTACAGCTTGACCGTTTTTCCGAACTCGCATATTATCCCCTGAAATCTCATCTATTACAGCAATTTCCCCTTCAACCCTGGCAAACTCAAATTTTATATCAATCAATTCGAGATCAAAACGCTCACATTCCTGTTTCACTATTTTAGTAATTTTCTTTGTAAGAGCAATGGCTTCGCTGACCTCTTCTTTTGTCATTAATTTAAGCTGAACTAATGCTTCTTCATTTATAAGCGGGTCACCTCTGTCATCGTCTTTAAGAGTTATTTCAACCAGATAATCTAATGGCTGATCTTCTTCTACATATCTGCCATATCTTCTAACAAAGCTGCCAGCAGCCTTTAACCTGCATATAAACTCCAGCCCATCACCAAATGTATCTGCTCGTTTTACAAGCATGGTATTTTCCTTTAAATCTGCATCAATATAATGGGTACGGATGCCATCCCTTTTTAACAGCTCAAAAAAATGCTTTGACAACTTAAGAGAAGCATTGCCCTTGCCTTCGATTTTACCGATTACGGTATTAGCTCCGGGATCTACCACATCACCCGTTCCGGTTACATCATCGCGAAATTTAAGCAATATATTGCCATCACATGTGTCAAAAACTGTTTTAGTTTTCCCTTCTCGAATTTTTTCCACATTAAAACCTCCATCAATTTAGAATTTGGATAAGTAAGGTTTACAACAATATTTTAACATACACCGTATCGGACCGCAAAAAACTTCAAAAAATGATTTCAAATCATTAACTATCAACCGTTTCGATTCTTTCATCGCCTTTTCGTGCCGAAGCGGCATATACCCCTATAAAAACTAATATACCGCCGATAATCGTATAGATGTTCCAATCTTCTTTTAATAATATTATGCCTATGATTACAGCAACCATCGGATTTACGTAGTTAAACACCGCTGTTTTAGACGCTCCGATAGTTTTTATGCCTTTATACCACATGTAATAAGAATATACCGAACAAAAAACGGCAAGATATAGCGCCGCAGCCCAAGTAGTAATCGATGTTGCCTTTACAGAATTAATAAATGCCGGAGTAAAAGCAATTGGCAGCACAGTTATTGTTGCATAAATATTTATATATGCCATCACCACAAAAGGATCATACTTGTCAACTAAATTTTTCCCCAAAACCGTAAAAAGTGCCCAAACTAATGAATTTAAAAGCAGTAGTAAATCGCCATAAATAGTACTACGCCCAATAGAAATTCCCTCACCTGCCGTAAAAACCAAAAATACTCCCACAAAAGCAATTAAAATACCAAGCAAATCGCTATAATTTAGCTTTTCCTGATGAAACAACTTTGCTGATAGGAATATAGTAAATATAGGGCTTGTAGCAATTAAAATAGAAGAATTGACTGTAGTAGTCATATCAAGTCCATAGTATTGGATGAAAAAATATAGTACTACACCTAAAAAGCCCAGTATCCACAACCACTTCCTATCTTCTCTTTCTATAACATAATCTCTGTAGAAAAGCTTAACAATGCAAAAAAATATTATCGAAGCTAGTATAAATCTTAAAACTGCAAGATGCACCGGGGATAATTCCCGAAGCCCAATTTTCGAAACAGACCATGAAGTTCCCCAAAAGCAGGCTACACTAAACAGACTAATATACATCCGTTTTTCAGAAGACATAATAAGCACCTCATTAAACTGGGATATCTGGAAAATATCATATCACATTTCTATTGATTTGGGTTACTTTTTATAAAAACTAGATCATGATTTTAATGTAAAAACCCTCTTTTCCTAAATCATTGTCAGTATATGGCGTATCTTATTATAATCAGGAACAATATTTCGGCATTTCTAGCTCGAAATTATCTTTCTACAGTGGAATCTATCATGATTTATCGTAAAAAGTCAGTTTTGCCGTAAAATCACAGTTAAAGTTCAATGGCAATAACGTGTATAACGTGCAATATAAGCGGGAGACCAATGGTCTCCCCTACTCTATGATATATGATTTATTAACATATAACTTACCTACAACAAATGATTTATCAACGTATAACCTTCACTACAACATATGACTTACCTACAATAAATGATTTATTAAAGTAGGACCTCCCTACAATATATAATAAATTACCAATCTTGCATGGTATAAACTGGAAAACGTGCAGCAACCTCCCTACAATATATAATGAATTACCAATACGTAGAGGCGGTCATCGACCGCCCACTTTTCCGCACAATAACGCATATTTTCTATTATACACATCATTAGGAAATCAAAAACCAAATATATTGATATTGTATACGGTGTTATTTCAAGTCCCTTATAGGTAGGTTATAAGCTGGGATAGAGAAAGATAAAGACAAAAGAAGAAAAGCGTTTCAATCCCTTATAGGTAGGCTATAAACTTCTTTGATATATTCATTATCAAAAGTGAATTCAAGGGCGTTTCAATCCCTTATAGGTAGGCTATAAACCCAGACAAGAGTGATTGCGCAAAAAAAGATTGTGAGTTTCAATCCCTTATAGGTAGGCTATAAACAAAGAACGGGTTAGACCAATTTAGGGCATTAGAGCCGTTTCAATTCCTTATAGGTAGGCTATAAACGTGGAAGGTATTATTAGCGAATCGGTTGACAAGTTTATGTTTCAATTCCTTATAGGTAGGCTATAAACGTAATTGAATTTGAAATGAATCTAGAAGGCAATATCAGTTTCAATTCCTTATAGGTAGGCTATAAACATTGATTTTTGTTTTATCACATCTTCCATTTTTACTCGTTTCAATTCCTTATAGGTAGGCTATAAACTTGTTTTCAAAGCACCTGTAGCAAGTGGTGCTCCCATGGTTTCAATTCCTTATAGGTAGGCTATAAACGGGATATCTACCACTGCAATACATTTGAAGTGGCCATGTTTCAATTCCTTATAGGTAGGCTATAAACTTGGGGCCGGAGGTGCCGGCCTGGTCTGCTGGACACGTTTCAATTCCTTATAGGTAGGCTATAAACCTCGTCCTGCCTCTTATACAAGGTCTGAAGCCCTGAGTTTCAATTCCTTATAGGTAGGCTATAAACCCTTTAGCTTGCTTGTAGTCTTTTCTGCTGCATCTTTGTTTCAATTCCTTATAGGTAGGCTATAAACTTGTTGTAAAGTGTAGATTTAATTATGTCAATCAAGGTTTCAATTCCTTATAGGTAGGCTATAAACTTGAGACCCATTCATCATTTTGAATTATTCTGTCTTGTTTCAATTCCTTATAGGTAGGCTATAAACTAACCAACTCCTGTATTTTGTCAATGTGTACCTTGCGTTTCAATTCCTTATAGGTAGGCTATAAACAGGTGTGCCTAAGGACCTTGACAAATTTGGCAATTCAGTTTCAATTCCTTATAGGTAGGCTATAAACCAAAAAACAAACACCAAAAATACGGCTAAAAAGAAGTTTCAATTCCTTATAGGTAGGCTATAAACCTGGCTTTGATCCAATGCCGTAATTCGATAGACTTCGTTTCAATTCCTTATAGGTAGGCTATAAACGAATTTAAGCCATTGTTTGTATTCAAAGGCAAAATAGTTTCAATTCCTTATAGGTAGGCTATAAACTTGGGCAACAACTGGGAATATTAAACATAGAATAAGTTTCAATTCCTTATAGGTAGGCTATAAACAATTTATATGGGATGGTTTAGTAGAAGCTGGTGTCGGTTTCAATTCCTTATAGGTAGGCTATAAACCCGAATGGCAGCAAGTAGAGCCTGAACGGTATACAGGTTTCAATTCCTTATAGGTAGGCTATAAACCCCTTTTGCCGAACCACTACTGTGCCAGTGTATCTGTTTCAATTCCTTATAGGTAGGCTATAAACTTGACCTCGTCAAAGCGAGCTTTGGGTATATACCCCTGTTTCAATTCCTTATAGGTAGGCTATAAACGAAGGTTCGACAAGAAAAAAGCGGAGGAAGGGCAAGTTTCAATTCCTTATAGGTAGGCTATAAACTACGGGTAACAGAGCACGTTAAATGCCTCAGTTTGCGTTTCAATTCCTTATAGGTAGGCTATAAACCCGTAATTTGGGGTAAAAAATAAAGAAAGAGCGAGAAAAATAATTTGTTCAATTTTCTATTAATAATTTCTACATTAAATCAAAAAGTCCTCCTTTTCCAGTTATATTCTTTATTTGGAGGTAATTTTTGGTTGTCGTCGATCCCCAGGGGTTTTTGCGCGACTTGAGGTCGACGACAAAATTAAATGAGTGTCAAAAAATATCATTTTATCCCAAATAATGATATAATCTAATTTAATAGTATCAAAATACCTTCTAATATTTAACCCCTCCAATAAATGTTCAGTTTCTCATTAAAATAAAATTTCTTAAATCCCTTTAAGCTAAATGCAAAAAATCCTTTTTTTGATTTAATGTATTTACAGGTATAAACTTGTTTTTAATGAAGGTAAGCTATTGTAATAACATTTATTACGAGTTGTGAAAATGCTTTAAAAAAGGAGTTGAGCTAAAAATTATGGCAAAGGTTGCGGGTCTTTTTTCGCCCAAAGACATGACTGTGGGAACACCATGGAAACGAATCGTTGAATTCTCAATTCCTATGTTGGTTGGCAACATCGCCCAACAGCTTTATAATACTGTTGACTCAATTGTAATAGGCAGGTATGTGGGTGATAATGCTTTGGCTGCCGTCGGCAGTGCTCTCCCAATATTTAACTTCTTGCTTGTATTTTTCGTAGCAGTATCCACCGGAGCCGGCATAATGGTCTCTCAGTATTTTGGTGCAAAGGATCGGGAAAAGCTTTCCCGTTCTATTGGAGCTTGCATAACGCTTACAGCAATAGTAGCAACGATAATCATGATAATAGGGCCGATTGTCGTGCGCCCAATGCTGGTCTTAATCAATACTCCGGAATCAATTATAGATTGGTGTGCAAGCTATCTTTTGATATTATTGGTGGGCAACTGGGGTTTTTCATATTTTAATATACTTTCGGGAATTTTACGCGGGCTTGGCGATTCATTATCCGCATTGATGTTTTTGCTTATTTCTACTGTTCTTAATATATTTCTGGATATATGGTTTGTTGCAGGTTTAAATATGGGGGTGCCAGGCGTAGCACTGGCAACTGTAATCGCACAGGTAATTTCAGCAGTCCTATGTGCAATGAAACTTAAAACAATGGACTACGTATTTGACCTTAATTTAAACATGCTGAAACCCAAAAAAGAATACGTTGTTCAGCTTCTAAGGCTGGGATTGCCGTCAGGTTTGACTCAGGTTATATTCTCTCTGGCAATGATAACTGTACAATCCCTTACAAATACTTTCGGAGAAATGTTCATCGCGTGCAACGTCATCGTAATGCGTGTGGATGGATTTGCTATGATGCCTAATTTTACCTTTGGTGTTGCCATGACCACATTTGCCGGGCAAAACGTGGGAGCTAAAAAAATAGACAGAGTGGAGGAGGGAACACGTCAAGGTTTAGCAATAGCAGTAGGGGTTTCAATAGTTATCACAATAATAATTTTGATTTTCGGAAGATACCTTATGGATATATTTACAGATACGGCAGAGCTCGTTGATTTAAGCATGAAAATGATGCGCATCTTAGCGGTTGGGTATGTTGCAATGGCTGTGACGCAAGTTCTTTCAGGAGTCATGCGCGGTGCCGGAGATACCATGACTCCTATGTGGATTTCATTGATTACTACAATTCTTCTGCGAGTGCCCATTGCTTATGGTATCGCATATCTCACCCGAAGTGCACAATATCCTAACGGCAGGCCGGAGTCAATATTCATCTCCCTTTTAATTGCCTGGGTGTTGGGAGCTGTAATAACTTCTATTTTCTACAAAAAAGGCAATTGGAGAGAAAAAGTGCTGCTATCTTGAGGTTCAAACATGCATGTAGTCCGCTCTAGAATCCCCTGAGCATGAGCAAAAGCCATACCATAGTTGGTAATTGGAACGTTTTGCTCTCTCGCCCTTATTATCCTTGTCAGCATCTGTTTGCGGTTTAGCATACATGCACCGCAGTGAAGTATGAGCGCATATGGTGTTAAATCTTCCGGAAAATCCCCGCCAACTTTTATCTCTATTTGCAGTTTGCCGCCGGCCTTATTTTCAAGAAGTGCCGGCAGTTTCTGCCTACCTATATCATTTTCAAGTGGATGATGTGTGCATGCCTCTTCAATCAAAACCCTGTCATTAGGTTTTAATTCATCTATAGCTTTGGCACCCCTTACCAAAGTACTCAGTTCGCCCTTGTATCTTGACATTATAATGGAAAATGATGTTAATGGTATGTCTTCCGGAACAATTTTGCTTACAATATGAAATACCTGAGAATCCGTTATTACTAAAGCAGGCTTTTTATTTAAGCAGTTTAGCAAATCTAAAAGTTCTGTCTCCTTTGCTACTAAAGCCATGCAGTTATTATCTAATATATCCCTTATTGTCTGCACCTGAGGAAGAATCAATCTGTTTTTAGGTGCTTGTATGTCCTGAGGTGTTACCAAAACAACAAGGGATTTTGGAGTTATTATATCTCCCACCAATGTTGAAAGTTCAAAATCCATAGGGGCGTTTTGATGAATCATTTCTTTTAACTTGCCTATATTTTCCCTTTTATTTGCGCTTACTTTAATAAAAGGAAAATCAAATTCTTTAGTCAAGTCTTTAATATCCACATCCCTTTTGTCAATTTTATTGACAACACCAATAATCGGAATGTTCCTGTTCCTAAGCTCTTGACACCATCTTTTTTCAAGGCTGAAATCCAAATTCTCTGTTGAAAAAACCACAAGAGCTATATCGGTTTTGTCCATAACTTCTAGGGTCTTTTTTATTCTAAGTTCTCCTAAATCTCCTACATCATCTAAACCTGCAGTATCAATAAAGACTACAGGCCCTATCGGTAAAAGCTCCATCGCTTTATAAACCGGATCTGTTGTAGTTCCGGGAAAGTCTGAAACCAGTGCTATTTCTTGTCCTGTAATAGCATTTATTAAGCTGGATTTGCCTGAATTTCGCCTGCCAAATAAACCTATATGCAATCGATTAGCTCTTGGTGTATCATTCATAAAAATTTCACTGCCTTTCAATCAGCTTTATTGAATCTCCGCGGTCTTTGGCTACTTGCTTGCCCATACTTAAAATTAATTCCTCTATTTTTAGCCTTTCTTGCTTTATATTGCTTTTGGCATCAAAATCCTTGGGATATATTTCATATAACCTTCGGTATTTATATGGTTCCAGCTTTAGCATGACAACATTAGCTCCGGCTTTTAATGCCTTTTTGCCGTCTTGATTGTCCAATGTCCAAAGGGCTGTTGTAGCCGGCAAATGCACCTTCTTTAAAATCAGTCTCGTAACAGCTACTGCCTTTAATGTAATCATATTACTTCCGGCTTTTGCGTCTTTTAATATCGTATCTTTATGTGGTATAAATGGCCCGATTCCTGCCATATCTACATCAAGTTCATTTAAAAAAAGTATATCCTCTGCAATATCTCTTAATGTCTGACCAGGCAGACCAATCATGAAACCATCTCCAACTTGATATCCTAATTCCTTTAGCTGCAGCAAACATTTAATCCTACTTTCAATATTAGAATGGGTGTGCAGTTTATTATAAAGGCTTTGATTTATGGTTTCATGTTTTAGTAAAAACCTGTCGGCCCCGTCTTTTTTCCACTGCTTGTAATCTTCATATTCTCTTTCGCCAATGCTCAAGGTTATGGCTATATCGCCGATTGATTTTATGCCCTTTATTATCCATGATATTTTCTCTCTTGTATACCATAAATCTTCCCCCGATTGAAGTACAAGAGTTTTATATCCTGCCTCATAAGCTTTTGCCGCCGTATCAATTATCTCTTGTGGCTGCATGCGATAGCGACTTAGCTTGTGGTTTCCGGCGTTAAGGCCGCAGTAAGCACAGTTACACCTGCAATAGCTAGAAAACTCTATTATGCCTCTTATGTGGATTTTATTTGAGCAATACCTTTCAGTGATATTATCTGCCATGCTAAAGATATAAGATGTTTCAGGTTCATCAGCATTTAGCAGTAGTTCAACTTCATCGACACTTGGAACATAGCCTGCGCAGATACTGTCTACCAGTTGATAAATATTCATAACAGCCTCCATCCTGCTAACACCAACGGTGCCTCGCAAACGGTAAAAAGCAAATTATTTTAAATAGCAGTAGTTTTTTTGATTTTTTATTTGTATAACAAAAAAGAAGGACTCTGTCCTTCTTTTATCTCTTTGAGAATTGTGGAGCACGCCGGGCTTTTTTGAGACCGTATTTTTTTCTTTCTGTCATACGCGGATCTCTGGTCAAATATCCTTCTTTTTTAAGAATCGGTCTAAAGTCTCCGTCAATCTTTAGAAGTGCGCGAGCAATACCATGGCGAATGGCGCCTGCCTGACCTGTGTATCCGCCGCCTTTAACGCTGGCAATTACATCAAATTTATCTAATCCATCGATTTTTTCTAAAGGTCTTTTGACTTCCGCCTTCAATGTCTCAAAGCCAAAGTAATCATCAATGGGTCTTTTATTTACAATTATTTTTCCGTTTCCGGGCATAATCCAAACTTTTGCTACGGCTGTTTTTCTCCTGCCGGTAGCAAGCACTGCCTGTTTCATATCCTTCCTCCTTTCTCTCCTATATCTTAACAGTTAATGACTGAGGTTTTTGGGCTTCATGGGGATGCTCAGCACCCGCATATATCTTTAGTTTTTTTATCATTTTACGCCCTAAAGCATTATGTGGCAACATACCCCAAACTGCTTTGTAGACGACTTTTTCTGGGCTTTTACTCATTAGGCTTCTAAAGTTTTGAGATTTAATACCGCCTGGATAGCCTGTATGACTATAATACATTTTGTTGTCCATTTTCTTACCTGTTAGAATGACTTTGTCGGCATTGACTATAATAACATAATCACCTGTGTCGACATGGGGAGTATATATGGGCTTGTGTTTACCCTTTAAAATCATGGCTACTTGTGTTGCTAGTCTCCCTAATGGCTTACCTGCAGCATCGATTACGTACCAGTCACGTTTAACTTCCTCTTTCTTTGCCATGAATGTGCTCATCTTTTTCCCTCCTTTTTTACCATAAGGTTATTGTATAATAGGCGTTTTTTTGTGTCAAGCATGTTAATAAATAACTTTTATAAGGCATAATCCCTGCGGTGGAAGAGTTTTTCCCGCCATAGACCTGTTTTTTGATTTTATAATGGAAATTATATCATTTGCCTTTTTTTTGTTAATGCCTACATCAAGTAAAGTGCCGGCAATTATCCTTACCATATTATATAAAAATCCATTTGCCTCGATTTCAAATTTTACTATATCACCGTTTTGAAAAACTTCGAGCCTTTCTATACAGCGCACCGTGGATTTTACCGGGCTATTTGATGCCATAAATGACGCAAAGTCATGTGTGCCTATCAGCATGTCGGCTGCTTTTTTCATAGCCCTTACATTTAATGGCCTTGGATAGAAATAGCTGTATCTTCTCAGCAATGGTGAAGGAAATTTAGCATTGTATATGGTATAAGTATAAATTTTGGCTTTTGCCCAAAACCTGGCATGAAAATCTTCAGGCACTATTTCAGCATGCTTAACAACTATATCTTCCGGTAATTTACTGTTTATTGCATATGGTAATTTTTCTATAGGTATCTTGGTTTGCGTCTTAAAATTTGCCACTTGGCCTAAGGCATGTACTCCCGCATCAGTTCTGCCTGAACCTATTACATTTACAGCCTCACCGGTAATAGATTTGATTGCATTTTCTAGAACTTCTTGTATTGATATGGCATTTTTTTGCCTCTGCCAACCGCTATAAGCCGTCCCTTCATATTCAAGCAGTATTTTTACATTCATGAAACTACACCTGCTATACAAAACGGCTGGCAATGCCACCGCCGGCAATTAAGATAAAAACTATAAAGGTTGCAATGTCAAGAAAGGTCATTTTTAATTCTTTCATGCGAGTTCTATTTTCTCCCCCGTGATAGCAGCGGGCTTCCATCGCCATGGCCAAATCATCGGCTCGACGAAAAGCACTGATAAACAAAGGCACCAATAACGGAACCAAGTTTTTAGCCCGATTTATCAAGTTCCCACTTTCAAAATCTGCACCTCTTGCCATCTGTGCTTTCATAATCTTATCTGTTTCTTCCAACAATGTAGGAATAAATCTTAGGGCTATTGTCATCATCATGGCAAGCTCATGTGCCGGCATCCCAATTTTTTTAAAAGGTGAAAGCAGCACTTCGATGCCATCCGTAAGTGAAATCGGTGAAGTTGTTAAGGTTAAAAGTGATGTACCAATAATCAGTAAAATAAGGCGTATAGCCATAAAAGCTCCTTGAGATAAACCCTCATAGGTTATATCCAAAGGACCCAATTGATAAATCACTCGTCCTTTTGTCATAAAAGAATTTAATAAAAATGTAAGAATAATTATAAATATGAGGGGTTTTAATCCTTTTAGTAAATAGCGCACTGAAATCCCCGAAAGTAAAGTAGCCAAAATTATAAAGCCTACCGGAAAGATGTAACCGTAAAAATTATTGAGCATAAATAGCAGTATCATATATGCAAGAGTTATTATGATTTTGGTTCTGGGGTCCAAGCGATGGACTATGGAATCTCCTGGAATATACTGTCCTATTGTTATTTCACGCAAGACCCTTCCTCCTTATGTGTTTTGTGATTTCTGCTCTTGCCTCATCTACCGTTAAAATATCTGTCGATATGTTTTTGCCTCTTTCTTTCAGCTTTATCATCAGTTCAGTTATTTGCGGTATACCCAGACCTTTTTCGACAAGTCCCTCGTAATCCTGAAATATTTCTCTAGGCGTACCTTGGGAAACTATCTGACCACGGTACATCACTGCCAGTTTATCCACCAGTTTTGCTACATCTTCCATGCTGTGAGAAACAAGAATTACTGTTAGTTTTTGTTTTTGCTTTAGTGTCACGATTTCTTCCAAAATCTCGTCTCTACCCCTAGGATCAAGACCAGCAGTGGGTTCATCCAGGATGAGTATTTCGGGTTTCATTGCCAAAACTCCGGCTATTGCAACCCTGCGCATTTGTCCTCCACTAAGCTCAAAAGGAGATTTATCCTTAACTTCTTCATAAGAAAGACCTACCAGGTCTAGAGCTTCCTTGACCCTTTTGGCAACTTCTTCTTCAGCAAGCCCCATGTTTTTAGGACCAAAGGCTACATCCCGTTCAATAGTTTCTTCAAACAGTTGATGCTCAGGATATTGAAATACAAGTCCAACTTTTTGCCGAATAGATTTTAGGCTAACACCCTTGCTGTGGATATTTATATCATTTATGAGAATTTCTCCGGAGGTTGGCTTTAAAAGACCATTGAGATGCTGAATAAGGGTGGATTTGCCTGAACCCGTATGGCCTATTAGACCCCAGAACTCTCCGTCCTTTACGGTCCAATTTATATCTTTTATCGCAATGGACTCAAAGGGTGTATTAGGCATATATACATGTGTTACATTTTTTACATCAATTGACATAGGCAATCCACCATTTCTTCAACTGTTAATATATCGCGTCGTACAGGCACACTATCTCTTGTCAGTTTGTAGGCCAATTCTGTTACCTGAGGTACATCAAGACCAAGCTTTTTCAAGCGTTCCACCTGGCTGAATATCTCGTTAGGTTTACCTTCCATAACCACTTTACCCTTTTCCATAACTAAAACCCTATCGGCTTGCACTGCCTCTTCCATAAAATGGGTAATTAAAACTATGGTTTTGCCCTCATTCTGATTAAGCTTTTTAACGGTAGATATAACTTCTTTCCTACCCACTGGGTCGAGCATAGCGGTAGGCTCATCGAGGATTATACAATCAGGTTTCATTGCAAGTATCCCCGCTATAGCCACCCGTTGCTTTTGCCCTCCTGATAAAAGGTGAGGAGCCTTATCGGCATATTCTGTAAGCTCGACAATCTCCAGTGCCTCTTTGACGCGTTGCCGTATTTCCTCCGGAGGAATACCAAGGTTTTCCGGTCCGAAAGCCACATCTTCTTCAACAATGGTAGCCACAATTTGGTTATCAGGATTTTGAAATACCATCCCGGCCTTCTGCCTTATTTTCCAGATATCGTCTTGATTTTTTGTGTTAAATCCAGCAACAAATATATCACCTTCAGTAGGTGTATAAAGACCATTGAAAAGTTTGGCCAGTGTTGATTTTCCGGAACCGTTAGGCCCTATAATCGCTACAAATTCTCCAGGTTCAATTCTTAAGTTTATATTTTTAAGTGCCAGATCACTACTGGCGGCATACTGATAGTAAACATCCAGCGCAACTATTTCGGCGGCTATTTTCACCGCCCCCTTTACATAAAAATATCTTATGAATGTTTTATGCTATTCTTATACTAATTCTAATATGGCCTTAGGTGCAGCATCACCTTGGCGTGGACCTACTTTCGTAATGCGGACATAACCGCCATTTCTATCCTTGTATTTTGGTGCAATATTATCAAATAGGTTTTTCACCGTGGTTTCATCAAGCACCTCAGCCAAGACCAGCCTTCTTGCAGCTAAATCATCTTTTTTAGCCAATGTTATCATTTTTTCAGCCATACGACGAACTTCTTTTGCTCGAGTTTCAGTAGTTTCTATTCTACCGTATTTTAGAAGATCCGTAGTCAAGTTCCTCAGCATCATTTTGCGATGTCCGCTTGGCCTGCCTAGTTTTCTCATCTTTTCCCCTCCTTGCTAATCCTCTGGCTGTTTTAACGAAAGATTGAAAGTGCTAAGCTTAGTTTCCACTTCTTCCAGTGACTTTTTACCGAGATTGCGCACTTTCATCATGTCTTCTGCCGTCTTCTGAGTTAGTTCATATATTGTATTAATTCCGGCCCGCTTTAAGCAGTTATATGACCGAACCGACAAATCCAACTCTTCAATAGGCATTTCAAGTATTTTTTCCCTATCATCCTTTTCCTCTTCTACAGGTGTATCTTCAACTTGAGGTTTCTCAGTCAAGCCTGCAAACAGGCTAAAATGGTCTATGAGTATCTTAGCCGCAGCACTAACCGCATCATCAGGTTTTATGGTACCATTAGTCCAAATCTCCATTATAAGCCTGTCATAGTCAGTTCTTTGACCCACCCTAGTATGCTCCACATTAAAATTCACTTTGTGTACCGGGGTAAAGATGGAATCGATAGCAATTACACCTATAGGATGGTTGGGTTTTTTATTTTTATCAGCTGTAACATAGCCTTTACCTTTTTCCAGTGTAAGTTCCATGAACAACTTAGCATCTTTTTCCAGCGTAGCAATATGCAACTCCGGATTCATTATTTCTACATCTGCATCAGCAATTATATCTTTAGCTTTTACTTCGCCTTCATCTTGGGCTTCTATTCGAAGTAACTTTGGTTCGTCACTGTGCATCATAATTGCCAGTGCCTTGATATTCATTATAATCTCAGTAGTATCTTCGGTAACTCCTGGAATTGTAGAAAATTCATGCTGCACGCCATCAATTTTAATGGAAGTAACAGCAGCTCCCGGCAGCGAAGATAAAAGAACTCGACGCATGGAGTTGCCAAGGGTTGTGCCATAGCCTCTTTCCAAAGGTTCTACGACAATCCTTCCGAAAGTGTTATCCTCACTTGCTTCTATCAACTCAATCCTCGGCTTTTCAATATCCATCATCTAATACATTACCCTCCTTAAAATTAATTATTTTTTGGTGAGGGCTAATCAATTACTTGGAATAAAGCTCGACTATCAGATGTTCCTGAATTGGAACATCAATGTCTTCCCTCTTTGGCAGATACACAATCTCGCCGGTAAGCGTTTCAAAATTTACTGACAGCCATTCGGGAACTACCTTGGATGCTCCTTGTTCAGATACTTCCTTGAAAAAGTTAAGGCTTCGGCTGTTTTCTCTGATTGCTACTACATCTTTTTCCTTTACTTGATACGATGGTATAGTAACCCTCTTTCCGTTGACCTGTACATGCCCGTACCTAACAAGCTGCCGAGCTTGAGGTCTTGAAGCAGCAAAGCCCATTCGAAACACTACATTGTCCAAACGGGTTTCGAGCAATCTAAGTAAATTTTCACCGGTTACGCCTTTTTGACTGACAGCTTTTTCATAGTAATTCCTAAACTGCCGTTCCAAAACTCCGTATATCCTTCTTGCTTTTTGTTTTTCTCTTAGCTGTAATCCATACTCTGAGGGCTTACGGCGTAGTTGGCCATGCTGACCTGGAGCATAGCCGCGCCTATCTATAGCACATTTTGGGGAATAGCAGCGGTCACCTTTTAGATATAGCTTCATGCCCTCTCTGCGGCATAGCCTACAAACCGCATCTTTATATCTTGCCATCTCGTTTATACACCTCCATATATTAAACCCTTCTTCTCTTAGGTGGCCTGCAGCCATTATGCGGAATTGGGGTTACATCTTTAATCATGTTAACTTCAAGCCCTGCAGCCTGCAGCGAACGAATAGCCGCTTCTCTGCCGCCGCCCGGACCTTTTACAAATACTTCTACAGATCTCATGCCATATTCCATAGCCTGCTTTGCCGCTGATTCCGCAGCCATTTGAGCCGCAAAGGGTGTGCCCTTACGGGACCCTTTAAATCCTACAGACCCGGCGCTGGCCCATGTTACTGGTCTGCCAGCCTCATCGGCAATGGTGACTATGGTATTATTAAAAGTTGAATGTATATGTGCAGTTCCTTTTTCAATACGTTTTTTTTCTTTGCGCCTTCTTGCAGGTTTTGCCATAGTTTTTCACCTCCGGATGTTTTTACTTACGTTTTGCGCCTACGGTTTTATTAGGGCCTTTGCGCGTTCTGGCATTGGTTCTGGTCCTTTGTCCTCTGACCGGCAGCCCCCTGCGATGGCGAATGCCTCTATAGCAGCCGATCTCCGTAAGCCGCTTAATGTTGAGAGATACTTCTCTTCTAAGATCACCTTCAACCTTATGACGCTTCTCAATGATGTCTCTAAGTTTTGTAATTTCCCGCTCTGTTAAGTCTTTAACTCGAGTGTCCGGATTAACATCAGCTTCTTTGAGAATTTGCTTGGCTTTTGTATTTCCAATGCCATATATATATGTCAGTGCTACTTCTACACGTTTTTCTCTTGGCAAATCAACACCGGCGATTCTTGCCACTTGTCACACCTCCTTTTGTTTAGCCCTGTTTTTGCTTGTGTTTTGGGTTTTCACATATAACCATTACTCTGCCTCTACGTTTAATTATCTTGCATTTTTCGCATATCTTCTTAACCGAAGGTCTTACCTTCATAGGATTTCCTCCTTTTGCCGTTTTCTACTTGAAGCGGTACTTAATGCGGCCTCGGGTGAGATCATACGGAGATAACTCCACGGTAACCCTATCTCCCGGCAAAATCCTTATATAGTTCATACGGATTTTTCCCGAAACATGGGCTAAAATTACATGCCCGTTTTTTAATTCTACCCGAAACATTGCGTTTGGAAGTGGTTCTAAAACGGTACCTTCAACTTCAATAACATCTTCCTTAGACAAGGTCGCACACGCCTCCTCATATCTGTTCAGATACTTCGCCATCAAGGTTTGTATCTGACAGTTCTTTCAGGGCTTTTTTTACTTCTTCATTATAAATTTTACGTTTATTGCTGCATTTTTCTGCTATAAAGTCTATCCGTTTATTTAGCAGCTTTAAATGCTTTATTTTTTTCTTTTTGGGGTTTTCTACCCTGCGCAAATCCCCATCTACAACATAAACATAATCATCGTCAATAATATCTATCACTATCATAAACCGCCCCTTGTCACGACCAGCAATAGATTTCGCCAGTTGTCCCAACATAAGTTGCGGCATATAAACACCTACCTAAATCATAGTCAATATTTCAGGCTCACCATCGGTTATTGCTATGGTATTTTCATAGTGAGCCGAAAGACTGCCGTCTTTTGTCACTACTGTCCAATTATTTTCCAGTGTATATACTTCATATCCTCCCATATTCACCATGGGCTCTATAGCTAAAGTCATTCCCCGCCTTAACCTAGGCCCTTTTCCCGGTGGGCCGAAGTTCGGTATCTGCGGATCCTCGTGCATTTTCTGACCAATACCATGGCCTACATAGTCTCTAACCACTGAAAAATTATGAGATTCTACATATCTTTGCACCGCATTTGATATATCTGAAAGCCTATATCCCGGTTTCGCATAAGCAATACCTTCAAAAAAGCTTTGCTTGGTAACTTCTATAAGGTGCATAGCATCGCTTTTTACATTCCCTACAGGAAAAGTACGCGCCGCATCGCCATTATAACCCTCAAATTCTGCACCAACATCCACACTAATAATATCACCATCTTTAAGGGTTTTTAATCCAGGTATTCCATGTACTACCTCTTCATTTACCGAAGTACATATAGCCGCCGGAAAACCCTGATACCCTTTAAAGGTTGGAATGGCGTTGTGGCTTAGAATAAATTCCTCGGCAATTTTATTAAGTTCCAAAGTAGTGATTCCGGGTTTTATATGTTTTGCAATTTCTTCTAATGCAAGTGCCGTAATCTTGCCGGCCTTTCTCATAAGCTCAAGTTCCCGCTGTGATTTAATTATAATCATGGCCTTAATTCACCTTTTTTAGATGGTCTACAATATCTTGGAAAACGTCATCAATTGACCTGGATCCGTCTATATTTACCAGCAAATTTTTGCGTTTGTAGTAATCAATAAGCGGAGCAGTTGATGTTTCGTATACTTCTAAACGCTTTTTAACCGTTTCAAGCTTATCATCCTCGCGAATAATAAGTTTCCCTTTGCATTTGTCGCAAACTCCCGGCTCCTTAGGCAGACTAAATTTTACGTTATAGGTTGCACCGCACTGCTCGCACACCCGTCTGCCGGTAAATCTTTCGATGAGCACGTCTTTATCCACTTCTATATTCAATGCTGCATCTAATTGAATGCCTTTTTTCTGCATATATTCATCCAAGCTTTCTGCTTGACTTACAGTTCGCGGAAATCCATCCAATAAAAAACCATTCTCGCAATCACTCATATCAAGCCTGGATTTTACCATGGCTATTACAAGATCATCAGGTACTAAAAGCCCTTTTTTAATGTATTCGCCGGCTTGCTTACCTAACACAGTTTTGTCTGTAATGGCTTTTCTTAATATATCTCCTGTAGAAATATGAGGTATGCCGAACTTGCTAACTATTTTACTTGCTTGTGTACCTTTACCTGCTCCCGGCGGACCCAGCAAAACTATTCTCACCTTTGCTCACTCCTATTTTAAAAATCCTTGATAGTGTCTCATAAGCATTTGAGCTTCGATAGCCTTCATAGTTTCCAAAGCGACACCGACAACAATCAAGAGGGCTGTACCTCCAAAGGAAATATTTACTCCTGATATTGCGGTCATAAAATACGGTAGTAAGGCAATAGCCGCCAAGAATATTGCTCCCACCAGGGTTATCCTGTTCATTATACGGCTTATATATTCCGCTGTAGGTCTTCCGGGCCTTAGTCCCGGTATAAATCCACCATATTTTTTCATATTATCTGCCACTTCGACAGGGTTAAATGTAATAGCAGTGTAAAAGTATGTGAAAAATACTATAAATAATGCATATAGCACTGCATATAGCCATCCGCTGGGGCTTAAAAACTCAGCAATACTTGTCATTATTTTGTTATTCGGAAAAAATCCGGCCAAAGTGCTTGGAAACATTAATATTGACATGGCAAATATTACAGGTATAACACCGGCAGCGTTAACCTTGATTGGTATATGGGTTGATTGACCTCCATATACTTTCCTGCCAACAACTCGCTTAGCATATTGTACCGGCACCCGCCGTTCAGCTTCCTGTACAGCTATAACCGCTACAATTACCACCACTCCTAATATGGCAAATATGGCTAGCATAAAGATATTTAAAGTTCCTACTTTTAATAAAGAATAAACTTGCAAAACACTAGCCGGCAATCGCGATACAATACCAGCAAATATTAGCAGTGAGATACCATTTCCTATACCTTTATCAGTAATTTGTTCGCCTAACCACATTAAAAATGCCGTTCCTGCCGTCAGGCTTATTATAACAACAATGTTGCTGAGAATGCCGGGCTTCATGGCACTTTTAAAGCCGATTGAAAGGCCTGTGGCCTGGATCAAGCCTAAAATCACAGTACCATACCGCGTATATTGAGCAAGGACCTTACGTCCTGCTTCTCCCTCCTTTGCAAGCTCCTCCCACTTTGGAATAACAATAGTCAAAAGCTGTATAATAATGGAGGCATTAATATATGGCGTTATACTCATGGCAAAGACTGAAAATTGTTTGAATGCACCGCCGGAGATTATATCAAAAAAACCAAGCAGAGCACCCTTTTCAATCATAGCTCGAACTGCATTTGGATCCATACGAGGTACCGGCACAAAAGTTCCTACTCTAAACAGCATTAACATCAATGCAGTAAATTTAATCCGTTTTCTTAAATCCGGTATCTTCCAGGCATTTCTCAAGGCATCCAGCATTTTAAATCACCTCAGCCTTTCCACCGACCGCCTCTATCTTTTCTTGCGCTGATTTCGAAAAAGCATTTGCCTCAACGTCTAATTTGACTTTTAAATCGCCTTCGCCGAGAATCTTGATTCCATCTTTAACTTTCTTGATGATGCCCTTTTCGATTAAGAGCTCAGGGGTCACTTTTGTATTTTCTTCGAAAATATTTAAATCCTCAACATTTACTACTGCAAATTCTTTTTTGAATATATTTGTGAAACCCCTTTTAGGAAGACGCCTATAAAGAGGCATCTGACCACCCTCAAATCCCGGGCGAACACCACCACCGCTGCGAGCATTTTGGCCTTTATGACCTCTTGTGGAAGTCTTGCCATGGCCTGAGCTCATTCCTCTGCCTACTCTTTTGGATTTTCTCTTAGAACCCTCAGCGGGAGAAAGATCATGCAATCTCATTGGCTGCACCTCCTCTTTTCTTAACTATCCTAGTATTTCTTCAACAGTCTTGTTGCGAAGTTTTGCTACTTCTTCAGCCCTTTTCAGCTGCTTCAATGCTACTATTGTTGCATTTACCATATTTCTAGCATTAGCAGAACCTAAAGATTTACTTACAATATCCGTAATCCCTGCCAGTTCAACAACAGCCCTGACAGGTCCCCCGGCGATAACTCCGGTTCCTTCAGGCGCCGGCTTTAGGAGTACTTTACCGGCTCCAAAAATTCCAATGCTTTCGTGAGGAATAGTTCCGTTAAGTATCGGAACATCTATTAAATTCTTTTTTGCATCTTCTATGCCTTTACGAATAGCCTCAGGGATTTCTTGCGCTTTTCCTGTACCTACGCCAACCTTGCCTTTTTTATTTCCAACTACCACAAGCACGGCAAAGCGGAAGTTCTTGCCTCCCTTTACGACTTTGGCCACTCGGTTTATAGAAACAATCTTTTCTACAAATTCACTTTCTTCGACATTTCTATTCCTATGTTGCAAAGTTCTGCCTCCCTTCTAAAAATCTAATCCGGCTTCCCGGGCAGCATCGGCCAGGGCTTTTATCCGACCATGATATATATAACCGCTCCGGTCAAAGGCCACAGCGTTTATGCCTTTTTCTAAGGCTTTCTTGGCAATAAGATCGCCAACTAGTTTGGCTGATTCTATATTTGCACCGGTCACGCTTTCTTTAATAGCAGGATCAAGTGTTGATGCTGCCACTAATGTGTTGCCTTCTTCATCGTTGATAATTTGTGCATATATGTGTTTTTCGCTTTTGTAAACACATAAGCGGGGTCTTTCACTTGTGCCAAAGGTTTTTTTGCGAACTCTAAGATGCCTTCTTTTCCGGGCAATGTTACGAGATTCCTTTTTTAACATGGTTATCCCTCCCTATAGCTTATTTTGCTCCGGTCTTGCCTTCCTTGCGCCGTACAATTTCATTTTCGTATCGAATACCCTTGCCTTTATAAGGTTCCGGCTCTCTAACAGCTCTTATATTTGCTGCAATTTGACCTACCAAATCCTTGTCAATGCCCTTAACTATAATTCTATTTGGCGCCGGCACTTCAAACTCAATATCTTTTGGCGGGTTAAATTCCACGGGATGAGAATATCCAACGGTTAAAACCAGCTTGTTACCTTGCTTTGCCGCTCTATAGCCTACGCCTTCAAGAACAAGCCTCTTTTCAAAGCCTCCTACGACCCCTACCACCATATTGTTTATTAATGCACGGGTTAAACCATGCAAAGCCTTATGATGCTTTTCCTCCGATGGTCTTTCAACAATTACCTTGGAATTTTCCGCTTTAACTATCATATCTTTGTGAAACTTTCGGCTTAAACTGCCTTTGGGACCTTTAACTGTAATCTGGTTGCCCTCAACAGTTACCTCAACTCCTTGAGGAATATCAACCGGCATTTTGCCAATTCTGGACATATCTTCACCTCCTAGTCATATCTACCATACGTAGCAGATTACCTCGCCGCCGATTTGCTCTTTTCGTGCCTCTTTATCTGTCATAATACCTTTAGATGTAGAAAGAATTACTGTTCCCATACCACCCATAACCTGAGGAATTTCATTCTTATTTGCATATATTCTAAGGCCTGGCTTTGATATCCGTTTGATGCCTGTAATAACTTTTTCTTTGTTTGGTCCATACTTAAGATAAATTTTTATAATCCCCTGCTTGCCATCATCGATAATCTCAAAACCCTTTATATATCCTTCATCTTGCAGGGTCTGAGCTATGGCCTTCTTCATATTTGAACAGGGAACCTCTACTTCAGGGTGACCCACATCACTAGCATTGCGAATGCGGGTTAACATATCTGCGATAACATCTGTCATAGCCAATGAAATAACCTCCCTTCATTTCGACTTACACTCACCAACTAGCTTTTTTTACACCTGGTATCTCGCCGCGATGAGCAAGCTCTCTAAAACATATACGACATACGCCATACTTGCGTAAATATGCATGAGGCCTACCACAAATCTTGCACCGATTGTACTTACGTGTTGAAAACTTCGCTTCTCTTTTTTGCCTAGCAATTAAAGATTTTTTGGCCAAGTCTTTTCCTCCTTCCTTCTATGCAAAGGGCATACCAAGATTTTTCAAAAGTTCCCGGGCCTCTTCATCGGTTTTTGCCGTAGTAACAATTGTTACATCCATGCCTCTGACGCGATCTATTTTATCATAATCGATCTCGGGAAAAATTAGCTGCTCCTTAATACCTAAAGTATAATTTCCCCTACCGTCAAACGCATCGGGAGATACTCCCTTAAAATCTCTTACTCTAGGAAGGTTTATATTAAAGAGTTTATCTAAGAAATCATACATTTTTTCTGCTCTAAGGGTGACCTTAGCTCCTACGGGCATACCCTCACGCAACTTAAAGGCCGCTATGGATTTACGGGCTTTTGTAACTACAGGTCTTTGGCCTGTAATTTGCGCCAAATCTCCGGTAGCTGCTTCAATTGCCTTTGCGTTTTCCCGAGCATCATTAATACCCATATTGACAATAACCTTTTCTATCCGGGGTACTTCCATGATGTTTTTATAATTAAACTTTTGCATCAAAGCAGGTACAACTTCGTTTAAGTATTTATCTTTTAACCTGGACATAATGCTACCTCCCTTCCTGTCTATCTATCCAAAACCTCTTTACATTTTTTGCATACACGAACCTTTGACCCATCGGCAAGTATTGCATGACCCACTCGAGTAGGTTTATTGCATTTGCTGCAAACTACCATTAGTTTAGAGGTGTAAATAGGCAATTCCACCCCGATAATTCCACCTTGTGGCATATTAGCCGTAGGTTTTTGATGTTTAGTTGCCATGTTGACGCCTTCTACTATGGCTTTCTTTTTCCTAGGGAAAACTTTTATAACCTTGCCCTTTTTACCTTTGTCTTTTCCTGAAAGAACGCAAACGGTATCACCTTTTTTTATATGAACCTTTTCCAAGAAACACACCTCCTCGTAAAGCAACTTCATGTTTTTCCGATTGGAAAAATTATTTAGGGTTACAACACTTCCGGAGCTAAAGATATAATCTTCATATAGTCCTTCTCACGAAGCTCCCTAGCTACGGGCCCAAATATACGTGTTCCGCGGGGGTTTTTATCATCGCTTATGATAACTGCGGCATTTTCGTCAAATCTAATATATGAACCGTCGCGACGCTGTAAACCTTTTTTTGTTCTAACAATAACAGCCTTAACAACGTCTCCCTTTTTAACAACGCCGTCGGGTGTTGCACTTTTAACTGAGGCAACAATCACATCCCCTATATTGGCAAACTTACGCCCTGAACCGCCTAAAACTTTTATGCACATTAATTCCTTAGCACCTGTGTTATCAGCTACATTGAGTCTTGTTTGAACTTGTATCATGCAAAAAACCTCCCTTCTCTACTGGGCTTTCCTTACGATCTTAACCAGTCTCCAGCGCTTATCACGGCTAAGGGGTCTTGTTTCCATGATGGTTACAACATCGCCCACTTTGCACTCATTGTTTTCATCATGAGCCTTGAATTTTTTGGTCCTCTTTATGGTTTTTCCATAAAGCGGGTGTCTCATTAACCTTTCCACGGCAACAGTTATGGTCTTATCCATTTTATCGCTGACCACTACTCCCGTGCGGACCTTTCTCTGATTTTTTCGTTCGGCCATGCATATCCCTCCTTCTTATATCACTTTTGGCTGCCAAGCTTTAGCTTTTCATTTTGTCTTTCCGTGAGGACTGTTTTTATCCGTGCTATGGTCTTCCTAACTTCACGAATCCTCATGGGGTTATCAAGCTGACCGGTGGCTGCCTGAAACCGGAGGTTAAACAGTTCGCCCTTTAAGTCCTTTTCTTTCTGCAGCAATTCTTGATCAGTAAGGTCACGAATCTGCTTAAGCTTCATTTAAATCACCGCCCAATTCTAAGCGTTTTACTATTTTCGTTTTTATAGGCAACTTGTGGGAGGCGAGAGTCATGGCCTCCTTCGCTACTTCTTCCGGAACTCCGGCCAGCTCAAACATAATACGACCCGGTTTAACCACTGCCACCCACATTTCAGGAGAACCTTTACCGCTTCCCATACGTGTTTCTGCTGGCTTTTTAGTTACAGGTTTGTCTGGAAATATCTTTATCCAGACTTTACCGCCTCTTTTAATATATCGAGTCATAGCTACACGTGCGGCTTCTATTTGCTGGCTGGTTATCCATGCAGGCTCTAGTGCTTGAAGGCCGTATTCACCATATGTTACCTGATTGCCTTTGTGTGCGTTGCCTTTAATTTTCCCACGCTGCTGTTTTCTAAACTTGACCCGTTTTGGCATCAACATTGTTTATTTCTCCCCCTTCCTCGGGATTTTGTTTCTGTTTCACCGGAAGGACTTCACCTTTATATATCCAAACTTTAACACCAATTCTACCGTAAGTCGTATGAGCTTCTGCAAAACCGTAATCTATATCTGCTCTTAAAGTTTGCAGCGGGATGGTTCCTTCATGATACATCTCAGACCTTGCGATTTCTGTGCCACCGAGCCTACCGCTTACCATTGTTTTAATGCCTTCGGCTCCGGATTTTAAAGCTCTGGATATTGCTTGTTTCATGGCTCTTCTGAAGGATATACGCCGCTCCAACTGTGAAGCAATATTTTCTGCTACAAGCTGAGCATCAATATCAGGATTTTTAATTTCAATTACGTTTATTGAAACCTGTTTATCGGTCATCTTTTCCAGTTCGTTTTTTAGTTCATCAACACCACTGCCGCCTCTACCAATAACCATTCCAGGTTTTGCGGTATTAATTGTTATTCTTATGCGATTTGCAGCTCGCTCTATTTCAATCTTGGATATACCGGACGTAAACAGCTTTTTCTTTATATATTCTCTGATTTTAAAGTCTTCTAAAAGCTGGTCGGAAAAATCCTTTTTTGAATACCATCTTGAATCCCAATCTTTAATTATTCCAACTCTTAACCCATGAGGGTGTATTTTTTGTCCCAAATTCTATCCCTCCTTTTCCTTAAGAACTATAGTAATATGGCTGGTTTTTTTGTGTATAGAGGCTGCCCTGCCCTGAGCTCTGGGACGAAATCTTTTTAAGATGGGTCCCTGGTCAGCATAGCATTCGGCAACATACAGGGCATCCATATCCATATCAAAGTTATTTTCAGCATTTGCTGCAGCTGAACGCAATAATTTTTCCAACGGTCGAGAAGCTGCTTTAGGTGTAAATCTTAATATATTTAAGGCTTCTTCCAATTGCTTTCCTCGAATGAGGTCTAAAACGGCTCTAACCTTTCTGGGTGCAATTCTCACATATCTGGCCTGTGCCCTAGCTTCCAACTTATATACCTCCTTTACAAGGTTTATCATAACTTTAAAGTATATTGAACAAATTATTTAAGTGCAGTGGATTTTTCAGTATGGGCCCCATGTCCTTTGAAAGTCCTTGTAGGTGCAAATTCTCCCAACTTATGGCCTACCATGTCTTCGGTTATATAAACAGGCACATGCTTTCTGCCATCATGAACTGCTATAGTATGACCAACCATCTCAGGAAATATAGTAGAAGCCCTGGACCAGGTCTTTACAACTTTCTTTTCCCTTTTTTGATTCATTTCGTTAATTTTAGCTAAAAGTTTTTTCTCAACGAAGGGCCCTTTTTTTGTTGAACGACTCATGAATTTACCTCCCTTCTACTTGCGGCGTTTGACAATATATTTATCCGATGCCTTATTCTTCTTCCTGGTTTTATATCCAAGAGTTGGCTTGCCCCAAGGTGTAACAGGACTTTTCCGCCCAATAGGCGATTTTCCTTCGCCACCGCCATGCGGATGATCTACCGGATTCATAACTACACCGCGAACATGGGGTCTTTTATTCATCCAACGCGACCTGCCTGCCTTACCGATAGAAATATTTTCATGTTCGATATTTCCAACCTGGCCGATTGTAGCTCGGCAGATTTCCGGCACCATCCGCATCTCGCCCGAAGGCAGTCTCAGTGTTGCCATGCCACCCTCTCTAGCCATAAGCTGTGCTGATGTGCCGGCAGATCTTACCATTTGTCCACCCTTGCCAGGAATAAGCTCAACGTTGTGAACTGTAGTACCCACCGGTATGTTTGCTAATTTAAGAGCATTGCCCGGTTTGATATCTGCATTTTCACCCGATTGAACTGTATCCCCGACAGAAAGGCCTGCCGGTGCTAAAATATACCGTTTTTCGCCATCGGCGTAATGTAAAAGTGCTATATATGCAGTGCGATTTGGATCATATTCTATAGCCGCAACTTTAGCCGGCACACCATCTTTATCCCTTTTAAAATCAATAATCCTATATTTACGCTTGTGGCCACCACCGCGATGCCTAATGGTTTCTCTGCCCTGCATGTTGCGGCCGGCTTTATTCTTTAAGATTTCTACCAAAGACCGCTCAGGCTCCTTTTTGGTAATTTCCTCAAAGGATGAAACACTCATAAATCTGCGTCCCGGCGTTGTAGGCTTAAACTTTTTTGTAGCCACATTATTCCCTCCTTCTCTGTATCAAATCAAACCCATTATTGCAATAAAACTATATAGCTTCAAAGAATTCTATAGTTTTACTGTCATCGGTTAAGGTTACTATGGCTTTTTTCCAATCCGGACGTTTACCTTCAAATCTACCCATCCGTTTAACTTTTCCTCTTACATTTATAGTGTTGACCTTAGCAACCTTTACCCCGAAAATTGATTCTAAAGCATTTTTTATTTCAGTTTTGTTTGCTTTTCTATCAACAATAAATACATATTTTTTTTGCTGCTGCATATCCATGGTTTTTTCTGTAATCCAGGGACGAATAATGATGTCATGCGGATTCTTCATCCTGCATACACCTCCTCCACCAGCTCAGCTGCCTCTTTTGTCATGATTAGATTGTCATGATTGAGTATATCGTATGTGTTCAAGGTGTTAACATATGTTGTCTTGACTGAGGGGAGATTGCGTGCAGATTTTTCTACATTTTCATCTTTTGCAGCTATTACTATAAGAGATTTTTTATCTGCATTTAAGTTCTTTAAAATTGAAACCATTTCTTTTGTTTTAGGTGCTTCCATCGATAGACTATCTATTACAATAAGTTCATTTTCGACAACCTTTGCACTAAGAGCTGATTTTAATGCAAGCCTCTTAAGCTTCTTAGGCATAGTTGACTTAAATGAGCGAGGCTTCGGCCCAAATATAACGCCACCCTTTCTCCATAAAGGTGATCTTATGCTGCCGTGCCGTGCTCTTCCAGTGCCTTTCTGCCGCCAGGGTTTTCGTCCGCCACCGGCCACTTCGGCTCGAGTCAAGGTGTTTGCAGTTCCCTGCCTCTGGTTTGCTAAATAGTTAACTACTGCTCGGTGCATAATATCTGGCCGAACTTCAACGCCAAATACATCATCGGAAAGCTCAATTTCGCCTATCTGCTCTCCCGCTATGTTAAATAAAGTTACTTTTGGCATTGGGCTCCTCCTTTCATGATTATTTTCCGCTCTTTACGGTATTCTTAATAAAAAGCAGCGATTTTTTAGGTCCGGGTACAGAGCCCTTTATCATTAATAAATTTTTCTCCGGATCCACTTTCACTACTTCAAGGTTCTGTACAGTAGACTTTTCTGCTCCTAAGTGCCCCGGCCTCTTATTTCCTTTAAATACTCTAGCAGGGTCAGTAGCACCTCCGGAACCCGGTCTGCGATGGTACATGGAACCGTGAGCCATGGGACCGCGCTTAAAATTCCAGCGTTTTATTCCGCCTGCAAAGCCTTTACCCTTTGATATGCCGGTCACATCTACTTTATCTCCTGGCTGGAAGATATCCACCTTTATTTCATCGCCAACATTGTACTTGTCTGCATCTTGCATCCTGAATTCTCTCAGATAACGTTTGAATGCCAACTGGTTTTTTGTAAATTGGCCTTTTTGTGGTTTGTTCAATCTATTTTCTTTAATATCTTCATAGCCTACTTTGATTGCGCTATAACCATCATTATTAACAGTTTTCTTTTGAATCACAAGGCATGGTCCCGCTTCCACTAAGGTTACAGGTAAAGCCTCACCCGTATCACTAAAAATTTGAGTCATGCCTAGTTTTTTACCCAAAATGGCTTTTGAAATCATCAAAATCACCTCCCGTTACTACAGCTTTATCTCAATATCGACTCCTGCCGGCAAATCCAGTCTCATAAGAGCATCGACCGTTTTCTGGTTTGGTTGTTTTATATCTATTAGTCTCTTATGTGTTCTGGACTCAAACTGCTCCCGGGCATCCTTATACTTGTGTGGAGCCCGAAGTATGGTTATGATACTCCGGTCCGTGGGTAAAGGTATAGGCCCCGATACTTTGGCCCCGGTTCTTTTAGCCGTTTCTATGATTTTCTTGGCCGATTGATCGAGTATCCCGTGGTCAAAAGCCTTCAGACGTATTCTTATCTTTTGATGGGCCATTTATGTCCCTCCTTACGTTCGGATTTATGGATTGTTATACTTATTTTTCAATTATCTCAGTTACTACTCCGGCTCCTACAGTTCTGCCACCCTCACGAATAGCAAACCTAAGCCCTGGTTCAATAGCTATGGGTGCTATAAGTTCGACATCCATGACTACGTTATCACCAGGCATTACCATCTCTGTGCCT
>MPOT01000037.1 GCA_001896545.1 Tepidanaerobacter sp. EBM-38 | reverse complement strand
GTCGCGGATGGCTCACCATTTGTGGCCCCGTGGTCAAGTGGTTAAGACATCGCCCTTTCACGGCGGTATCAGGGGTTCGAATCCCCTCGGGGTCACCATTTTATTTATACTACAAAAGTAAAATACTAATGGAGTAATACAAAACAAAACTATTTTTTACGTAGTTTTGTTTTTTTATGATATTTCCTAAAAATGATGCGCAAAAAGTTGATTTCGACCTGTTTAAGTTAAATATTAAATTAGCTTTGAAGCCACAGATTGACAAAAACTAATAGCAGCTTTATAATAGTACTGAGCGAGCGGAAATAGCTCAGTGGTAGAGCATCGGCTTCCCAAGCCGAGGGCCGCGGGTTCAAATCCCGTTTTCCGCTCCAATCAAGATACATCGAGGTTTTGGGGAAGCGATATTTTCTTAAAACCTCTTATTTTGTCCATAGGCCGAGTGCCTGACAAATACTCTAGCATTTATTAGAAGGCTTTCACTTTTTAAGTGGAAGCCTTTTTTGCTAGATTTTTCGGTCTATCAGATGCTAATTTTATCGGTAATCTCTCCGACACTAGAATAAAACATCAAAAGAGTAAATAAATTAACTAATGAATAGTAATGTAATAAATTTATATATGGTTTGTAAAAACCTAGGAAGGGGAAGATACGGGTGAAAAAGAGGAAGTTTGCAATTATACTGGTTATAATAGGCTTAAGTTTTTTGTTTGTTCAAAGAGGACACCAAAAGAAAATACAAAAAGTAACCGAAGAAATTATGACAAGCTGCCCCCGATATGAAATGGATGTGACTTTTTATCCTGAAGAAAAAAGGCTTGCTGTCATTGAAAAGGTTACGATAACCAATGATAAAGCAAAAGCATTTCAGGAACTTTATTTCCATCTGTATCCAAATGCGTTCAAAGCCCTTGATGATGTTCCCTTCCCAAAGGAAGAAATGCAGCAGGCGTATCCTGACGGTTTTGAACCGGGATATTTATCTATTAAAAAAATTTCCGATGAATCTTCCAAAGTAAATTTTGAAGTTGAAAATACAATCTTGAAGGTAATGCCTAGCAAACCTTTAGAGCCGCAGGATAAATTGGTTCTTACAATAGAGTTTGATGTGAAAATTCCTCCGGCACGCGGACGGTTTGGATATGGGCAAAACACTTTTAATTTAGCAAATTGGTATCCGATTCTTGCCGTCTATGATGAAAAGGGTTGGCATAAAGATCCATATTACTGCGTAGGCGATCCTTTCTACAGTGAAATGGGCCTTTATGATGTAAGCATAAGAACCCCTAAAGCATACAAGATTGCGGCAAGTGGCAGCTTACAAGAAAAAATTGAGGAAGCAGGAAACAATGTAATTTGGAATTTTAAGACTGAGCTCGTAAGAGATTTTGCTTGGATCAGCAGCAATAAATTTACAGTAGAATCAGCCACTGTTGACAATACCCAAATCATGTCATATTATTTTGAAGGGGAAAATAAGGAGTATAGTTTAAAAGCCCTTGAATATGCTAAAAATGCCTTGGGTTTTTTTAATGAATATTTTGGCAAATATCCATATTCACATTACTCAGTTGTTGCTTCGGATTTTTACATAGGTGGTATGGAGTTTCCAAATTTAGTAATGATAGGCAATGAATTTTACGGCTCAAGCGGATTCTTTGAGTATGTAGTGGTGCATGAAACAGCGCATCAATGGTGGTATGGCCTTGTCGGCAATAACCAGATAGAGGAGGCTTGGCTGGATGAGGCATTGGCAGAGTATTCTACGCTTTTGTATTATGATTACTTTTACGGCAGAAAGAATGGGCAAAAAGTTTATGAACAAGCCATCTTAAATCCGTATAAGCTCTATGAAGCGGCAAATACGCCCGGACCCATCCTAAGACCGCTGTCGGAATTTGCTGATTGGAAAGATTATAGTGCTGCGGTGTATCACAAGGGCACTATAATGGTTAAGGATTTAGAAGGGCGAATAGGTAAAGGCAAACTTCAGCAAGCACTGAGGTACTACTTTGAACAAAACCTTTATAAAAATGCCACAACCGCCGATTTTATAAAAGCCTTGAATCATGTAACAGGCGTGGATTGGACCGACTATATAAATGATTGCCTTAGAAGTAGAGATATATTAGATAAAGCCTCATAGGTATATTTATGGAAATATTGGAAATCATTATCTTATAGGGACATTACAGCAAGATATCATTTAACTTAAAAACTTGTAATTGGATTTTACATGCTTTTAATTGTTAAATAAAAACTCATATAATATAGTTTAATCAATGCTTGAAGGAAATTGGAAGCTTTTACCGTAGAAAAAATAAGAAAAAATTCAAATCAAAAGAAGGAAAATCATAATTTGCATAGAATATAATAGTGGTGTGTTAAATTACAAATATGTTACGCAAATATTAAATATTTATTACAAGATGTAAGCTGAGGTTGTGCTATATTTCAGGAATGCCTTTGCTACATGTGTTAGGGGAAAGTAAAGTGGGTTTATTGTACTTTCCGCCATATGCAAAAGAAAGGAGTGGGTGAATGGAAACGCCTAGTTTTAAAAACCTTAAAGGGCTTTACCTGAAGGCAAAGACCGATAAAAAGACAAAAACTTTATTGCTTGCCGGATGTTGTGTCATCGTTACTTTCGCTGTTTTAATAGCACTTCTTAGTCGTTCTGTGCTTGAAGTAAGTGTTGGCGGCGAAAAAATAGGAAATGTAAAAAACCACCAGAAATTAGCTGAAATCAAAACTGAATTACAAAAAAAATATGAAAATAAGCTTTGTGCGGATATAGAATTTGTTCAAGATATAAAAGTTTCACCGGTAAGAGCTTTAGGGAAAAAGCTTGACTCAGAAGAGGAAATGATTGAAAAACTGGAATCGGCCTTGACGTATAAACTAAAAGCGGTAGCCATTGAAGTAGACGGAAAAGAAGTTGCTATAGTAAAAGATAAGCCCACTGCAGAAACGGTCTTGGATGGAGTGAAAAACTATTATATAAGCCAAGTACCTGGAGAATTAATTAAAGTAGAGGTAGCCGAAAAAGTCAAGCTAATCGAAAGGTATGTATACCCTAAAGAAACCTTAAGTGCAGAAGAAGCAAAAAACCTTATACTAAAGGGAGCCTTAGAAACCAAGACATATGAGGTAGTTGAGGGCGATAGTCTTTGGTCTATTTCACAGGAAACGAATATGTCTTTGGATGATTTGATAAAGGCAAACCCTCAATTGAAGTCTGAAAATGAATTAGCCTTAGGAGAAAAAATAAATCTAACTGAAATAAAACCACTTCTAAATGTTACAGTAGTAAAGAAGATTACATATAATGAGGAAATACCTTATGAAACTGAAGTAGTCAAAGATAACTCCTTGTGGACATGGGATCAGAAGGTAAAGCAGGCAGGAGAGAAAGGTTCTAAGGAAATTGCTGCAGAAGCGGTATTTAAAAATGGTCTTAAAGTATCTCAGACTGTTATCGATGAAAAAGTGGTTAAAGAGCCCGTAACTCGCATCGTTGCAAGGGGTACAAAAGCTGAAGTTGCCTTCCGTGGCAATGGGAGATTTTCATGGCCTACAGTTGGACAAATTAGTTCACCCTTTGGAAAAAGAGGCGGTGAATTTCACACCGGAATCGATATTGCTCAGAGCAAAGGCGCTCCAGTCCGCGCATCTAACAGCGGCACAATAACCTTTGCAGGATGGCAGGGCGGCTATGGAAACTTGGTTATAATAAATCACGGTGGCGGCATAGAAACCTATTATGCCCATAATAGTTCTATTACTGTGTCGGCAGGTCAGCAGGTAGAAAAAGGCCAGCAAATTGCAACAGTAGGTGCTACCGGCAGAGCGTCCGGAAACCATGTGCATTTTGAAGTCCGCGTCAATGGAAGTGCGGTAAATCCATTGAATTACTTAAACAAATAGTTGCCTGGAAAATTAAATATAAGGTGGTTTAAATATTTATACATAATTAATATAAAAGTGCTGCTGCACGATTATTCCGATGTGCAGCAGCACTTTTTATACTCCTTAAAAAGTCACTTAGACTTACAAAGAACATTTATTATATACTTCGAGCTTGCTAAGTATGCCGAAAATAAATATATCGATTACTGAAATTTTTCAAGAACCGTTTTAAGGTCCGGCTGGCCGATTTCCTGAAGCTCATACTTTACTCTTACCACAGGCTTATTGGGATTTATAATCCGCGTTATATCTATTGGAGTGCCGGATAATACCACATCACAATCACTATTATTTATAGTTGCTTCAAGCTCTTTCATTTGCTGATCACCGTAGCCCATTGCCGGCAGTATCACATTTAGATGAGGATATTTTTCATAAGTTCCCATTATACTTCCTACAGCATATGGTTTAGCATCTACGATTTCTTTGGCTCCAAATTTCTTTGCTGCAACAAAACCTGCTCCAAATTTCATGCCTCCATGAGTAAGGGTAGGGCCGTCTTCGATTACAAGCACACGCTTACCTTTTATCATCTCCGGTTGTTCTATGCTTATAGGTGAAGCTGCTTCTATAACTAAGGCATTCGGATTGGCCTTTTCGATATTTTCTCTAACGGTGTTTACATCACTGGCATTAGCCGAATCAATCTTATTAATTATAATTACATCGGCCATCTTTATATTGGTTTCTCCCGGGTGGTAGAGTATTTCATGGCTAGGCCTTAAAGGATCTGCCAGTACAATGTGTAGGTCGGCGTGGTAGAACGGAAAATCATTATTACCGCCATCCCAGATGATGATATCAGCCTCTTTTTCAGCCTCTCTCAGGATTACTTCATAATCAACGCCTGCATATACGATGATGCCGTTGTCGATGTGCGGTTCATATTCTTCCCGTTCCTCAATGGTGCATTTATGCAAGTTCAAGTCCTCGTAGGAGGCAAAACGTTGGCATATTTGCTTGCTTAAATCGCCATATGGCATGGGATGACGAATTGCCACCACTTTTTTGCCCATCTGCTGCAAGATTTTACATACAGCACGTGTAGTTTGACTTTTGCCGACCCCAGTCCTTACAGCACATATGGAAATGACGGGTTTTGATGATTTTATTGAGGTGTTTTGAGGTCCCATAAGGCGAAAGTCAGCCCCTGCGGCAAGAACCGTTGAAGCCTTGTGCATAATATCTACATGCGCAATATCGCTATAAGCAAAAATCACCTGCCTGACATCATGCTCCTTGATTAAAGACTGAAGCGCTTCTTCAGGATAAATAGGAATTCCATCGGGATACAATTTGCCTGCTAAAACCGCAGGATATTTCCGCCCTTCAATGTTGGGGATTTGCGTAGCGGTAAAGGCTACCACATCATACATATCGTTATCTCTAAAATACGTATTAAATACGTGGAAATCCCTGCCTGCTGCCCCCATGATTATAGTTTTAATCTTCATTTATAAAACCCCCTAAATTATAATTAAATTAAAATCAACGCTTTAAACACTTTAAAAGAATAGCTCTGATTAAAATGAAATATATAATATTATACACCTATAGTATAAAAATGCAAGCTATATGTATAAATATTCATAAAAAAATCCGACTATACACCCTGCGATGGACAAACGCCGCAAACAATCTTAGATAAAGGTAAGTTCTATAAAACTCATAATTATATTTACGGGAGTGCGAATGGTATTGATTGGGATAACTATTCATATAATTCAGTCTTAAGAGAAGGAATTTTTAAAAAATATTTTTGTGTACCTGACATTGGATTCCTGGTGAAAAATCTAAAAAATGCAAAACTGACATGCATAAAAAACGCCTGTATCATAAAAGGTAATTTCAATCTAAAACAAAGCTGCTATTTGTCGATAAAACCAGTAATTTGTAACATGATTGTAATATAAATGAAATAATTCCTTAATAATAATCATTTATAATAAGAATTAAGCAGTCAGCAACAACAAAACGATCCCCCCTTTTTAAAATGCGGCAAATAGCCGCTTTTTTTCTTGTGTCGCAGATTTTATTACCGGCCTAAAACAACGCAGTTTTGCCTTGAAAAATCTGATTTTTTATTTTTTTATGAATGTAATCTGGTAAATAACAGTGGCAGTGAATATGATTTCCAGTGAAATTTTTGTCGAACTCTAATATAATGATAGGGGGGAGTGGAAGACAATGCTGAGAAAAAAGCTTACTGCAATTGCGCTCCTATGTGTTATAATTATTATAGGAGTTTATTATTTTTATGCGCCAATATCTGTTGTCACATTTAAATTAAAAGGTTTTGATTCTGTGGCAACATCACATTTTATTATACTTTTTAAGCCTGAAAGCAAGGATAGCATACCGGCTGTTGTAAATGCGGCTGAGAAAGCCTATGACCTTGTGGGGAAAGACTTTGATTTTTATCCAAAAAATAAGCTGCCCATTGTGGTCTTCCCGGACGGATTAAGCCTTCAATCCGCTTTCAATTGGCCAAAAGATGAAAATACTCAAGGGGTTTACTATAGAGGTGTTATCTATGTTCAGTCGCCGGATGGGTGGATTGAAGAAACTCAGGATATGGAGAAGGTATTCTTTGATAAAGGCCCCATGGTTCATGAATATACTCATTTTGTGGTAGATACTATGACTAAAGGCAACTGTCCCCGCTGGTTTACAGAGGGAGTGGCTCAGTATGAAGAAAAGCGAGTAACGGGTTATACACTTGAAGAGGATTTTGAAATTGATAAGAGCTTTGACTATGCTTATGAGGATATCATGTATAGTTTTGATAAACTCTCAAATGTACCTAAGGCGTACTTAGGTGCGCTTGAGATGACTGAATTTCTTTCGGGCAGTGGTGGCATTGATGAGCTTAAAAGAATAATGCTTTACCTTAAAGACGGTGATTCGGCAGATGGTATTTTCCTTCGAAAGGTTGCTCAAATTGATACGGGAGGAAAATAACGAATTATGGCGAATGTAGTTAGTAATGGGGGTGCTGTTTTTGAATGAGAAGATTTTAGTGGTTGATGATGAAAAACCCATTGTTGACATTTTAAGATACAACCTTTCTAAAGAGGGGTATAATGTTTTGGCGGCTTATGATGGTGATGAGGCTATAAACATTGCCCTAAAAGAAGATCCCGACTTAATACTATTGGACATTATGCTGCCTAAGCAGGACGGTTTTTCAGTATGCAAGAAACTTAGGGAAAAAATAACTAGCCCGATAATCATGCTAACGGCCAGAGGCGAGGAAGTAGACAAGGTCTTAGGCTTAGAGCTTGGTGCAGATGATTATATTACAAAACCCTTCAGCATGAGAGAGCTTATGGCTCGAGTAAAAGCCAATTTGAGAAGGATTGCTCTTTCTGAGCCCGGCGGCGAAGAAGAAATTATCAGACTGGGAGATTTGGAGCTAGATTTAAAAAGTTATGTAGTAAGAAAAAAGGGGAAACCCCTTGATCTTACTTTTCGCGAGTATGAATTAATTAAATATCTTTCTACTCAGGCCGGACAGGTTTTCACCCGCGAAAAACTTTTAGAGGAAGTGTGGGGTTATGAGTATTATGGGGATATACGCACTGTAGATGTAACTGTGCGGCGCCTTCGGGAAAAGGTGGAAGACGATCCTGCCAACCCGACATATATTATTACTAAACGAGGTGTGGGTTACTACTTTAGGAAGCAATAGGTGGTGCTGAATGTTCAAGAGCATCCAGTGGAAGCTGGTCGTTATATACATTATGCTGATACTACTGGCCATGGAGGTAGTTGGAATTTTCATGGTTCAGTCTTTGGAGAAAGATCATATAGATACTCTTGCCAATACCCTTGATGGTAAAGCACAGCTAATTTCCGGCTATATTGAAAGACACTTGATTCCAGTTCCTCAGCCGCAAGATATAAGCGATGTTATTAAAGGGTTTGGCCAAGAGATGGGTATTGCTATTCTTGACGGCTCTGCAAGTATCATAACATCTACTGATGATACGAGATTTCAAAAGAATACCAGACTCCTGACTCCTGAAATAACACAGGCTTCTTTCGGAACTCCGTCAAAGGATATGCGAGTTGATCCAAAAAGTAAAATCCCTTATATGTACTGTGCGTATCCGGTGAAAAGCGGTGATACGGTAGTAGGTATTATTTATCTTATTTCATCTATGAAAAGCATATATGATACTATTGCCAACACAAAAACCATATTGCTTACGGCTACGCTGTTAAGCCTTGCAGTAACAGGATTAGTGGGATTTGCCCTGTCAAAGACCATAACAGGTCCTATTCAGGAAGTTACCAAAAGAGCTGCTTCACTGGCACAGGGAGATTTTGACCAGCATATTGAGGTCAAATCCGACGATGAAATAGGAAAGCTGACGAACATGTTCAACTTCCTGACTACTCGCCTTAAGGAAACCATGGAAGAGATATCTGATGAGAAAGAAAAAATGGAGGCAATCCTTATAAATATGGCCGATGGCGTCATTGCCTTAAATGATGAAGGGCAAGTAATACACATAAACCCTGTTGCAAGGCAGATGCTGTCGCTGGAGGAAGGCATCAACGGTCAAAATTTTTCTTTGGAACTTAACAGGTTATTAAATATTGATATGAAACAGCTTTTAAGTAATGATTTTGACAATAGTGAAACTCTTATTAAAACTAAGGATGCCATATTAAAATCCATCTATGCTCCGTTAAGACGAGAAAACCGAATTGTAGGGCATATCTTTGTGTTTCAAGATATAACAAAACAGCATCGACTTGAAGCTATGCGCAAGGAATTTGTGGCTAATGTATCACACGAGCTTAGAACGCCTCTTACTACCATTAAGAGCTATGCTGAAACCCTTCTTGATGGGGCATTGGAAGAAGCTGAGATATCGCGGCAGTTTATGAGCGTTATAAATGATGAAGCCGACCGGATGACGCGTCTAGTAAATGATTTATTAGAACTCTCACGCCTTGACAATAAGGAAACAAAATGGAATATGAAACCGATAGATGTCAGCACCATACTGAAAAATGTCATAAAAAAGATGGATGTAAATATCAAAAGAAAAGGTCAGACGATAAAGGCCAATATACCGGAAGAGTTGCCGGAAGTTTTTGCAGATAATGATAAAATTGAGCAAGTCTTTCAAAATATCTTGAGCAATGCTTATAAATATACCCCGGAAGGTGGTACAATATATATTGATGTTGAATATGCTGAAAAAATGGTAAAAGTAACCTTTAAAGATACGGGTGTTGGGATACCAAAAGAAGACCTTCCCCGAATTTTTGAAAGGTTTTATAGAGTGGATAAGACCAGATCTAGGGAAATGGGTGGAACAGGCTTGGGCCTTTCAATCGCAAGAGAGATAGTGCAAGCACATGGCGGTGAAATTAGCATAAGTAGTGAGCTTGGTAAGGGCACAAGTGTAATCATACAAATTCCAGCCATATCAGGCCAGCTGGTAAGAACTAATTAAGTAAATGTAACTTATTTTTAATCGGTCTGTAATAATTCTGTAATGTTAGTCATTTAAACTATAATATAGACAGATAGATAGAAAAGGGAAAGCAAGGCCGGTATCTTTTTGTTTTTTTATTCCAGAAAGGGAGATTGGCATGAAAAAAACCGTAACAGTGTTGGCAATGTTTTTAGCTATCTTAATACTTTTTTCTCCCTCGGCTAAGGCCGATGAAGTTAAAAATTTTATAAAATTGACTGAACCTAAGGATAACTATATGACATCCGCAGACAAAGTCTTGATTTCCGGTGAAACCGTGCCAAATTCCAAGGTCATCGTGCTCATAAACGGGCGCAAGGAGGAAAAGGAACTTTCGGTGGGAGCTGCAGGTATTTTTGTAACACAAGTACCTATTTCTTCCAAAGAAAATATTATTACTGTAAAAGCCTCATTTCCGTCAGGAGAAGCCGAAACGGTTTCGCGCAAGGTATATCAACTTGAAAGCGGATCAGAATTGCCGGAACTTGGATCCCTAATACAGACTCTCAAGTCATTTCTCATCCTTAAATAAAAGGCGGTGTTGCCATTGTCAAGGGATTTTATCCTGGGCTGGACTCTTATCCTGCTAGTGGCCATCAGCCTTTTTCTTTCATTTAACATCTGGTCTAGGGTTCCTGGGCATCTGGGAACCGCAAGAACGGTGCAGTATGAAAAAAACATAGACCCGATTAGCGCCGTCAGTCCTGAAAAAATTCTGGTTTATTTAGGCAATTCTTTTAACACCATTTTAAAACCTTCATCGCCCTTGTATGATAAGACCTGGGCTATTTCTAAAAAACTTTTGGCTTCGCAGTGGACGATAAGTCCGGAGCCAATGACTAATATAAAGCAAGAGTATTTTACGTATAAAAAAGGCTTGGAGGTTTTCTTTCCTACGCCTTTACCGCCGTCCTTCATAAAGCAACTTTTTGATATTAGTGCGGGTGATACATCGATAATAGACGGGAAGTTAATCCGTTCATTTATACTGGTTAGCGATGGCGAGCTTTTATGTTATTTGACGGACAGTGACGGAAGCTATTATAAAGTAGGCAAAGGTGACAGTGATGCTGAACTTACCGGCCTTATCAAGGAAATAAATGATTCGAGTCCTCCCATGTTTGCCAGCCTTACGGCAGATGTAAATCTCAAGGTAAATGGTGATGTATATGTTTCGCTGTTGCCGTATGAGCTTCCTATGTATTCTTTAAAAAAGGAAACGATTTTGGAAGAACAAGTGGCGTCTGAATTTTTCATGGACTTTTCTGTGACACGTAGAATTGAAGAAAGAGACGGCACTATAATATATACTGATGGTCAGCAGGGCCTTAGGATTTATGATGATGGATCAATTGAATATAATTTTCCTGTTACTCAAGAACAGCGTAAAACTCAAAATCTTTATGAGGCTTTCAAAACAGCAATAGATTTTGTGGCTTCACACGGCGGATGGCCAGAAGGTGGTTACCTAGCTTCATATGAAGCTAAAAGCGAATCACAGGGTTCAACGACGTATATTTTTAGATTCAAAATCAGAGTTAATGGCTTTAGGATTGTAAATTCAGATGATTATATTGTAATAGCTGTTGAAGGAAACCAGGTAAAAAATTATTATAGAGATGTAGCTTGGTCCATAAAGCAAGAAGGAATAAGGGATCTTATGACGCCTGTGGAAGCATTAAATGCTGCAGTATCCACTAAAAATATAAAGACTGTAAATGATATATACCCCGGATACATGATTGAGGGAGAAAAGCTAAAACCTGTATGGGTTATTAAAACAGCAGATATGGAAGTAATCATACAGGACCTTTCGGAGTGATATTTTTGGAATGGAAAAAAGCGATTGCTATTCTTGTTGCATCATTTATAATACTTAACGTATTTTTGGTATTTAACTTATGGTTTAAAGAAAAGCCCATGGCTGAATTTAAACTTACTTCAGGCCAACAGTTCGAAATCAAACAGTATTTAATGGAAAGAGGCGTTATATTAAAGGTAGATGATTTAAAAGAGGGAAGGCCTCAGTCTTTGCTAGAAGTGAGTTTTCAAAAGGTAGATGAAAAAAAGGCTTTAGAAAGTTTTTTTGGAAAAAAAGCACTGCCGCAAATTAACAAGACTCAAGACGGGAGAATCTATACTTTTGAAAAGCAGCAACTTATAATTACGGATAACGGATTTATTACTTATTTCAATAATGAGGACCAAATAATATGGCCAAATCTTACAAAAGAACAAGCAGAAAACGAAGCGGCAAATTTTATTAAAAATCATGGTAGTATGCCGGCAGATGCGGTACTAGACAAGGTTACCTATGACGAGAAAAGCCAAGGTTACTTATTAGAGTATGTCCGCTACTACGACAATTTTTTCATAGATAACAGCTATGTAACAATGCTTGTTACGCCTTCCGGAATTAAAACCTATTATCAGTGCTGGCTCAAGCCTTTAGGCTATATAGGTAAAAAACGAGGTGTTATTTCACCTCTCACAGCTATTATGAGGGTTATTAATGAGGTTCAGGCTGAAAATCAAATATCAATAACTCGAGTTCAGCAGGGATATTATTCTAAACTTTATGATGCCAATCGCTGGCAGGTGGCTCCGGTGTGGAAAATAGAGCTAAATGACGGTGATATTTATTATGTAAATGCTTATACAGGTGAAATGGAACAATGAGCAAAACGAAGGTATCGGTCTATTAGCCGTTACCATAGAGGACCCGGCTCCCCCAAAAAAGCAGCTTAGCTGCTTTTTTGGTGTACTCTTTTTAATTTCCATAATATATTTGGCGAATTATTGCCCGGGAAATAGAAAATACTAACATAATGTCGATAAAATGCATAAAGAAAGATTGGAGGATTTTTTGTTAAAAATATATAATTTCAAGCAGGAGGTTTACAATGACAAAAAAAATATATTTTGCGGATGCCAGGGTAAAGAGCTACGATTTTAAGTACAGTTTTGTGGCAAAGTTTGAGCAGATACTTAATATGATTGATTTTAAAGAATTTATCAATGAAAAAGATTATGTTGCTGTTAAGACTCACTTCGGCTCTTATGGAGCTCATCGCATTGTGCGCCCGATTTTTTTGAAAAAAGTCGTGGACAAGGTAAAGGAAGTAGGCGGCAAGCCGTTTGTTACCGATACTGTGAGGATTCCAGGGCTGGAGTACTTAGATGTGGCAAATATGGAAGGTATAAACCATCTATCTGTAGGAGCACCGGTTATTTTAGCAGATGGCATCTTTGGCCAAGATCAGGTAAAGGTCAAAAGCGGTCCGATTCTAAAAGAGATAGGAGTTGCCTCGGCGATATACCATGCACCGGCAATGATTGTAGTATCTCATTGTAAGGGGCATGTGGGATCGGGATTTGGAGGTGCCATTAAAAATCTAGGGATGGGCGGCATAAGCTGTAAAGATACCTGCGGCGAAGCTGAAAGAGGACGGATACATTTTGAAGAAAATAAGCATCTCAATTGGCTTGATGACAAATGTATACGCTGCGGACAATGTGTGGATGTATGTCCGCACGGTGCCATTAAGCTGATGAATGACTGTATAGTTATAGATAAATCCATATGTGTAAAATGCGGCCGCTGCTCTCGAGTATGTGAAGCAAAGGCACTGATTGTTCCAATTACCGAGGAGGGCTTTCAGGCAGGATTAGCTGAGTCGGCACATGCTGTAGTATCGACATTTGAAAAAGGCAGAATCCTATACATAAATTTTATCACAGAAGTTCAGCCCGAATGTGATTGTATGCCCATGGCTGATACTCCACTGGTGCAGGATCAGGGTGTTTTAGTGTCTTTTGACCCGGTGGCTATCGACCAAGCTGCCATAGACATGATAAACAGTGCTGAACCCTTGCCCCAATCCAAAGCTTCGGATAAAAATGTGAAAAAAGGGGATAATATATTAAAGGCCGTGACCGGCAAAAACGCCCAGCTTCACATTGATGCTGCATGCAAGCTTGGTATGGGTACTAAAGAATATGAGTTGATTACTATTACGGAAAAAGATGTAAGCGAGGGCGAAGGAGAATAGTATAACCGGTCAGGGCCTAATCCATAGAAAGTAGGTGTGTTTTATGGAAAAGCACAATAACAGGTGGCCCCGGTCGGATATTAAGAAGATACTGGCAGTAGCTGTCTTGAGCTCCCTTATTGGAGCACTGGCAGCTACTTTTATTACTACATCAAAGATAACTGCGTAAAATGAAAAAAGGTTGACAAAAGCATTCTTACACTTTATCATATTAAAGTAGTAAAGCAAAAACCTTGTTCGAAAATAAAAAATATGACGAAGGGGAAGGGGAAACAAAATGAGAAAGAGCTTGAAAACAGCAGTTATTTTGATGCTTGTTTTAATTTTGGGTATGATTAGCTTAGTAGGTTGTTCAAACGAGGCAGCTAAGCAAGAAGCTTTAGAGAAAGAAACGGCTCAGCAAGAACCTGCTGCACAGGAAGACTCCTTTGAAAAAATAAAAGCGAAGGGTAAAGTTGTCATGGGTCTTGACGATACATTTGCACCCATGGGCTTTAGAGATGAAAACAATAAAATCGTGGGTTTTGATGTGGATTTGGCCCAGGAAGTTTTTAAGCGGAATGATTTAGAATTGGTTCTCCAGCCTATAGACTGGACAATGAAAGAAGCGGAATTAAACGCGGGAAATATAGACATGATTTGGAATGCATATACAATTACCGAGGAAAGAAAAGAGAAGGTTGCCTTTACAAAGCCATACCTTGATAATAGGCAGGTAATTGTCACCCTTGAAGGCTCTGACGTTAAAAGTAAAAGCGATCTTGCCGGTAAAAAGGTAGCGGCACAGACCGGTTCTAGTGCTGTAGATGCTATGAATACCGAACCTGAGTTAGTGAAGTCCTTTGACGGTGGTGAGCCGGTATTATTTGATACGAACAATGAAGCCTTTATGGATTTGGAGGCTAAAAGGGTTGATGCCGTTGTAGCCGATGAGGTTTTGGCACGCTACTATATCAAGCAAAAAGGTGCAGATAAGTATACAATTCTCGATGAAGATTTTGGTGACGAGGAATACGGCATAGGTTTTAGGAAGCAGGATAAAAAGCTGCTGGAAATGGTTGATAAAACTTTAGACGATATGAGAAAAGACGGAAGCTATGATTTAATATATGAAAAATGGTTTGGTAAGTAATGGATTTGCTCTGTAATTCAGAGAACCCTCTAGAAAAGTGCAAATATCTTTACAGACTAAATCCAAAATGATGTAATTATCTTTAATAAATCACATTCTACAACGGTATAAAATGTAATATGTAAAGGGAAATCATTATGTTTGAATATATCTTAAGACTATTGCCTGCTCTGCTATCAGGGCTTGAGGTAACCTTAAAAGTGTTTTTCTTAACGCTTGTAATATCTATACCTTTAGGAATCCTTGTAGCCCTAGGCAGGCTGTCAAAAATTAAGCCACTGGTATTTTTGGTGGAGCTTTATATTTGGGTCATGCGAGGAACACCGCTGCTGCTGCAAATAGTAGTTATATTTTTTGGATTACCCATTGTGGGAATAACCTTTGACAGGTTTCCGGCTGCCATACTGGCGTTTGTGCTAAATTATGCGGCGTATTTCGGAGAAATCTTCAGAGGCGGCATTGAATCCATCGATAAAGGTCAATACGATGCGGCAAAGGTGCTGGGTTTTACTCCTGCAAAGACCTTTACAAGAATTATCCTGCCGCAAATGATAAAGATAGTGCTGCCGTCAGTGGCCAATGAGGTAATAACCCTTGTAAAAGATACATCACTGGTGTACGTAGTGGGCCTGGGAGAGCTTTTGCGGGCAGGGAAAATAGCCTCCAATCGCGATGCCTCCCTGGTGCCGCTGATTGTAGTGGGAGTCTTTTATTTGGCTTTAACAGCGGTTTTAACGGCAGTTTTCCAAAAACTAGAAGAAAGATATTCATATTTTCAATAAGGGGAAAGAATTATGATACTCAGCGTAGAGGGCTTGTATAAAAGCTTTAAGGGAAAACCTGTATTAAATGATATAAACTTTCAATTGGGACAAAATGAGATATTGGCAATAATAGGCCGATCCGGCGTCGGTAAAACGACCCTTTTAAGGTGCATAAACAATCTGGTCAAATGCGATCGGGGAACAATCATCGTAGACGGAATGTATCTGTGCAAAGATGACAACGGGAGCACTACTTATGCCAAACCGGCACAAATGCTGCAGATAAGAAAGAAACTGGGCTTAGTTTTTCAAAACTTTAATCTTTTCCCACATATGTCGGTTTTAGGGAACATCATAGAAGCACCGATAAATGTTTTCGGTGCTTCTAAAAGCGAGGCTGAAAACAAGGCTATGGAGCTTTTAGAGATGCTGGATCTTGGCGATAAGGCCAATGCCTATCCTTTTGAACTTTCAGGAGGACAAAGGCAGAGGGTAGCGATTGCACGAGCATGTGCCTTAAATCCAAAGATTATGTGTCTGGATGAGCCTACTTCGGCTCTGGACCCGGAGCTTAGGGAAGGCATCGCATTGATCATAGAAAAATTGGCCCGGGACGGAATGGGCATTTTAATAATAACCCATGATATGAATTTTGCAAAACGAGTTGCACATCGAATTATATTCATGGATGAAGGTCGGATTATAAAAGAGTCAAGTAAAGAAGAATTCTTTAATAATATTGAAAATGAAAGAATAAAAAGTTTTGTTATGATGGACTAAAAAACTCCTGGGCAATTCTCACCGATTCCTGAGCATCCCTTCCATAATAGTCAGCGCCGATGCTTTTTGCAAATTCGGCATTGACAACTGCACCGCCTACCATTATCTTACATCCAAGGCCTGCTTCCCTTATTGCCTTTATTGTTTGTGCCATGTTCTGAGCAGTAGTTGTCATTAAAGCACTTAAACCTACAAGGCTTACATTGTCCTGTTTTATCCTATGGATAATCTCGTCTTCCGGTACATCTTTTCCCAAATCAATAACCTCAAACCCATAATTTTCTAATAAAATTTTTACGATATTTTTACCTATATCATGAATATCTCCCCGCACAGTAGCAAGGATGATTTTCCCCTTGCTAAATTCAGCCTTCCCGCCATTTGTTTCAATGATATGATGCTTTATAACCTCAAAAGCCCTTTTGGCAGTTTCAGCGGATTGTATGAGTTGTGGAAGGAAAATCTCACCCGCTTCGTATTTGCGCCCTACTATATCCAGTGAAGGCACCAAATGTTCATCTATTATCTGTGTGGGACTCATTGTTTTGAGCATAGCTCTTACCTTTGATGCAGCTTCTTCCTTTAAGCCGTTTATGATTATATCCTCAATATCTGCCACATCCGCAGCGGAGAAAGCTTTGACAGCAGGTTTTTTATCCTTAGGCGCATATGCAGCAATATAATTGTTGGCATACTTATCGTAGCCCCAAAGCACGTTAAATGCATTTATAGTTCCCATCACTTCTTCATCAGTAGGGTCAATAATCGGTGCATCCAGTCCGGCTTCTAACGCAAGAGCCAAGAATGTGCGATTCAGCAGTGTTCTGTTAGGCAAACCAAAGGAGATATTGCTAACACCCAAAATAGTTTTTACTCCAAGCCTTTCTTTTACCAATCTGGTGGCCTTTATAATTTCCCTTACTTCATCCTGCTGGGCGGAAGCTGCAATAACGAGGCAATCAATAATCAAGTCTTCCTTTGCTATACCGTATTTGGAGGCGGTCTTAACTATATTTTCGGCTATTTTAAATCTGTCTTTTGCCTTTGCCGGTATTCCATTTTCATCTAATGTTAGGCCGACAACACAGGCTCCGTATTTTTTGGCTATAGGGAATATCTCCTCCATAACCTTTAGCTTTCCATTTACTGAATTAATAATGGGCTTACCATTGTATATTCGCACGGCGGCTTCGATTACATCACTATCGGTACTGTCAATCTGAAGGGGGACACTTACTGTACTTTGCAGTTCTCGGATGATATTTATCATTACAGCCTTTTCATCTATTTCCGGCAGCCCTGCATTTACATTGAGAATATGTGCTCCTGCATCCTGCTGTGCAAGAGCCTGCCGCAATACATATTCCATATCATTGCTTTTCAACGCCTCTTTAAGGTGCTTTCTGCCGGTAGGATTTAGCTTTTCGCCTATAACGGTTATGCCTTCACCGATAATTACCGTCTTTGAAAATGAACTTGCAGCCGTTATCGGTTCAACTTGCCGTTTTATAGGCTCAAGACCCGCAAGCACATGCCTTAATGCCCTTATATGTTCCGGATTTGTGCCGCAGCAGCCCCCAAGAATTGTAACACCCTTTTCGGCCATGATTTTTGCATATCTGGCAAATTCATCGGGTTCTACATTAAATACGGTTTTTCCGTCTATAATCTTCGGCATGCCGGCATTGGGCTGAGCTATAACCGGGATTTTGGAGTATGACAGCACTTCTTCAATTAGCGGTAGAATCTCTTTAGGCCCTAAAGAGCAATTAATGCCTAAAGCATTTACCCCAAGTCCGCAAATTACATTTACCATAGTCAGAGGGTCAGTTCCCGTCAAAGTCCTTTTATCCTGCTGGAAAGTCATAGTAGCTACAACAGGAAGATTGCAGTTTTCTTTTGCTGCAAGAATAGCTGCCTTCATTTCATAAATATCTGACATGGTCTCTATTAAAATTAAATCTGCACCTGCATCTGCGCCAGCAATTACCTGCTCCCTGAAAAGCTCATATGCCTCGCCAAAAGATAAAGTTCCATAGGGTTTCATAAGCTGACCGATAGGACCAACATCCAATGCAACAAGCCTTTTTCCGGCAGCTTTTAAGGCTATTTTAACGCCGCTTTTAACGATTTCGCCGACATCATACCCATATTTACTAAGCTTAATGCGGTTTGCCCCAAATGTATTCGTAGTAATCACATCTGCACCAGCATCCAGGTATTCGCCGTGAATTTTTTCAATAATCTCTGGGTGCAAAATATTATAGCTTTCCGGAAGTTCTCCTGCCTTAAGGCCATATGTTTGAAGCATGGTACCCATTGCACCGTCAAAAACTATAAAGTTTGAAAAGTCAATCTGCTTACTCAAAAAAGTTTTCACCCTTTCTATACTGACAATTTACAGCAGAACAAAGCTTGCACTTATTGCCGCATCCTCTTTTATCAGGTAATACTTGCTGCACACCTATAATCGCTATTACGGATTTTCGGGGAGCAAGCAGAAAATCTTTGGTAACAGCAAGCCCGATTTTTCTATAGGTATCCAACGCCGCAGCTATATCGCCTTGAAGGCAAAGGGGCAAATCGCCGTAACCCGGGCTGTATCTGGAGGTAATATAAAGGCCTTCACTTGCAGCTTTTAACCGGATTTTGCCCTCCACTTCATCACATAATGCCTCAACTGCAGCCGATGCACAGGCATCAAGGATTAGGCCTTTTGTAGGATTAATTCTTAAATACAATGAAATTCTTTTATCGACTTCCAGACCTAGGGTAACAGCCATTAAGGCTGCCTTTGATGAATGTTTTAAGTGATGTGCTATGTCATGGCCGTAAAGCGTCACATTGCTTTGTTTAAGTAATATTTTTCCATTTTTGTGTTCGGTATCGAATATATCATAAACGTACTGCTTTTGTGCAATACCTTTAATTTCGATGATACATTCTGTTATAAGTTCCCCGGTATTTTCATAAGGCCGGTGATTATTATGATAACCGAGATAATGCAATACTTCATCATAATCAATATTCATAAGAAACTCCTTGAGATTAGGTTAAATTTGACCTAAAATCATATTAAAAATATTTTTTCACTTTTGTTTGCATAGCTTTTTTGATGCAACATATTTAATGCTATGGCCTTGTAAGCGTAATATTTCCCCAGATGCCCAATTTATCCTGTATAATAATAACAACTCCCTCTATCCCCGGAATGGATTTTGCAAAATTAATACCCTGCTCTATATCATCGGCAGTCTTTACCCTGTTGCCCACAGCGGTAGCGGTTGCATCGGCCAAGAGGGTATCATGAGAAATCACCACTGCTGCATCGGCCTTGCCGAAACTTAGTGAATGACCTACGGTGCCGCTGGATGTGCACACTCCAATAGAGTTGCCATTTCCGGGAATCAGTAGGGCTATTTTATTGGAAAGCGGTGATTTGCCTGCATATATAAGCACATGCCTGTCATGATTGCTTTTTATATAGATATCGCCGCCGTTTTCAATGATTAGCTCATCGGTATATTTTTCAAGGGCCTTGCCAACATATTCACTTATAGCACCTGCGACGGCGGCCATAGGACCTACATTGGCGGCTTTTGAAGCCAAGCACATATGTTTCACTATGGCAGGGGCGTCATCTGAAGGATTTATGGGAGCAAGGCTTGTCATGAATTCAGGATAAAGGCTGATGTAATTTGTGATTTCATTTCTATATTTTTTTAGCTGAGATAAAGCCTCATTTTTTAAATCGGATTTAGAAATAATCTCTAAATCCGATTCATATTCAGTGACATTAAATTTTACAAGGCCCTGCGCCTTAGTATAATCTCGATAGAATCGCTTTTGATACATAATACCTCCTGTGCTAAGAGCCTTATAAAGCTGCTGCAACTGCAGACGGCAAATCTTCAATGTCGCTTTTTATGGCTCTCGAAGGGCATGCACTTACACACAGCATACAGCCCTGGCATTTTTGAACATTATATATAAGCTTCCATGTGGTTTTATCAAGGCGTAGAGCCTTTGCACCGCAAACCGCCGTACAAGCACCACATTCTACGCATTTTTCGGCTTCAATGTATATTCGCTGTTTATATGCTTTTTTACTCATTATCAATCTCTCCTTTGCCTACTTCTTCCAGTGTATTAAGCTTTGAGACCTTATTAAAATGCTTGAAAGGTTCCTGCAGCGTAAATTTATCTGTTAGTATCCACCTTTTCAGTTCTTGAGCGATTGCACGAGCTTTACTTAGACTGGATAAGGGCGTAGTAGGTATTTGCTTGCCCTCAAGTGTAACCATGCCGCTCCTTAACTGTGCATAATTTACCTTGCCCAGGCTGGGCTTGGAGCGCCGTCCAACGCTATAATCTACTATATTTGTATATATATCTTTATTTTCAACGGCTAAGTTCATTAACATGTCTTTATCCAATACCGGTATCGGGATACCTATGCCGACAAACATGGATGTGCCGTATTTTTCAAAAACCGCCGGCTGAATGTAATCACAGCTCATCTGCTTTAGGTCGCCGATAACAGCCAATGTGGCTGCAGATGTAGTCGGAACGCCGTTATTTCCTCGCTCTACTTCGGTTATGAACTGAGTCCCCTGCCAGGCTACGTAACCGGGAGCGCCGGCAAGAAAGATTTTGGTTCCCATTCCTATCGTTCGAAGATATGGGTCATTGAGCAATGGGCTCAGCTCGCCGGATGTAGAGTAGTTAATGTTGGCCATATTCGGCTGCAGGACTCCCATATATGTGTATAAAGTCCTGCCGGAAGTATTTATAGCCGCATCATAATTCTGATAGCAATTTCTCGGGTTGAACAAATACGCCTCATTAATGGAATCCTTTGTAATATAAGTGTCGATTTTTTTTCTGGGGTAGCAGTCGGTGCCGGGCGATGTCGCCTGTAAGTGTATCTTCTTGCCTGCTATCAAATCGCATATTACGTGAGCACCGCCGTATTCTATATCCCTGTCAAAAGAAGTTTCAGTAGCACCTATATATGCATCAACTGCTGCAAGACCAGCATGTGCAGGTACATTGTTCAGCAGTACCTTGGTCATTCGGATGGGAGGGTCTGCATGGCCGAAGTTTAGAAATGCACCTGAGGAGCACATCGGGCTAAAAGTTGCAGTTGTTACAACATCCACATGACTTGTTGCCTCATCCAACCCCTTCTCCTTTACTATGTCGATTATTTCCTCTGCAGTAACAACAACCGCAGTCCCATTTTTGATTTTTTCATTAATTTCCTCAAAAGATTTTTTAACTTCCATTGCCAAATCTGCCTCCTTGGCTCGTAAAATATTTTACAAAATAAAAGCTGCTTTTCGATAAGAAAAGCAGCTTGTTGCTTCTTTAAAAGAAATATAAACAAACTGTTAATCTTATCTTCCAGGATAAAATTAATTATCCTGCAGGAATTGACACCGATGCATTCTAATGGAAAATGCCGGTTGTCGAGCGTCATAGGGCCCGTCCCTCAGCTACTCTGGATAAGATTTTATTTTTTATTTTGATTATTGGATACTAGTCTATAACATAAGATATAATTTGTCAACAGCAATTTCAAATTTTTGCATTATAAGTTAAATTAATTCCATAAAGGTTTTAATAACAAAGAGCCATGCAGGTTTTTAGAAATAAGAGCAAAAGTTTTAGACAAATCTTTAAAATCGTAGTAATATTAAATTATTATATGGAGCAGCGCGAAAAAATATACAAAAACTATTTTTTTATTAAAACTAAAATACAAGAGCAGATGCAGTAAAAACGAGGCTATGCCATGTCACAAGTGGGAGGTGGTTTATAAAATGGGATAGAGCAACTTTGTGCTTGCAGGGTAATATAACTTAGGAGTGTAGATTTAGTCGGCAAAGGAAATTGCGGTTCTATACCATGAACTAGAAATCGATGGTGTTTATTTTGTAAATGTAGTTTCAAAAACACTAGCAACTTACGGATTGGAGGGCAAAATTATATGGAATACATAAAAAAATCTAAAATAGCAATTATAGCTATGTCAATTTTATTAATTACCTTAGGTATCATCCTGATTGCCAGGCCTGAGTTTTCTGTCCTAGCTATTTGCAGACTGTTTGGTGCGATTATACTGATTCCGGGTATTATTAAAATAATCGGCTTTTTTAGGAAAGCTGCATATGAAGATATGCTTGGCTTTGATTTAGTTTATGGGCTTTTCTTTATTTTGCTTGGGATTTTTATGTTAATTGCTCCCAAAGCAGTAGTTTCTGCATTTCCCCTGATGCTTGGCATTGTTATTATTATCGATAGCATTTTAAGATTGCAGCTTTCTATTAACTTGAAAAGACTGCAACATGAAAAATGGTGGGTACATCTTTGCTTTGCTCTGATAACAGCGGTATTAGGGATATTATTGGTTTTTAATCCCTTTACAGGAAGTGTTATTATGACAAGACTTATTGGTATTGCCTTGACTATAAGTGGTGCTGTAAATTTACTGGGTATAATTTATATTTCAAGAGCTTTGAAGTGGTAATTATGGAGTAAGCGAATGCGGTTTTTTACTTCAAAATACATGAACCTTCCCAAACTGACGAACTCGTATAAATAAACATATCCCAAAATAAGTTTATAGACTAAAAAAGGTTGACTATATTATTATATTTTTATTATACTTATTAACGTACGATTGTATAAACTAAAAAAGAGGAAGGTTGCAATGATTGAAGATGCATACAAAGGATGATTTTTACAAAGGATTAAAGCATGGAATACCAATAGCCTTAGGATATATACCGGTTTCATTTACTTTTGGCCTTATGGCGGTAAAGGGCGGCATACCGGTTGTAGCTGCTATCTTAATCTCTATGACAAATTTAACATCGGCAGGTCAATTTGCAGGTATGAATTTAATTATAGAGGGTGCATCACTTATAGAAATTGCATTGACGACCTTTATAGTCAATTTGCGCTATATGCTCATGTCAATATCCCTGTCCCAGAAACTATCAAACAAGATACCCGACTTTAAAAAATACATTTTGGCTTTTGGAATAACAGATGAAATCTTTGCAATATCTGCTGTGCAGCCTGGCGAGCTTACTTCATCATACATGGCAGGCCTTATTACGATACCCTACATCGGATGGGCTTTAGGTACGGCTATGGGAGCTCTGACATCTTCACTGCTGCCGCCTACGCTGCAAAGTGCCATGGGCATAGCACTTTACTGCATGTTTATTGCCATAGTAGTCCCTGCGGCAAAGGAGTCTAAAGCAGCGCTGGTAGTTGCTTTGACGGCAATAACTATAAGTTCGGCTTTTACATGGATTCCTTATATAAATTCGCTCTCTACAGGGTGGGTTATCATTATTGCAACTATTGTAGCATCGTCAATCGGTGCTGTTATATTCCCTAGAGAGGAAGATGAATATGAGTAATGTATATCCTGCATTAATAGTCATGGCTCTTGTGACCTATATGATAAGAGTCCTTCCAATAATACTAATTAAAGGAAAACTAAAATCCAAATTTGTCAAATCATTTTTATACTACATGCCTTATGCAGTATTGGGAGCGATGACATTTCCCGGCATACTATATTCCACGGGGAATATCCTAGCATCAGTATTGGGCGGTGCTTTTGCCCTGTTTTTGGCATATCATAATCAAGAGATGATAAAAGTTGCCATCGGCGGCATTTTGGCAGCTTACATTTGCCAGCTTTTACTGTGAAATCCAGTAAGATCTAAACTACAAAAGCATAAATTTTAAAGCCCATGTGCCCTGAAAACCTCAAAAAAATCCCTGGGTTCTGTCATTTTGAATGGAGCAAAGCGCAATGAAGAATCTTTAGCTGCTTAAAGAAAGATCCTTCACTTCGTTCAGGATGACATGGGGCAATATCGCTGAGATAACATTGTGCACTATCGGTATGATGACATTGGCACTATTGATTAAGGTTACACTAGCACTATCGGTAGGATGATATGGGTGCTAGTGCTTAGAATGATACCAATTCCTGTCATTTTGAGTGAAGCGCAGCGAAACGAAGAATCTTAAAGGCTGGTTTGATAGAAGATTCTTTTCAGAGGTTTTCCCTGCAGAAAGTGAAGGATGTGCTAATGAATATAGATATTATTTGCGTAGGCAAGATAAAAGAAAAATATATATTAGACGGTATAAAGGAATATAAAAAAAGACTTACGCCTTACTGCAAATTGCGCATTATCGAAGCTATAGAGCAGAAGGCTCCGGAAAACTTAAGCGAAAAAGAAAAGGCTCAGGTGTTAGAGCGTGAAGGAAATAGCATACTTCAAAAACTAAACCCCTCATCTTTTGTAGTTGCCCTATGTATCGAGGGCAGAGCGCTTTTTTCCGAAGAAATGGCTAAAAAGTTAAGCGATCTTATGATAGACGGCAAGTCACATATTACATTTATCATCGGCGGCTCCCTTGGCCTTTCCCCTGAAGTTAAAGCCAGGGCAGACCTTTGCCTTTCCTTTTCAAAACTTACATTCCCACACCAACTTATGAAGCTTATGCTGCTTGAACAGATTTATCGCTGGTTTAAAATAATAAACGGTGAACCCTACCATAAATAGCGGACGTAGTGGCGGTCATCGACCGCCCGCTGCACGATGCAGCATTATTTATATTATGTGCAATAAATAATATGATATAATATCATTGCTATATTAATATAAGGTGATAATTATGGAATTAAAGAAACAATTAGAGGATAGAATTTTTGATATGGAAAAGGTCGCTATTGCTTTTGATGTTGAGCCATTTGATATATATTTTTTAGGAGGGGCTGCCTGCATATTAGGTGAATATACTAACAGGGCTACGCGAGATTTTGATTTTATAGATTTAAATTATCCTTCTAAATTAGGAAGGGTTTTCGTCCAATTAAGAGACTTTGATATGTTAGAATATGAAAGCACTGTTATATCACCTAGGTACAAAGAAAGAGCAATGAAGTTAAACAAATTTAAATATTTAAATGTGTATTTATTATCACCAGAAGACATAATCGTGAGCAAAATAATAAGATTGGAACAAAAAGATATAGAAGATATAGATGAGCTTATGAATATGGCGGACAAGGATTTAATAAATCAAATTATAGACGAGGTATTGTCGAGGGATGATTTATATGAATCTAAAAAAAATCAATTTATAAAGAGATTGCCAGAATTTAGGGAGAGATACGATGTATAGAATAGTATGCGAAAGCTACGAAAATTATAAAAGTGATTTTTTACCTGATAATACCGATGATTATAGATATAAAATTACTAAACCACTAGAATTAATATTAGATTTATCCTTGTATGAAGAGGAAAAAAACAATAACACTATTAACTACCGGAAGTTGGAGCACTTTATATATTTAATAAAGAAAAATATTGATAAATATCCTAATTTTAAGTCATTCTTATGGAGCTTGGAATCAAGGGGTATTTATGGCAGGGATTATGGTGTATTAAGTGAAGAAGAATTTTCTGAATTACAAAAGATTGTAAATATGTTTTTGAAATTATCATACTGGGATTAGGGATTGTAAAGTGACAATAATCTAATTTTCTAATTATGATGTTGTGCATTACGCAATCTCGAGAGAAGACTTGATGATCTTGATGTAAATCCAGAACAAATTTGTCCTTATTCTGCATACTGTCTTAGAGCCTCGATGTCCTTTATCTTAATTGCTGAGCGGTGATAATCGATAATTCCCTCATCCTTCATGCGGCTCATTTCCCGGGACATAGATGGTCGCGATACATTTAAAAAATCTGCCATGTCGTTTCGATTCATGGGTAAAACAAATGTGGTTTTACCCGTTTTTTTATATTGCTCCATCAAAAAGGCACTTATTTTACCCCTCATACTTTTAATTGTCAGATATTCAACCTTCTTATTGAGCACCAAAGCCCGTTCAGATACAATCTTGAGCATATTGAGTATAAGGGTTTTATGCCAGGGGCACACCTTGTCACATTGGCCTGTTATCTTGTTGCCTGAAAGAAAAAACACCATGCAATCTTCCTGAGCTATAACTGTTGAAGGCCAAACGGGATTTTTTGAAAATACCACCATCTCTCCAAACATATCCCCCGGCTGCAAAATTGCAATAACCACTCGATTTCCTGCAAAAGTTTCTTTTATAACTGCGGCTTTGCCCTTCAGCAATATCCCCACTGACTCAAAAGCATCTCCCGCCATAGTGATGAACTCATCCTTTTTGTAGTCACATATCCTCGGCTCAAGACAGTCCAGCATGAGAGCTAAATCATCTTTTTCTATTCCTTCAAACAAAAGAGTTTCAGGCAAAACGCTTGCTTTTACATCAAAAATATAAATCACCCACTTTTTGTAGCCACAGCTACCGAAATATTGTCTTTATTTTACTACTATATAGTTGAACATACAATATGTAATTAAAAGAAGGTGAATATGATGAAAAGAAAAATTGTTACCATAGATGAAGAAAAATGCAATGGCTGCGGTCTTTGTGTAAATGCCTGTCATGAAGGGGCACTCCGGCTTATAGACGGAAAAGCAAAGCTTATATCAGAGTCTTACTGCGACGGATTAGGCGACTGTCTTCCAAAATGTCCTACAGGAGCAATTACCATAAGGGAGATGGAAGCTGCGCCATATAATGAGGAAGCAGTGAAGAAAAATATGATAGCAAAAAATGCCAAAAATACACAAGATGCCTCAGAAAACAAACTGCCCTGCGAATGCCCGGGCAGCAGCGTAAAAATGCTAAATAAGGAAGATAATCAAAAGATCCGGTATGCTGCTGTAAAAGAACAATCACGGCTTGCCCAATGGCCCTGCCAGCTAAAGCTTGTTCCGGCAAATGCGCCGTTTCTTACCGATGCTCATTTGCTTATAGCCGCTGACTGCACCGCTTATGCCTACGCCTCTATCCACAATGACTTTATGAGAAACAGGGTTACACTAATCGGCTGTCCAAAACTTGATAATATCGATTACACAGATAAGCTCACAGATATTCTAAAATTTAACAACATAAAAAGCATAACAGTGCTGAAAATGCAAGTTCCCTGCTGCAATGGCATTGCAAATGCTGCAAGAGAAGCGCTTATCGCAAGCGGCAAGATGATCCCTTGGAATGTTGCTACCATAAGCACAGAAGGGGATATTATCGAAGACTGAATTTAGAACAGGGATGAGATATAAAAAAAGATAGAGGTTTACAGATTTTCTACTTTGAAAACCAAATATATTATACAGGGGGAATTTTTATGATAGAAAAAAGATATGAATTTACTTTTGCAGATTCAAAAACCATTGAAAGGGTTGTATCTGACGATAATGTAGACATAAATCATATGATACTTCTGAAAGGGGATGCACTTCCCGAGCACTATACAAATTCAAATGTGTACATGATTGTAGTAAGAGGCAGCATTTCGCTGCAGCTAGGCACACAGGATGAACATACCTATCCTGCAGGAAGCATCATAGCAATTCCATATAAAACAAAGATGAATGTGCGCAACAATCATGAAGAAGTATTGGAATTCTTTGTGGTTAAGGCTCCAAGCCCTAAGATGTTTATAAAATAATTTAAAATTGGGAGGTAATAAAATGTCAATGTTTTGTTTTCAATGTGAGCAGACAGCTGGAGGAAAAGGATGTGTAAAATCGGGAATCTGCGGCAAAAAACCCGATGTAGCCGAAAAACATGATGAATTAACCTGTGCACTAATTGGGCTTGCCCGTGCTGCAGAAGGCAAAGCCCCAAGCAAAGAGGCTGATGAGCTTGTTATGAAAGGGCTTTTTGCTACGGTTACAAATGTTAACTTTGATGCAAAGCGAATAGATGAACTCATAAAACTTGTGGAAGAAGAAAAGGAAAAGCTGGGAGGAGCTGAAAACTTCGCTGTCAAAGACCTTTGGACACAGGATACAGATATTGTTTCACTGCGATCCACACTACTTTTTGGGATGCGGGGCATGGCGGCATATGCTTGGCACGCATATGTCCTAGGTAAAAAAGATAAAGAAGTAACATCATGGTTTTACAAAGGACTGAGAGCTTTAGGCCGCCAGCATACAGCAGACGAGTGGCTGGAACTTTTAATGGAATTCGGCAATATAAATCTAAAATGTATGGGCTTGCTTGATGAAGCTAATACAAGTGCTTATGGTCACCCAGTGCCTACAAAGGTAACAATGGATGTAGAAAAAGGACCTTTCATTATCATAACAGGTCATGATTTGCTGGACCTTAAACAGCTGCTTGAACAGACGAAGGACAAGGGTATAAATATATACACACATGGTGAAATGCTGCCGGCACATGGCTATCCGGAGCTGAAAAAATATTCCCACCTAAAGGGTAACTTTGGCACAGCATGGCAAAATCAGCAAAAAGAGTTTGACAATGTTCCCGCACCAATTCTCTTTACGACAAACTGTCTGATGTCGCCTAAGGCAAGCTATGCCGATAGGGTATTTACAACATCTGTTGTAGGTTATCCCGGAATGAAACATATTGCGGAAGGTATAGATGGTGTAAAAGATTTTTCGCCGGTTATCCAAAAAGCCCTTGAACTTGGCGGATATGATGAGGATAAGCATTTTACAGGCATAAACGGCGGCTCGGAACTTATGACTGGATTTGCAAGAAATGCAGTCCTTGGAGTAGCTGACAAGCTCATAGATGCAGTAAAATCAGGCGCTATAAAACATATATTCCTTGTAGGAGGCTGTGATGGCGCAAGACCCGGCAGAAACTACTATACCGAATTTGTGAAAAAAGCTCCAAAAGATACGGTAATACTGACACTTGCCTGTGGCAAATACCGCTTCAATGACTTAGACATCGGCGAAATCGGCGGCTTGCCTCGCATTATAGATATGGGTCAGTGCAATGATGCATATTCTGCCATTCAAGTAGCATCGGCCCTTGCAAAGGCATTTGGATGTGGTGTAAATGACCTTCCCCTGACACTTGTACTGTCATGGTATGAGCAAAAGGCTGTATGCATATTGCTTACACTGCTTGCTCTCGGCATCAGAAATATCTATTTAGGTCCTACACTTCCGGCATTTCTCTCATCAAATGTTTTGGATGTGCTTGTGGAAAAATTTGACCTGAAGCCAATAAGCACTCCAGAGGAAGACCTTAAAGCGATTATTAAATAAAAAGACCTTCGCATGTGAAGTTTAATGTCGTAAATTAGTATCATGAAATACCGAAACAACCGGGCAACTTATCAATCACCCGGTTGTTTCGGTATTTATTATTTTGCTGACTAGAATAAATTAAAGCGCTCATTAAATGATGCTTGCTCATTTTTTGTTACTATTTAAAGGTTAAAACGACTTGTCATCCTGAACGAAGTGAAGAATCTTTCTTCAAGCAGCTCAAGATTCTTCATTCCTCTTTACTTCACACAGAATGACAAAAGAGCTTAGGATTTTTCGTTACGCTGCGCTACGTTTAGAATGACAAAATGGCCACATCTGCTTATTTTAAAACAAAAATACCGCACGCAGTATGCAAAAAAGTAAGCAAAAATATTTAAAAATGAGCAAAAAACTATTGATTTAAATTTAGAATCGGTGTATAATTTAATCAAACAAGAATAAATGAGCATAAAAGAGAGTAAATAAGCAATTAAACAATGAAAAGCGAGAGTGAGTTTTCATGTTTGCAGAAGAAAGACAGCAGAAAATCTTTGAACTCCTTGAAAAAAACAGCAGTATAAAAGTAAAAGAACTTGCAGAGATGTTTGATGTATCCGAGTCTACTATTAGAAGAGACCTGCAGGACATGGAAGAAAAACAGCTTTTAAAAAGAACCCATGGCGGAGCCGTAGGAATGAAAAAAATGATTTTTGAACCCACTTTCAAAGAAAAGGAAGATAAAAGCCAAAAAGAAAAATCAATTATTGCAAAAACTGCAGCTTCTTTAATAGAAGATAATGACACTATAATTTTGGATTCGGGCACTACTACTCTAGGGATAGCAAGGTGTCTTGAAGCAAAAGATTTGACAGTTATAACAAATTCCATTGATGTAGCTTCTGAGCTTTCTGAAAGAGATGACATCGAACTTGTGATTACAGGAGGATCGCTAAGAAAAAAGACGCGGGCCATGGTAGGACATATAGCTGAAAGTACTATATGTAATTTTAGAGTAGACAAAGCTTTCATAGGAGCAAACGGAATTTCCGTAAAAGAAGGTATTACAACGCCAAATTTTATAGAGGCTCAAACCAAAAGAGCCATGATGGAGGCAGCGGACAAGGTATATATAGTGGCAGATGCTTCTAAGTTTAACCAGGTCTGTTTTTCGGTGATAAGCAGTATTAGAGAAGTAACCGCCGTTATAACCAGTGGAGATTTAGACGAAGAAATGATAAAAGAATTTGAAGATGCCGGGGGCAAGATAATAATTATGAATGATTAATTTAATTGAAAGGGTGAGCAGATGCAGATGGTGATTACAGTAACATTAAATCCGGCGTTGGATAGAACACTTAATGTCGATAATTTTACGATAGGGACTGTAAACAGAGTAACGAAGGCAAGATACGATATCGGCGGCAAGGGAATTAACGTCTCGAAAGTTCTGAAAAATTTCAATATAGATTCTTTATGCCTCGGCTTCTTGGGTGGAATTTGGGAAGATTATTTTTTACAAGAGTTAAAACGCCGGAAGATCTCCTCGAATTTTACCCATATAGATGAGGATACAAGGACTAACACAAAAGTAGTAGATACCCTGCAGGGCACGTTTACAGATATAAATGAAGCAGGTCCTGATATAAAAAAATCAGAGCTTGAAAGGTTTATGGATACTTTTGAAGATTCATGCAAGAATGGCGACATAGTAATTTTATCAGGGGGAGTAAGTCCATCCGTGCCTTCTGATATTTACGGAAAACTTATTAAAATAGCCAAGGAAAAGCGAGCTATAACAATACTTGATGCGGAAGAAGAGCTGCTTAAAGAAGGAGTCAAGGCACAACCTGATATGATAAAGCCTAATATACACGAACTTGCAAAACTCGTGAATTTGGATGATGACACAGATGAAGCCATAATAGAGGCTGCAAAAGAACTGGTAGAATACGGGATAAAAAAGGTTCTTGTTTCCTTAGGAGAACGGGGTGCAATATATGTGACGGGAAACGGAGCATACAAGTGCGACGGGTTAAAAGTGCCGGTAAAAAGCACAGTAGGAGCAGGAGATTCAATGGTAGCAGCTCTTGCTTATAGTTTAATAAATGATTTTGGCGATGAATATACGCTAAAATTTGCAAATGCTTGTGGAGCAGCAACTGTAATGCTGGAAGGCACCGAGGCATGCACTTTAGAGCAGGTTAAAGAATTGGTGGATGATGTTTTCATTAAGGAGGAAAAGCACTAAATGGAAATAAGAGATATGTTTTCAAAAGAAAGAATAAGTTTTGATTTAAAAGCGACAAATAAAGCCCAGGTTATAGATGAACTTATAGATATCTTATACAAAGACGGAAAGATAACAGACAGGGAAGAATTTAAAAAGGCCGTTTTAAAGAGAGAAGAAGAGTTTTCAACAGGTATAGGAATGGGAATCGCGATTCCCCATGGCAAAAGCACCGCAGTTAAAGAAGCTTCAATAGTTTTTGGTAAAAGCAAAAAGGGTATTGATTTTAATTCCATGGACGGCGAGCCGGCTCATCTGTTCTTTCTTATAGCTGTTCCGGAGGAATCTGACGATGTGCATCTTAAGGCTTTAAGCGAGATATCAAGGAGGCTGATGCATGATGAAGTAAGGGAAAAACTCTATAAGGCTCAAAGCTTTGAGGATTTCATAGAAGCATTTTAATATCAAATTCTAAGACAAATATTTAGGTTTTGGTAATTTTACTAAATATGAGATAGGAGGCTGCTGCTGACTTGCTTTACTAGGATAGCATAAGGCTTTATGGAACTAATAAAATATAAAAGGAGGACTTATATATGAAAATTGTAGCTGTTACGTCATGCCCGACGGGCATAGCCCACACTTATATGGCTGCCGAAGCACTGCAAATGGCAGCTAAGGAACTTGGCCATGAAATAAAGGTAGAAACCCAGGGTTCTGTAGGTGCTGAAAACGTTATAACAGAAGAAGATTTAAGGCAGGCAGATGCGGTTATTATTGCTGCAGATACTAATGTTGATAAATCCAGATTTACAGGGCTTCCGGTAATAGAAGCTTCTGTGAGTGAGGCAATCAAAGATCCAAAGACACTAATAAATAAAGCATTAAAAGCTAAACCAAAAGCAGATTTAATGCAAGAAGTCAGCAGGATAAAAGCCGAAGAAAAAGAATCAAGGAAAGGTCTTTATAAGCATTTAATGACAGGTGTGTCATACATGATACCCTTTGTAGTGGCAGGCGGAATATTAATAGCTTTAGGATTTGCCTTTGGCGGCATATATGTTTATGAAAATGTGGGAAGCTTTGGAGAGATTATATTCTCGACAGGAAAGTTAGCTTTTTCGCTGATGGTTCCGGTGCTTGCCGGTTATATTGCTTATTCCATAAGCGACAGGCCGGGTTTGGTACCCGGATTTGTAGGCGGGGCGCTTGCAGATAAATTAGGCGCAGGTTTTATAGGTGCATTACTAGCAGGGTTAATTGCAGGTTATACAGTGGCATTTTTAAAGAAATATATTAAATTGCCAAAATCAATGCAGGGCTTGATGCCGGTTTTAGTACTGCCTGTACTTTCTACATTGGTTATGGGTATCGTGATGGTGCTGGTATTAGGCGGACCGGTAAAATCTATAAATGATGCCATGTCAGCCTGGCTCAATAACTTGCAAGGGTCAAGCGCAGTATTTTTAGGTGTAGTGCTGGGCTGCATGATGGCTTTTGACATGGGGGGTCCTATAAACAAAGCGGCATATGCCTTTGGCACTGCTACAATAGCAGCAGGACAGCCTACCCATATAATGGCGGCGGTAATGGCTGCCGGCATGGTGCCTCCCCTTGGGCTTGCCTTAGCAACAGTCATTGCCAAAAATAAGTTTACCGCTGCCGAAATAGAAGCAGGAAAAGCGGCCTGGGTCCTAGGACTTTCTTTTATAACAGAAGGTGCTATTCCCTTTGCAGCAGCAGACCCATTAAGAGTAATTCCTTCTATAATGGCAGGCTCGGCAGTAACAGGAGCCCTTTCAATGCTTTTTGGATGCGCTCTGGCCGTTCCTCATGGAGGCATTTGGGTACTATTTATACCGAATGTAGTAACGAATTTGTTCTTTTACATTCTTTCCATAGCTATCGGCGCAATAGTTTCAGCACTGGTGCTTTCAATACTAAAAAAGCCTGTAGAAAATAGCTCGTCTTTATAATAACTAAATTAGAATAAATTGCAATCATCCGCGCTGCAGGCGGTCAATGACCGCCCCTACACATTAGCAATTCATATGTGACAGAGGGAAATCCAAAAATGTCGATAAATCGTTTGCTGTAATGGGAAAATATTTTTGATAACCATATATTTTTGATACGGTTTATTTAGTAAAAATATATCTAATGAAAATTTAGTTTCAAATCATCTGTATAAATTTGTAAAACCACTTGGTTTAACCAAGTGGTTTATTTCCGCTATAGACAAAGATGTATATTCTATTTCAGCGATATTGAGTTCTTCGTTATTTGTAATATTAAACTTATTTCTTAATACAAAGGAATTTAGATAACAATATTTTATATCCCACTCATAACTATAATCATAATTCTCACTCATAATGCCATACCTATACCTTCACAGTATGTTTTTCAATAATTCTTTTCTTCATTTTCTCAAAACTGACTTTATTAGATAGACATATCCTAATTCTCTCTTTATCGTCTTCTCTTAAATGCATTCCTTCTATAACCATAGTTCCATTTACTTCTTTGATTATTTGTTCTATATCCTTCATAGCTATCACCTTTTTTACTATTATCCTTAACTATATTGAACAAAATCGCTAACGCGATGGCTTAAAAGACTTTTTTTCGTTATCGATATTAAAGTGGCAACACATTCACATATATGGTATTGTTTAGTCATC
>MPOT01000015.1 GCA_001896545.1 Tepidanaerobacter sp. EBM-38 | reverse complement strand
GGCGAAGCTGTGTATATCAAAATGCCTGCCATTTCCATATTCTCCTTCATATTCTTTACAAGTCATGAGTTTCTGTATAGCCTTATTTTTTTCTTCTTCATCCAGCACCCTATAGTAATTAAAAAAAGCATTAACTCCAATATCATTAGGAAATTCAAAAACATATTTCATGCCTTTGCCTCTAGATTGTGTGTCACCTCTAAGTAAAAATTGAATTCCTTCCATCGCAGCTTCCGAATTATTTAAACCTAGCTTTGAATTTCGCTTGTATTTCTCAACCAATAAATCTAAATCCTAAATAGTTTTCATTATCTCCTACTCCTTTTCTATACCAAAAAATACAAATATTTATATATTTCTACAATTATACCTAAAATCCTCCCTTGCAGTGAATATTTGAGGACGATCCATTTTTGGGGACGGAGGTAAATTATTTACTCAGTCCCATACTGTATCTTACCCTGCTTAAGTCTTCGCCCTTTTTGGGTTTTCTGAAAACAAACAAATGTTCATGCATTATCAGATAAAAATTATATTTTTCAACTTGGTGTTCCCAATATGGCGTAGACTTACAATTATTTGGTATCAATCATAATTTCTTATAACCAGTTCTTTAATACTGCCTCGCTTTTTGCCATCGCAGTTAATAGATCTTTTGGCATTTACTCGCTCGATTTTGAAGCCGGAATAAAGAACATCAAAAAAGTCATCATACATGTCTACATTTTTAGGATCGGAATTGCTTAGGATTAAAAAAGCACCTTTTTTATTTTGTCTGAATAAACCGTTAAAGCATGTTTTATTTAAAAATATCAAATAAGCTGCTCTTTTTATCCAATCGCTGTTATATGTTTCATAATTAAAATTATCCTGCTGATTATTATATTCATCTCTTGTTTTGTAATAATATTCTTTTCTATCAATTTCAGGTAGGTTTATATATTCATCTTCAATTCTTTCAAGTTCGTACATTAATTCTTGAACATCCTTTTGAATAACTTTATACCCGATAATTAATTCCTTGTTTATATCATAGAGAAATGACTCTTTCACCTCATAATTACTTTTTAAAAAAAAGAAAAAAGCACCACCACCTACAAAGGGTTCTACATATCTATCAATAGTTTTTGACGTCTTTATTTTCAGCGGCAACCTGCTGGCCAGCTCATTTAATAACTGGGTTTTACCGCCTGCCCATTTTAAAAACGGTTTAGCTTCTTTTTCAAGGTTTCCTTTTTCGTATAATTTTAATTCACTGTTTTTCATCTTTTATCACGTCCTAAGCTTGTACAGATCTTTTAGTCATTATATCATTAATTTTGTATGGGTAATTATTACGTCAAAAATTTACAAATTCCTTTTTATTCGGCCTATATGGCTGGCTTAAATATCTTTTTTCTACTTTAGTAAACTCAATGTTTAGTTCTTCTTGCATTTTGACTATGTCGCCAAATGCTTAGAAAATAGCGTTATTTCTCCTGTTAGATGCCAGTTATTTTCTTCCTAAAACAAAAAAACCGCAGAATGCGGTTCAAAATTCTTTTAAATGCTTTCAAGGAAAGTGCAAAAACTTTTTAGTTTCTCTTCGATTTTGCTGTAGACATCATCTAAGTTATCCACTAATGGTTTCATCTTCTCTGGAATAAAATTGTGGGCATATACATTTCTGACTATATGTCGAAATGCTCTATAATCATCCAATTTACTTCTTAAATCAACATCTATTACTGCTGGTCTTATTTTTGGAATATCTGCGGTCATCTGCCGTAGTAATTCTTGGTGCCAACTAGCTCCAGTCGGTATTGTGCCATCCATATTTTCTGCTATCAATTGGAAAAGTCGTTCTAGACCGCCATAAAAATCATGGAGGTTTAAAGCAGCACTATCTAATAATAAGGAATCTGATTGACTATAAGCTTTTTCCCATGCTGCTTTAGCACGTTCAACGCTTGAGTGGATCTCCGACATTTCCTGCTTTATTCTAGCTGAAAGAGTTAGATATCTGTTAATCATACTAGAATACCCCCCTTTTCAATATTCTCCCGTAATGAAGAGCTGCAGTCTTCAATATCTACCACGTCTATACTAAAATCCGATGCGAGAGAAGTTACTTCGCCCACGGATTTATAGAAAAGTTCAGGTGGAATCCCTTTGACAGCTATATCTATATCTGACCATAAATTAAACATTTCTTTATTTGCAAGAGAACCGAATACCCATACTTTTTCTGCTTTATATTTTTGATGAAGGATTGCAGCTGCTTTTTTGGCGATTCCCCAAGCTTTTTTATATCTTTTCTCCAGATATTGTTTTTTAACTTCAACGGTCTTTTTTAGGTGTTCTTTATATTGTATCATTTCTTCCGATGTCATTATCATCTCCTCATTTCTTTTGAAAATATTATGGTTCCAGTTTTTCTGATTAATTTCATCAATTGAATATACTTTTATACTTCCCATGAAGAATCTACACTACAGTCCCGAATAATTGATTATATCCTATAAAAATCTATAGATATCCTTTAAATCATCTTTTACAATTTTATATATTATTTTAAAATCTATATCGCCATATTGATGAGCTATTATATTTCTAAGACCCATCATATTTTTCAAGGGCTGTTTTAAATCTTCCCGTATTACTTTTTCTTTTGTAAGAATGTCTGCCATATCAGAAAAAACTGCCGGTTCTTCCATGCCTTCGTCAGAAATAATATGTGAGCATGTATCTATAGTATTTTGCAATAGTATGAAAAGATTATGGCAAACGATATCTTTCGTATCATCATCACTTAAAAATTCATCTAATGATATATTGCTCTTTAGGAGAATTCTGTCAATGTGGTATCTTATCAAATTTACTTTTTTAGAAAATAATCTCTCTATTTACCATTTAACAACTCTTCATTTATTCTTTTTTTTGTTGATTCATAATAATCCTTTGGTCTTGATAAAAATAAAAATTTCTCACTCTAAAATTAGTTAAGGTTTTCTGATCTTTGTTTTTTATAGGTATGCCATCGGTAAATATCTGATGATTTAAAAGCGGTGGGGCATCGTTCATGATTACTATATCAACAGGCATTTTTAGGGCCTGCTCCAGTTCACTTTTATAATTCATCTTCAATCTAAAGAAATCCTCTTCACAGGTAGGAGATAGATATATGCCCAAATCAATGTCACTATTGTTTCTTGCTTTATCTCTTGCCAAGGATCCGAAAAGGAAAGCAAAAACAATTCTTTCTTTAGATGAAGTGTATGCTTTTATTTATCGTGGTACGGACACTGCATGGAAATTCTAAAGTGCAATTATGCCATCATCCTTTATAATGGCGTCTTTTTATAAATTCTTTAAGAAGAAGCTGTACTTACTGAGAATATTATACCATAAAAATACATTTTTATATATAAAGTTTACTTTGTATCCTTCTTGTTGCCCTGTAATGCAGTTTTATCTACACTCTTTTGTATAGAATTCGTTGATATAGCAGACCTTGTTAAGGGAGCCAATCGAGGTGAGGGGCTTGGGAATAAGTTTCTTTCACATATTCGAGAGGTTGATGCAACTATCCATGTTGTTAGGTGTTTTGATGACCCGAATGTTGTTCATGTAGATGGAAATGTGGACCCAATAAGGGATATAGAGATAATTAATCTTGAGCGAATAAAAGATGCTCTTGAACGGAATTTGCCGGCACATTCGTTAGAATTTACTCCTGAGGAGCAGGAAATCGTAAAACATATGTTTTTGCTAACATCAAAACCTGTGATTTATGTGGCAAATGTCTCTGAAGATGATTTAATGTCAGGCGAGGAGAATGAATATGTAAAAAAAGTTGAAGAGTATGCTGCTAAAGAAGGTGCTGAGGTTATAGCAATCTGCGCTAAAATAGAGGCAGAGCTTGCAGAACTGGCTGAAGAAGAAAGGAAGGAACTGCTTACAGAATACGGTCTGGAAGAACCGGGGCTTGACAGGCTGATAAAAGCCGGTTATAAACTTTTGGGCCTTATAACCTTCTTTACTGTAGAGTCTAAGGAAGTCCGTGCCTGGACTATTAGCAAGGGCACTAAAGCACCTCAAGCTGCCGGTAAGATTCATACTGACTTTGAACGTGGCTTTATCCGAGCCGAAGTTGCGGATTATAATGTTATAATGGCTCATGGCAGTCAACAGGCCTTGCGGGGAAAAGGGCTGCTGCGCTCTGAAGGCAAAAATACGTCGCTTTATGTCATGACCCATTTCGGCAGTGTAGTAGTCGGTATGATTAAATGGCAGCACCAAGCTTTCGTAAATACACGATCCCAGCCGTTCGGACAGAGTCTGCCTCACAGGTTCAAACAATCCTTCATCCGGGGTGAAAACACTGACAATGGGCGTTGCCGGTTCCGGTGTTCTTACTTTTCCCATAACACATCCCTCTCCCCGACTGCAAAGCAGTCTTTAGTAAATCTTAGCAAAGTTAATATCACATTTTTATATTCTCTTCTACCGTTAATTATAGCATACCGAAGCCGTTGGCTTCAATCAAAGTAGTAAGAAGTCAGAATTCGGAACAGGCCAATCCTCACAAATAATTAAAAAGAATATAGACACCTCCCAAAGGGCTATGGCCCATCGCTCAATTGTGGTATAATCCACACGTGCTCTATGGCACACTTTGCATCTAAAATACATTAATATCGGAGACTAAATCTCCCTGAGCGAACGGATGAGGTGTCTATATGAAGATTATAAAGAAATATCAAGATAAAATCAATGGAGTTTTAAGTACATTTGATAGGATAATTATTAAAGGTCATATCCGACAGTTTTATAGTCCTTCAGGTAAACGTCATTTTTTGAGTGCGAACAATATTCTATACAAAGATTTTGGATCATATGCTAACAGGGTAACAGAAGATTTGAAAAATCATATTAAACAGTTGACTGATAAAGTAAATCGGCCATACATATACTTAAATTCATCTAAAATATCTAAGGAAGCTACTGCGCTAAAAGCTCTTAAAGATAATCCTATAGAATCAGGCTTAATTTGTACAATTGCAACAGTCGAGTTGTGTTCTTCCCTTCAAGCAATACCGAATAAAGAGACTCAGAAATTGGAACTAAGAAATGTAAACCGCAAATGTTTATATTTCTACTTCTACTTTCTTGATTCAGAGTTTGGTTTCATGCATATTAAACTACAATCATAGTTTCCATTTATGGTTCAGGTATATATAAACGGCAGAGAGTATCTGGCAAAAAAATTAGATAAAGAGGGTATTGAATACAGGCGATATGATAACAGTTTTACATATATTTCAGACATAGAAAAAGCACAGGAAATAGCCAATAAAATAGAATCAGTTAAGCTTACCGGCAGGCTGGATGCAATTGTTTCAAAGCTAAATCCATATTTATCTACTATACAGGATACCTTTAGTATGGGGTATTATTGGTGTGTAGACCAGTGTGAGTATGCAACCGATATAATGTTTAATAACCGGAAAGATTTAGAGGAGATTTATCCCTCTCTGGTTGAACATGCGCTGGATTCCTTGGCAGATGTAGTCCCTGCAGGTGAAATTATTAAAGAGATAGAAAATGTTACTCAAAGAAAAAGGAGAAACAATAGATACCAGTCAGGTTTTAATGTTTGGTCCCCTGAAACGAGTTTAATGTTCTCTATAATAAGATGCACTCCGAAAAAACTCCCGCATAAAATACTCTTCTATAATCGTTGGTATACCTGGCTTAGGGTGCTTGTGCTTATAAAAAACTTGGTTTTTTTGTTTGTTGTTGTAGGACAATAATATAATGTCAACATTAATTTCTTCAAGATATTGCAATGCTGTATCAAATTCTCCAATATCCAAGTATAACTGAGCCAATATAGCAAAGTTTGCCGAATTTGTTTTTTCTACATACTTGTCAAAAAATTCTCTTACAGTTCCAGGCTTTTCATTTTTAACAAATATCTCAAAAAGTTTCCTGAAGACCTGTCCATAGCCGGGTTTTGCTATAAGCAACTTGGTGTATTCTTGTACAGCATCATGCAGTTGACCTAATTTTTCATAACAAAAAGCAATCATATATCTTGCTTTGTAACTTCCGCATCCATGAACAATATCCAATCAGATTTGGCATGTTATATAGCAGTATTTCGCGCTTTGCTGAAATCATCCTGCCACTTTTCATGTATCACTCTTGCGCCAAGGCTTTCAGCTATCTCCCTAAATAATTATTTAAGAGTTTATCAAACTACTTATTTGCTTCAACAATATTATATAAGTATTCTTCCCATTTCTTCGCTATAATTTTTGCATCAAAATCCAGTGCTGTCTGCCTGCCTCGTTCCGATAATAATTTTCTTAATTTTCCGTTGGAGATTAATTCGATTATTCCATACGCTAAGGAATCAATATCTCCCGGTTCAATTAACAGCATTTTTATATTAAATCTTCACGCAAGTAATGAGTATTTTCGTCTTCTACATAATGTGGCAGATGTAGCACTTCTACCGCCTTGTTATAGCCCTCCCAAAAACCCAAGGTTTCTGTCTTCAATGGTTCCTACGACAGCTGCCCTATCCAAAAATGAATTTGCGATTTCACAGCTTGTTTCTGGAAGAATGGCGCAGCTGTGACATGCGGCGTAATTCAAGGAAAAGGCTTCCTTCGGAGTCAGGCGAAGCTGTGTATATCAAAATGCCTGCCATTTCCATATTCTCCTTCATATTCTTTACAAGTCATGAGTTTCTGTATAG
>MPOT01000008.1 GCA_001896545.1 Tepidanaerobacter sp. EBM-38 | reverse complement strand
TTGTTCAATAGGAAAAATTGCAATTGAGCGAAAAGAGCAGGCCGGAAAAGATGGCCTGCTCTTTTCTGGCTCAACTGCAATTCTTTCCTTATTTATTATGCATAAAAACTCCTCCTAATGGCAAAACTTTAAATGAAGACTGGAAAGACAGGAGGAGGTTTCTATGATTGTAAATAAAGTTGAGATATGCGGAGTTGATACTTCAAAACTTCCGGTCCTTTCCAATGCGAAGATGAAGGAGTTATTTTTACAGCTTCAAAAAGGCGATAAAAGCGCTAGAGAAAAACTAATTAGTAGTAATTTAAGGCTGGTTTTAAGTGTAATACAAAGATTTAATAATCGTGGAGAATACGTGGATGATTTATTTCAAGTTGGCTGTATTGGTTTAATAAAGGCAATAGATAACTTCGATTTGAGCCAAAATGTAAAATTTTCAACATATGCTGTTCCAATGATAATTGGTGAAATACGTAGGTATTTGAGAGACAATAATCAAATAAGAGTAAGTCGTTCTCTTAGAGATACTGCATATAAAGCCCTTCAAGTAAGAGATAGTTTGGTTACCAAAAACTCTAGAGAACCGTCCATAAATGAAGTGGCTAAAGAAATGAACATGCCCAGCGAAGAAGTCGTATTTGCATTAGATGCTATTCAGGAACCTGTTTCTCTATTTGAACCAATCTACCATGATGGGGGAGATCCAATCTTTGTAATGGATCAAATAAGTGACGAGAAAAATCAAGATGACCAATGGCTTCAAGGCATATCTATTAAGGAAGCAATGCAAAGATTGGGCGAAAGAGAAAAGAAGATTTTAAATTTGAGATTTTTTGAAGGGAAAACACAAATGGAGGTTGCCCAGGAAATTGGCATATCACAGGCACAGGTTTCCCGACTTGAAAAAGCAGCACTTAAGCATATGAGGAAATTTATATAAATGGAGATGATGCGGATGCCGATGCGGTTGTGTTTAAGTAGATGTATTGTGTTAGCTATAACATTTCTAGTTTTAATGAATTTCTATTTAGCGCCCAAGAGCGTTGTTGCATATAATACCAAGAATTTAACCACGATGAATATTATGGCAAGACAAGATATAACAAAAAGCATTAATACAAACTAAGGTCTTTCAAGACCTTAGTTTTTTTATTCACGTTTTTTGTATTTCAGTAATATACTTATATATGATAATATAAATTATGGAGGTTGTATATATGATTAAGACATCAGATTTAAAACAAAGAGAGGTCATAAATATAACTGATGGCAAAAGACTGGGTTTTGTTACAGATTTAGATATTGATTTAGAGAAAGGTGTAGTAAAATCTATAATAATTCCTGGACAAAATAAAGTATTCAGTTTTTTTTCTAAGTCAGGAGATTATGTAATACCATGGGAACAAATAAAAAGAATAGGCTCCGATGTTATTCTAGTGGAATTAGATTATATTAATCCAACAAGACTAGAATGATTCAAATTGCTTTATATTTGCCGGGAGAAGCTTTATAATAGTTGTAAAAGGAGGTGGCTGAATGAAATGCCCATTTTGCGGAAATACCGACAGCAAGGTTATGGATTCAAGGCCAACAGAGGAAGGAACTATAATACGACGGCGTCGGGAATGCCCTTCATGCAAAAAAAGATTTACAACTTATGAAAGGGTTGATGAGTTACCGCTGACTGTAATAAAAAAGAGCGGAATGCGGGAGGTCTTTGATCCGCATAAAATAATAAACGGTTTAATTAAAGCCTGTGAAAAAAGGCCCATTTCTATAGACGATCTCCAAAACATTGCAAATGATATAGAAAAAGAGCTAAAAAATACGATGGAACAGGAAATTGAAAGCCGCAGGATTGGCGAGATGGTAATGAATAGACTAAAGGAAATGGATGAAGTGGCTTATGTCCGATTTGCATCGGTCTATAGACAATTTAAAGACATAGATTCTTATATTGAAGAAATAAAAAAATTAAAAAACAATAAGTAATTATTTTATGCTTTATGGAGGCAGTTAAATGACCGGAAAGTATCAGGACAAAGTTATCATGAAAAATATTATATCAAGTGAAACAGCTTTTACGCCTGCAAAAACCATAGGATCTGTGCCTGTAAATGTTTCATTAGTATATCCGAATACTTACAGTGTCGGAATGTCTAATCTGGGATTTCATTCTATATTTTTTCAGATAAATTCAAGAGATGATGCATTGTGTCACAGGGCTTTTCTTTCTTTGAAAAATAGCTATACTCATGAAATTAATACATTGGAAGCGGACAAACCTATAAATGAATATGACATTATTGGGTTTTCTATATCTTTTGAAATGGATTATATAAATATTATCAAAATCCTTGAAACGATGAAGATTCCGGTTTTTTCGCAAGACAGACAAGCACCATTAATAATGGCCGGTGGACCTGCAGCCACTTTTAATCCAGAACCGCTAGCACCTTTTGTGGATTTTTTTGTTGTCGGCGAAGGCGAAGAAGTAATTCATGAAATAATGGCAAAATATAAGGAATTTAAGAACAGGGAAAAACAGGAGATACTTGAAGCTTTAGCACAAATAGAGGGAGTTTACGTTCCTTCATTTTATGATATTGAATATGATAGAGAAGGCAATGTTCAGAACATAACAACTACATCTCTTGCGCCGGGTCAAATAAAGAAACGATGGGTAAAAGATATAAACAAGTATGATACTGAATCGGTTATTTTAACGCCTTATACTGAATTTAAGGATATGTTTTTAATAGAGATATCAAGAGGATGCGGCAGAAATTGTAGATTTTGTATGGCAGGATATTGTTATAGAGTCCCTCGCTATAGATCTATGGATAAAATATTGGAACGATCGAAATTTGGCCTAAAATACAAAGAAAAAATTGGGCTTGTTGGAGCAGCTGTTTCGGATTACCCCTTTATTGATGAGCTCGCCGAGAAGTTTGTAGAAAACGGTATTAAATTTTCAGTATCGTCACTAAGGGCCGATACATTGCGAGAGCCTTTAATGATGGGACTTGCCTATAGTGGCCATAAAACATTGACCGTTGCACCTGAAGCCGGTTCTAATAGGTTAAGAAAAATTATAAATAAAGGAATCACAGATGAACATGTAATAAATGCTGTAAAGTTGGCATATCAATATAGCATTGAAAATGTGAAATTATATTACATCATAGGCTTGCCGGGGGAAACCGAGGATGATATAGATGAAATGATAGATTTTTTAACATTTTTAAAGGATTACATGAAAGCATTGGGAAATAAGCGCGGCAACCTTACTATAAGTATAAATCCCTTTATCCCCAAACCCTTTACCCCCTTTCAGTGGCTAGGAATGGAGCCTGTGGGATTGTTAAATGAAAGGATTAAATTAATACAAAACCGTTTAAAACCTAAAGGAATAAAAGTGATTTTTGAAAGCCCACGCCTTTCTGAAATCCAATCTGCTCTTTCCCGAGGAAATCGACAAACAGGTCTGCTGCTTTATGATATATATAAAAGCGGTGCTAGGACTTCAGCCTTTAATAAAGCAGAAATTGACGGCAAAGGGATAAAATATTATGCACATAGACAATTACGCAAGAATGATGTTTTGCCATGGGACCATATCAATTTAGGTTTAAAAAAGGAATATTTTATTTCTGAATATAATCGAGCAATCAAAGGTGAAGCTACAGCAAGATGTACTGATGAAAAATGCAAAGCATGTAAGATTTGTCAGCATAAATAGAATAAGTAAAACGCATATAAAGTTTCAATCCAAGCTACATTAATTTGTGTAGCTTTTTTATTGTTTTGAGATTGTAATTTTAGCTGCAACATTATTTGGATTAACCATGTAATAAGTATATTTTTAAAATTCTACGGGCAACCTAATGACAGGAATTTTTCTAGAAAGGAGTAAAAAAATGCCTGTAGGAGTTATTTTACTGATTTTAATAGCGGTAATGATTTATTTCGGATTATTACAAAGGGTCTTGGATAGGATGCGTATAACTGATAGTATGGCAATAATATTTATTGGAGCAATGGTAATAGGAAGTTTTTTACCAAATATTCCTATTGGATCTCGAATCTCTATAAATATTGGCGGCGGTATTATACCGATTGTTATTGCTATTTACCTTATTGCTACTTCTGATGAAGATATAGAAAAGGTAAGATCTATAATTGCATCTATTATAACTGGAATTACAGTTTATATTGCCGGTAAAGTATTGCCTGCGGAACCGGGGACAATGTTTATTGAGCCAATAATAGCTTTTTCTATCTTAGCAGGTATTATAGCCTACGTCTTTGGACGCTCAAGAAGAGGAGCATTTATAGCCGGTATTTTAGGAATAACAATAAGTGACATCATTTCAGCTTTTGGTATTACAGGAAGACCTGTGGGGACAACTATTGGAGGAGCAGGAATCTTAGACGCAGTAGTCATTTCAGGGGTAATTGCGGTTGGATTATGTGAAATAGTCGGTGAAACCGGTGAAAAACTTAAGGGTGGAAGCTGGGCTGTTAAGAAATCAAAGAAAGAATCTTCGCAAACAAATGTAATGCTAAAAAATGAAGAGCCTAAGGAAGAAGGTGAAAATGATGAGAGCAACAAATAAGTATAAGATACCGACTAAAATAATCACAATCATTATAGCATTAATACTTCTGTGGGCTCCGACGGCGTTAGCCGAGCAAGAAATGGAAAAAGGCTATTACATCGTTTATGAAGAAGGAACTAATAAAAAAATATTTTCAACGGCTAGAGTCCTCAGCGTAGGAGATCAATATTTGAACGAACAGAATATATTATATGAAATCGTTAAGGTATCCGGCAATAAAGCTTATGCTAAATTTAAAGAAGAGGTAGATATCGAGCAAGCGCTAGAGCTACCAGAATTACAAGTTGCTGCAGAAATTTTTCAGGATAAACAGGATACGTTAAAAACGTCTGGTGAAAAGAAAGAGAAAGTTGTTGCAATATACCATACGCATAGCGATGAGTCATATATACCAACCGATGGCAAAGCAAGCATTCCATATAAAGGAGGAATTTTTAAAGTCGGTTCGGCTTTGAAAACAGCCTTAGAAAAAAAGGGCATAAAAGTGATTCAGTCATATCAACCACATGACCCTCACGATTCAATGGCATATCAAAGATCACGACGTACTGCAACTGAACTTTTAAAAAATGCTCCAGATGCGATTATAGATATCCATCGTGATGGGGTTCCAGCCGAAGAATATCAAGGCCAGGTAAAAGGCCAAACAATAGCTAAGATGCAGTTAGTAGTAGGCCGACAAAATCCCCAACTGAATACTATAGATAATTTTGCTAAACAGATTAAGGCAACAGCTGATAAAAAATATCCAGGACTCATCAAAGGAATTTTTTATGGAAAAGGTGGCTTTAATCAAGATCTTTATCCAAGAAGTATATTAATTGAAGCTGGCACTTACACAAATTCAAGATATAAGGCACAGGATGGAGCTAATATTTTAGCAGATGTTATTGCTACAACTCTTTATGGCGAGGACTATGAAAAAGAAATTGATCTAAGTGGAAGAAAAACTACAGAAGTACCAAAGGAGGGCAAAAATACATTTAAAACATTACTGTGGGTAATAGGCTTGGTAATTGTAGGTTTTGGAGGTTATATGCTTATTTCTACAGGAGGTATAAATGAATTATCAGCAAAACTTAAGAGCCTTTCTAGCAGAAAGTCGACATTAAATGAGAAAAAGAAAGATAATGACAATGAATAAACGATAAAAAACAAGAAGGAATGAGAAAACCAAGTTGAAAGTAATTTATTCTTGTTATTGGGGCAGCTACCTTGCTGTGGTAGCTGCTTCATTGCATCTAGAGTTAATTGATGTTAATAAATACAATAAAAACGATATTCTTTCACTACGTTTATTCAATAAAATAAGCGATATGGAGCTTGGAGAGCTTTTTCTTATAGGGATGGATGATAAAAAAAGCGAAATTTATGTAATGGGCTCAAAGAATTCCGGCAAAATATTAGAAAAAGCTTTAAAAGGTATTGCAGAGATATATGGCCTTAGGAAAGATTCAGTAATGTTAATAGATCTCAACCCTTATTACAATATTTTGCTGTTACTTGGAATTTTATTGATTAAAAGATTAGGTTTAATTAAAACAGGAATGAAGCTAGTGTTAAAAGGTATTGCAAAGAATTATGATAAGATAATAAAGAAGGTTCAGTGTGTTAAAGCCAAACCAATTTATGAAGAAAATAAGCAAGAGGTGAATAGATGAGAATATTCTATTGTTGTTATGGCAGTACCCATTCATCAGTGGTGGCAGCTTCCATTCATCTTGGTCTATTGCCTATTGAGCGAATTCCAACTTCAAATGAAATTAAACGTTTGCCATACTATGATAAAATAGAGACCTCTGAAATAGGAACGCCTTTTTATATGGGAAAAGATGAATTTAACTCAGAGATTTTTATATTGGGCATGGCAAACCATAGAAAATTAATAAGAAAGGCTATACTAAGTTTTTTAGAACATTCAGGATTGGATGTTCAAGATTTATTGATGATAGATACTCTAAAAAATGTAAATATGATAACTAAGGTAGGAGGTTTTTTTTCTAGGAGATTAGGTCTTGTGAGTATTGGTAGGCCGTTGACGATTATAGGTATTCAGCAAAAATATGAAAGCTTCATTGCCTTAGTAAATGATGTAAAAATGAAAGAACAAATGATGACAAATTTAACTTGACTTAAAACTGTTTTTTGACATAATATTAATATCAGGTAATATAACTTGATATAAAACGAATATATGAGTTAATCAGGATTCATCTATTGATTTGCAGAAATATGATTATGGGGGCTATAAAATGAGTTTTATTGTTGCAATTGTTGGAAAGCCAAATGTTGGGAAATCAACACTGTTTAACAGAATTATCGGAAAAAGAATCTCTATCGTTGATGATAAACCTGGTGTAACCCGTGACAGGATATATGGAGAAGCAGAATGGAATGGCAAAAAGTTTACCTTGGTTGATACCGGAGGTATAGAGCCGGCAAGTAAAGACATAATACTTAGTCAAATGAAGCGTCAAGCGGATTTTGCCATCGAAACTGCAAATCTAATTCTGTTTATGGTGGATGGAAAAGAGGGGCTTACTCCAACTGATTCAGATGTAGCTCAGATTTTAAGGAGAAGTGGCAAACCGGTCTTATTAGTCGTTAATAAGGTAGATAACTATACAAATACAGCTTATGATTATGAATTTTATAAGTTGGGTTTTGGTGATCCGATATTCATTTCAGCAGTTCATGGTTTGGCGATAGGAGATTTGCTTGATAAAGTGACGGATTATATAGAAGAACCGCATATTTTGTCAGAAGATGACGACATTATTAAAGTAGCTATCATAGGTAAGCCTAATGTAGGAAAATCCTCACTTATAAATGCTATTTTAGGAGAGGAAAGGGTTATAGTAAGCGACATTCCCGGAACTACAAGAGATGCTATCGATTCGTATTTTGAAGTTGATGGGAAAAAGATGCTTTTTATTGATACGGCAGGGCTTAGAAAAAAGAGTAGGATAAGTGAAGATGTGGAATATTACAGTACTGTGCGGGCTCTAGGTGCTATAGACCGGGCAGATGTTGTACTAATGGTATTAGATGCATCACAGAATATATCGGAACAGGATAAAAGGATAGCAGGTATTGCACATGAAGCCGGAAAAGCAGTAATAATAATCGTAAACAAATGGGATTTGATAGATAAGGATTCATATACAACTGATGAATTTAGCAAAAAAATAAAAAATGAATTGGCTTTTATGCAATATGCGCCTATTGTCTACGTTTCAGCTAAAACAGGCCAGAGAGTCGGCCGCATTTTAGAACTTATAAATTTTGTCATGGACAATTATACTTTTAGAGTCAAGACAAGTTTATTAAATGAATTAGTAAGAGAAGCTACTGCCGTATCAGAACCACCATCTATCAAGGGAAGAAAATTGAAAATCTTTTATGCTACACAGATAGGAATAAAGCCGCCGACCTTTGTTTTTTTTGTAAATGATATAAAGCTTTTTCATTTTTCATATGCAAGGTATTTAGAGAATACTCTTCGCCAGACTTTTGGATTTGAAGGAACTCCCATAATTATAAAACCAAGGCAAAGGAAGGGAGAAGACTGAATATGTTAAAAGTAGCAGTGATAGGTGCTGGAAGCTGGGGGACTGCTTTAGCTAATATAGCAGCCGAAAATGCTAATTGTACATACCTTTGGGTTAGGCGGAAGAAATTAGCAGATGAAATGATAGAAACACATGAGAACAGATTATATTTGCCCGGTGTAAAAATATCGACAGAAATAAAAATTTCTACAAACCTTAATGAGGTAGCATCAAAAGCTGATATTGTTATAATGGCAGTTCCATCTCATGCAGTTAGGGTTATGGTTAAGCAGTTACGATATCATTTAAAAAATGATGCTGTTGTTGTAAGTGCTTCTAAGGGTATAGAACTCGACAGTTTTAAACGTATGTCACAAGTTTTGGCTGAAGAACTATACGATGGAGACAATAAAAATATCGTAGCACTATCAGGGCCTAGTCATGCCGAAGAAGTAATTAGGAATCTGCCAACTGCAATAGTGGCAGCTTCTTCTAATCAGCATGCAGCCGAAATTCTTCAGGATGCTCTTATGAATACCAATTTTAGAGTCTATACGAATACCGATATTATTGGAGTTGAACTAGGCGGCGCACTGAAAAATGTGATAGCTATTTGTTCGGGGATTTCCGATGGTCTTGGATTTGGCGATAATAGTCGAGCGGCTTTAATGACTCGTGGCATAGCTGAAATAACCAGGCTGGGTATAGCACTTGGTGCACAACCCGAAACTTTTTCAGGTCTTTCGGGAATTGGAGATCTCATCGTAACTTGCAGTAGCCAATTTAGCCGTAATCGAAAAGCAGGCATGAAAATAGGTCAAGGAAAGACGGTAAAAGAAATTATAGAATCTACTAATATGGTTATAGAAGGCTTTAATACAACTAAAGCAACATTTTTACTGGCTAAAAAATATGGAATCGAGATGCCCATAACTGAACAAGCATATTTAGTACTTTTTGAGGGTAAAGATCCTGCAACTGCTGTTAATTCTCTTATGAATAGAGTCGGCAAGCATGAACATGAGGATACAATTTCACAAAATTTTTTTATACATTAAAAAACGTGGAAATCCACGTTTTTTTGTTTTTTAAGTAATAAACAATATACCTTGTCATATATATATATTGTATATTGTTAAAGTAAATCACCCCTCCACTGGAAACTCGGATAAGCTTTAACAACAAAAGTAAGGCATTATTAATTTGAAGGGGGGGAAAGAAAAAAGGAGGGAAATGAATGGAAAAATTTGATTTATTTAAAGATATTGTTGAAAGGACCGGAGGGGATATTTATATTGGCGTAGTAGGACCTGTACGTGCGGGTAAATCGACATTTGTTAAAAAATTTATGGAACTGATGGTTATACCTAATATACCGGATTCTAATGAACGTTTAAGAGCTAAGGATGAGCTTCCGCAAAGCGGTGCAGGTAGAACCATTACTACTGCAGAACCAAAATTTATTCCAAGTGAAGCCATAGAAATAACCATTAAAGACAATATTAAGTTCAGGGTTAGATTGGTAGATAATGTTGGTTACAGTGTCAGAGGTGCTTTGGGATATGAGGATGAAAATGGCCCCAGAATGGTAACCACACCTTGGTTTGAAGAAGAGATTCCCTTCCAGGAAGCTGCTGAGATCGGGACAAGAAAGGTTATTGAAGAACACTCGACATTGGGCTTAGTTGTGACTACTGACGGAACTGTTACTGAGATTCCAAGAGAAAACTATGTTCCAGCCGAAGAGAGAATTGTTGAAGAATTAAAATCCATAGGTAAGCCCTTTGTTATTGTGTTGAATACGGCACAACCTTATGATGAAAAAACCAAAGATATAAAAGAAATACTTGAGTCTAAATATGATGTACCAGTATTGCCTGTAGATTGCGTGAATATGGATGTGGAGGATATATATAAAATATTAGAAGAAGTTCTTTACGAGTTCCCAATTATGGAAATAAATATAAGTATACCCGACTGGATTCAAGCGCTAGAGAAGGAACATTGGCTTAGACAGAAATTTGAAGAAGCAATTAAAGACACCGTAAAAGATATAAAACGCTTGAGGGATATGGAAAAAACTTTGGAAGTTTCAAAGATCTATGATTTTATTGAAAAAGTTCAACTAAAAGAAATGAATTTAGGTTCAGGAGTAGCAGAAGTTTTAATGGATGTCAGGAAAGACCTGTTTTACCAGGTCCTTAGTGAATTCTCTGATATGACAATAACGGGAGAAAAAGACCTTTTACAAATCATGGGAGAACTGACCGAGGCAAAGAAAGCCTATGACAAGGTGGCTAAAGCCTTAGAAGATGTTCAGAAGGTAGGCTATGGGATAGTACCTCCTCAATTAGATGAGATGACCTTGGAGGAACCGGAGATTATTCGTCAAGGAGGCAGGTTCGGTGTTAAGCTAAAAGCTGTAGCGCCGTCCATTCACATGATAAGAACTGATATTAATGCGGAAGTATCACCTATTATCGGTACGGAAAGACAGAGTGAAGAACTTATTAATTATTTAATGAGTGAATTTGAAAGCGATCCATCAAAACTTTGGGAAACTAATTTGTTTGGCAAATCTTTAAATGATCTTGTGCGCGAAGGAATACAAAATAAGCTCTTGAATATGCCAGAATCAGCACAAGGAAAGATTCAAGAGACACTCCAACGTATTGTAAATGAAGGCAGTGGCGGATTAATCTGCATAATTCTTTAATATGACACTCCTTTAAATACAATAAATATAACAGACACAAAAATTAATTTTGCTGCAGGAAATTTCTTTTGCTATGTTATATTCAACATAAAGTTTGCTCTATCATTACAATCATAAACCATAAATAGATATTTCTAAGTTTAAATTAGCTTTTTACGGCAGAATTAAAATTTTAATATATAAAATTTAGTAGCAAACTTCCTAGTAAAGAATTAGAGGTCAGATAGGTTGATGTAAACCTATCTGACCTCTAATTTATATTTAACTTGTAATAATGAAATACATTTTCATTATTACTACCATAGCAGGATTTTCTAATAAGAACATAGAAAATAACCTTATATATAAATTAAATGTTCAAGGATGTTTAATATTGATTTTTTCATAAGATCATTCTACCCCTATTTATTTTTTTAGACTATCCACGAAGAATCCTATTAAACGGATTCTACTTTAATATTTCTTCAACAGTCTTGAAGGTCTTAGATGATGTATATAGATCATTCTTATTGCTTGTAACAATCAAAAAGAATTGCTCGTAGAGCACACTTGATTTATGCTACGGTACTTGATTTTAAAATTTTCCTAAGTTATTATTACTGGTAATATTATAGCCGTTTTATTCTTTTACTCGATGTTTCTTAGCTCGTCAAGTAATTCTAATATTAGTAGAGCTATTATACTTTAAATATCATCATATTAATAATCCATTTTTGGCGGTTAGTCAAAATGACTTGTTACAGAGGTGGCTTTTAATGAAAAAATCTGCTTGCATTTTTCTTTATGGAATAGTTCAAGGCGTAGGTATGCGATATTCAGTTTATAGAAAAGCTGTAAGTCTGGGACTATCCGGATATGTTAAAAATATGCTTGACGGCAGTGTCAAGATTGAAGTTGAAGGGGATGAAGCAGCAATACTATCATTGCTGGATTATATTAAAAATGATGTTCGATGGGCTAAGGTTGAAAGGACAAAAGTAATTTGGAAAGACTATGAAGGGAAATATAAAGAATTTAAAATTTTTGGGTGATAATAATGAATGACCAAACCTCAATTTTTGATATTGACAAAAATAAAACTCCAGGCCCATTGGCGGATAGAATGAGGCCTAAAACGCTTGATGAATTCGAGGGTCAAGAACATTTACTTGGTGAAGGAAAGATATTGAGAAAACTTATTGAAAGTGATAGCATTACATCTATGATATTATGGGGACCGCCAGGAGTAGGTAAGACCACTCTTGCCAAAATTATTGCAGAGAAAACCCATGCTAAATTTGAAAATTTTAGTGCCGTGCTTTCAGGAATAAAGGAAATAAGAGAAGTTATGAAACAAGCTGAAGAACGTAGGCTATACGGTCAGAGAACATTACTTTTTATTGATGAAATTCATCGATTTAACAAATCACAGCAAGATGCTTTTCTGCCTTTTGTAGAAAAGGGAGACATAATTTTAATAGGAGCTACCACTGAAAATCCTTCTTTTGAATTAAATTCTGCTCTTCTTTCACGGTCAAAAGTGTTTGTATTAAATCCTTTAAAGTCAGAAAATATTGTAGCGCTGTTAAAAAGAGCTATAAAAGATAAAGAACGTGGATTAGGCAAGATGAATGTGAATGTTAATGATGAAACTCTTGAAAAGCTTGCAGTATATTCTAATGGAGATGCCAGAGTAGCATTGAACACGCTAGAACTTTCAGCACTAATTGCAATACCTGCAAAAGATGGTTCTATTTATATTACAGATGATATCCTTGAAGAAGCTTTTCAAAAGAAAACCTTCTTGTATGATAAAAAAGGCGAAGAACATTATAATCTTATATCGGCATTTCATAAATCTATAAGAAACAGTGATAGTGATGCTGCGATTTATTGGCTTGCTCGAATGCTAGAATCGGGTGAGGATCCACTGTATATAGCAAGAAGGATGATCCGCATTGCATCAGAAGATATAGGCTTAGCTGATCCGAAAGCTATGGAGCAGACAGTTGCAGCATTTCATGCAGCACATTTTATTGGCATGCCGGAGTGCAGCACAAGTTTGGCTCAGGCGGCGGTGTATCTGGCACTGGCGCCAAAATCCAATGCCATATATATTGGCTATCTTAAAGCAAAGGAAGATGCAGAAAAAACCATCGCACAACCTGTTCCGCTACATATAAGGAATGCTCCGACAAATCTAATGAAGAATTTAGGCTATGGCAAGGGGTATAAATATGCACATGATTTCGAAAACAAGGTTACATCTATGGAATGTCTGCCGGAAAATTTAATTGGCACACAATATTATTGCCCAACAGACATGGGAGAAGAGAAAAAATTTAAAGAAATAAAAGAGAAACTTAAATTGTTACAAGAGAAATAGTAGAAGATTCATGACACAAATATTAGTAAGCTAAATATAATAAATAATGGTTTGGGGGGCGGTATGATGGAAAGAATAAGGGTATTAGTCGTTGATGATTCGGCTTTTATGAGGAAGTATATATCGGATATAATAAATAAAGAACCTGATATGCAGGTGATTGATTCTGCGGGAGATGGGAATACAGCTATTGAAAAAATCAAGTCTTTAAAACCTGATGTAGTGACGCTAGATGTTGAAATGCCAGGTAAAAATGGGTTGGAAGTACTGAGAGAGATTAAGAAAACAAGTTCTGCTGAAGTAATTATGTTAAGCGGCCTTACCACTGAAGGCTCGGTTGTAACTATTGAAGCACTTAGTATAGGAGCTTTCGATTTTGTAGAAAAACCAGGTAGAGCGACGCTTTATCAAATGCAAGAAATGAAAAAGAATTTACTTGATAAGATACGCTATGCATGGAAACTTAAAAATAAAAAAGCAAATATGAATATGTCGAGAGTAGCTACCGAAGAAAAAAATGTACACATCAAGGCAAGCAGCAAGATTGAAGCAATAGCTTTAGGTGCATCTACCGGCGGTCCAAAAGTGCTGTATGATGTTATTACAAGTCTGCCTAAGGATATAGATGTGCCGGTATTTGTAGTGCAGCATATGCCTCCGGGATTTACCAAAGCTTTTGCAGATAGGTTGGATAAAAACAGTTTTCTTAGAGTAGTTGAAGCAAAGCACGAAGAGGCTATTAAGCCAGGGGTAGTTTATATAGCTCCCGGAGGATATCACATGATCGTAAATCCTGGGAAAATCATTCTTGATACATCTCCAGCTATTCATGGAGTAAGACCGGCAGTTGATAAATTGTTTATTTCAGCTGCCGAAGTTTATAAAGACAAGATTCTTTGCTGCGTTTTTACGGGAATGGGAAGAGATGGAGCTGAAGGTGTAAAGGCAATTAAAGCCAAAGGTGGTTTAACCATGGCTCAAGACGAAAGCACATCGGTTATTTACGGAATGCCCAGGGCTGCATATGAAACTGGGTGTGTTGATGTAGTCTTACCCGACCGTGAAATACCAAAGGAAATAGTTAAATTGGTAAAACAAAAGCTATAATTCTTAGCTTGAGAAAGGGATGTAAAGATGTTTGGCTGCTTGACCGATGTAAAAGGAATACAGGTAGGCCACGCTCAGGATTATGAAGGTGGGACTGGATGCACGGTTGTTTTATGTAGTGAAGGTGCAGTTGCCGGTGTTGATGTGCGTGGAGGAGCTCCGGGAACTCGAGAAACAGACTTGATGGCTCCTGAAAATTTAGTACAAAAAGTACATGCAGTATATTTGAGTGGTGGAAGTGCTTTTGGGCTTGATGGTGCATCGGGCGTCATGCATTATCTGGAGAAAAAAGGGATTGGTTTTGATGTGGGAGTAACAAAAGTTCCTATTGTACCAGCTGCAGTAATTTTCGATTTAACGGTTGGAGACTTTAGGAAAAGGCCTGATTTTAACATGGGGTATGAAGCTTGTTTGAATGCCAAGGCAAAAAACGATGAATTGGGAAATATTGGAGCAGGAACCGGAGCTACCGTAGGCAAATATTTTAGTGATGAGTTTTCCATGAAGGGCGGTCTGGGCACTGCTTCTATCAAAATTGGCGAATTAGTAGTGGCTGCTCTTGTAGTTGTGAATTGCTTAGGGGATGTAATAGACTATGATACAGGAAATATTTTGGCAGGAGCTTTAAATGAAACAAAAACAGGATTTGCAAACACCATTGAAAGTATAAAGAATGAACTAAAATCTAAAAACTTTTCTGGTAGAAATACCACTATTGGTGTAGTTGCTACGAACGCCTTGCTTTCTAAAGCCGGAGCAAAAAAGGCTGCTTCTATGGCGCATGACGGTTTTGCAAGGACTATTAGACCGGTTCATACTATGTTCGATGGAGATACTATTTTTTGTCTTTCATTGGGGAACATAGAAGCAGATGTTTCTACAATTGGAATCCTTGCAGCCGAAGTGGTTGCTAAGGCTATAGTATGTGCAGTAAAAAGTGCCGAACCAATGTATGGCAGAAAGGCATATAAATCCTTCTTTGACTAGCCTTGATATTTAAATTTTCTAGCTGCTAGTCATTTACGACATGTAATTTTTGCATCAATTAAAACGCTAAAAAAGTCACTTTATTCCCCTTTCATGCATAAAATAGACAGGAAGGGGGGCTTTTTATGTTTAGAGTCCGACGATTTTTAAGGACTTTAAAATTCAGGACCCTGAGAATTTATATATCAATTTTTCTATTTATTATCCTTTTTTTTGGTATGTTTAGCTTTATTGAGTATCAATTAACTCCTAACATAATAGCTATTGCTGAAGCTCAAGCGAGAATTATTGCAACAGAAGCTATTAACGAGGCGGTAAAAAACAAAATAGCAAAGAATGTGCAATACAAGGATTTAATATCAATACATAAAGATACCAGCGGTCAGATAACTTTAATTCAAATAAATACTGTAGAAATAAATAGACTAGAGTCGGAAACCGCATTAGAAGTAATAAAGGCCTTACGCAAAGTAACTATGGATGGAATTACATTACCTATAGGCTCGGCTACAGGCAGCAAAATATTATCAAATCTTGGTCCTGCAATACATCTGTCGTTATTACCTGCTGGTACTGCACATGTTAATACGGTCGAGGCTTTTGAAGAGGCAGGCATAAATCAAACAAGACACATTATAGTTCTGGAAGTAATAACTAATATTCAAATAATACAACCTTTGCTCAGCTCAAATATAACCGTCAAGACAGATGTTCCTTTAGTAGAAACTATTATTATTGGAAATGTTCCTCGTGCGATTTTGGATTTCAAATAATATATTATAACAATGAAAAAGCACGATATGTGAAGCATATAAGAGGATTTTGGACTAGAAATTAAAAGGCGATTGTTTGCAATAATTGAAGTTAAAATCTGTTTATGATATATTATACCACGTTGGCCGTTTCCGTGTTAGACTAAAGCTGAGAAACGGTTGATGCAGATTGGATAGACTTATTACACACTTATAAAATTATCACAGAGTTAATTGCTTTGTTCCAAGGCCCAGACTATATAATGGTTTGATGGCATGCAAAAAATAATTTTACCCCATAAAAAAACAATAAAATGGGCAATTC
>MPOT01000102.1 GCA_001896545.1 Tepidanaerobacter sp. EBM-38 | reverse complement strand
GAAGGAAAGCTTATCAGCCAACAGAGCGATGTAACGCTTGTCTGGCCCTATAAAGACTGTGTGCTTGAGGGCGGTCAAACCAAAGAAGACCAAAAACGGGATGAGATTTTTTATAATGAGACCCTTGCTCCGGACGAGGTAAATAGGCTTCTGTATCCGAAAGTCTTCACTAATGCGAAGCGCTATTCTGAGAATGGCGTTGAGGATATTACGGAGATTGATGATGCGGACAACCTGATTATCAAGGGAAATAATTTGTTGGCTTTGGCTTCGTTGTTGAGGAGATATGAGGGAAAAGTAAAGTGTATATATATTGATCCACCTTTTAACACTGGGAAGGACAGTTTTAAGTACAACGATAGGTTTAATCGTGCTACATGGCTTACATTTATGAGAAATAGGCTCATGATTGCGAAGGAATTATTAAGTGATGATGGGGTGATTTTTGTTCATGCAGACTATAATGAAATACATTATCTAAAAGTCTTAATGGACGAAATCTTTTCCCGGGAAAATTTCCTAAATGACATTATTTGGTGTTATAAAGAGCGTGAAACGTCAAAAAGATTTTTTAATCGTAAACATGATAATATCCTTTTTTACGCTAAGAGGTCTGAAGGAAATTATTTGTTCAATTATGATTTAATTAGAGAAGAGTACTCCGAAGTAACAATATCAAAGTTTAAATATACGGATGAAAACGGAAGAAAATATCGACTAAGAACAAAAGACGGCGATAGTGACCCAGCAGAAGAATCTGATAATACTTATAGACAATATCTCGATGAAGAATCTGGACCACTTCCTAGAGATTGGTTCGTTTTATCTTTCTTAAATCAAGCTGCTTCAGAACGTGTAGGATTTAATACTCAAAAGCCGGAAAAATTAATTCGAAAATTTATCTTAGCAACCACTGAAGAAAATGATATAGTTTTAGATTTTTTTGGGGGTAGTGGGACTACAGCTTCAGTAGCACATAAAACAAAAAGAAAATACATTTCAATTGAACAAATAGAAGGTCAGCTTAGTATTCAGCTAAAAAGGTTGCAAAATGTCATAAATGGCGACCAAACTGGCATTTCTCAAGAAGTCAACTGGCAAGGCGGTGGCTCCTTTGTCTACTGTGAACTAATGGAGCAGAACGAAACCATTGTATCGGAACTTCAAGCAGCAGACACTTCCGAAGCTGTTCAAGCAATTCTTAATCGCATAACTGACGATGGCCTCATAATTCCCGCTGTGCTGCCCGATGATTTGCGTTCACATATGGATGAGTTTGCTGAACTGCCTTTGGAGCAGCAGAAAAAACTCGTAATGGAACTTATAGATAAAAACAAACTCTACGTTAACCTCTGCGATATGGACGATGAAGAACTGGCGGTCAGTGATGCCGATAAAGCTTTTACAAGGAGTTTCTATCGTATGGATGGGAAAGGTGAGATGTAATATGGCTGAGCAATTCTTGTACCAAACAATTGAGGCTCTGGAACAGGCCGGCTTTCTCCAGGACATGCCCGAATTCATCGTGCAGGGGCTTTCTGAACGTATTGTTCTCAGGGATTACCAAAGAAAGGCTTTTCAGTACTTCATCACCTATTATGAAAATGAAAACTTAAGAAAAAACAAGCAAATCCACACCCTTTTCCATATGGCAACCGGCTCCGGAAAAACGGTAATTATGGCTGGCCTCATTCTATATCTATATACAAAAGGTTATCGAAAGTTTCTTTTTTTCGTCAACCAGACAAATATCCTGGAAAAGACGAAGGAAAACTTTCTAAACCCTACTTCCGGGAAATACCTCTTTGCCGAGAATGTTGAGATTCTAGGTGAGCAGGTTGCCATTCGTGAAGTCGATAATTTTTCTATTGTTGACGAACAGGCGATTAATATCTGCTTTACCACGACACAAAAGCTTCACTTAGACCTGAACTTTCCCAAGGAAAATAGTGTCACTATTGAAGATTTTGAAGATGATAGAGTCATGCTTATTTCCGATGAATCTCACCATGTCAATACTAGAACCAAGAAACGAACAAAAGAAGAAGAAGCTGCAGATAATTCATGGGAGTATAGTGTTGAGCGAATTTTCAGGGCTAATCGAGACAATGCTTTGCTTGAATTTACCGCCACCTGTGACTTAAAGGATCCGGCGGTATTACGTAAGTATACCGACAAAATCATCTTTGATTATCCGCTTGCTAAGTTCAGAGCCAGCGGCTATACGAAGGACTTTCAAAATTTGCAGAGCGACTTTGAACCCTGGGAAAGGACACTAGGAGCATTGATTTTAAGTGAATACAGGCGAAATCTCTTTGCTGACTGTGGGCAGGATATTAAGCCGGTTGTGCTCTTGAAATCAAGGCGCATAGTAGATTCTGAGGCATTTTATGAAACTTTCTTTGAAAAATTAGAAGATTTATCACCAGAAGAAGTTGCCGTACTTGATTCACCTAATAATACTCTCTTACCAAAGGCTATCAGGTATTTTAGGAAAAAAGATGAAACGTTGGAGGCTTTGACGTATGCTCTCAAATTAGGCTTTGCTGAAGAAAATAGTATCATTATAAATGGCAGCAGGGATAATACGGTAGACAAACAACTGGCTGTCAATTCATTGGAGGAGCCATCAAACCCTTACCGCATTATTTTTACAGTGGATATGCTCAACGAAGGTTGGGACGTACTCAACCTCTTTGATATCGTGCGCCTTTACGAAACACGGCAAAGCGGAAAGGGAAAAATTGCAACTTATACCATCCAAGAAGCACAGCTCATTGGACGTGGTGCGAGATATTGCCCCTTTGTTGCGAAGCCAGACCAGGAGCGTTTTAAGCGCAAATATGATTACGACCTTGACAATGATAACCGCATTCTTGAGACATTGCTATATCACAGCAAGCAAGACTCCCGTTACATCAATGAACTGCGCATGGCTCTAAAAGCAACGGGTCTATTGCCGGAGAACCCGGTGGAAATAGAATACCGCCTGAAAGATAGTTTCAAAGAAACCTTATTTTTCCAGCATGGTGTTGTCTTTGCTAACCGGCGCGTCGAGAAGTCCAGAGAGAACGTGACTCAAATTGATAAGAAGGTACAAACGATGAGAATTCCTGTTCAAATTGCCGGGCCAGGAAGTCGCCTTTATGGCTTGTTTGATGACGAGAAAATGAATGAAGGCGGATCAAGATACACGAAACAAATAAAGCTCAAAGATTTGCCCTTAAACATTCTTTACGGAGCAATGGATAGTTTTGACGGACTGAAATTCAACGTACTAAAAAGCCATTATCCCCATTTACACTCAAAGCGCGAATTTCTGACCTCAGCGAGCTATGTAGGCAACGTGACCTTAGTTATCGAAAGTGATAGTGAACACTTAACGGCAGATAATCTTTTTCAGGCAGCTAAGAAGGCATTGGGGGAAATAGCAAAGCATGTTGGAGGCATTGTTCAGGAATACGAAGGAACGAAAGAGTTTAACGCTAAACCAATTCGGAATATCATCAGGAACAAAAAAATTTATGTAGATAGCCCCCAGGGTGATGGAGTAGGCGTTTCGCAAGCAGTCGTTATCCGAGAGCTTGCCGTTAATCTCTATGGTGAAGATTGGTACATCTATGAAGATAATTTTGGCACTACTGAAGAGAAGGCCTTCGTTAAATATTTTCGTGAATTTGTGCCGGAGCTAAGGAAAAAATATGAGGAAATCTATCTGGTTCGCAATGAGCGTATTCCGGAACTTGCCATTTATGATTTTGATACCGGAGAGAGATTTGAGCCGGACTTTTTGCTTTTTCTGCGGAAGCATAATCAGGATGGGTACGAACAAGAACAGATTTTTATTGAGCCCAAAGGTGACCATTTACTAAGTCAGGATAAATGGAAAGAAGACTTTTTACTTCGCATTGGCAAGGAAGGCATCCCGGTTAAAGTCTATGTGGATGACAATGAATACCGTGTCTGTGGTCTTCCCTTCTTTAACGTTAATTACAGGATGGATGATTTTGAGCGGGCGTTAAGGAACAAGATGCTGTAACTTCAGTTCGATATACTGGAACCCCATGGAACCCCACGACCCAAGCCGGAATGATAATCTTGCCAAAGCGGTAGGGCTGGCAGAATTTGCTGAAAAACACTGCCGTGAGAAGTAAAGTTTTACCGGTGACAAGCAACAGCCAGCTTGATCAGGTTTTTGAAGAAGAAGCAAGAATATAATACCATTGATATTACAAGCTTTCGAAGAAAACCTTGTAGAAAAGTGAATGAATCAAAATAGTTGTATAATGTATGATATACTGATATAATGCTAATACTGATTATATGCAGGATATTTTTTCATGCAGAATCAGTATAGAAAAATTGAGAGGAAATGTTAATGTCACAAATGAAATTTGAAGAACTAAATTTATCTAAGGAACTGCTCAGAGCCATAAATGATATGGGTTTTGAGGAAGCCACACCAATTCAGTCCCAAGCAATTCCCTATATTTACAAAGGAAGAGATGTCATAGGCCAAGCTCAGACCGGCACAGGTAAAACTGCAGCTTTCGGGTTGCCGATATTGGATATGATAGACCCTGATGACAGAAATCAGCAGGCGATTATCCTTTGTCCAACCAGGGAACTGGCCATTCAGGTGGCCGAAGAGCTAAAAGCCCTTTCTAAATATAAAGAAGGAATTAAGATTTTGCCTGTTTATGGTGGTCAGCCAATAGAAAGGCAAATCCACGCTTTAAAAAGGGGTGTTCAGATTATCATAGGAACCCCCGGCAGAGTTATGGACCATATGAGAAGGCATACGCTAAAACTGCAAAATACAAAGATAGTAGTTTTGGATGAAGCGGATGAAATGCTGGACATGGGTTTTAGGGAAGATATTGAAAAGATTTTGCAGGATGTGCCCAAAGAAAGGCAGACTCTGCTGTTTTCAGCTACTATACCTAAACCGATTTTGGAGCTGGCCGAAAGATACCTGAATAATCCCCAACTTATAAAAGTAGTGCATAAAGAGCTTACGGTTCCCAACATTGAACAGTACTACTTCGAGGTTAAGGAAAGAGATAAGGTTGAAGCCTTATCACGCCTAATTGACTTTTATAATCCGAATCTAGCTCTGGTGTTTTGCAACACCAAGAAACGTGTTGATGAGCTGATGGAGCAGCTACAGGCCCGAGGATATTCTGCTGACGGATTACACGGCGACATGTCACAGTCTCAACGGGATAGGGTTATGACCAAATTCAAGAATGGTACAATCGATATCCTGGTAGCTACAGATGTTGCAGCCAGAGGGCTGGACGTAGATGATGTAGATGTTGTAGTTAACTTTGATGTGCCGCAAAACGATGAATACTATGTGCACAGGATAGGCCGGACAGGCCGAGCAGGAAGGTCCGGTAAAGCTTTTACCTTTGTGATAGGAAGAGATATTTACAAACTAAAGGATATACAAAGATATGCCAATACCAAGATACTTCGTCGAGAGATACCGTCACTTCTTGATGTAGAAGAAACTCGAATAAATCTGCTTCTTGAGAAAGTAAAACAGGTAGTAGACGATGGAGGCCTTGGCAAGTATAATCAATGGATTGAAAGGCTTATGGAGGAGGAATATACATCCTTGGATCTTGCCGCCGCCTTGCTGAAAATAGTGCTTGGCAAAGATGGTGAACAAGAACTGCCTGAGAGCTCAGAACTGGATATGGAAAGCACCGGAGGAGCTTCAGGAATGGCTAGGCTCTTTATAAATATCGGCAGAAATCAAAAGGTAAGAGCAAAGGATATAGTGGGAGCTATTGCCGGAGAAACCGGTATGCCGGGAAAACTCATAGGCAGTATTGATATCTATGATAAGTTTACCTTTGTTGAGGTACCTGCAGAATATGCAGTAGATGTCCTCAATACTATGAAGAATAATCAAATTAAGGGTAAAAAAATAAATATAGAACCAGCTAATAAGAAATAAGTGATTTCAAAAAAGGATTTCCCTTTTTTGAACTACTTTTTATCAAGTAAGCAGTGGAAGCAATAACCGAAATTTTTTAGAGGTTTCCAAAGCACCAATCGAAATAGAGGTTGGTGTTTTTTGCTGTTATCTAAACATATAAACTTGCAAATTGATTCTAATGCATGAAGTTAATTTCGACCTAGAAATGTCAATGCAGTGCTCTTGATTATAATAAGGCATGCTATGTAATGATTATGAATTAAGGGAAAAGGAATTTTTTGCACTAAAATTATTTGGTTCTAATATAAAAATCCGGTCTTCGTCAATAATGGTAAGCGTATAGCGTTTTTATTAAATCTAAAACAATATATTGATATTTCTGGGCTAAAATTAACTTTCTACGGTAGAATCTAAATTTAGAAATTCTAAAAACAAAAAGTTAGCTTTACAATTCAGTATAGTATATAATAAATTAGTACTATAATTTTACATATCATAAATATCCACCATATGCGATGCGTTTTAACACTGGCACAAGTAAATATAAAGGAAGCGTTGATATAAACTAAAAAGAAAGATAGCATAACAAGCATTATATTAATAGGATAATGCTGTCTGAGAGCAAGTGTTTAATAAAAAGTCAAAGGAAAGCAGGCTGATGATATGATTCCGCTAAGAGATACTGCGGCTAGCCGAAGAATACCCATAGCAACTTTATCTATAATTATTGTAAACATCATAATATTCTTTAATCAGATAACATTGCCAAGTGACCAAGCATTAAACATGATTCTTGCATATTCTTTTATACCGTCAAGATTACTTGAAGGCCTAAGCGATCCAAAAAGTTATATTCCATTGTTTACAAGCATGTTTTTGCACGGGAATTTTTCACACCTTGTCAGTAATATGTGGTCATTGTGGCTGTTTGGCGATAATGTTGAAGACAGGATGGGGCCGATTAGATTCTCTATTTTTTATATTTTAACAGGTCTTATAGCCGGCTTTGCCCATTTTATTTTTAATCCGTTTTTAAATGTACCGACAGTAGGCGCATCCGGGGCTATCGCAGGCGTTATGGGAGCTTATTTTTTAATGTTTCCGCATTCCAGAATCATAACATTGATTCCGTTTTTTCCGTTTATAATACGTGTGCCCGCTCCGATTTTTTTGTTTATATGGTTCTTGACTCAGCTTAATTCAGGTATTATGTCGGGAATTTATGGCAGGACAATAGGCGGCGTGGCATGGTGGGCTCATATTTTTGGATTTATTGCAGGGGCCGTCCTATATAAAAAATTTGTATATAATAAAAAATATAGATAAAAAATAGAGGAAATAGGCGAAGAGTGTAGAATATCAATAAATATAATGATAACTATTAATAAATAAGGAGATGAATGTTGTGGAAGATTTCTTAAAAACTGCTTTGAAGTTTGAAGAAAACGGCTATCAATTTTATACAAAAATCTCCGAAGAAATAAAACAGCCTCTTGCCAAAAGACTTTTTGAGTCATTGGCGATACAGGAAAAAGATCATGCTGAAAGAATTAAAGAAATATATAAGAATATGCAAGAGGGCAGCAATGTAGAGCCGACTGCCAGACAAAAATATTCACTGGAACCTGAAGTTAAAAAGATATTCTATGAACTAGATAGAGAGAAAAAGAATATTCCGCTGGATAATATTGAAGGATACAAGCTGGCTATGGAAATGGAGAAAAAAGGATATAATATGTATAAGGAATTTACAGAAAAATCCAAAGATAAGCGTGAAAAAGAGTTTTTTCATCTACTCATGGAAGAAGAGAAAGAGCATTTAAGTTCTTTGGACAATGTTTATCGTTTTCTCACAGGAACTGAGGATTGGTATGCTGAAGAGGAGAGTAAAGTCTGGAATTGGATGAATACTTAAAATGAGCAGTAGTGAACAACTACTAAACTATTCTAACGTAAAAAAGAGGGCAGTGCCCTCTTTTTTTTAAGTTTCGGCTTAAAGCTTTACATTCTTAACCTATATAACGGATAGCCTTTCTAAAGTCCTGATCTTTTTTAAGCGCATAGCAAAATAAATCTAATTAGTTTTTGGTTCAGTTACCAGCAGCAATCATCAATATAAAGGTTCATGGGATATGCCAGATATTTGGCGGGAGGCATTTTCTCCGTAGTGTAAAAGCCTGGAGGAGCCATAATGAGCTGCGGAATTCGGTTGACAATGGTGGCGCATGTCAGCTCAACTGTAGCAGGCTGCTCTATTTTGAGTGTAGTATTTGGTTCACCATAGATTGTCCAAAGATTAGTGTCAACTTCGCCTTCCGGATACACCTTGCCGATGCATTGGGTTTCAAGAATGGGCCCTTGATTAGTGACTGTGGTAACCACTGCGGACATTCCTAAAGCATAGCCGGCTTTTATGGTCTTTCCCAAAGTTTCAGAATAGATGTCCTTATCGTGGAATAAGGGTACTAGCTTTTGCTCCATGGATTTTATACTCCAGCCCAGCTGTGAACAAAGCCACTGATTGGCGTTCCACATGTAAGATGGCAGGGAGTCGTTTTTTGCAATTTTTTCTTCAAATTCTTCAGGGCTTAGTCCGGCACCATGCACTTCGGCTAGTGCAATGCCGTATTCTTCAACATTGTAGCTGGAGGAACCTTCAATCTTTGTTATATTGTGAGTAGCTCCAGCAAGGGTTGTTATAAGATTTCCCCAAAATACATCCTGGTAGCCGGAACCGGTGAGAGTGCAGTTGTTATCCTTGGCAAGTCTGTCTAACTTGTTGATGAGGGCGGGAGATGTGTTCCAGGGATAAAAAGCTTCTTCACAGGTGCTGATAGCGTTTACACCGTAGCGAGCTGCCAATTCGAAGGGCTCGTATACTTCCGAGACAAGACTTCTGGTGGCAATTACACATACATGGGCATCACATTCGGCGAAGACCTTTTCAGCGTCGGAGCGGATCGGCACGTTTAGTTTGCAGCCAAGCCCTGCCACATCTCCCACATCTTTGCCTACTATGGCAGGATTCATATCAATTGCTCCTACGATTTCTGCCCCTTTTTCATAGAGGTAGCGCAAGAAGACCTTACCCATTTTACCACAGCCATATTGAATTACCCTTACTTTTTCCATCATTTGAACATTCCCCTTTCATAATATTTTGTTTATTTTAATTATAAACCTTATACTAAGTATAGAGTCAAGGGGTTCAATTGAATTTCGTGAGGATTTTCAACTTTTTAATAAATAGGATAAAATACGAAGGTAAGGTTTAGCAAAGTTCTATGGGAATCTGCAATCTTATAAACATATTTCTCTCGTTTTGCTTGAAAATTGGCAGTTCAGCCACTACTTCACATATATAATCGCCAACGATTCTGTAGTTATTTTGTTTGATATGCTCAAGAAGTATACCTGCATATTTCTTTTCCTTGTAAAAACTAAAACTGTCAAAATAAATACATGCGAAGGTTCCTGCGGGAATTACCTCTACGCCATTACTGGCTTCAAAATCGTCATCGATGAACAAGAAAATCTCATTAGATGCGAGCCTTCCTTCATCTAAGACGTCTTTACGGATTATAGAGCCTACATTGCAAAAATATATCATGGGCAAATCATGCAGCAGTATATGGCTTTTGAGCTCTCTTAGCATGTATTCATAAGCATCCAGTTCATGTTCGTAAATATTTATGCTGCAGCTATAACAGTAAATTTTTCGTTGAGGCAGTTGTTCTATGGATACCACACCTTTTCTAGGAGAGGCAGCGTAGCGACTGTAGTTTTCGATGGAACGCACGATTGCCTTCTGCTTTTGCTTTAATTTTTTAATGTTTTCGTCTATTAAAATTTTTTGACGCTTCAACACTTCATGTATTACATCAACATCTTGGCGGTCAAGATGTTCTTTTATTTGCTTTAAGCTCATTCCAAGCTCTTTCATATATGAAATCATATCAAGTCTTGCGCACTGTTTTATATTATAGTATCTGTACCCGGTTTGTTTATCCACGTAATCAGGCTTTAAAAGGCCCATCTTGTCATATAAACGCAGGGCTTGCTCAGAAATATTATTCAGTTTTGCCATTTTGCCTATTGTCAGCATATCCATTTTGCTACCCCCTTTTATAGATTATTATATAATAAAAACTTTTCTGTAGAAAGTATTCTCAAAAACGACGTTTTAAGTTAGATGTTGAGCTGAATGGGAAAGTGCCGCATTTTTGATTAAGCGATTTTCTGTATCAATTTCAAAATTTAATTAATGTTTTTTGCTCTATAGTAAACTCTCTTTGTTGTTAAGGACTATTTAATATGATATTATCTTTTTGGTATATAATTTTGATTCCACTGTAAAAAGCCGGTTTTGACCTAGAAATACCGGCATACTGTTCCTGCCTATAAATAATAAGCGAATGTAGAAAAGAAGGTTTCTACTGTAGAATCAATTTTTTATTTTGTATTATATAAACTTATGTGAATAGCTTAAAAAGTAAAAGTGGTGACAGATATGGAAGGTATTCTATATTTTATTGAAGGTACAAAGGACTTTTTTATTCAAAACGGTGCATGGGGACTTTTTATTTTAGCTTTTACAGAAGCATCTTTTTTCCCTATACCACCTGATGTGGTGCTGCTGCCATTAGCTCTTTTTTCGCCGGGCAGAGCTTTATATTATGCGCTTATAACTTCTGCGGCATCTACTCTCGGCGGAATTTTTGGATATCTTCTCGGGAAAAAGGCAGGAAGGCCTATTCTGTCTCGGTTTGTCAAGGAAAAAAATTTTAAAAAGATTGAAGCCATGTTTTCTCGCTATGGCGGCTGGGCTGTGGCGGTGGCGGGGTTTACTCCCATACCCTATAAAGTATTTACCATTGCTTCCGGTGTATTTCATATGAATTTTGCCACATTCTTTATCGCAACAATTCTTAGCAGAAGTGCCAGATTCTTTCTAGAAGGAATAGTCGTCTTGAGTATGGGTGAAGATGCCATGGTCTACGTAAACAGGCTTTTAGGACCGGGTTCCTTTGCACTGCTGGCTGCTGCTGCCCTTATATACTTTCTAATGAAAAAAAGCGGTATTAAAATCAACTTTAAATTGGAAGAAGAAACCGTATCGTATTTAATAAAACAAAAACTAAAGGATTTTTTAGTTTGTTATGGTGAATTCGGAATATATTTGGCGGCAGGTTTTAGCATCGCAGCCACCTTCGGCATATTATTCTTTAAATTGGCAACTGAGGTTTTTGAAAAAGAAATGGAATGGTTTGATAAAGGCATAATGCACTTTATAGATAGCATAAATTCAGGCTTGTTAGCAAATATTGCATATATTCTTGATAAGATGCAGCAGCCTGTGATTTTTATGATTGCGATAATTTTGTGCTTGTTTTACATTAAGATTCTTTACAAGAAAAATATTTACCCGGCTATGGCCTTGGTGACATTTTTGGGAAGCTTTCTTCTGCAATACGGTTTCAAATCATTTTATAAAAGGCCAAGGATACTAGCAGAAGTAAATGCAAAGGACTTCTTTTCTTATAGCTTCCCCAGCGGCTTTATCGTGTTATTTACCGCACTGCTTGGGTATATGGCGTTTTTACTTTTAAGAAAGAAGGATAGGCCTAAAAGAATTATAATTATAAGTATTTGGATTTGCCTTATGTTTTTAGTAAGCATTAGCAGGCTTTATGCCGGTATAAGCTATCCCAGTGATGTATTGGCGGGATTTTTGCTGGGTGGACTGTGGCTTGCCGTATGTATCGTAGCTACTAAAGCTCTGGAATATTACGAGTAAAGGTATTAGCCTTAGGCTTAAGACCTCAGGCGTATTTTTGCTTGTTATAACAATAATCAATATGTTTTTTAACAGATGTAAGCCGATTTTTATGTTGACAAAGATGTAGTATGAAGATAAAATAAGATGAATATAAATATTATATATTCATAAGTTCATGATATAGGGGTGAAGTAATGGCGAGGGGGTTTACCGATAGGGAAAAGGAGATCATTAGAAGTGAGCTAATCAATGCCGGGCGAGAGCTTTTTGGTACATATGGGCTTAAAAAGACGAGTATAGAAGACCTGACGAAAGCAGTGGGTATTGCTCAAGGTTCATTTTATACCTTTTTTGATTCTAAAGAGGATCTCTACTTAGAAGTTATGGATAGGGAAGGCGAGGCTATTAAGGAAAAGTTTTTGAAGCAGGAAAAGAGTTTTGGGCGTTTAACAAGGAAGAATTTTAAAGTCTTTTTTAAAAAAGCCTTAAATGTAGTAAACACAAATCCGATAATTAAGCAAATGTTTTTGGAGGAGGAAGTGGATCTTTTAGTAAGAAAAATTCCTCCGAAAAAAATGAAAGAGTATAACAAGCGGTTTGTGCGTGACTTTTTGCCGCTGATTGCGAGGTTGCAACGTGAGGGAGTCATTATTGACAACTACAGGCCTGAAGTAATTGTAGCAGTATTGCAAACAATGTATCACCCTATACTACATAAAAAGGATTTTGATGATGATATTTTTGAAGAAATGGTGGAACTTTTAGTGGATATCGTTGCAAAAGGACTTGTTATTGAATCATGAATTGAAGAATGTTCGGGGCAGAGATTTTTATGTTATACAATACGCCTTCCAATAGTACTGACCGGTCGGTACAAACTAGCATAAAAGAGGAGTGTATTATGAAAATGAAAAATAAGCGAGTAGCATATGTAGTAATTTTTGCTTTAATATTTGGTCTAATACTTTCCGGCTGTGGCTCAAAAACAGCTACAACCGAGGTAGAACAGGAAAAGGTCGTGCCGGTAAAAGTTGCACTTTCAAATATGGAAGATTTACCTGAATATCAATCCTTTCCAGGGAAAATAACTGCCGTTGATGAAGTTAGCCTTTCGCCTAAAATGGGTGGTAAGGTGGAACAGATTCTTGTAAAAGAGGGTGAAACAGTAAAAGCCGGACAGGTCATAATAAGGCTTGAACAAAAAGATGTGGCGTCACAGGTAAACCAAGCTCAAGCAGCATATGAGGCCGCACTGGCACAACTTAGCAGCTTGGAAAATGGCCAACTGCCTCAGCAGATTGCCCAATTGGAATCAGCAGTAAACCAAGCTGAAGCGAATTTTAATAATGCTAAGGAAAACTATGAGCGGATGAAGGTGCTTTTTGAGCAGGAAGCCATTACAAAACAGCAGTTTGAAGGTATAGAGCTTCAATATAGTATAGCTAAGGAGCAGTATGAATCAGCAAAAACACAGCTTGCATTGACTAAAGAAAAAACTGCCCCGGAAAGTTTATCTATGGCAAAGGCCCAGGTAAAGCAGGCAGAAGCTATGCTTACTGCAGCAAATACGGCTTTAGACAACTGCCTTATTACATCGCCCATTGACGGTGTGGTGGGAGCTATCAGTGCTACTGTAGGTCAGCTGGTAAGTGCTGGCTATTCTGTTGCGACTGTTGGGAATTTGAATAGTGTTGAGATACAAATTAATGTTACCGAAGACCGCATAAGTGGTTTGAAAGTTGGGCAGGAAGCAGAAGTTACAGTGGATACGGCAAGTGATTCCGTTTTAAAGGGAGAAGTTATCAGCGTAAGTCCGTTTAAAGATTCAAGGTCACAGGTGTATCCGGTAAAAATATTGGTGCAAAATGAAAAAAATCTTTTGAAATCCGGGATGTTTGCAAGAGTTAAATTGATGGTAGCCTTACATTCTGAAGTTGTGACAGTGCCAGAAGATGCTGTTGTATCATATGATGGAACTTCAGTAGTGTATACTGTGGAAGATGGAAAAGCTAAAGCTAATGAGATTAAAATCGGGTCAGCATCTATGGGGAAAATAGTTGTGATAAAAGGATTAGCCCCCGGTAAAGAAATAATAGTGGAAGGGCAAGATTTTGTAACTGATGGTATTAAAGTTAAGATAGAGGGCCGGGGTGATACAAAATGAACCTAGCTAAATTTTCTATAAAAAGACCTATAACCATGCTGATGATTATAGCAATTGTTTTGGTTTTAGGCATTATATCTTTTTCAAGGCTTGGAATAGATTTACTCCCAGACTTTTCATTACCTGTGGGCGTTGTTATAACTCAGTATAGCGGCGCATCTTCTCAAGAAGTTGAAAACATGATAACTAAACCAATTGAACAGACACTTGCTACTTTGAGTAATGTTAAAAATATTATTTCACGCAGCAGTGAAGGCAGCTCGATGGTTATGGTAGAATTTAACTGGGGAACCGATATGGACATAGCTGCTCAAGATATGAGAGAAAAGGTCGATTTAATAAAGGGCTTTTTGCCATCAGGCTCCAAAGATCCAATGGTTGTTAAATTTGATCCGACAATGATGCCGATGATGCAAATTGCTCTTTATGGCGGCGATAACATTGTCCAGCTAAAAAATATAGCAGAAGATACTATCTCAGATAGGCTTTTACGCATTGAAGGTGTTGCTTCTGTTGATATATTAGGCGGTCTTGAAAGACAAATAACCATAGAAGTAGACCCTGACCGATTAGCATCATACGGTTTGAGCATGAGTCAGATAGCAGGCAAGCTTCAGGCGGAAAATATCAATCTTCCCGGCGGTAATGTAAATCAAGGGAAAAAGAAATATATCTTAAGAACTGAAGCGGAGTTTAAAGATGTGGAGGAAATTGAAAATTTACCTATTCCACTGCCCCAGGGTGGCAGTGTTTTACTAAAGAATATTGCTAAAGTGGAAGATACTCACAAAGATATATCAACAATAACCCGCTATAATGATAAACCCTGTATATCATTGAGTGTGCAAAAACAAAGTGGTTATAATACCGTTCAAGTAGCTAAAAAGGTAAAGGCCGAAATGACAAAACTGCAGTCGGAGATTCCTGTAGATATAGGATATGATGCGATTCTTGATCAATCGGATTATATAGAAATGTCTATTGATAATGTGAAAAGCAATGCGGTAATGGGAGGTATTATTGCGGTAATTGTAATATACCTGTTCCTTCAACATTTGCGCAGTACGCTGATTATCGGCATTTCTATACCTGTGTCAATCATAGCAACATTTATATTGATTTATTTTAATAATTTTACCTTGAACATGCTGAGCCTTGGAGGATTGGCATTGGGTGTCGGTATGCTGGTGGACAATTCTATAGTAGTTTTAGATAATATTTTTTCACACCGTCAAGCAGGAGAGGAACCGATAACCGCAGCCATATCTGGAACAAATGAGGTAGCACTTGCGATAACTGCATCTACTCTAACAACCGTAGCAGTATTCTTGCCGATTGTATTTGTTCAAGGTATAACAGCTCAACTGTTTAACGAATTGGCACTTACAGTTACTTTTTCCCTTCTGTCTTCGCTCCTGGTAGCCTTGACTGTAGTTCCTCTTTTATCGTCTAAATTAATGGTTCAAATAACGGATAGCGGGTTATCGAAAGAAGAAGGAAGCGGAAAGAAAAAAACATTTTTAGCTTCACTCCTTAACAGCTTTAAAACCTTTTATGAAAAAACAGAAGTAAAATATTCCGGTTTTCTTAAATGGGCATTGTGTCACAGAAAAATTATCGTTGTTTCATCAGTAGCATTGTTTATAGTAAGCATAGCTTTGGTTCCGTTGGTAGGGATGGAGTTTTTTCCACGTTCTGACGCAGGATCTATAAGTATTTCAATTAAGTTACCTTATGGTACTAACTTAGAGCAAACTGACAAATTTGTTACTAATGTAATAGAAAAACTCGAGCAAATTCCAGAAATAGATGGAATACTTGAAACTACTGGATCTACAATGAAAATGTCTGCTGGAGGCGCTTTTTCCGAGAGCAGTGAGGCAGGCATTTCAATTAAACTTGTTCCACTGTCGGAGCGTAATCGCACTTCAGAGGAAATAGCGGAAAATATAAGAAATCTGACAGCAGATATGGCCGGTGCCGAAATTAACGTGCAAGCACTAAGCGGTATGGGCTTTTCAGCGGGAAATTTATTAACACCCATTTCAATAAAGGTAAAGGGTGATGATTTAGAGCAGCTAGCTGAAGTCTCGAAGAAAGTTACAGAAATTGTTAAGGCAGTCCCCGGTACCAGAGAAGTCGAAAGCAGTTTAGAAGACGGTAAACCTGAACTTGTCATTAAAATTGATCGAGATAAGGCTACTATGTACGGCTTGTCAAGTGCACAAGTAGCACAGATAGTAAATTCCACCATATCAGGCAGTACCGCTACAAAATACAAGATTGGCGGTGATGAAATAGATGTGGTGATAAAAGCCGATGAAGGATTGATTGATGACATATATAAGGTAAAGAATCTTCTTATTCCCAATGCTTCGGGAGCTCTTATAACATTAGGGGATGTAGCAGAAGTAAATAAAAGTATAGGTCCTGTTACCATAGCTCGTGAAAATCAAACGCGTGAGGTAACAATAACCGGCGACGTATTAGGTAGAGATACAGGCACGGTAAACCGCGAGATACAGCAGAAGTTAAATGAACTTCAGTTACCGGAAGGTTATAGCACAGAAATGGGCGGTGAACAGCAACAAATGGCAGAGTCCTTTAGTGATTTAGCGTTGGTTTTCTTGCTTGCTGTTGTATTAGTATATATGGTTATGGCTTCTCAGTTTGAGTCTCTAAAACAGCCGTTTATTATAATGTTTACCGTACCGCTCGCTATTATAGGTGTTGTCTTTGCCTTATTATTAACAAGGCGCACCATAAATATGACATCACTTATGGGAGTAATCATTCTGGCGGGCATAGTGGTCAACAATGCAATAGTATTGATAGACTTTATAAACCAGCTTAGAGAAAGAGGAATTCCAAGAAATGAAGCTATAATTAAGGCAGGACCGTCAAGACTCAGACCAATACTCATGACCACATTGACTACTATTCTTGGTTTGGTTCCGCTTGCACTAGGCCTAGGTGAAGGAGCAGAACTGGCAGCTCCCATGGCTACAAGTATAATCGGTGGATTGACTATTTCCACAATCCTAACTTTGGTGGTTATACCCGTAGTTTATACGATTTTTGAAGATTGGGGAGATATTGTAGCACGTTATAGAAAGAATTGGAGGAATAAAAGAAAATCAGCTGAGGCTTAAATATGACAATTCGGGGGAAATTTTTAAGATGTTGACCCCGAATTGTAAGTCAATATCTGTGTATTTTCGTGGCAAATTACAGAAAAGAACCCAGCTGCATAATAATTATGTCTTATAAGTTGGTTAAATTGGCATGGAGTATTGCTGGTAATAAATGGCGCAGGTTTGGAGCTTTACTTATGCACATAAATTTGAGAATTAAAAGGAGGATTTGTAATGCCAAAAGCTTGGTTGAGCAAGAGTGTAATTTTGCTGCTTATATTAATATTAATAACCTCAAGCTTTGCTTTTGCACAAGAAAACAATGAAAGCGAAGATGGGATTTTAAAATTGTCGCTGGAAGATGCTGTAAAAATCGCCGAAGAAAACAACCAACAGGTAAAACTATCAAAATTAGGCTTGGAAAAGGCCGAATTGGCAAGGGAGCAGTATAGGTATCAGGATAAGAAGACTGGAAAATTAGAAGATGAGATAAAAAAGGCTATTGAACAATGGAATCAACTACCTGAGGAAAAACAAAAAGAACTAGAGGAAGAAGGATTAAAGCCAGTTAATCCCGGTATATCATCAAGTTTTGAATACACCTATGCCATGGACCTATTAGAAAAACAGACTGAAGTAGGAGTGAAGTTATCCGAAGTGGGCATAGATGTCACCGTCAAAGGCATTAACTTTGGCATAGAAGCTGCCTACTACGGAGTTCTTTTGGCTGAAGAAAATACGGCTATAGCCCAAGCGGCAGTAAGTAGATATCAGGACATGCTACAAATTGCCAAGGCAAAATTTAAAGCTGGTGCAATAACAAAAAACGAAGTTTTAGATGCTCAGGTGCAGCTATCCAAGGCTGAGGCAGATTTATTAAAAGCTGAGTCTGAAGAGGAAAAAGCTTATATGAATCTAAAGAAACTTATAGGATTGCCTTTAGATCGTGCCATTGAGCTTACAGATTCTTTTAAAGACAAGCCCGATGATTTTGATAAAACTTTAGATGAACTGCTTGAAGCAGCCGAAAAAAATCGAATTGACATTATGAGCGCTGAAGGTGCTTTTGAAATAGCCGAACTTGATTTTAAACTTAGCAGCAAAGCTTATCCATCTAATACTTTCATCTATAAGGAAAAAGAATATGCCATGGAGGAAGCCCACCTTAAGCTACAAGACACAAAAAGTGCCGCTGAGGCCCAAATCAGGGCAATATGGCTTGATTTTGAGAATGCAAAGGTAAACATTCCGGTTCTAGATAAGGCTTTAGAGATGGCAGAGGAAAGCCTGCGACTTGCAAAACTCAGCTATGAAGCAGGGCTTATCCGAAGCGTAGATGTAGCTGTAGCCGAAGAAGGCTTAAAGCAGGTCCAAGTACAGAGATTAGGCGCCATATATAACTACAACCTTGCACGACTAAAACTAGAAAATGCCACGTATTTTAGTGTTTCCGGCAATTTAACTTTCTAGTGTAGTTCTGAGGAAGCAGAGATATCAAGTTACTGTTGGCAAAGCTATTTAAAAAACTTGTTTTGGTTAGAAAAACTTACTAGCTAAAACAAGTTTTTTATTGATTTATATTTGCTGTAAAAACTATAATTTACACGGCAAATAGATTAATCAGTGTTTGCTTGCTTTCCATACCTTTCTTTCCCCTTTTTTATTAAATATTTTTTTAATTTATCTACAGATGTATTCATAATTAATTCTTCAGGCATCTGTACATCTTCTAACAATTTTATTGCTTTATCAAATCTTCCTACTTCAAATGAAAAATGACTGTCACTGCCAACTATAATTGAAACCTCGTGTTTTTTGCATAATCTTGCTATTTCATAACAATTATCCTTACTGCCGAACCTACTTTTGCTGTAAAATGAACCGTTATTTATTTCAATCAAGGTATTAGTTTCCCTAGCCTTTAAAACGACTGCTTCTTTATCTATCTGAAAAGCAGGATTTCCAGGGTGAGCAATAATGTCAACATACTTATTTTCCATTGCATTAATTAGAGCTAGTGTATTTCCTTTTGTATCCCAAGGTCTAACGCATGCGTCATGCAATCCGGCAATAATTACATCCAATCTTTTTAGCCTTCGTTCAGGCACATCTAGCTTTCCGCTTTGGTCTAATATATTTGCCTCTACGCCTCTCAATACTTCTACTCCATAAATGAAATCTGGTAATATGGATAAATTCCCGATAAAAGATGAACTAAAGGCTCCTGGCATTGCCGGACCATGATCTGTGATGCCTATCATCTTCAAACCCTTTCTGCTTGCTTCCGCAGCTATTTCTTGAACGGTGCTGTAGGCATGTCCGCTGACTATCGTATGGTTATGAACATCTATCACTAAATCCATACCCCGACTCCTTTCTACAGTTTTAAATAGAATTTTCTATCATTATTTACTTTTATGATAAAAAATTTATTATTAGTTATAATTTAATTGTTTTTATATATCTTAAGTTATTTATGACTAGATTGCAAGTCTTAACGATTATATTAATCTATCTGGCTTTATAAAAAACGTATTCAAGAAGCAAAAAAACAATATGTGGTTCGAGTTCAAAAACCTTCATTTTTTAACCTAATTATCAATATATGGTAGGAACTGCCATTAAACATAAACTAAATTTAAAATGATGTTGTGAAAAAATCTTATAAAATTTTAAAATAAAAAAGAAGGATTTTTAAAAAATTTATAGAATACAATAAAAAAGAAACTAAAAAAAAGCAATAAAACAAATAAGTAAATATATGGACAAACAGATAGACATTTGAAATTAGACATCAAGTATTTTCTGTAATTTTAAAATCTAGCAATGAGCAATGGACTGATATCAATATAATAGAAAATCACGAACAGATACGTACTAAATGCACAAATTCAAAACTGAAAACTCACAAGTGAAAGGAAGTGAGATAAAGAAAAAACTTATAAAATAAGCGATTCTTAAGGAGGTCAATAAGGGAGGAGCAGTTGACTGGCTCTAGGTGTTTACTAGCTATCGTAATCATATGTAACATGTTACATATGAAATAAAATTAAAGGAGAAAAGAAAAATGAAAAAATTATCATTGCTTTTAGTTTTACTTCTAACCTTTTCCATGCTCGCTGGCTGTGGGGGTACAAGCACAACACCATCTAACAATGAAGAAAACAAAAATGAAGCTAAAAAATATGTTATTGCAAATGTACCAAAAATGGTTGGTATTGCTTGGTGGGACAGAATGGAAGTTGGGAACAAACAGTTTGCAAAGGAAACTGGGCATGAGGTATTCCAGGTTGGTGCTTCTAAGGCGGATGCAGCCGAACAGGTTAAGGTAATTGAAGACGTTATAGCACAAGGCGTAGATGCCATAAATGTCATTCCCGTTTCTCCAGAAGCATTAGAGCCTGTACTTAAAAAGGCTATGGATAATGGAATAGTTGTTATTAGTCACGAAGCCCCAAATCAAGAAAATGTCAACTATGATATTGAAGCTTTTCGTAATAAGGAGTATGGTGCACATCTTATGGAAAATCTAGCTACTGAGATGGGCGGCAAAGGTGGCTATTGTATCATGGTAGGTGCTTTGACAATGGCTTCTCATCAGGAGTGGGCAGCCGGCGCTATTGAGTATCAAAAAGCCAAGTATCCGGATATGTATCAGGTATGTGACATGGTTGAATCAATGGCTCAAGGCGGAAGCCAGGAAGGTTCTTATAAAGTAGCTAAGGAAGTTATCGCTTCATACCCAGAAATCAAAGGATTTATTGGAATGGACATGACTAATGCACCTGGAATAGCTATGGCTATTGAAGAAGCTGGCAAGGCTGGTGAAATTGCCTTAGCAGGAACGAGCCTTGTATCTGTTGTTCGTGATTATCTTGAGAACGGTACAATTAAGAAAATATCTTTTTGGGATCCAGCTATTGCCGGTAGAGCAATGTGTTCTCTTGCTGTAAAAGTTATTGAAGGTGAAGAGATTAAAAACGGTATAGATCTTGGAGTGCCAGGTTTTGAAGAATGCACTCTTGAAGGTAATCTATTAGTTGGATCAGCCTGGGTCGACGTAACAAAAGAAAATATGGCAGATTATGACTTCTAGAAGCAATTAACAGCGCATAAAAGCTCTGAAGTGGTAGTTAAATTTAAATCGGTGGCCGATTTTTGCAATAGGCCAATCATTCGGCTACCGTTATTTTTTTAAGCGACAATTAGATTTGTTATAAAAAACTATCAACTTTGCCAATCTTCTTATTATTCTGTTATAAATAATACTCACCAATATGATGAAGAAATTTTGAGTAAGCATGTAAGAAGTGTTGTTACTTAAACCATATAAAAGGGCTGGAGTGGTAAAACATGGCAGATATTGTGAACGTAAAAAACATGTATAAATCTTTTTTTGGTGTATTAGCATTGGATGGCATGAATTTTTCAATTGGTGAAGGAGAAATTCGCTGCCTAATTGGTGAGAATGGTTGTGGTAAATCTACACTTATAAAAATAATATCAGGTTTTTATACATTTGACAAAGGTAGCTTATACATCAACGGTAAAGAGTATAAAAAAATTACTCCCATTGAATCTATGAACGAAGGCATTCAAGTTATATATCAAGATTTTTCACTTTTTCCAAATATGACAATAGCTGAGAATGTTATGATGTACAGTTCTATAAGGAGTAAAAGTCAGTTTGTTAATTGGAAGAATATGAAAAATCGGGCACAAGAAACATTAGACAGAATTAAATTTGATATAGATATTGATAAGTATGTTTATGAATTAAACGTTGCTGAAAAACAAATGGTTGCTATTTGCCGAGCTATAGCTCAGGATGCAAAGCTTATTATTATGGACGAGCCTACAACAGCACTTACTGCAAAAGAGGTCGAAAATCTTTTTAAGGTAGTAAGCGAGCTGAAATCGCGTGGCGTATCAGTACTTTTTGTAAGTCACAAGCTGGATGAAGTTTTAAAGATATCAGATAGTTTTACCGTAATGCGCAACGGTAAAAATGTGTATGAGTGTAAAGATAAAAAACTATCTAAAGAGGATTTAATTTTTTACATGACAGGAAAGAAAATAAGCGAAGAAAGGTTTAACTTTATTAAAACCGATGAGAAACCTTTGATGCAAGTAAAAAATTACACATTGCAAGATAAGTTTTATGACATAAATTTTTCGCTTTATAAAGGAGAAATACTCGGCATAACTGGTCTTTTAGGTTGTGGTAGAAACGAATTAGCAAAGTCATTATTTGGTATTATGCCTGCAACAAGCGGTAATATAGTTATTAATAGCGAGAATATAGGCATCATACGAAATGTGCAGCATGCTCTTAAATATAATATTGGTTATGTTCCGGAAGACCGTATTACAGAAGGTTTGCACATGGAACAAACAATTGCGGACAATTCCATTTCGGTAATAATAGGTTCATTAGTAGGCAAGAATGGGTTATTAGATGATAAAAAGGTTCGAAAAAAGAAGCAGGAGACACTTTCCTTAATCCCTATTGCAGGAATGAGACCACTAAACCCTGCAAAATCACTTTCAGGCGGTAACCAGCAAAAACTTGTTTTAGCAAAATGGCTAGCTGCAAATCCACAAATATTGGTATTGAATTCACCTACGGTAGGAGTAGATGTAGGAGCTAAAAATGAAATTCATAACATTATCAAGGGATTGGCAAAGGAAGGTATTGGAATCATAGTAATTTCAGATGACATACCAGAAATAATGACTCTTTGTAATCGTGTCTTTATTATGAAAGATGGGTATATAGTTGATGAGCGTAATATTGCAGAAACTACAATGGAAGAACTTGAAGCACAAATTGCTTTAGAAGATAGCAAAGCGGAGGAAACGGCATGAAAAGGTTATTAAAGAATAATGAGTTCACGGTTGCTATAATTATAGCCATTACGTGGCTTATATTCGGTATTGTGAATCCTGATATAATTTCATTAGCAAACGTTTATTCTATTACAAGAGCTTCGATAATATCAGCAACTTTTGCATTGGCATGTATGCTAGTTATAATTTCCGGTGGAATTGATATGTCATTTTTTGCTGTTGGCTGTGTTGCAATGTATGTTACTGTGAAATATTTGGTAGATAGAGCCATGTTAGATACACCGTTGTTTTTGATTTTTGCTGCAGCGATTATAATAGGGATTATTTTAGAGCTTATAAACTGGTTTTTTATTGATAAGTTAAACTTACCTCCATTTATTGTAACTATAGGTTCTCAAAGCTTATATAAGGGCTTTTTACTAGCCTTTGTTGGCACAACATATATAACAACTATGCCGAAAGGCATGAGAAAGCTTGCGGTAACTTATGTGTCATCTACGACTAGTTCCAGTGGGATAGTGTACAATTTACATTTTCTAGTAATTGTAGTTGCTGCAATGTATATAATAATGCACATCGTGCTTAATTTTACAAGGTTTGGAAGAAATATATATGCAATAGGTGCTGATGTTGCGGCTGCGCAACGGGCTGGAATAAACATTTCTAGAACAAGGTTTTTAGTGTTTCTTATTGCAGGAGCTATAGCTGGAGTAGGCGGTGTGTTTCAAGGGACATTGAATCGAGCTGCAGTACCTGCAGATCTTGTTGGCCAAGAGTTATTAGTTATAGCTGCAGTTGTTTTGGGCGGTGGTGGGGGAAAACAGGCAAGAGGATCTGTTCTCGGTACGGCTTTAGGTGTTATTTTGCTCTCGCTTATTTCTAACAACTTAATACTCATGAAAGTGCCATCATATTGGCAACAGGCAGTTACAGGTATCATTATACTTATCGGTCTAATCATTCAGTCTACAGAAGCGATAAGCAAATTGTGAAGTAAGGAGGAAGAAAAACGATGGAAAAACCGTCTGAACCAAAAAAAATAAATTTTTTGTCTTTACTCACTAAAGACCAAGATTTTTTGAGACTCATGACAATTACCGTAGCTGTTTTTGTTGCTATGTCATTAATGAGACCAAAATTGTTTTTAACAGTGAATAATTTTACTTCTATGGGATATCAAATAGCTGAACTAGGATTTTTTTCGTTGGCAATGATGATGGTTATGATAACAGGTGGCCGCGATCTATCTATGGTGGGAATTTCCAATCTTTCAGGCATAATTGCTGCATTAGTTTTACATAATGCATATCTTAAGGAATTATCTGGCATCAATCTTTGGATAAGCATAGCCGCTGCATTTCTTATAGCTATCGCTGTGGGTATTGCCTGTGGATTGTTTAATGGCCTTATAGTATCAAGTCTAGGTGTTCCACCGATGCTTGTAACTCTGGGCACATTAAATTTATTTACAGGTATTGGCATTATCTTAACCAGAGGAGAAGCTATATCTAAGTTTCCGGCAGAGTTCCTGTATTTTGGTAATCATACATTTTTGTCAGTTCCAATTCCTTTATGGTTGCTTATTGGTGCGTTGATTCTTACAGGAGTAATTTTAAACAAAACCAGATATGGATTTGAGCTCAAGTTTATAGGTTCTAATTATATTGCTAGTCTATTTGCAGGAATGAGAAATAAAAAGGTTTTAATGAGAACTTATATTTACAGTGGTATTCTAAGTGCGATAATCGGCATGGAAGTTTTATCACGCACAGATTCAGCAAAGGCTGACTTTGGCACAAACTATACTTTTCAAGCAATTTTGTGTGCAGTTTTAGGGGCGACTAATCCTAATGGAGGTTATGCAAAGGTTTCTTGTATGGCGCTATCCTTAGTGACATTACAATTTCTATCAAGCGGATTTAGCATGCTAAGATTGGGTGGATATTTTAAGGAATTTGCATGGGGTGTAATGTTGTTACTTGCATTGACATCTAATTATCTTATAGAAAAAAGAAAGCTTAAGAAGAGTCTTTCAATTTACAGCAACAAAACACAAAAGAAGTCTTTAAAAGCCTAAATTTTATTGGAGTTGATTTTATTGTTGAATATAATCGAGAAATATCTTGAGGATCTTGCGATGATTCCTGCCCTTGCAGGATACGAACAAAAACTTGCCGCTTACATGAGAAGTGAATTTGAATCGCTTGGCTATGCTACTAAAATTGATACATTTGGCAACTGTATAGCAAAGCTTGAAGGGGCAGACCCCGAAGCACCAGTAATAATGGTATTTGCACATATGGACAGCCTAGGTTTTCTAGT
>MPOT01000028.1 GCA_001896545.1 Tepidanaerobacter sp. EBM-38 | reverse complement strand
ACGAGTTATCTCTTTTTGAGTCATGTTGAATGTCTCCTCTCGCATACCTGACATTTTATCAGAATAAATTCAACATGACATTATCACAGAATAACAACACGTTATGCAATCAAGAGTTGAATCTAAAGGTAAATTGTGATAATGTACATAATCGAGAATTATAATTGAAAAGAGGATAATAAGTGAAAAAAGTAGGAGCAAATGTATTTGATGAAGATATTGACAAAATTGCTATTAAGGATTATGGAATTAACCTAGATATTATAAAAAAATCCAGAAAAGTAATGGAAGAAATTCAATCTATTTTAAAGTATATCGAAAGTGTTGTCGAATTCAACCAGGTAAAGATTTTAACTGCAATGAAACAGTCTTGTTTAAGTGATTATCATCTCATGGATTCTACAGGATATGGATACAACGATACAGGGAGAGAAACAATAGAAGAAGTATATAAAAATGTTTTTAAAGCTGAAGATGCACTTGTAAGACCTCAAATAGTATCAGGAACACATTCGATAACCTTGTGTCTTTTAGGCGTGCTAAAGCCAGGTGATGAGCTTTTAAGTGCAACCGGAACCCCATATGACACTTTAAAAAGCGTCATATGGGGAGATAACTGCGGTTCATTAAAAGATTATGATGTTAAGTATCGTGAGGCAAGTTTGCTTGATGGTAAACCAGATTTTGAGGCAATTAAAGAGAATATAAATGATAATACTAAAATGGTTCTTATCCAGCGTTCAAGAGGTTATAGCCTGCGGCCATCTTTAAGTATTACAGATATACAAAAACTTATTGAATACATAAAAAGCTTAAAAAGTGATGTAATCTGTTTTGTTGATAATTGCTATGGAGAATTTGTTGAAACAAAAGAACCGATAGAAGTCGGTGCGGATCTTTGTGCAGGATCTTTGATAAAAAACCCAGGAGGCGGCATAGCGCCTACTGGTGGATATATAACAGGAAAAAGTGAATTAGTAAAAAAATGTTTTTATAGGCTTACTGCTCCTGGCTTGGATAAAAATTGCGGTCCATCAATTTCTTCGAATCGCTTAATAGCTCAAGGTCTCTTTTATGCACCAATGATAGTAGGGGAAGCCTTAAAAGGCGCTATCTTTACTTCTAAAATTATGGAGGAATTAGGCTTTGAAGTATACCCAAGGTATAATGAAAGGCGTAGCGATATAGTAACTGCTGTTATACTAAGAAACAAAGATGCGTTAATTAATTTTTGCAGAGGTATACAAAAAGTGGGGCCTATCGATTCGCATGTACAACCTGAACCTTGGGCCATGCCTGGATATGATCATCAAGTAATCATGGCAGGAGGTAGCTTTATACAGGGTTCTTCTATAGAATTTAGCGCCGATGCTCCAATAAGAGAGCCTTATGCAGCATATATTCAAGGGGGCCTAAATTTTTATCATGTAAAACTCGGAATACTAAGTGGTCTTCAAGCATTAATAGACAGTGGTAATCTCGAAATAAAATAAATATTTAATTAGAATCTTCTATAAAGCCCAACTACTTTTCCAAGTATTTTAAGATCTTTTACTATAATGGGTTCCATAAAAGGATTCTCTGGCTGAAGTCTAATATGGTCTGATTCTTTATAAAACCTTTTTATAGTTGCTTCATCTTCTTCCAGCAGAGCTACAACTATATCACCATTTTTTGCAGTATTTGTAGATTGAACCATAACATAATCACCGTTTAAAATGCCGGCTTCTATCATGCTATCGCCTTTTACCGCCAACATAAAGACATTAGCATCAGGCAACATTTCTTTAGGGAAAGGAAATACGTTTTCAATGTTTTCCTGTGCTAAAATCGGTTCTCCAGCAGTAACTTTTCCAACAAGGGGTATTTGGACTACATCTTTATCAATAACAATTCTAGTATCCATAATTTCAATAGCCCTTGGCTTCTGTGGATCGCGTTTTATATATCCTTTTTCTTCTAATTGAACTAAATAGCTATGAACAGTTGCGGTAGACTTTAAATTAGTAGCTACGCAAATTTCTCTAACCGATGGGGGGTAACCCTTAGTTTTGAAATAATTATGTATATAATCAAGTATTTGTTTTTGTCTATGCGTTAAGTTTTCATACATAGTATATTCGTCACCCCTGGGAATTTTTATTTATTATATCATAAGATAATATTATTTTAAACATACGTTTGTTAGTTTTTATTTATAAGAAAGAGTTTAAAACAAAAGCAATGAATGAATGATTTACAATTATATTAGTTATATATTAGTTATTGAAATTGACAAAAATAAATATGAGAGCAGCAAGTATAATCAAGTATATTTTTATACAAAAATTTTAACGTCCGATAATATATCTTATGTAAACTAAAATATATATTTGCAATTAATTATTATTAATTATGGCTGTCAAATTCAAAGATTAGATTATAGTATTATCTTCTAATACAATACACGCAGTTTTTAATATAAAAATAAGCCTCAAGAAATTGAGGCATTAACTATTCAACATAAATTAATAATGGCAGGGGAGACAGGACTCGAACCCGCAACCAACGGTTTTGGAGACCGCTACTCTACCAATTGAGCTACTCCCCTACACGTTTATTATTATACAATATTTATTTCGTGGTGTCAAAGATTTTTAATTAATAAATTCGCCTAATAAATTAGCAATAACGTATTTGGTTTATATATTTATCCTTGCATCTTACTTCAATGCCTCAACAAATTCTTCAATTTGATTAAGACCTTTTTCGATATTCTCCATTGAAGTTGCGTATGATAGTCTTATATAATCGTCGGCACCAAATGCTATTCCAGGGACTACAGCAACATTATACTTTTCTAAAAGAATTTCAGCAAAATCTGTTGAATTATTAATTATTCTACCATCATACTGCTTATTAAAGGTTCCTGATATATTCATAAATACATAGAAGGCTCCCTTAGGTAAATTACATGAAAGATTTTTCATTTTATTAATCCTTTTTACCATATATGTTCTGCGCTCTGAAAATTCATCAACCATTTTTGAAATAGTTTCATCTTTTTTAGCTAAATTGGTTAAGGCTTCTATGCTTGCTTTTTGAGCTATAGAGTTAGGGTTGGATGTAGAATGACTCTGGAAATTTTCCATAGCTTCTATAAGCTGTTTTGGCCCTGCTGCAAAGCCAATTCTCCAGCCTGTCATTGCAAATGATTTTGACACACCGTTTATCAATAAAGTTCTTTCAAGCATATTCTCATATGTAGCAATACTAGCATGTTTTAGGCCGTCGTAAATTAATTTATCGTATATTTCGTCCGATATAACGAAAAGATTGTTTTTCACTGCTAATTCAGCAATTTGCTCTAAATCCTGTTTAGAGTATACGCTACCACATGGATTATTAGGACTATTAATTATGAGTACTTTAGTTTTCTCATCTATATATTTTTCTAATGTTTCTGCCTTTAGCATAAAGCTATTATTTTCGGTTGTTGGCACAAAAATTGAAATTCCTCCACAAAGTTTAACCATCTCCGGATAGCTTACCCAATATGGGCTAGGAATTAAAACCTTATCACCCTGGTCTATAAGACAGTATAATGCATTATAAATGCATTGCTTAGCACCATTTGATACCATTATCTGATTTGAAGTATATTTAATACCAATTTCTTCCTCAAAATAATTTGATATAGCTATCTTTAGTTCTTCAATTCCTCCAACCGGAGTGTATTTTGTAAAGCCTTGGTTAATAGCAGATATAGCTGCTAATTTAATATACTCAGGAGTATCAAAATCTGGTTCTCCCGCCCCAAAGCCTATTATATTATGGCCTTCTTTTTTCATTCGCTTTGCTTTAGCATCAACAGCCAGGGTTGGAGATGGGCTTATATTTCGAGCTTTTTCTGAAATAAACAATTCTTATATTACCTCCCTCAGCGATTTACACAAATAAAGTATTTTTCTTATATTCTTCATAAAATTAAAATTTCCTGCTTCTTTATAAATAAAAAAAGAAAAAGGCCCTTAAAATAAAATTTTTATTTTATATATCTTAAAATTTTTGAAAGTATCTGTTCCTCCACTGTTTTAACTGCCTTAAAGTCCATATTGGAAGCATAAATCTTTTCAAGTTCATTACGTAATTTTTTTATATTTCCTAACGTTTCGATAGCCTTTTCAAATAATTCACATGAAACTGATTTATCGTATTCAATATATTCTTCCAAGCCTTTTAATCTTGAATAGTCTAGTACAAAATCCATATTTATTATTTCATCATTCTGCCTTATGTTTGACAGTATGTGAGGTTTAACAGAAGTTACAAAACCAACATCTAGCTCTTTGATTATAATATGTTCAATTTTCTTTGGATCCATTGGACAGTGAAATACATCTGCATCAAAGCCTTCGCTAATAGCACGGTCTAAGATTTTCTTTAATAGGTCAGACTTTCCTGTACCTGGATTACCAGATAATATGAAGCGTTGATGAACTTTCCCAAATAACTCATCTAAAAAGTGTACAGAACCTTCCGGGGTTATTCCGCTTGCAAACATATGTCTTTGTAAAGATACTTTATTATTATTCACTTTAACATCTTTTTTAAAAACCTGATTTACTATTTCTTCGGTTTTTGCTTCTCTTAATCTATTAATTACAGCATTGCTATAAATATTTTCAAGATCATCTAAAATCATTTTAGAAGTTTTTAAATACTTATAAACCCTTTTATAAAGATTACCTACTTTTTCCTGCAGTTCAAAAATAATATCTTTATTTTTAAAAAGGTTGGCTTCATTCCAGTATTCGCCGAAATTAACTATTTCATCTATACAGCCAGGAAATTTCGGATCTATTATATGAGGTGAAGTTCCATCAACTAAAGCAATATTATAATCCTTAACTATCAAACCATCTAAAGAGTCACTATCAGCCGTACAGTGTAGCAATTCAATGTCTAAACCTTTTTGAACTAATTCATTAGATAGTTTTCTTATCATGGTTGATTTTCCTACACCCGGTCCGCCCTTTAGTATTATTATTCTCCGTGATTGTTTCCATGATAGAATATAATCAAAAAAAGAACAGTACCCATCAGGAGTATTATTACCAGGAAAATATCTTGTAATACATCCTTCACCCATAATTGCGTTCCCTCCCAAAAACTAAATATTAATATAGTATACGTGGAGGGAACTCCAATGGTGCAAGTTTTAAGTTTTATATATTGATATAATAGCCTTATTATTTTTTTTTGAAATACCGATTATGATTTGCTTATTCTTTAAATTTTTATTTAAGAAATCTACGAGTTTATATAACTCATCATTATAGGTTATTTCTTTTTTTGCAATAAGTTCAAGCTTACTTTTCGTATCCATTTTTTATTACCTTCCTGCATAATTTTATATTTGTAAATCCCACTTTTTAATTGTTTCAATAACTTCGTATTTCGTTAAATCAAAAAGCAGCGGTGTAATTGAAATATAATTGTTTTTTACAGCCCAGACATCAGAACCGATTTCAGTATTATCAATTGCTTCACCAGCCAGCCAATAGTAAATTTTACCTCTAGGATCCATACGACGATCAAAGCTATTTTTATATCTTATGGTACCCAGGCGAGTTACAGCCACACCAGCAATTTTATCTTGCTCAACAGATGGTATATTGATATTTAACAGCGAATCTTCAGGAAAAACTTTTTCTAAGATTTGCATGCATAACTTCTTTGCAAGCTGAGCAGCACTATCAAAACTAACATTTTCATAATTATGATTGTGGTTAATTATAGATAATGCTACGGCCGGAACTCCTGAAAGAGCAGCCTCTATTGCCGCTGATACAGTTCCAGAATAAATTACATCAGTTCCTAAGTTGGGACCGCGATTAATTCCAGATAAGACTAAATCAGGAGTAAACTCTAGCAGGGCTTCAAGTGCTAATTTTACACAATCAGAAGGGGTGCCATTTACTTTCCAACCTGAGACTTTGCTATTTGGAATATGTATTTTTTCAGCTCTCAATGGTTTATGCATAGTTATTGCGTGAGCTGTAGCACTGCGTTCACGGTCCGGAGCGACAACTGTAATATTAGCAATTTTAGACATCTCTTGAACTAGAGCAGTTAAGCCTTCAGAATATATGCCATCATCATTTGTAATAAGTATGTTCAAATACTACACTCCTATCCGGCAATAATTAGTGATTTATTGAAGTTTTCTACTGCAGCTTCATGATTACCAAGTTGCTCAAAGCATATGCCTTTCAAGATATAAAAATCAAAATTATGACTACTTTTATTTTTAATATTAAATAGACAAGTAAGTGCCTCGCTATACATACCTTTTTTTACTAAACAATACGCCTTATTAAATAATAAATCGTCCGAATTACACTTATTTGAATCCAATAGTTTATTGAAAAGTTTTAAAGCCTCATCATATTTCCCTATAGCTACTAAGCATAGAGCTTTATTATTATATAATATTATATCATGTTTTAAGATTTTTTCAGCCTCATTCAAACACTCTAATGCATTATTATAGTGCCCGAGTTTATACAGACAATAACCTTTATTTGTGAGTAAATCAGGGTTGTTTGGGTCTATGGTTAAACCTATGTTGTAGTATTCTAAAGCTTCGTAATTTTTATCACATTCAGCCAGACATGATGCACAGTTATTAATAGCAATAATATTATGTGGTGTCTTGCTTAGTATTTTTTTATAAATCTTGGCAGCTTCTTCGAATTTCTTTAATTTACTCAAAGTTAGTGCTAGATTTAATTGAACATTATAATCATCTGGTGAAATTCTTAAACATTCTTCAAAACACAACCGTGCTTCTTCTATTTTATTAAGTTCAATTAAGCATAAGCCTCTTTTATTTAATATTTTAACTAAATTATCTTGATCTTCTTGCTTTGTGCTTAACAATGCTTTATTAAAAAATCCAAGAGCTTCATCATAACGGTTTGTTTTTAACAAACAGTGACCTATGCCATATAACCCTAAAATTTTATATTTTGAATTACTACCAATCAAAGACCGATATCTTACCTCTGCCTTTTCTAATTGGGCTGTTGCAAAAAATATTTCTGCTAACAAATATTTGATGTCTATATTTTTAGGATTAATTATTTCTGCTTTTTCTAAAAAAAGAAGAGCGTTGCTATAATCTTTTAGGAAATAATATAGCACTCCTT
>MPOT01000045.1 GCA_001896545.1 Tepidanaerobacter sp. EBM-38 | reverse complement strand
TGGCTGATAATCATCTTGAATTATTAGTTTTTTTAGTAAATCTACTTGTCGTTTATTCATAATTCAATAATCCTCTCTAATTAAGATTATATATGTATACATTCTTCAAATCTATTACATATGACTTCCTTAATGATAAGTAAAATATGTTCAGTAAAAGCCTAAAACCTTTCAGTATTACATAACAAACATTCTTAAACTAGAAAAGTCGAAAAAGGGAATCGAAATAATAAAATTATATTTTCTTTTTAGAACTAAAACGGTAAAATAGATATTGGTCATGTTCCTAGTAATTTCGATAGTCTATTGCAACAAACCAAACTGTACTCTACCTGTTTACAAAGCGAATGGGGTATTTGTATGATAATATTGCTTTTTGGTATCTCCAATGTGGGAAAGACTGAAACTGGTAAATTGCTTGCGAAAAAATTAAAATATTCTTTTATCGATATGGATGCTGAAATAAAAAAGAGATTTGGTACGACTCTGGAAAATTTTATGATAGATTATCCTTTCCCACATGAAAGATATAAAATAAAAGGGAACGTTCTAAAAGATTTGATAAAAGAATGTAAAGATAGTAATACGGTTATTGCAGTAAGTCCCATATATTATGCGAGAAATTTTAACCCATTGTTGGATTTAGAACATGTAATCGCTATTGAATTACAAGATTCGGCGGAACATATTTTTAAAAGATTAATTTTTTCCGATGAAAATGATAACATTTATAAGGATGACGCTTATAAAGATGAGCACAAAGATTATTATATCAAAAACATTCATGAAGATCTCATTTATGCAAAAAGGCCTTTTAAGAAAATTAAAAATAAATATTTCATAGATAATAAACCTGTAAACCAAGTTGTAGATGAATTGATCGACATAATTCACAGGATAAACTCCTCCCCACAGCAGAAGTTATATCCATTAAATAATCTTCTTACTAAGAACATCTGTATAATATCGAGAAAATTGTCAATAGATCGTTAAAATTTAAACAAAACAGACCGGAATGGATATATTTATAGATAATTGTATTTTACATAATTGACATACAAGTTATATAATGAATATAGGGAATGTGAAAATAATCACAAGGAGGTATTGTTATGTGGGAACTTGCTGTAAATCCTAATAAAGTTTTTGAACTCAGGTGTAAAAATACAACATATTTTGGTATTGGAGCCATTCACAAGATTACTGATATCTTAGATCATTTTAAAGAACATAACATAACTAAGATTTTGTTTGTTACAGGGAAAGGTTCTTATAAAGTTAGCGGAGCATGGGACGTAGTAAAACCGGCATTAGATGAAAAAGGATTTGATTACAAACTATACGATAAAGTAGGGCCCAACCCAACTGTAGACATGATTGATGAAGCGGCAAAGTTGGGCAAAGAAATGGGAGCCGAAGCTATAATCAGTATCGGCGGCGGCAGTCCTGCAGATACAGCGAAAAGTGTATCAGTTCTATTAAAATATACCGATAAAGATGCAAGGCAGCTTTATAATCTGGAATTTGCTCCGGAAGGAGCCGTTCCACTTGTTGTTATAAACTTAACTCATGGCACAGGGACAGAAGTTGATAGATTTGCCGTTGCAACTATTCCGGAAAAAAACTACAAACCGGCTATTGCTTATGAATGTTTGTATCCAAGGTTTGCTATAGATGACCCTGCCTTAATGAAAAATCTTTCAAGAACCCAGACTATAGCAGTTACTGTAGATGCTGTAAACCATGTTATAGAAGCTGCCACTACGAAAGCGGCATCGCCTTACAGTATTTTAACAGCCAAAGAGACCATAAGACTTGTAGCAAGATATTTGCCTATTGTGTTAAAGGATCCCGAGAACTTGACAGCCAGATATTATTTACTATATGCATCGCTTCTTGCGGGAATTTCATTTGATAATGGATTGCTGCATTTGACACATGCGCTAGAGCATCCGCTTAGTGCTGTAAAAGGCGATCTTTCTCATGGATTAGGCCTAGGTGCAATTCTGCCCGCAGTAATTGAGGCAATTTATCCTGCAGAAAGTGAAGTACTGGCTGATATATTATATCCAATAGTTCCGGATCTGAAAGGCCTGCCGGCTGAAGCGAAGTATGCCGCTTGCAGGTTCGAAGAATGGCTGTTCTCGGTAGGTTGCACTGAGAAGCTGGCAGACCTTGGATTTACTGAAAATGATATACCAAAATTAGTAGAACTTGTAAAAACAACACCATCATTAGACGGTCTTTGCGCTATGTCTCCTATTCCTGCTACCGATAAGGTTATAACTGATATTTTTACTAAATCATTAACTGCCCTGAATGCTTAGTGACGATTTAGCACTTTTTCAATGCCCTCAATTCCCGAGGGCATTTCCCATTTAAGATTTATCGGAAGATTAAAGAGTTTTTTAGTATTGTAAAGAGCACCCATGAGGTTTTGCCTTGTTTTTAAACAGTCAAACTCGGTTATTGTAATATACGGCTATCAAGTTTTTTCTTCTTTTAGCCTCATAAAGTGCCTTATCAGCCATGCCTATTATCTTGTCTGCCTCTGTATCTTCACCGGCAAAGGCGATCCCGCCGGATACAGTAATTTTGCATCCAAAATCATATTTTTCTATTATTTTTCTTATCCTCTCAAAAACCGTTTTTGCTTCTTTAGCATCGGTTTTCGGCAAAACTATTATAAATTCCTCTCCGCCCCATCTGGCAACAATATCATTCTTACGAAGGTTTTTTTGTAATATATCGGCCATTTCTACTAATACCTTATCCCCAAACAAATGGCCGAAAGTATCATTTATGCACTTAAAATTATCTATGTCTATAATAGCAAGTGATAAGACCTTATTTTGTTTCAATCTCTTCATTTCATCTTTGAGTCTAGTGTATAAATACCGCCTGTTCCATAAATTAGTCAATTCATCCTGATATGCAAATATGTACAATTTTTTAAAGGAATATCCCAATCCAAGCCACATAATAATTTGAACAACCAAAGATGCAGTCATAAGTAAATTTTTGCCACATTTCTTATGCATATATAACTGTATAATTCCTGATGATAATCCTATCCCTATCCATAAAAAAAATATTGGGAATAATTTTGATAAATAAGGCCTTTTTAACAATTTTTTCACCGCCAATAGGCACTTTTTAAATAATATTGTATACTAAATATATGCAATAAGCAAATTACTTTTATGTGCTATTTGCTTATTTAATATTTATGTATAAAGTTGCTATAGAGGCAATGAAAAAATCGCGATTTTCAAGAGAAGAATTTACAAAAATGTCAGACTCAATATAGTGGCTTTATGTAAAGCAGGTATTAACTCACCAGATAGATGGTGTGTGCTTAGAAGCATAATATCAAAGAGATGATAAAGACACTCATATCATTTATCCTATATAAAATTTATATTAACATGTTATAATAGAGTCAAATTATCTCAAGAATACCATAAGCTAGGAGGAAATTAATGATTTTAACAAGAATATTCAAGTTTGATGCAGCTCATAATCTCGTGGAATATCATGGAAAATGCGAAAGGCTCCATGGACATACTTATAAGCTTGTAGTTAAATTAGAGGGCAAGCCCGGAAAAGAAGATATGATTATGGATTTTTCTGAGCTAAAACACATTGTTGAATCTAAAATATTACAGCAGCTAGACCACTCATATCTAAATGACTTTATAAAGCAACCTTCTGCCGAAAATATCGCCAAATGGATTTGGGATAGACTATATAATGAATTATCCAGGGAAAACTGCCGACTTTATGAAATCCAGGTTTGGGAAACAGAAAATTGTGGCATCATGTACAGGGGTGAATGATTTGTTAAAAGATATACAGAGCCAAATAGATACTCGAGGTATTTCACTAAACAGAGTAGGCATCAAAAACATTGACTGGCCCTTAAAGGTATATGACCAATCAAACGGATTTCAAAATACCGTTGCCAATATTAGCCTATCTGTAGCCTTAAATCACGATATAAAGGGAACTCATATGAGTAGATTTGTGGAAGTCTTAAATAAAATAGATATTCTCAATCCTCAGATTATTTTAAGTATCTTAAGCAGCATACAAACAAAGCTTGATGCCGAAAGCAGTTTTTTTGAATGCAAGTTCCCGTATTTTATTTGGAAAGAATCGCCTGTAAGCAAGAATATATCGCCGCTTAAAATCGAAGCAATGATATTGGGTGAGAAAAACCACGATAAAACTGAAATAATTATCGGGGTTGTGGTTCCTGTGCAGACTCTCTGCCCATGTTCTAAGGCTATTAGCAGTGTTGGTGCTCACAACCAGCGGGCAAATGTTAAAATCCTTGTAAAAACCAAAAAGAAAATTTGGTTTGAACATTTAGCAGAAATTGCAGAAATGTCTGCATCGAGCCCGGTTTATTCCTTATTAAAGCGTGAAGATGAAAAATATGTAACCGAAGCAGCTTATAATACACCAAAATTTGTGGAGGATGTGGCAAGAGATGCAGCTCTTTTGCTGGAAAAAGAAGAAGGGCTCAAATGCTACAGAGTAGAAGTAGAAAGCCATGAAAGCATTCACAAC
>MPOT01000104.1 GCA_001896545.1 Tepidanaerobacter sp. EBM-38 | reverse complement strand
TTTTGCTGAAAAAGTCTTTTTGGAGAAGAAGAGTATGCAGGTTAATATAAAACCCGGTTATTTAAACTTATTAGAAAACGGGCGGTTACATGAAAAGGTAAAAGAAGCTAAACGGCATCTTACGAAATGTAATTTATATCCTTACAAATGCAATGTCAACAGGAAAGATCAGTTAGGATTTTGCCATGCTACAGATAGAGTTATAGTTTCAAGTTACAGCCCTCATTTTGGCGAAGAAGCACCATTAGTGGGTAAAAATGGATCTTGCACCATATTTTTTAAATATTCGGCACAAAATGGGTAGGAGTAACAAGGTTGACATTGTGGCATTTGTAATGATTTTGAATTATAATCGTTATCTATGACTTAGAGGGATTTTATATCCACAGTATCGCCGTTGATTGTAAGTTCATAGTTTTTACTTTTTAGTTTTTTATCTCCATCAAAGACCTCAACCGTAAAAATATGCTTACCTTGTGGGATTGTTTTAGTATTCAGATTAAAAGCGTAAGGTATTTCATTTAAGGTAGCTATCCAATTTCCGTTGAGCCTGTATGTAACAGTCGGTTTTAAAACCCTTGGGATGGAAACATATAAATACAGGGGTATTTCGCCAGGGGCTGTTTCATAGTTTTCTATTTTATAATATGAATAAGGCGAATCTTCCCCTATGTTTGAGATAAAGTAATTATCTTTAATGAGTTCATTGTAAAGCCCATTCATTGCTGGATTGTTGTAAAAGGCGTAATCGTAATATTTTAAACTGGGCAAATCCACATTGAAGTAATAGATGCCTTTGAGTTCCGGATAGACCATAGGGCCATAAACGTAGAGCCTTTTCATTTGTATTTTGGCCCATTCGGTCAGGTCTTCATTATCTATTTTAAATCGGTGTGGTATTCCCGTTTCTGATATCATTATGGGTTTTCTATTGCCGTATTTTTGTGTTATTTGTTTCAGTTTTGCAATGGGATTTGCATATCCTCCGGTAAAATACCGGCTGTCGTAGATTTCCTGCTGCTCACTCCAATTTTTTTGTCCCTGAAAGTATTTTATGGTATAGGAGCTTACACCTACCCAATCCACATATTCATCACCAGGATAGTACTGGCTGTCATCTCTTCCTATATCGTTGGGAGACCAAACCATAGCAACTTTCGGAGCGCATTGTTCCATTATATCGTGAACAAACTGAAAAGCCTTTATGTAAGCGGTCGGATTAGAACCTAATTCGTTATCATTCATTTCACACGCAAAACGTAAAAAAACAGGGATGTCTTTTTTATTTAAGTATTTAGCTATATTTTCAATATAATTTTTATAAGATTCTATATTATTAATGACAGTTTGTTTGTCCCCGTCGGCGATATTCCACGCCAGTTGGATACCTATTTTGTTTTTTACAGCATCATTGAAGAACCTATCAAGAGAAGCTATATCATCACCCCAGTGATAATATATGAGATAAGCGGCATCCTTTTTTGGGAAAAACGTTTTTATCTCATCAAATTTATATGTGCCTATACGGTCGTCCCTATCGTAGGTACTGCCGAAATATATTCCTGAATGGGGTTCATACTTTGCCCCATAATATTTTACATTTCTTTTATTAAAATCTTTAGTATAAAGATCCAGATCGATATCAGCCGAAACGATTCGGGCCTTGGCTATATTTGCCCCATCTTTCCATCCAAGTTTTACGGCATATGGCAAATACTTTTTATATAGCTTTGACGCATTGTCATAATCGCCTTTGTCAAAACAGAGATTTGCCATCTCATACAGCCTTGCTGCAACCCCGCCGGTCCAATGATCTATTTTATCTGCCGGGGCATATTTCAGGGCTATTTCATAAAATACTAAGGCTTTTTCGATGGAAACCTGTTCCGTGTCTCTTCCTAGCATAAAAGCCTTATATGATGTAGATGAAATTTGGCCGCTTTCCAAAACCGCAGCAAGATTTTCAGCGTATTTGATAATCTCGTCGTTGCTACCTGCTTTTAACGCCGATTGAAATGAACTATACAATGTATTATAAGACAGTGTTGATGCCTGAATACAATTGGCAAATAAGGCACATATAAAAATACTAACTACAACAGCCGACGTATACTTCTTAAAAGTTACTTTCATCTCAATATCCATCCACCTTTTCTAATTATCATATTCCCTTTTATTCGACATAGTGTCATGAATTTCCTCTAAAAAAGGTAAAGGTGCCTGGCACCGCCCGAATTTTGTCGAAACTCAGATAAGGAGAACTGACCTTTTGGGATTGGTTCTTCTTTTTTCATGCGTATTAGTTTTACTTGGTATAATATGTTAAACTGAAAAAAATCTGCTTGAACATTGATTCAGACTTTTATAATATTACTAGATGATGCTTTCGTTTCGGGAGGAAATGGATGTAAAACACATTTATTTATATGGTTCATATGCGAAAGGCAACTATTCATCCGATAGTGATATTGATATAGCAGTAGTTGGAGATGATTTTAGCACATCAAACCCACTAGCTAGAGAAATAATGAAAACCGGGATAAAAGTGGAATAGGATGCCAGGAAGCCTTTGAAAAATGCATAAAAGAAATGATTTGTGTCTGCTATGGTAGCTCTATTGAGTGTTCTAGCCAGTTTTATTGCATTTAGCCTTTTTAAGGTCATTCAAAGAGTAATATTCCCAGCTCTTTATAGGTAGCCGCGTCCACCTTTCCGGACGGGTAAAGCCCTTTAGCTTTTTGAAAGGCCAGAACGGCTTTTTGGGTTTCATGTTCATAAATTCCGTCATAAGCACCGTTATAAAAGCCATAACCGGCAAGACGCTTTTGCACTTCTAGGACATCAGAACCCCTAGAGCCCTGTGATAAAGTATTTAAACCGAAGGTAAAAGGTCCATCTACACCCCCAACCATAAATACTTTTGTACCGATTGTGACCCATTCATAGACCTGCTCAACATGTGTATTATACATTCGGACGCAACCGCTGGATTCAAAAGTGCCTATGCTCCAAGGCTTATTAGTACCGTGGATTCCGTATATTCCCCAAGGAACGCTTAATCTCATCCAACGCGAACCAAACTCTCCGCTCCAAATATCTTTTTGAGTTATAGTAAAGACGCCTATGGGTGTCGGTGTGTTAAATTTTCCTACCGCTACTGGGAATTGTTTAAAAGGTTTGCCGTCATCCAAAACTATAAGCTGCCGTTCTAAAGTAAATATAACTAGACTAACTTCGCCTTTAGGTTTTTCCGGTTCTAGATTTGCGACAGGCTGTTCAAATAGCTCGGCAATTTTATCAAGTGTCCTTGAACCTAAAATGCCATCGACTTCTAAGCCCATATCTTGCTGAAAGGCTTTAACGGCTTTTACAGTAATATTATCGTACACGCCGCTTATGGGGTCATGATAATACCCCATATTTTTTAATTGAGTTTGTATTTCCCTTACATCTTGGCCATACATAGGTGGATTCTGTAACTTTAAGTATCGGTTGCTACCACATGAGCAAAAAGGAGCTGCATTGGTACAGATTGGGAAAATAAGTATGGCTATAACAAAAGGTATAAGCTTTGCTGTTTTCATATCATCGCCTCATGATAGTATTTTTTGCCGGTTTATTTGTTTTAATTCAGCAAATGCAAATTTTTTGCGGAAGAAGAAATTCAAAAATATAATATATAGCAGGACCTGATGTTATATAAGCAAAGAAGAAGGTAACTCCTATGTATAGGGGATACCTTCTTCTGTATTTTATCCTAAAACTGATTTTATTTTTTCCATTGCCCAATCAATTTCTTCTTTTGTAATAATTAGTGGTGGAGCAAAGCGGATAACGGCTGCGTGGGTGTCTTTGCAGAGAAGTCCTTTTTTCATCAAAGCTTCACAGTATGGTCGAGCTTCTTCTGTCAATTCAACACCTATAAGCAGACCTTTACCGCGAATGTCTTTTATAATCGGGTTTTTGATTTCCTTGAGCTTTTCTTGAAAATATTCGCCCATTTTTAAGGAGCGTTCAACAAGATTTTCTTCTTCTATAACCTCCAGCGCTGCTATAGCACATGCACAAGCCAGGGGATTTCCTCCAAAAGTAGAGCCGTGGGAGCCTGGCTCAAAAAGACCAAGGATTTCCTTGTCTGCAACAACGGCAGAAACGGGCGCTACACCACCGCCGAGGGCTTTACCCAGTATATAGATGTCAGGCACAACGTTTTCCCAATCACAAGCAAACATTTTTCCGGTGCGACCCAAACCGGTTTGAATTTCATCGGCGATGAAAAGTACATTATTTTGTTTACATAAATCATAGGCGTCTTTTAAATATCCATCATATGGCACATTTATTCCCGCTTCACCCTGAATGGGCTCCAAAAGGAAAGCGGCAGTATTTGGCGTGATAGCCGATTTAAGTGCATCGATGTCACCATAAGGGATAATTTTAAAACCGGGAGTAAAGGGACCAAAACCTCTCTTGTAATCTTCTTCTGAAGAAAAAGAGATTATAGTTGTGGTGCGGCCGTGAAAATTATCCTCACATACGATAATTTCTGCCGAATTTTCGGGCAGTTTCTTCACATCATAGGCCCAGCGCCGAGCAGCTTTTATTGCCGTTTCTACAGCTTCTGCGCCTGTATTCATTGGAAGTACCATATCTTTACCGGCAAGATTGGCGACCTTTTGGCAGAATGGCCCGAACTTATCATTGTGGAAGGCCCTGGATGTCAGTGTTACCTTATCAGCCTGTTCCTTAAGCACGGATATTATTTTAGGATGGCAATGGCCCTGACCTACTGCTGAGTAAGCACTGAGCATATCCATGTATTTATTGCCATCCAAATCTTCAACCCAAACTCCTTTAGCCTTACACACAACTACTGGTAATGGATTATAATTGTGGGCACTATACTTTTCTGTAATCTCAATTATTTTTTCACTTTTAGACATTAATAAGCCTCCTCGTTTATTTTTATAAAATATTATGCATAATTATTAAATTTTCTGCACAATAAAATATATATCAATGAAAGTTAAGAACGATGAAAAAGTGCAGAGTGTCGAGATTTACCCATAATAATCAGAAAAAATTAATATATCAAAAGATGTATATATATACAATATATTAATTAATATATCCCTTTATAGACTGGTTGTCAACAGTAAAATCATAAAATAACACCTATATTAAAAAATTTTTTTCAAGTATAATACTTCTATAGTAAGTAACTAGTAAGTAATTTTCTACAGTATTTAAAACAAAGTAAGATAATTATTTATAGCAGTATATTAATAATTATGATAATGTGAGGTAAAGCTATGGAGATATTCAACAATGATGTACAAAACAAGACTTCGCTTAATCGAATCATATTCAGATTAGCCATGCCGGCTATTTTGGAAAATATATTACATACTGCTGTATGGATGTTTGATACAGCCATGGTGGGAAGGTTGAGTGCTGAAGCACTTAGTGCAGTCGGATTTGGTTCACAACTGGCATTTGCCTTGGTAAATATAATTGGAGCTATGGGGATTGGAACTTCGGCACTGGTAGCTCGCCATGTCGGTGCGGACCAGCCAGAAAAAGCGAATAAGGTTATTGCTCAATCTTTTTTGATTTCAGTAACTATAAGTATTGTGTTAATGGTAATTAATATTTTATTAGCAAGACCATTTTTTTCTTTAACCATGAAAGACCCTGAAGTTATTTCACTGGGAATTACATATGTAAAGATAGTTTCTTTCGGTATTATTTTTCTTATACCAACAATGGTTTTAAATGCTGCTCTAAGGGGTGCCGGTAATACGCGGCTTCCGATGATGTCCGCATTGGTGGCAAATACGATAAATATAGTTGGCGATTATGTATTGATTTTTGGTTATTTTGGTTTTCCCAGAATGGAAATCAAGGGTGCTGCATTAGCTACAGTGTTATCCCAAATAGTGGGCGGTATAATAACATTTAGTTATTTATTATTAGGAAAAGACATAGTTAAGTTGAATCTTAAGGAAGCTGTAAAAATTGATATTGATGTAGTAAAGCAGCTTTCTAAGTTGAGCTTGCCTTCCTGTTTAGAAGAATTTTCTCATAGTGGCAGTCGACTTATTTCTTCCATCTGGATAACGCGCATGGGAACTGTGCCTTTTGCAGCTCACCAGGTAGCTGTGAGCGCAGAATCTATGTCATTTATGCCTGGATATGGTTTTTCAGTGGCAGCCTCAACACTGACAGGACAGTGTCTTGGTGCAGAACGCCCCGATGAAGCTGAAAAAAGTGCCTTGGTTGCTATGAAATTAGCACTAATTTTGATGGGCGGTGTCGGCTTACTTTTTTTACTATTTTCCCATCAATTAATGAGTTTATTTACCAATATTGATGAAGTCAGAAATATAGCAGCTGCTTGTATAAGGATTGCAGCATTTGAACAGCCTACACTTGCAATTTCCATGGTTATGGCGGGAGCATTACGTGGAGCTGGAGATACTCGAGGCACTTTTAAGGTAGGTATTATAGGAACATGGCTTGTTCGTTTGCCACTTATATTCATGATAGTATTTGTATTTAAAAAACCGATAGTATATGTTTGGATGGCAACTGTGGTCCAGTTTGTTGTAGAAGCATTTTTTATGTTTTTAAGATTTAAAAAGGATAATTGGAAGAAAATCAAAATTTGACAACCTATGTATACTTTTGATATAAGTATTATATAATATATAAAGAGGAAGAATTAAATGGTAAAAGGTTTTTTAAAAAGGAGGTAAAAACCGCTAAAAAGACCTTTTACAAAGAGGGGGAATTTTGTGTTTTCGCTGAAAGCCAGATGGGCTATTGTGTCCGGTATTGCAGTAATAGTTTTTACCGGAGCAGTTGTTTATGCCACTTTGGAAAAAGAGGTGATTATTAGAGAGAAGGATAAAACGGTTGAGGTTTCAACTTTTGCTAAAACCGTAGAAGAACTGCTCGCTAATGAGGATATAGTTTTAGAACCTGAAGATGTAGTGATGCCAAGCCTTGATACAAAATTGACGGAAGGTATGCAGATAACGATAAAAAGGGCTTTTCCGGTAAAGATTGCTGTTGATGGTAAGGAAGTAACAGTAAAAACCCAACCTAATGCTGTAGTAAATCTTTTAGCAAAGGCCCAAATCAGCCTTAATGAAAAAGATAAAGTTCAACCGTCTCTTTGCGAATTTATATCAGAAAGCGGAGAAATAACCATAACTAGAGTCGAGCAAAGAGTTACAACTGAGGTTAAAACAATACCGTTTGAAGTTGTATCAAGGAAGGACTTTAATTTACCCCTTGGTGAGAAAAAAGTGATCCAAGAGGGAGAAGAAGGTCAGGAAGAAGTAAAAATAATAGAAGTAATTGAAGATGGTAAAGTTGTTTCAACATCAACACAATCGAATGTATTAAAAGCACCCAAGCCTCAGATAGTACTTACAGGAACAGTGCAATTGGCGTCGCGTGGAGGCGTAGATTTTTCCTATACTGAAAAACGCCGAATGTTGGCTACAGCCTATACTCATACAGGAAATCGAACTGCTACTGGTACAACGCCAAGAGTGGGAGTGGCAGCTGTAGATCCAAAGGTTATCCCGTTAGGAACTAGAGTTTATGTTGACGGTTATGGTTTTGCACGGGCCGAGGATACGGGAGGAGCTATAAAGGGTGACAAGATAGACTTGTTTTTCAACACGAGTGAAGAAACAAAGCGCTTTGGAAGGCGCTGGGTAACAGTATATATTTTAAAATAGAAAAGCAGCAAAGGTTAAAATGATATGCTTCCCTTAAGATAGACAGTTAAAATAGTGAAACTGTTTATTCTAAGTGGAAGCATATTTATTATCTGTACTTTTTCATGTAAGAAACGTAGCGAACTTGTCTTTTATTTCTTTTATACCGCCTTATGCCGACCATTATTCTAAAAGGTATATATATAATAAGTAATAATGAAACAATCCAAAACCACCAATAGGTGTATATCTTTCGTTTTACGTCATTAGCGGCAATTAGATCAACGCTCCCAAGCTTTTCATTTCCTTGATAAAATATCACTTGCCCAAGAATTTCTCCTTTTATAACAGGGGCTTTTATATCCGGATTAATAACAATCTTCTGTGTGACAGCCGGGCTATTCTTGGGCAACACGGTGGTAAATGAGGCTTTAGCCAGTAATCCGATTGAATCTCCATACTTAGCCTTTTCTTCGGTTATTAATGTATTTCCATTTAAAATATTTTTTCTTTCAAAATTTGTAAAACCATAGTCCAGTAAGGCGATACTATCAGACCAAACATTGGTGGCATCAGATTTCAATATAACCGAAATAAGCTGCCATCCATTTCGCGTCGCTGAAGCTACTAATGTGGAACCTGCAGTACTGGTATATCCAGTCTTAACACCATCTGCCCCCTCGTAATTCCATAAGAGTTTATTTAAATTTATGAGTTGCCTATCCCAGTCTTGTCCCTGCCAAGGGATTTCAGCGGTTTTAGTTGATACAATTTTTCTAAATTCCGGCAGATTTAAAATGGCATATCTGGATATAAGAGCTAAATCATAGGCGGTGGTCAAATGCCCTTTTGCAGGCAATCCGTTTGGGTTTACAAAAGTAGTATCTTTAGCTCCGATTTCCCGAGCTTTTTCATTCATCATTTCAACAAAGGCTTCAACACTGCCGCCAATATGCTCTGCTATTGCGATAGCCGCATCATTGCCGGAATTTAGCATCATACCATAGAGCATCTGCTCTAAAGTGAGCTGCTCCCCTTCTTCAAGGTAAATCCTTGTGCCATCTGCCAAAGTAGGCTGTTTGCCTGTTGTGACTACATCGGAAAGATTTCCTTTTTCAAGAGCTAAAATTGCTGTCATGATTTTTGTAGTACTGGCAGGTTCCATAAGAATATGAGCATTTTTTTCATATAATACTTTTCCAGTTGAAGCATCTATTAATATACCTGCCCCGCCTGATATAGGCGGAGGAGGTTCTGTTTGTTCCATTCCATTAGCAAAAGATATAGGTATCAAAAAACTAAATAAAAAAAATACAACTGCTATTGTTATTTTATATGTATGCTTTACTTGCCTCATATGTTTCACCTCGAAAGATTGTTAAAATAAGTGCACCTATCAATGCTAAAGTAATTTCAATCAAAATTAAGTATATCAAATTAATCAATTTATTCCAACTGTATATTTATTGAAAATGCAGGTGCATAAAAACTACTATAATCCTTAAAATAAGTAAAAGGAACAAAGGGAAGGATAAATTTATGAAAAACCCGCCTACATTGGAATTTGCAGGTAATATGCTTGCATACAAAGACAATTTAAAAGCCTTGGCAGATTCTATAAAGGATGTAGAAAGTCAAGTTGATGACAATCTCCAACAGGCATTGATAAAATCGTCAAGCCTTATAAAATTGAGTAAAGATATCAAAGAAATAGAACTTATGAGTCAGGCTTTGGAGGATTTGCCAAATGATTACAATCAATTATCTAAAAAAAAGCTTTTGACTTCATTGAGGCATATGGTATTTGAAAGTCAGTGTATGTTAATAAAGGAAGTGCAAAAATCCTTATTAAAGGCAGCTGAAGCTATGACAGATGCTGGGAATGGGATAACATTGATGTCTAACTTTAATACTATGATTAAAACCCTTGATAAAATGAATGAAAAGGTGAAGGATACATGAGTATGTTAAAAGATTTACTCTTGCATTCATATAAGTCCTTAATACTTTTTATGGTAAGCCTTACATTGGTAAGGCTCATGGGCAAGCGAACCGTGGCACAGCTTTCACCATTTGATCTTGTTTTTATGATTATAATGGGATCTGCTATTGCAATACCTCTGGAAGACCATGATATCAGGCTAACGCATGGCATTTTTCCGGTTGCTATTACATCCCTGCTAAACTATTTGCTCGCCATAATTATTACTAAGAATCGCAAGGTGGAAAATATCTTGCAGGGAACATCAAGAGTCCTCGTAAAAGATGGCGAAGTAGTGGTTTCAAATTTAAAAAAAGAGCGAATTACAATTACAGATCTACTCGTTTTGCTCAGAGAAAAAGATGTGACTAACATCAATGAAGTAGAAGAAGCTACCATAGAGCCTAATGGTAAATTAAGCGTTATAAAGAAAAAATATATGCAGACAGTAACTCCAAGGGATTTGGGTTTATGGTCAAATCAGGGGATTTTTCCGACTTTAGTAATAGATGGGGGCGAAGTGATTCAAGATAATTTGGATAGGGTTGGAGTAAGTATAGATTTGATGCTTAGGCAATTAAACCAAAAAGGAATAGGAAGGCTAAAAGAAATAAAGTCTGCATGGATTGATGAAGATGGGAATTTGAGTATTGAAAGAGTGACGGAAACAACTTCCCAGTAGGATTATGTATGGGTGGGGCGTGGTAATATGACCGATAACAGGAAAGGCTCTTTAAGCAAAATAGATGTAAGTGCAAACCAGATAAAAAAAGAATTTGGGGTGGATTTGTATCTGTTTTTGGATGCAGTGTCTTTAGGGCTGAGAGATGATGAAATAGCGGATCTTATAGGCCTTGATTTGGATAAGGTAAAAAAAATAAGAGAGCGTTTGGGAAACATTAGCAGTGAAATCGGTATAAACTTCAAAAAAAACATCCCAACGTGATATAAAAGCAATAGCATTACAGATAACAAGGGGATTGTGAAATATTTGACAATACCCTTTTTTATTTATATAATAATTTTAGAGCAAATTCAGTTATCCACGAATTGAAAATTTAAATTCGAGTAATTTTCATCAAATACGCAGGTAATTTCGCTTTATTAAAAAATTAAATGAATAGAGGGGAGAATTTATGAAAGCTATAAGTGTATGTGTGGGCAGTTCGTGTCATTTAAAGGGGTCCTACGACATTATAAGGATTTTCAAAGAACTGCTAAAGGAGTATAATCTTGATAAGGAGTGGGAGCTGAAGGCAGAGTTTTGCTGCAATAACTGTCGCAATCCTGTTTCGGTCAGGATAGAAGATAGCAAACCCTATTCAGTTGATGTAAACGGTGCTGAAGCTTTTTTTAAGGAGAAGATACTGGGGGCATAGCCGATGGAAGTAATTAACTTTTCCAGAGCAAATTGTAAAAATTGTTATAAATGCATAAGGGCATGTCCTGTTAAAGCAATTCGCATGAAAGATGACCAAGCGGAGATAGTCGATGAAAGGTGTATAACATGTGGCACATGTCTTACCATATGTCCGCAAAATGCTAAAACCATTAAGAGTGATGTTCAAAGAGTAAAACATTTACTTAAAAATGATAAGGATATGGCTGTTAGCCTTGCACCCTCGTTTGCCGGGATTTTTTCCTTTCAGCATTATAGTCAAATAGTTTCAGCTTTAAAGAAACTTGGCTTTTCGGCTGTATATCAGACTTCGGTAGGTGCAAGGCTTATTGCAAAAGATTATTTAAAGCATTACAACAACAGATCAAAGCCTAACTTAATCACTACCGCATGCCCTGCTATTAATTATTTAATTCAAAAATACTACCCGGAGCTTGTTGAATGTTTAGTGCCGGTAGTATCTCCTATGGAAGCACATGGCAGGTACTTAAAAAAGATAAAAGGACATAAGGAAGTGGCTTTTATAGGCCCATGTCTTGCGAAAAAAGTAGAGATTCACGATGAAGGCAATTATGGTATTGATGCGGCATTAACCTTTGAAGAACTTATGGCATGGTGGAAAGAAGAGGGAATTGACCCCATTTTAGAATCTGTAAATGAGGTGGAAAACGGTTTTTGCGATGATGCCAATTTTTACCCGATACCGGGGGGCAGTTATAAAACCATTGAACCTTTTATACAAGATAAATGGCGTGAATTTATCGAGGTCAGCGGCAAGGAAAATTGTATTATGATGCTTGATGAGATAAAAAAGGGTGAATTTCATAGAACTTGGATAGAAATGAATGCCTGTGAAGGAGGATGTATCAACGGTCCTGCTGTTGGCAGCATAAACCGAGGCCCTTTTAAGCGTATTAAATGTGTGAAAATATTTGCACGAAATAACAGCTCATGTGCAAAGCCGATGATGGTAGATAAAACGGATATTCAATTAGATTTTAAAAAATCCTATAACCCAATGCCTCTGGAAATTAAGAAGCCTAGCGAAGAAGAAATAAAACGCATATTAGAAACTACAGGAAAGTATAGACCGGAACACGAATTGAATTGTGGTGTTTGCGGATATAATTCATGTCGGGAAAAGGCTGAAGCTGTATATAATGGTATGGCAGAAATTCATATGTGTATGCCTTACATGAGAAATCGAGCAGAATCCCTATCGAATCTCATTATTGAATCAACACCAAATGCCATCATTGCAGTAAATATGGATATGAATGTTCAGGTATTCAACAATGGTGCTGAAAAAATGTTTAAAATCAGCAGCACTGACATTATCCATAAACCTTTAAGTTTGCTGTTTGATGATGATGATTTTAAATATGTAAGTAAAACAAAACAAAATATTATAAACAAAAAAGTGTATTTACCTATGTATGAGTTGATAACTCAACAAGATATATATTATGAAAAAGAACATTCGTTGATAATAGGTATAATTACGGATATAACCGCTCAGCAACAAATCCAAGAAAGAAGCATAAAACTGCGCAAGGAAACTGTGGAAACCGCTCAGCAGGTCATAGAAAAGCAGATGAGGGTAGCCCAGGAAATTGCCAGTGTTTTAGGCGAAACTACGGCTGAAACAAAAGTTTTGTTGAATAAGATACAGCGGCTTTTAATTGATGAGATTCCGGGTGAATAATGATGGAAGTGAGAACAGAATTATATTGGGAAAGTAATAACAAATATGGCGAAGAACTTTGCGGAGATAAGGTAGAGGCAGTGCAAAGCGTTGAAGAAACCATTATGGTAATGGCCGATGGCTTGGGCAGCGGAGTCAAGGCAAATATCCTTTCAACGTTGACAAGTAAAATAGCCGTAACGATGCTTAAGCAAGGGTCTAGTATCGAGGAAACGGTTAAGACCATAATGGCCACATTGCCCATCTGCAAGGTGCGCAAAATCGCCTATTCCACATTTACCATCATAAGAGTTGACTCCTTGGGGAATTGCTATATTGCTGAATACGGTAATCCGCCGGTAGTTCTTTTAAGAGAAGGTAGTGTTATAAAACTTAGCGGAACAGTAAGGAAGATAGAGGGAAAAGAAGTAAGGGAACACCGCTTGAAGGTTCAAAGAGATGATGTTTTTATAGTTATGAGCGACGGAGTTGTACATGCGGGGATAGGTGGTATATTAAACCTTGGATGGCAATGGGAGAATATAGCTCAATATATCGAAAAAGTATCAAAAGTTGAACACACCCTAGGAGGCCTTGTTAAATTACTCTCTACAGCCACCATGAATTTTTACATGGACAAAGCAGGAGATGATGCAACAGTTGCAGCACTAAAAATCATTGCCCCACAATTTGTAACAGTATTTACCGGGCCGCCTCAAAAGCCTGAAGACGATGAAAAGGTAATAGCTCATTTAATGAGAGAACCTGGGAAAAAGGTGGTATGTGGAGGAACTGCAGCTCAAATTGCAGCACGTGTTTTAGACAGAGAAATAGAAACATCAACTGAATTTATAGACCCTGAGATACCTCCTATTGCACATATCAAAGGAATAGACCTTGTGACTGAAGGTGTTCTGACTTTGGCCCGTACAAGAGAGCTCATTACAAGGTATTTTGATCCTGATGCTCAATACAGGGAGCTTCGTCAACTGGAACAAAAAGACGGTGCTTCAAGGCTTGCAAGGATTCTTGTAGATGCTACGGATGTTACTTTTCTTTTAGGAAGGGCTATAAATCCTGCCCATCAAAACCCTGATTTTCCTAAAAATCTTTCTATAAAACTAAATGTAGTAAGAGAATTGGCAGAGATATTAGAAAAAATGGGTAAACATATAGAAATTATTTACTATTAATTGATTCTAGTGTAAAAACTTCATTTTTAATTTAGTTATCAAAATACAATTTACTAATTTAATTGCTAACATACAATTTATGAATAATTCTTATGAACGGTTCTAATATTAAAATCCTATTTTCTTAAACTCATGGTCAACATACAGCGTGTCTTGTTATAATCAAAACCAATATGTTGACATTTCTAGTTCAAATTAACTTTTTGCAATGGAATAATGGATTAGTTATCAATATATGATTTACTAATTCAATTATCCATATCCGGTAGGGGCGGTCATCGACCGCCCATTTTTTATAATATATTACTTTGCAGATTAAAACTAATTTACATTCACATCGGTTTCTTATACTAGATTTATCACATGCTGCTTTTTTTCAGTATTTTGGTATGTTATAATAAAGGACGAAGCTGAGGATAGGGGGCATTATATGAATCTGGAACAGGTAATAGATCAGTTAAAAACCCAAGAGCGTTTTGCCAAAAACATAACATGTTGGAAAGTTATTCCTGAAAAACACGGTGAATATGAAGATTTTCCCGAATATTTGAACCCGAAACTAGTTTCGGCTTTGAAAAAAAAGGGCATATACAGGCTTTATTCTCACCAGCGAAAGGCACTCGATGAAGTAACGGCAAAAAACAATATTACGGTAGTGACTCCTACAGCTTCGGGTAAGTCACTTTGCTATAATCTTCCGGTGCTCAATGATCTTCTTGCCGATAAAAATTCCCGGGCTATATATCTTTTTCCAACAAAAGCCCTATCTCAAGACCAAGTATCAGAACTTATGAATCTGGTCAATGTGATAGGTGAAAATATCAAGACATTTACCTATGATGGCGATACTCCCGTTAATGCCAGGGTAGCTATCAGGAAAGACGGTCATATAGTTGTTACAAATCCGGATATGCTTCATACAGGTATTTTGCCACATCATACCAAGTGGATGAAACTTTTTTCCAACCTGAAATATGTAGTGATTGATGAGATACATATGTATAGAGGAATATTTGGCAGCCATACCGCAAATGTCCTGCGAAGACTCAAGCGAATATGCAGGTTTTACGGTTCAGATCCTATTTTTATTTGCTGTTCGGCTACCATAGCCAACCCTAGGGAACTTTCAGAAAAAATAACCGAAAAATCCATGGTATTAATTGACCATAACGGTGCTCCATCTGGTGAAAAAAATATCATCTTTTATAACCCTCCTGTAGTAAACCGACAACTGGGAATCAGACGTAGCAGTTTGCTTGAAGCTAAAACGCTTGCTTTAGCTTTTTTAAAAAATAAGATTCAAACCATAATCTTTGCCCGCAGCCGTCTGGCGGTAGAGGTGTTACTTACATACCTGTGTGATGAGATGAAAAGTATTCCAGGCGGGATGAACTTGGTAAAAGGGTATCGCGGCGGGTATCTTCCGAAAGAGCGTAGGGAGATTGAAAAAGGCCTTAGGGATGGGAAAATTCTTGGGGTAGTCAGCACTAATGCTTTAGAGCTGGGCGTAGATATAGGCAATTTGGATGCAAGCATTATAACCGGTTATCCAGGCTCAGTGGCAAGCACCTGGCAGCAGACTGGCCGAGCAGGTCGAAGAAATTCGCTGTCTGCTTCGATTCTTGTAGCATCCAGCAGCCCATTGGACCAGTTTATAATCAATCATCCGGAGTATTTCTTTGAGGCTTCGCCGGAACATGGTTTGATTAACCCGAACAATCTTTATATTCTCGTAAGTCATATAAAATGTGCCGCATTTGAATTACCTTTTGCTGACGGTGAAACTTTCGGCAAGGAAAACATATATGAGATTTTGGATTTTTTAGAAGGAGAAAGAATTCTGCGTCATGTGGGAGGCCGCTGGCACTGGATGGCTGAATCGTTTCCTGCTGAAGAAGTAAGTCTTAGAAGTGCATCGGCGGAAAATTTCGTGATAATAGATATCACCAAAGATGCTAAAGTTATAGGGGAAGTAGATCAAAGTAGTGCCCCGATGATGATTCACGAAGAGGCAATATATATTCATGCGGGTCAGCAATATCAGGTGGAAAAGTTAGATTATGAAGAAAAAAAGGCCTATGTTCGAAAAGTTGATGCAGATTATTATACTGATGCAAATCTTGCTGTAGAAATTAAGGTTTTGGATGTGTTTAGAGAAAAGACCGTAGATAATGGCCAAAACTATGTAGGAGAAGTAATGGTTACTAGTTTGGCTACAATGTTTAAGAAGATAAAGTTTTTTACTCATGAAAACTTAGGTTTTGGTCATATACACCTGCCGCCTGAGGAGATGCATACGACTGCATATTGGCTTTCAATTCCCGAGAATATAAAGGAACTTTCTCGAGAGGAGATGGAATCAGGTCTTCTAGGATTATGCAATGTTATGGTGAATATTGCTCCTCTTTATTTAATGTGTGATCCCAAAGATATTCGGGGGGTTGTGCAAATCAGGTCGCCGTTTACACAAAAACCAACCATATATATTTACGATAATTTCCCCGGCGGTGTAGGTTTTTCTGAAAAACTCTATAATATGCAAGACCAGCTGTTAAAAGCGGCTCGACAGGTTATAATGGAATGCAACTGTGAGGATGGCTGTCCTTCATGTGTAGGACCATATGATGAAGTCGGCTTTGGCAGTAAAAACTTTGCCTTAAAAATCATTAAAGGGGTGCTTTCCGATTGAATCTTTCGGAAAAGTTAAGGGCATATGTATCTAATAAACAGGCAAGTGACAAGAGAATCGATGTGCCAATCAAAACCAAGCCTTGCTCAGAGATAAGTGCATTACTTGGGGCAACAACAGTAAGCACACCGTTTGGTGAGCACTTTGTAGTGGAAAAAAGTTATCCTGGTTCTCATATACACGGTGAAATTGAACTTAATGCTATATTTAATATTTCCGGGGAAATAGTAAAACTCATTGCTAAAAATTGTACCTATAAAGATTTTGACTTTTCTCGAGCGATTTTCATTGACACAGAAACCACTGGCCTTGCCGGCGGTACGGGAACCCTGGCTTTTTTGTCAGGAGTTGGTTTTTTTGAAGGCAGTAGTTTTAAAATTAAACAATATTTTATAAGCGATTATGACGAGGAGGCAGCAGCACTATATAGTTTAAGTGATTTGTTAAAAAGTTTTGACAGCCTTGTGAGCTTTAATGGCAAATCATATGATATACCCCTTTTATCAACCCGCTATATGCTAAACCGCATGGAAAACCCGGTAGAAAAGACATTTCATCTTGACCTTCTGGCTGCTGCACGAAGGCTTTATAGAGAGCGATTGGAGAGTGTAAGCCTTTCATCGCTGGAGGAAAATCTTCTGTCACTTAAGCGTGAAGGTGATATACCCGGCTATGAAATTCCTTCAGTTTATTTCAGATTTTTGAGGGATAGAAATCCTAATCCTTTAAAGCCCATATTTTATCATAACCGCATGGATATTCTGTCTATGGTTTCACTAACGGTTAATATGGCAAAATCCTTTAAAACTCCTTTCGACTCAAAAACCCGTGCAAATCAAGACTATTACTGCCTAGGTAGAGTTTTTGAAGATATGGGCATGATTGAGCAGAGTATAAGATGTTATGAAATGGCATTGGATGTACCGGATGTTCAAGAAAAATCATATAGGCAACTCTCGCTGCTCTATAAGAGATTGAATTGTTGGGAGGATGCTGAAAGCCTTTGGATTAAAATGGCTAAAGGCAATATAGATACCGTCTTTGCACTAGAAGAACTTGCCAAATATTATGAGCACAAACTTAAAGATTACGATAAAGCTGCTCTTGTAGCACAAAGGGCTTTAGAAATAATTTATAAAAAAAATACATTTATTGGATACACATTGAAGGATGATATATGTCGGTTTAAGAAACGACTTGAGCGGATTAAGCGTAAACGGGAAAAAAATAAATCATTATTTGAAGAAGCGAGCATTTTTAATAACACTTAAGAAAGCATGAAGTCAAATTTTATTTTATATTTTATATACTGAAATAAATATTTATAAGGAGGCACTATTCTCATGAAAAATGCATTGAAAATGGCGGCTGAGTTTATGGCTTTATCTGCCAGAACTGCTCCTAAGACTGCAGGGAAGGACTATATCGAGGTCAAGGTTATAGACGATGAGGCTGAGCTTGTAAGGTTGGGAGAAGAGATGGCTGCATATGGCGAAAAACACGGTAAGCGAAATTACGACAGGGATGGACGTGGAATTGCAAGTTGCGGGGCTGTGCTATTAGTTGCTATAAAAGATGCAGCAACTGCCGGACTCAACTGCGGAGCATGCGGATATGACGATTGCACAAAACTTCCAAAACCACACGATGGTGCTGAATTTGCAGGCCCATTTTGTCCATGGCGATTGGTTGACTTGGGTATTGCAGTAGGCTCTGCTGTAAAGACTGCAAGCATGCTGAATGTAGATAACCGAATTATGTACCGCATCGGGGTTGTAGCTCGAAAGATGCAGCTTATAGAGGGTGATGTGGTGCTTGGAATTCCTTTGTCGGCTACTGGTAAAAACATATTTTTTGACAGATAGGATTTATGCCTTAAAAAATCCGAACTAAAAAATTTAATAAACATTATAAAAAGCAACGGCACACCGTTGCTTTTTATAATTATGAGCTTTTTGCTTTGTGACCTTTTTTATTCTCAACCATAATTTTACAGCTATATTTTCTCCATTTAATACGCTCAAAAAAGGTTTTTATTAGGTCA
>MPOT01000058.1 GCA_001896545.1 Tepidanaerobacter sp. EBM-38 | reverse complement strand
TCAATAGGAAAAATTGCAATTGAGCGAAAAGAGCAGGCCGGAAAAGATGGCCTGCTCTTTTCTGGCTCAACTGCAATTCTTTCCTTATTTATTATACCACATCGTAGCATAGCTTCAATCAAATGGGTCTTTGACAGTTACAACTTTTTAAAAACTATTCAAAGCCCTGCAATCAATGGATTTTCATATCAAATTTATTTTTGTAAAGTACCTAATTTTTAGTGATTTACGTTTAAATTAAAATTCTACTTTCCGACATAACCTAAATGGTGTAACTTATCAATAAACACAGTATTACCAAGGTTTATAAGATTTATTCCTAAAAATCACGCACTTTTTATAAGCGAGAATATGTTAAATATAATGGTAGGGAATATGTTAATATAATGGTAGGGGAGACCATTGGTCTCCCGCTCTCCCTTTCTCGTTTATTGCTCTCTTTTCTATCTTCATTTCTTATTATATTATATTATAAACGGGAACAGTATTCCTGTATTTTTAGGATATAAAGGTTTTGAATTTACCTTAATATCTTAAAAAGTAGTCATGCAACGGCTTGAAAAGGGGTGAAGGTAGTTGACAGAACATTACATTGATGCAATAGGTTTCATGTGTCCGGTGCCTAATATGATGGTGCAGGAAAAATTAGAGCAGATTAAACCGGGAGATGTTATTATACTTGAAACAGACCACAGTTGTGCAGCCGTAAGTATAATAAATGACATGAAAAAGAAAAAAATCCGAGCTACATCCCGCGAGATTGATAATGGCATATGGCGTGTAACGATAAAGCTATAAATCCTAAACCTAGCAAAATCCGCGGCTCGGAAGGTGCAAAAACTTTATAAATGCCCTTGCCACAGTGCTTTGGGCTTTTTCTGTTTTGTAGGCAAGGTAAATCTTTTGCTTTAATGGGATGCCCTTAATATCAACAGCCTTAAGGGTCTTATTGTGCAGTTCTTTTTTAAGGGCAAGCCTTGACATTATGGATATGCCATGACCTGCTTCCACAGCAGCTTTGATGGAGTCCACGCTGCTGAGCTCCATGACGATATTGAGGGAGGAAATATCAATTCCTGCAGAGCGCAGGCAATTTTCCACAACCTGCCGAGTGCCGGAACCGTGCTCCCTCATTATAAGGGGCTGTTTTACAAAGTCCTCCGGCAGCAAATATTTTTTGCTATTCCAGGGTTCTTTATTCGGTACTATAACTGTCATATCATCGGTGGCTATTTCTTCAATAGCAAAAGGACCTGAAACCCGATCGCCCTCAATAACTGCCACATCAATTATTTCATCTTTTAAGTCATTAATAACCTGTGCTTGATTTCCCACCTTTAATTTTAAATTTGTTTCGGGGTATTTCTCTTTAAATATAAAGATACTACACGGTACTGCATAACCGCCAACAACTGAAGTAGCTCCAATAGTAAGGCTGCCCTCTACCGAGGCGCGCAGGCTGTCCATCTTTGATTCCAGTTCGTCAAAAAGGTCTGCTATCTTGGTAGAATAATCGTAAAGCAGCTTACCTGCTTCGGTCAAACTGGTACCTCGATTACTTCTTTCAAGGAGCTGTATCGAGAAATAATTTTCTAATTGCTTTATTTGCTGAGAAAGAGCCGGCTGAGTAATAAAAAGTTCCTCAGCAGCCTGAGTGAGCGAGCCGGTTTTGGCTACGGCGGCAAATGCCTTTAAAAAGTCGATATTCATAGGTAATCACCTTTTCCTGATATAAGCTATTCTTATAGTAGCATAAAATTAGTTAATTTTACAACTATTCATAAGGCAAGTATAATTGAGATAGTGAAGGAAATCACAAGTACAATCTTTACAGGAGGTGTTTTTGTGGCACAATCAGAAGTTTCACTGAAATCGAGGGTAAAATCAAAACCCGCTGCTAAAAAGAAGAATCAGATCGGTTACGGCATCGCACTGCTTGCACTAATAATTGTTTTTGGCTGGTATTTATCTACTATAGCAACTTCAGTTGCTCTTCGCTGGATGATTGGAATTGTTTTTGGGTTTATTCTACAGCGCTCTAGGTTTTGCTTTACTGCAGCTATGAGGGATCCGTTTTTAACAGGCAGTACATCACTTTTAAGAGCGGTTATCATAGCAATATTGGTGGCCATGATAGGATTTTCAGCGGTACAATTTGCAGCAGTAAGCGCAGGAGAGGCTGTTCCCGGCAACATAAGCCCTGTGGGAATCCATACCCTACTCGGAGGAATTATCTTTGGGATAGGAGCAGTTATCGCCGGCGGCTGTGCGTCGGGGACTTTGATGAGGGTAGGCGAAGCATATGTGATGAACATGGTGGCATTGGTGTTTTTCGTCATTGGCTCAGGATTTGGAGCATATATCTTCGGCTGGGTAAAAGACAACATAGTGCGCTCATCACCGGCGATATTTCTTCCTGACGTGCTCGGTTGGCCCCTAGCCTTCTTCGGGCAGATACTAGTACTTTTCGGATTATATTGGCTGGCTTTTTGGTGGGATTATAGAGAAGTATAAAATTTTAAAAGTATAAAAAAGGAGAGGATATAAATGGCAGAAGTATATCTTGATTGTTTAGGAGAGGCTTGTCCCGTACCCCTTATAAAAACTCAAAATAAGTTAAAGGAGCTC
>MPOT01000074.1 GCA_001896545.1 Tepidanaerobacter sp. EBM-38 | reverse complement strand
ATATGTATTTTTCTTAAGGGCTAACCAATCACCTTTTTTTATATCTTTTGCGTGTTTCCAAATATAGTTGCCGTCACTGTCGATTACCCGGAGCCGGTGTTCATGTGTTATACATACAGAATATCCGCACTCCGTGGATATTTTCTTGACCTTTGCTTTACCGTGAACATAAAACTCGTCGGCCTCTTTTACACCTTCATCGGTATACAATTTTAGCGGTGTTTCATATTTATGCCAGCTGTCCTCCGGGAGATCACAAGGGCCTAATTCTTTTATTTTAATAAGGCCGTTCACCGTAGCAATTCGAGTATTTTCATCCACACACCCACCTTGTTTTACAGCCTCGGTAGCTGCATTAAACACCTTCATAAAGGATATGGGGCCTGATGCCACACCTCCGGTAGATTTAACCATAGCTCCCTTTGGGCGAAGACGCGAAAAGCTAAATCCTGTCCCGCCGCCGCTTTTATGTATAAGTGCTGATGATTTTATTGAATCGAATATCCCTTCCATCGAATCCTCCACAGGCAGCACAAAGCAAGCCGAAAGTTGGCCAAGCTCTCTTCCGGCATTCATCAGCGTGGGGGAATTCGGCAGAAATTTAAGTTCCGATATCATATCATAAAATTTCTTAGCCCAATCATCAGATTTATCCTGAACATACTTTAGCTCTGCCTTAGCAATGGCATTAGACACTCTTTCTATCAAAGTCTCGGGAGTTTCTATAACCTTACCGCTTGAATCCTTGGCAAGGTATCGTTTTTCTAAAACCACCCTTGCATTTTCCGTCAAATTTATTTTGTCCGTTCCCATCAGATCACCCTTTTTGTTTTGATTGCCTATTTCTTTTAAATCAAATTTTCCCCTATTTACGGTATCTTAAACAGGATTTATAAAATTAAAATTTGTTAAGACTTTACAAAACAGCTTCTTAATAATTCAGAATAGTATATACTATATCTAGTAGTAATTTAATTATATAATACTATATATTGCCTTTTCAAATCCAAAAAAGAGCGTATAGTAAATTTTTATCTCTTGATTACTGTGTAGCTATCTTTCCCTCTGTCTTATTTATTATTACGAAATATGGTTCCGGTTAAGAAATAACTTTGTTAAAGGCGGCGGCGCTTTATAAGGGTTTGGCCGATAAATCAAATACTGATTTCACTATAAAAAATCAATCTTTACCTAAAAAGCCAATATAAAAAAGACGATCTGAAAAGACCGCCTTTCTTAAACCTGCTGCTGTTCTTTTTTTTTCTTGCAATCCGGACAAAGACCATAAAATTCAGTTCTGTGGAAAAACACTTCCACATCATTTTCTCGAGCTACACATAAATCCAATTCTTTATCTACAGGACATCCTTTAATATCTATTACTTTCTCACACTCAGTGCAAACAAAATGATAGTGATTTTCCGGGTTACCGTCAAAACGACTATACTTGTTGCCGCAATTGAGCTCTATTATCTCGCCTAAATCTTTAAGCATGCCTAGATTTCTGTAAACTGTACCAAGACTTATATTAGGCATTTCTTTTTTTACTTGTTCATAAATCCAATCAGCCGTGGGATGTGTATCAGTATTTTTTAATGTCTTTAAAATTAAATCTCTTTGCTTAGTCTTACGAATAAAACCTTTTTTATTATCCATTTAATCCCTTATTTATCCTCCTTGGGTGCTTCTACCTTAGTAAAGGTATCCTTGGCTTCGCACTCCGGACATTTCCTAGGCTTACAACGACTTTCTTTCTCATACCCACAGGCACTGCACTTGAATACTGCCATCATTGACACCTCCAATATTAATAATGATTATTATTTTAGTATAGTATATAGCAAAAATTTTATTATGTCAATATTGAGAGTTTTTCTGTTTTGACACTTTTATATTTAAAATAATGGATAAAAAAATATATTGTTTTAAAAAAAATATATTTTTCATTGTTGACTTTCTGACACAAAGGTATATAATAAATACAATAATACTTGTATACAATCATTCGTAAGGGGGCTTTTATATGGAATGTTATAATGACAGTTCAGCCTTTTCAATTTACGAAGAAGAAAAACAGGAAAAAAGTGTTGAAGATATCCTTGAAGATTACATGCTAGACTTCCTATATAAATCAGGGTATATGGAACATTAAGCAACGCAAAAGTTCTCCATATGCCTTTTTATTTATGATGATAAATATTCAATTATTTATATTAGGCAGTTCCTTTTTCGCCGCTATCTCCCCATACTTTATAATTTCAGGTATACGGTCAAAATCTTTATATCCGATGCCCTGTATATCAGGATAGATGTAATACCCCGGATTTTCCTTTCTTATATAGTATGACAGCTCATCTCCCATAATATCTATTGTTGCCATGAGAATATCCACAATTGAATCCACTTTTGCTCTATTCTCCGATACTCCCAAATCTACGCCTATAACTTTTTTTGCTTTCTGAGCGTGCAGAATATCCACGGGTATATTATTTTTTATGCCTCCATCTACTAATGTATGGCCTTTAACTACTTTCGGAATGAATATCCCGGGTAAGGATATACTGGCTCTTACTGCCACAGCCAAACTTTGATCCGTTATAAAAACCGTATTATTCATTTTCTTTCTTGGAACATTATTTTTAGGACAAAATATCACTGTTTGACCTGAGTTTATATCAACACTAACCACTGATAGCGGAACCTTCAAGTTGTTAAAATGCTTTCTCTCTAGAACATCTTCAAGCAAGCTTTCAATTTTTTCTCCCTTCAACAGCCCTTTTGGAAAAGTCCAATTAAGCATGGGCCTTTTAGTCCAATAATAATAAAGCAGTAATAAGGTATATACTCCCGGAATAGTCGGGTCCAGCAAATGTACGGGATTAATATCCTTAAATTTTTTTGCCAATTCGTTAAAATTTACATCAGCAGCATACAAAGCACTAACTATACTTCCTGCGCTGGTTCCAGAAATTATATCAGGGTAAATACCATTTTCGATTAGTGTTTTTAATATCCCTAAATGTGCCGCACCTCTTATCCCCCCGCCGCTTAATGCTAAACCAAATCTAAATGTACTTTCTGCCACCCTCACACCCCCTCATAAATACACACTTTTATATATAGCTTATTATTAAAATCCAATTTTGTTGAAAGAAAAATAAATCCCGTATCACTTCAAACCTGTAGTAATACGGGATTTATTTAAGTTTTTAAGTGTGAAGGATTTAAAAAGAGTTAACGTGGGGGTAATTCAGGTTCTTCGCCACAACGTTCAAGAAGAGCAAGCCACTGTTTGTCCACTTCTTCTTGAATGCGCTTCAGTAAATCTTCATTACCCGGTGCAAATACATGTTTAAACCTTCCTTGAGGTTTTAAAAATTCTTCAACAGATACATATTTCTTAGGTTTACTATTAAGTTTCCATTTACCGTCTTCCACCTCATAAAGGGGCCAAAAACGTGTTTCGACAGCCTTTTTAACCAAGTCCACAATATCCGGAGTGTTGTACCTCCATCCTCGCGGGCAAGGTGATAAAATATTGATAAACGCCGGGCCGTCAACTTCAAAGGCCTTCTTTGCCTTTTTATGGACATCCTGCCAATTGCTTATTGCCGTCTGAGCTACATAGGGTATATTATGTGCTGCTATTAAGGCTGCCAAGTCCTTACGAGGCTGCTGTTTTCCGGGAATAACCTTTCCAGCTGGGCTCGTAGTAGTATCGGCACCTATAGGTGTCGCACTTGAACGCTGAATACCGGTATTCATATAAGCACCATTATCAAGACAGACATATACCATCTTATGGCCTCGCTCCATAGCACCGGAAAGTGATTGCAAGCCTATATCATAAGTCCCTCCGTCACCACCGAAGGCCACAAATTTAAAGTCATCCTTCAATTTACCCTGTTTCTTTAATGATCTATATGCAGCTTCTACACCGCTGATGGTAGCAGCAGCATTTTCAAATGCGTTGTGTATAAAGGAACAATTCCACGCCGTATATGGATATATTGTGGAGGCAACTTCAAGGCAGCCTGTGGCACAGCCTACTACCACATTTTCATCGTTTTCCAGGGCATTTAAAACCATGCGCACTGAAATACCATGCCCGCATCCGGCACAAAGCCTATGACCTCCAACAAATCTTTCTTCAACTTGAGCAAGTTCTTTTAATGTAGCCATCATTGCACCTCCTATTCTCTAAGTCCTAAATATCTTACAAAATTATCAACTTTTCCCGTCTTGATGATGTCATCAAGATCGCTGTATATCTGCTCTACATCTTCCAATCGCAAATCTCTGCCACCAAGACCATACACATAGTTTACTACCTTAATATCATTTTTTAAATCATAGAGAGAGTTCCTCACATCAGCAAACATAGGCCCTCCCAGTGTAGAGAAGGTCTCAGCTCTGTCAAGAACCGCTACCGCTTTTACACCCTTTAGTGCATCAGCGATAGCTTCATGCGGAAATGGCCTGAATGCTCTTGGTTTTAATACGCCTACTTTAAGACCTTTAGCTCTGAGCTCATCGCAAACTCCTTTAGAGCTGCCTGCTGCAGAGTTCATTACTACTACGGCCATATCAGCATCATCGAGCTTGTACGCATCGACCAGACCATAATTCCTGCCGGAAATTTTTGCATACTCTTTGCCGACTTCTTCTATTACTCTTTTTGCAGCTTCCATAGCTGCTACCTGCTGGTACTTGTGTTCAAAATAGTAATCATACATGTCAAAGCTACCCATTGATACGGGCTCATTTACATTTAATAAAGCCTCACGCGGCTTATATACTCCAATAAAGTTTTTGACAGTTTCATCATCCAGTATTTCCAGCACGTCTAAAGCATGGCTGGTAATAAATCCGTCATAGTTTACGCTGACAGGCAACTGTACATCGGGGTGTTCAGCAATACGGATTGCCTGTATCATATTGTCATAAGCTTCTTGAGCATTTTCCGAAAACAGTTGTATCACGCCTGCTTGCTTAATTCCCATAGCATCACTATGATCGCAGTGGATATTGATAGGACCACTCAAAGCTCTGTTGGCTACGGGAAATACAATTGGAAGTCTCATAGAAGCAGCTATATATACTACCTCGAACATATAAGCTAGACCCTGGCTTGATGTACAAGTCATAGCCCTAGCTCCGGCCGCTGATGCACCCATGGTAGCACTCATAGCACTATGTTCACTTTCAACTGTGACAAATTCCGTATCTACCTTACCATTTGCCACAAAGGAGGAAAACATCTGAACAACTTCCGTAGAAGGAGTTATTGGATAAGCTGCAACTACATCCGGATTTATCTGTCTCATAGCCTGAGCAACAGCTTCGTTTCCGGTCAAAGCAACCTTATTCTTCATCTTTTTGCGCCTCCTTCTGCTTTTCTATTTCGTCTTCAGAAATCATTTCAATAGCGTGTGCAGGGCAAACATTGGCACAAATGCCGCAACCCTTACAGTGTTTATAATCAAAGGAATCGAATTTCCCGCCGGTAGAAATTATCGAAGCATCCGGGCAATACCGCCAGCAGATTAGACAATGTATACAGCGCTCCTCGTCCCAAACAGGCCTGATGGTGCGCCAATCACCGGTTTCATATGTGCTGGCATTTCCCGGTGTGTATATATTACCTGCTTTTGTTAGTTCTTTCCAATTCATATCAGGGCTTATGCATTTACTTGAACAGCACTGACTCAAATTTTTATCACTGGGTGTCATTCGCCCTTCACCTCCTGATAAGCCCTTTCTATAGCTTTTATGTTACCAGCTATAACTTCAGGCTTAGTCTTAAATTTCTTCTCAAGCTCACCCTTTACATTTTTGATGAACTCGTCATAGGGCATAAGGCCGGTAGCCTTTACAAAAGCTCCCATTAAGGGTGTATTGGGAATGACTCTGCCAATGGTGTCTAATGAAATCTGGTTGGCATCAACAGTAAATATTTTGCCACCTTTTATATTGAGCTTCTTTCTTACTTCCTGTGGAGTTTTTGTGGTATTTACAATGTAGATTCCATCTTCAGGCACCCCAGCCGTAACTTTTTCCCCTAATAAAGTCGCATCTAATACAATGACAATATCCGGGTTAATTACATTTGAATGAATATGAATGGGCTCATCACTTATTCTATTAAATGCAAGAATAGGTGCTCCCATTCGCTCTGGGCCGTATTCAGGAAAGCCTTGAACATACTTTCCCATTTGGGCCACAGTTTCCGCAAGCATTAAGGCTGCAGTTTTAGCTCCTTGCCCGCCTCGTCCATGCCAGCGGATTTCCAGTACTTTTTCTGACATTAAAAGTCCTCCCTTCATATAAATATCATATTTATATTTTACCTAAAAAAAGCAATATTACACATATAAATATGGCTCAAAAGCAATATTTGGTTTTACTTGACAAATTAAAAAACTGTTGTAGTAAAGATATATAAATCAAAAACTGTTATAATACATACGCTTCTCTTGCCTAGTACAGATTGTATGTATTATGATTTTTAAGATATTAATGACTATAACAGTTATTTCTTTTTAAGTATAACAGACTACTTAAATGTGGTCAAGATATTCTAAGGCATTAAATGATAAAATTTTTCAATAAGATTTTCTTTTAAAAAATAAGGAGCCCGTAAAACCGGCCCCTGTTGAGATGTGTAGTTCACCCTGCCAGTATGTATTGCAGAACCACCAGCATTATAACCCCTGGTACGCCCAAAAAACCTACCACCAGCGCCGTTACTGGATTTAAGGCTATATGAAGGCCTATATACCCTCCGAGAAAGTTTAACAGCAGTAAAACAACTCCGCCGATTAGTGCGTTGTACATGAGCTTTAATACGATTTTCAGGGGCATGATTAGAATCCGGCCAACTATATACAACAACAAAAGACCAAAAGCATAAGCCAAGACTGCAGCAAAATCTATCTGCACCTTCTCTCCACCCCCATTGTCTTTTTTTACTATGCTATTTTAGCTCTTCTATATTTATACCTTCATTTTTTGCTTTATTTAAGAGATAGATATACTTCCTTCGAGCGGCCTCTTCTGTAAAAATTGCATAATCTACCAATTCAGGATCTAAAACACACTGAAAATATTTCTGAGCCTGAATCCATTCTTCATAGGCCTTTCTAATTTCATCAGTAAGCCGTATTTTCGGTGTTTCTATGGTTTCATCATCATTGTCCGAAAGTAGCCGAGAAGGCAGTTTCGAAAAGATGTTTAAAATATCGTCTTTTGTCATAAAACTCATCTCCTTACTAGAAATTATAACCATTTATTTACATGGCTATACGGGAGATGAGTTTTAAAAATATAGTTTAATTTGCTCTAGAATATTGGAATCCGCGAACAAGTACAATAGGTGTTCCGGCATCCGCAGACCCCGCTACTAAGTCAGCTAAGGTAGCTACAATACTGGTTACACTTCTGGGAGTAGTTCCTAAGCTTTCTTTAGTGATTTTATCCTGTTTGTTTTTTAACATATTTTCAATATCTTCTCTTGAGTAACCTTGGTTATATAATGTATCCACCTGAAGCTTAAGCTTACTACCTGTCCTAAGGGCGGCACTCTTAAGTCCGCTGCTTACTCCAATAGCCGGATGTGGGTCTGCCATTTCATATATTCCTGTGTCCGGGTCTTTGTAAGCACCATCTCCAAAAATCAACACCTCTACATCTTTACCGCTAACTTCTCTAATCTTGGTTTTGATATTTTCAGCGGTACCGTCGGCATCGCCAGGCAACAGTTTAAGTACACCTTTTTCAAAATCAGAAACGTTGGAACCAATCACACCCCATGGCCCTGGTCCTATATCCTGTAATGTCAAAACCGGAACCATGGCGCCAAAAGATGTAAATAACTCCTTTAGCTTATCACGTTCATGAACCGCTGAAATGCATACGCCGTTAATATATCCGCGATCATAAACCTTTAGCGGATTATTGGTAAATAGCACTTCGCCTTCGGCGTCGCCCGATTCGATCATCTCAATATACAAATCTCTATAATCAATACCCGTAATAGGGTGGGAAAATTTAATATTTTCCAGCTCATTGATATAAACCACATCGGGATCATGGTAGCTTTCCAACTGTGGACCAAAGTCATAAGTCTTTGCTTCATCAGAGGTTTCGGCATCCGCCATAACAATCTTATGGTGGCCCAAGTCAACAGCAATCACCATTGCCTGCTCCGCTCCGTCCACATCTTGCTTAATCTCAATGGCCTTTTTCTTAGCTTTTTCTAAATTAGCAAAGGTAACCTCAGCTACAGCTAGCTTACCTTCCGGAGTTCTCACCGTCAAATCTGCAATACCTGTGCCGGTAATCTTTCGTATGCTCAAAATATTGTAACCTAGTTCTTGTAATTTTAAAGCAGCTATAATCTCCCGTATAAGGACATTTAGCTGTGGCGTATTCTCTCTTGCCTCTCTAAGGCTTTTTAAAACCTTTTTCAATCTGATTCGCGTTGTAGCAAATTCTTCATCCATTACCTGATTGCCTACTTCATCCAGCGGCATCGAAAGCTGCACAATAACTTTCCCACCGCGTGTAGCCATGGCCAGCGCTTTTAATACCAAGGCAAATCGATTCCTGCTTGCAATGGGACTGATAACCGCTAAAGTACTTTTTGGTTTTAAGTTCAATTTTTTTTGAATATCTTTAGCTAAATCGCTACAAGATATGTAACGATTCTGAGAACGGGCTACCACCGCTTCAGTAACACATATAATGTCCTTATCTTCTACAAATGATTTTACTGCTTCAGTTGTAATTGCAGCAATATCATCATTAGGAAAGATAAGACCGGTCTTCAGACCAATAGCCGCTACGCCTGTAGCTGTAGGAAGAGAAAATTTCTCCATGGGGCAACATCCTTTCTTTTCCATATCAAGCACATAATTAATTAGAATTAGTTATGCTACATACCTATTATATCAATAAAATCTAAAAAATAACATTAAAAAACTAAAAAATATTAAGTTCTACATAATAAAACTGCTTTTAACCATGTTTATAGTACATTTACAAAAGCGGTTCTAACAGCTTCTACTCACTGATAGTATTTTTAATAGTAATTATTATTGACGAATTATTCACAAGTATGTTAAAATATTTATATCAGATAGAATATCAATTTATTAAGCTTCACACAAGATAAAATTAGGGAGGTATGAAAATGAACTGCTATAATCTAATGGCTGTATTGATTAACCACCGTTCAAAAAATGCCGGTGAAGTTCAGGAAACCCTCACAGAGCACGGCTGTATTATAAAAATGAGATTGGGTTTGCATGAAACGGATAATGCCTGTTCTGAAGAAGGGTTAGTTCTGCTTCAGCTCGGCGGCACCGAAGCCGAACGTAAAAGCCTGGAAGATAAGTTAAATTCTATACCAGGTGTAAAAGCTAAGAGTCTTGAGATTTGTGCCGATTAACTACACATTTCAATTATCTCAGGGATACCAGGGGCAGTTGCATATTCGTACATAAAAGCCCCGTATAAAGCCGAAAGCCATGCATGTAAGTGGTAAAACCATCTTACATGCATGGCTTTGATTTATGCACTGATGCCAAATACATTTTGCACTAAAAGCCCAAATAGGTATGAAATCCCAGCAGCGCCTAGACCTGTTATTACCATCTCGGCTATTTTACCTTTTATATTCGAATTCCCAGCTGTAACAGATACTATGGTAGCTACACTGGCTAAAGCCAGAGCTGCTAAAAAAGCGGATAAGGCTAATGCGGCAAAAGATGAACCCATTATAAAATACGGAAGCACTGGAAATACTACGCCTATGATATACGCAATACCCGTAAATATTGCTGACTTTATCTCATCCTCATCAGATTCTTCTACAAGCAAGCTGACCATTGATTCATGGTTTTCACCTATCTTATCGGCAACTTCTTCTCCTACATCCTCCGGCAGACCGGATTCGGTCAACTTAGACACCAACTCTCGCTTGGCCCTTTCTTCGGAAACGCCAAAAAGCAATTCCAACTTCTTTCTTATGCCTTCATTTACCTGACGCTGTGAGCGAACAGAAATAAAACTGCCTATAGCCATGGAAAGGGCTCCGGCCAATCCAACGACTAAACCATTTATCCCGACAAACAGCGGATTATTCGGATATACCGCCGACAAACCGGTAACGGCTCCCAAAAGCTCTACCAGACCGTCATTCATCCCCATAATAAAATCTCTGATATTTTCTGCCGGCAATGCACTTTGCTGGGATTCAAAGAAATTTTCATGATCCAGCTCTTCTTCAATTATCTTTTTAAGGCCTTTGATTTCATCATCAGACATCTTAGCAGACTGAAGAAACTTATAATAGGTTTCCGTGCTTAGGGATTCTGTCATCTCTAAAATTGACAAGTAAAGCCTTGGGCCTAATATTGCCCGAAGGAGTTTTGACCCGCCCAAGCCAAGAGAATCGCTACCTTTTTTAGGAGCATGTCCCCTCCTATCAAGAAATTCATACCAGAAATTTGCATGGGCTGTTTCAATACTGCAAAGCTCATGAAATTTTTTCTTCATATCTTCATCTTTCTCAACTTCCGAAAGATATGCATAAAGCTTTGCCGCTTTTATTTCTTCTTTATAAAACGATAATGCAGAGCTAATTTCATCGAACATTATAATCACCCCTTACTATATATATCACTTAAACAACCATTCATCAAATAATATTTTACTAACTATAGGAAATAAAAACAATAGTAAAATCTATGAATCCTGACCAATAAAAAACTTTTTAAAAAGCCACTGTCTCTTCTATTTTCATGCCACTCGATATTCTAGTAAAAAAATGATATATTAAATATAGGAAATAGATTGACAAAATTTTTAGGAAAGGGGTAATCTTATGAAAATCAAAGAAATAATGAAGTCTCCGGTAATCGTAATAAGACCTGATGAGACTGTTGATAGGGCACTCGATATAATGAATCAAGAAAAAGTAAACGGTACCCCCATTGTAGATGAAAATAATCGTCTGGTTGGAATGATTGTAAAGGCGGATATTTACCGTTTTTTGATGGATCCTGGACATTATAAAAGCTGCCCCGTAGAATGGGTCATGACAAAGGAAGTTATAAAGGCGCATGCGGATGAAGAAATATTGGATGTTGCAAAGCGCCTGAGAGATTACAATATTATTGCATTACCTGTTGTAGAAGGCGACAATGATGAGGTTGTAGGCATTATCTCGTTTGAAGACATATTAGATTACTATATAGAGCAGCAAATGAATCAATACTAGTTTCAAGCAATAAACAAATCCTATAACTTATGAACGGTTATTCAGTTTTTCCTAATTTCTCTCAATACACTGCTTAATCTGCTATATCTATAAACTGGGTTGCGTATGCTTTACATCCAAATGCATTACGCCCCCTTGCTAAGTTTCTCGTAGGTTTCAACTAGCATGTACTCCATGAGGGCATTTCTAAACTGTTCATCGTCTAAGACGCGAGTGAAGAACGTTCGGTTCTGGTCCATTCTGTCAACTACCTTATTTATAAAGACTTTTTCAAAGGCAAGTTTAAAATCATCGATAGTATTTGTCTTAGCTTTTAGGACTAAGTCCTCGTCAGCGGCAAAATCTTCTTTAATCTGCTCTACTGACAGCTGATCTGCTTTTGTAAAATCAGTATCAAAGCGCTCATTAAGACGTTCAATGATGCTTGAAAGGTATTCTTTTTGGTTCTCGTGCACCTTTCCTCCCCCATACCTTGGCGGAGAAACCGGTACATTTTCATAATTTTCTCCAAGCGAGATACTTCCTTCAAATGTCTTTTTAGTCGTATAATATTCCAAAGCGATCTCATCTGCCAGATGAATAGTAGAACCCTTCTCCTTGGGCAGCTTTTTTAATTAGGTAAGTTAAATACACATACAGCTTGTGCAGCTCTGTCACTTCTTCCACAATAGTAGCCTCATAATAAGGCTTAAAGGCTTCCTGAATATCCTCTGCCTTATTTACAAAGTCAAGCACAAAGGTATCTTCTTTTCCCGGACAAGTCCTGTTTAGCCTTGATAGAGTCTGAACAGCCTTAACACATCGATCATGCCCCGATTGTTAAGCTCTCGGTTTAATCTGCTCAGTATCTTAAATCTGTACTGGTCCTTGTAGATTTCCTTTAATTTATCCATCTTCTTAGGCTGAGTATCCTCTAAAAACTCAAAAAGAATCTTAGCATCAAGTGCAAACTCCCTATTATAGTCGGCAGGATTGCCCTTAATATAATTGGAGTTTTTGCCGGATGCTTTTTTCAAGTTGTTTTATTTCTTCTAAGATTTCTTCGGAGGGTCTTAGCGGTTCATATTTATAAAAATGTCGTGTGAAAGGGATTTCGTATCCGATTTTTGTCTTGGACTCATCTATCCAGGCATCTGGCACATGGGGTTTTACTTCCCGTTCAAAGTAATCATGTATATCTTCTTTTAAAGGTACATTTTCCGTATCTCTCAAATCCGGATCCGGTTCAGGGTTTCCTTTGGTATCCCGGCAGATATCCGCTGTTTCATCTTTCTCTGATAAGGCTGAAATAACAGCTTTAAGCAGTGTATTATCAAGTTTTACATCGCTGTTCTTGAAGGCTTTTTTAAGCTCTTTTGTAAATACATCTCTATTTTTATACATAATATCAGAATTCATAGTTTTCAATACCGCTATAATCTGCTGCTGCAGTTTCTTGCCTTCTTCTATTTCGCAAAGACCTGCTGCACCTTTTTTCTTAGATTCGGCAAGTTTTTGAAAGTTTCTCTCGTTATAGAGGTTATTTATTCT
>MPOT01000106.1 GCA_001896545.1 Tepidanaerobacter sp. EBM-38 | reverse complement strand
CAGCGGTAGAGCATTCGGCTGTTAACCGAAGGGTCGTAGGTTCGAATCCTACTCGAGGAGCCATATTTATACTCGATATTTTGATAATCAAATAGTTTAAGGTTTAAAATAATACATTTACTAAATCAAATAAAAGATGGAGTGGGTAGTCTTGAAAATATCATTTCATGGAGCTTGCAAAACTGTTACTGGTTCATGCTATATGATAGAAACTGAGGACACCAAATTATTACTAGATTGTGGCATGTTTCAAGGCTCAAAGGATTTAAAGGAACGAAATTACGGGGAGTTCAATTTTGCACCAAATGAAATTGATTACGTGATACTTACGCATGCTCATATAGATCATAGCGGGTTAATTCCAAAACTTGTTAAAAAAGGATTTAAAGGAACTATAATTTCTACAAAAGCAACAACCGATTTGTGCTCTATAATGTTGCCTGACAGCGGTCATATTCAAGAGTTAGAAGTGGAGCGAAAGAACAGAAAATTATCAAGGGCAGGGGAGCCTTTAATTGAGCCCATATATAATCATTTAGATGCTAAAAGGTCTCTAATGCATTTTTCGACTTTGGACTATGATTTAAAAGTCGATTTAACGCCTACTATTTCAGTAAGATTTAGAGATGCGGGACATATTCTCGGCTCTTCTATTGTAGAACTATGGATTAAAGAGAATTCTTCTGAAACAAAATTAGTGTTTTCGGGAGATATAGGCAATTTAAATCAACCTATAATTAAAGATCCCACTGTAATTGAAAAAGCAGATTATTTGATTATGGAAACAACCTATGGTAACAGGATACATAAAAATTTAGGAGATAAACAAGAATTATTGCTTCAAATAATTAAATCCACATTTCTTAAAGGCGGCAATGTCATAATACCTGCTTTCGCAGTAGAAAGAACACAGGATGTATTATACTACTTAGGCAAGCTAGATTTAGAGGGGCGTTTGCCAGAATGTAAAATATACGTCGATAGTCCTTTGGCAATTTCTGCCAGTGAAATATTTAGAGTAAGTATAAATTATTTTGATGAAGAAACAAAAGCAGCTTTTGATAAAATATGGCAATCACCTGGAATTTTAAAAAGAATTGTCATGACTCGTTCTGAAGAAGATTCAATCAAACTAAATAACATAAAAACCGGTGCAATAATTATATCTGCCAGTGGAATGTGTGATGCAGGCAGGATAAAACATCATTTAAAACATAATTTATGGCGAGAAGAATCATCCATTGTTTTTGTGGGTTATCAAGCCCCGGGAACTCTTGGAAGGCAGATTATAGACGGTGTAAAACAGGTCAGAATACATGGTGAACAAATCGCTGTAAATGCGCAAATACATAATTTGGAAGGATTTTCGGGCCATGCAGATCAAAAAGCGTTGTTACATTGGTTTGACTCTTTTAAGCAAAAGCCCAAGGAAGTATTTTTAGTCCATGGTGAACCAGAGGGAATGGAAGTATTTAAAAATCTGTTACTAGAAAAATATGATATAAAAGCATATACTCCTGAGTTCAATCAAAGTTTTGATTTGAAACATGGTGAAGTGAAAGCTTATGATGTGCAAGGGCCTTCCGAAAAGGATGCAGCATTATTGTATACCAACATCATAAATAAATTAAGTGAACTATATAGAGTAAATTTAGAGCGTCAAGAGCTAAAACAGCTTTATGAAAAATTAAAAACTATTGAAAGAGTAATACAAGAGAATATTTTAAAATAAATGTATGTATATATAGCTTAAAGAGTCGCAATATAGCATTATCATGTTTCATATTTATGGATAAAAAGTTTGATATTAACCTAGATTACATCAAAAACCATCATGGTAATAACTTAAGCTTTTAAGCAGAAAACTAAACAAGAAGATAATTATGATATAATTGATTTATTGTAAACAAAATACGACATATTTTCCCTACCTATGCGTTTTGTCAAGTCGCTAATCTAATGCTATAATCTTCACATCTCTTCTTCGGTAAAAGACCGATTTGCGGCAAATATGATTCTGTGAAAGCCGCACTTAGTTTCAACCAAATCAGTTGGTTTTTACTAAGATTTGGCGAAAAACAAAAGGAGGGGAAAATATGCGGAAAATAATATTAGCGAAAGCATTGTTGATATCAACATTGTTTTTAATTGTTACACCGGCCGCGATTGCGGCACAATTAGGCGATCGAGTTTTAACGAAGGGTTGTAGAGGACAAGATGTAGCTCAGCTCCAGCAAACTTTAAATAACAAAGGATTTTGGTCGGGATATGCAGATGGCATATTTGGAAACAAGACAGTCGATGCGTTGGTAAAGTTTCAGAAAGCTAAGGGACTAAAAGCTGACGGTATTGCCGGTTTTGAAACATTCCGTGCATTAGGTGTTAATACGTCGTATCGAGGCAGTAATGGTAGATTTTCCACAAAAGATGTAGAACTTCTTGCAAAATTAGTTTATGCTGAAGCAAGAGGGGAGCCTTATTCAGGTCAAGTAGCAGTAGCTGCAACTGTGTTAAACAGGCTAAACAATCCAGCTTATCCCAAGAGCATTCCTGAGATAATATTTCAGGTTGTCGATGGTCATTATCAATACAGCCCTGTGCTAGACGGCCAAATCAATTTAGTTCCGGACGAAACCGCAAGAAGAGCTGTTATGGATGCATTAAGTGGTGTAGATCCTACAGGAGGCGCGATTGCTTTTTATAACCCTAGTAAAACTAGCGACCAATGGGTAAGAAATAGAGCATATGTTACAACCATAGGAAACCATGTTTTTTCGAAATAATAGATAAAAGGGACTTCTAAAAAGAAGCCCCTTTTATTCATATTTAGTGATTGTGTATAGTCCGAAGATTACTTTTATGTTATAATTAACTAGATGCATTTTTAATGTTGTAAGTGCCGAAAGAGGTTATTTAAATGTGCAAAGCTGAATTCTTAACTGTTGCAAAACCTTCTGAGAGTCTTTATACAGTTAAAAAATCCAAATTTATTTCTAATGTTGTACCTATAAAAGATAATGAAGAAGCAGAAGATTACATCAAAAAAATCCGTAAAAAATACTGGGATGCAACTCATAATGTTTATGCTTACGTGCTAGGTTTAAATGATGATATACAAAAGTTCAGTGACGATGGTGAGCCTTCTGGAACTGCTGGTAAGCCAGTTTTGGAAGTAATAAAATCCAATAATATAAAAAACGTGCTAATAGTTGTAACTCGCTACTTTGGAGGTATTTTGTTGGGAGCTGGTGGACTTGTAAGAGCATATAGTGAAAGTGCCTCAAGGGGCTTGAAAAATTCCAGTATAATTAAGAAAATAAGGTGTAACGCATACAAAATAATTACTGATTATAATATGCTGGGAAAGGTGCAGTGGGAGCTAAATCAAAGGAATATTATTATTAACGATATTAACTATACGGAAAATGTACAACTGAATATATATGTTCCGATAATTTATAATATAGATTTAGAACAGCTTATTTCAAATATAACATCGGGTAGTGCATTGATTGAATGGGTCGGAAATTATTATGTTACACAATATGATTTTTAAAATCAGCTTATATTAGAAGCTTTGCAAGGAGTGTTTATATTGGATGTCAATGAATTATGCGATAGTTTAGTAACATGGCTAAAAGAATACACTCAAAAAGCTGGAGCACTAGGAGCTGTTTTCGGTATGAGTGGCGGAATTGATTCAGCAGTAGTCAGCGTGTTGTGTAAAAGAGCTTTTGGCGAAAATACACTTGGTCTTATAATGCCGTGCTACAGTGACAAAAATGATGAAATGGATGCAAAATTAATAGCCGATAAATTTGATATAAAATATCAAACCATCATTCTTGATGGTATTTATGATGAGTTTTTAAAAGTAATGGATAAAAGTGAAAATCAAATGGCTAAAGCGAATATTAAACCGCGCCTGAGGATGATAGCACTTTATTATTATGCAGCACTGAATCATTATCTTGTTGTAGGATCGGAAAACAAAAGTGAACTTACAGTGGGATATTTTACAAAATACGGTGATGGTGGGGCAGATTTATGGCCCATAGGCAATCTTGTAAAAGGTCAAGTAAAAATGCTTGCTGCTTACCTTGGTATTCCACAAAAAATTATTGACAAGGTTCCTACAGCGGGCCTTTGGAGTGGTCAAAGCGATGAAAAAGAGATGGGTATAACTTACGATGAACTGGACAGATATATTTTAACAGGTGAAACTATAAACCCTGAAATTAGAGATCGAATAAGAACATTATATATAAAGAGTGAACACAAACGAAGACTTGCCCAGATACCTGAGTTTAAACTCAATTAATAAATATTAATTACTTTTTGTGAATTAAGTCAAAGGGGGAACTAGTATGTCAGGACATTCTAAATGGTCAAATATTAAAAACAAAAAAGCTAAGATGGATGCTCAAAAAGGGAAGATATATACAAGATTTAGCAAATTAATTATAGTAGCTGCGCGCGAGGGCGGTCCAGACCCGAATACTAATTCGCGACTTAAGGATATAATTGAAAAAGCTAAGCAGGCTAACATGCCTAATGATAATATTGAAAGAGCAATTAAAAGAGGAAGCGGAGAGCTTGGTGGCGCCGATTATGAGGAAATTATGTATGAAGGATATGGTCCGGGCGGTGTTGCAATTTTAATTGATGCTACTACAGATAACAGAAATCGAACTGCCGGAGAGATGAGACATTTATTTGATAAGCATGGTGGAAATTTAGGCGAGACAGGCTGCGTTGCTTGGATGTTTGAAAAGAAAGGATTAATATTAATCGAAAAAAAAGACGATACTGATGTTGAGCAGATAATGATGCTGGCTATAGACTCAGGTGCAGAAGATGTTGAAGAGCTCGAAGATTCTATTGAGATAACTACAAGTGTTGAAAAATTTGAGACAGTAAAGAATTATTTACAAGAGAATAACATAGATATTTTCTCTGCAGAATTATCATTCATACCAAACACAACTGTTACCCTGCCTGAATCGGAAAGTGAAAAGCTGGAAAAGTTGTTAGAAATCCTGGAAGAACATGACGATGTTCAAAATGTTTATACGAATTATGAACCTGAAGAACAATCCTAATAGTAAGTAATAAATACTATAATTGTATAATTATGTATTAACTGGGCATACTATTCATCTGAAGAGTTAAAGGAGGAGTACGTATGCCCAAAAGTATTTTTAGGTATATTATTATAGTACTTTTTATAATTGTGATAGGTTTTAGTTACGGGTATTTCAAGACTTTCTTTTCCTTTAAACCGCCTGATGAAAGTCATAGTCTTGATTACTTAGAACAAAATGTATCAGATATACCTGAAATGAAGCTTAATGCAGGTGCAAAATTGATATATATTACTTATTATGTGATATGTGGCGATGAGGTGGTTGAAGAAAAATATATTGATGATAAATATATAAATTGCACAAAAACTGAATTACAGCAGAACGAAAAAGGCTGGGAGATTTTTAGCTTTACACCTGATGAAGTTAAATTAAAAAGGGAAATAAACGATATTTGCGATGACCATTACTATATCGGTGTACAAAATGGATATGTATCACTTTTTCAAGGTATTCCAGGGATAAAGTCGACTCTTGTAGAACAAACAGATATTATTGCAGATACTTTAAGAGAAGATGACAGAGCAATTCTAGAAAGAGGTCTTGTTATTAAGGACGAACAGGAATTTTTAAAAATTAGAGAAGGTTTAACAAATTAATAGTTTTTATAGTCAAGAAGGATATTCACCCTTAGATGTAGAATTACACTAAGGGTGATTTTATGTTGATTATGGGAGTTGATCCAGGTATAGCCATAAGCGGATATGGAATTATTTCTAATGAGCAGAATAATTGTTATGTCGTTGAATACGGAGTAATAAGAACACCACCAAAATTTTCTATGCCTTATAGATTAAAGCAAATACATGAAGGCTATCTTGAACTCATACAAAAGTATAAACCTGATGTTGTAGCTGTTGAAGAATTGTTTTTTAATAAAAACGCAAAGACAATAATTTCTGTAGGACAAGCACGCGGAGTGGCGGTTTTGGCTGCAGCATTGTCGAAAATTGAGGTTTTTGAGTACACTCCATTACAAGTAAAGCAGGCGGTTGTTGGTTATGGTCATGCAGATAAACGGCAAGTTCAGCAAATGATTAAAGCCAGTTTTAATTTAGAAGAACTACCCAAACCCGATGATGCTGCCGATGCTTTGGCAGTAGCTTTATGCCACATGAACTCATATAAACTTCAAAATATAATGGATGGAAGAAGATTTTAAGTATGTTAGATTATTTAGAAGGTTTATTAGTTCATGTTGAACCTAACTTTGCCATAATTGATATAGGTGGTTGGGGCTTAAAGCTAAACATTTCAATGTTCACTTACAATAAAATAAAAACTGGGCAGGGTAATAAATTAAAACTTTATACGCAAATGGTGTTAAGAGATGATGCTGTGGAGCTATTTGGTTTTTTTGATGTAGTTGAAAGGCAAGCCTATGTGCTTTTAAATAAGGTTTCTGGAATTGGCCCCAAAGCAGCAATTTCTATTCTATCGTTGATGGATGTTGCACGATTAAAAACTAGTATATTATCTGAAGATGTCAAAGACCTTGTAAAGGTACCAGGTATTGGCAAGAAAACGGCACAAAAAATCATAATCGAATTAAAAGACCGTATAAAAGACTTACCCGTAACCTCTGATGAAGGCAAGTATAATTCTATTATTGAAGCAAGAGAGGCACTTATTTCTTTGGGCTTTAATCCTATGGAAATACAATTAGTTTTAGATGAGGATTCGGTAAAAAACAATGATTCTGTAGAAGATATCATAAAATCTGCACTGAAAAAACTGTCAAAGTAAAGGGTGGAAAAATTGGACGATAGAATTGTTACTCCGGCTTTGAAAAATGATGAGGAATTAGAATATGAAAAAAATATAAGGCCACTGAGTTTTAATGAATACGTTGGTCAAGATCGTGTAAAGGAAAACCTTCAAGTTTTTATAAAGGCAGCTTTAATGAGACGTGAAGCTTTAGATCACGTTCTTTTATTTGGACCGCCTGGACTTGGAAAAACAACCTTAGCCTACATTATAGCCAGGGAACTAGGTGTAAATATAAGAATAACCTCGGGGCCTGCTATAGAACGGGCGGGAGATTTGGCGGCAATTCTTACGAATCTGGGGAATAGGGATTTACTGTTCATCGATGAAATACATCGACTTCATCCTAGTGTTGAAGAAATACTATACCCCGCCATGGAAGACTTTGCATTAGATATTATGGTGGGCAAAGGACCTAGCGCTCGATCTATGAGGCTGAACTTAAGCCCTTTTACCTTAGTAGGTGCTACTACTAAGGCAGGGCGATTAACATCACCTTTGAGGGATCGCTTTGGTATGAGTTTGCATTTAGACTTTTATAAAATATCAGATCTGGTAACAATTATAAAAAGGTCTGCTGCACTTTTAAAAGTTGATATCGAGCAAAAAGCTGCTGAGCGGATAGCATTATGTTCCAGAGGAACGCCAAGGCTTGCAAATAGGTTGCTCAAGCGTATCAGGGATTTTGCACAGGTCCGAGGAGATGGAGTAATTACGATGGATATTACAGAAGAAGGATTAAGGCTTTTGGAAATTGATTCTCACGGTCTTGATCAAAACGATCGAAGATTGCTTTTGACTGTTATTGACAAATTCGGTGGAGGCCCCGTAGGTATTGAGTCGATTGCAGCCGCACTTAATGAGGATGTTTCAACAATTGAAGATATTTATGAACCTTATCTTATTCAGGAAGGTTACATATTCAGAACAGCAAGAGGCCGAATTGTTTCAGATAAGGCATATGACCATCTTGACAAAAAACGTGAATAATTAATTTTCCTGGGAGGAGGCAGTTATTAAAAAATGAGAAAGTATTTTTTATTATGCCTTATGATTTTTATCATATGTATAAGTATCTTAATACCCATCAAGGGACAAGCAATGTATCTTATTCCAGATAAAATAAGAGTAGGCCTTTATTATGACAGCTCAGCACGCAGTTCATATGAATTATATTCAGCCGGTGGGTTTAAAGTAGGATTTAGGACAGATCAAGCAGCAATAAATCTTCCTGATAGGTTATTAGAGGTTTGTAGCGCAAATTCAATAGATTTTGTGCCTAAAAAAAATAATATAAGAGATAAAAACAGTGCCTTAGAATATGCATCACAATTGGCACAGATGGGTATTGAAAGTTATCTGCTTTTTGATGATGACTGGTCGGTTTGGATTAGAAGTTCAAATAAAACTACAACTTCAAGTAATTTTGATTTAATGGTAGTTAAAGGAGATTCTCAAAATCCAGGGCTTATTTTCCCTAATACGATGGATAAACCGATATTTTTAGCAAGCAATGACACGACAAGTCCAATATCAATTGAAGGTCGACAATATCGTGGCATACTTGAGATGGCGCTGATTTCAGGAAAAAGTATTCAAGTAGTAAATGAACTTGAATTAGATGAATATTTATATGGTGTTGTCCCTGGGGAGATGCCAACAAGCTGGCATATGGAAGCTTTAAAAGCCCAGGCAGTAGCAGCTAGGACTTATGCGGTTGCAAATCTATCTAAATGGCAAAACTATGGTTTTGATGTTAATGCAAGCTCTAGCGATCAACTTTATGGCGGTTACGATGTTGAAGATGTCAGAACCAACCAGGCAGTTGATGAAACAAAAGGGCAAATTATCCTTTATAATGAAAACCCTATCACCGCTTTTTACCATGCCGATAGTGGTGGAAGGACAGAAACATGTAAAGATGTTTTTGGCTTAGATTTACCGTATTTACAATCGGTAGATGATATAGTCGATGTAAATTCTCCATATTCAAATTGGGAGATACACTTATCAGCAAATGATATCAGCGAGCGTGCAAGATCCGCTGTACAAACTGTAGGTGAAATTAATGAAGTCTCCATAATTGAAAGCACTTCAGCTGGTAGAGTCAAGAAACTGTTGGTGAAAGGCAAGTCGGGAGAAGTTATAATTGAAAACAGCAATATAAGGAATGTGCTTCAATTAAAAAGCAATTTCTTTAATATTTCAGGAGGAGCAAAACTTGATGTTGTTTCAATAACTGGAGACGGAACAAAGAAAAATATTCAGTTAAATGGGAAAAATGTTATAGCACAGGAAGGGTTAAACCACATCTCGACGGGGTATGCTTCTATTGCAGGTGCTAATTTATTTAGAAATATTAATCTTAATACCACCGCCAATACATATATATTCTATGGCCACGGCTATGGGCATGGAGTAGGAATGAGCCAGTGGGGAGCTAAGGCAATGGCAGAAAATGGGTATAATTATATTGAGATTTTGTCACACTATTATACAGGTGTTGAAATAGCATTATAAACATTAACTATAGCAGTTTTAGAAAGAAGTGTAAAAATGAAGCTCGAAGATTTTGACTTTGATTTGCCGGAAGAACTAATAGCTCAAGAACCGATAAAAGACCGCTCAAAATCTAGATTGTTGGTTTTAAATAAAACTACCGGAGAGATTGAACATAAAATTTTTGAAGATGTAATTAACTACTTTGAGCAGGGTGATTGTTTGGTATTAAATGATACCAAAGTTATACCTGCTAGATTAATTGGATACCGTAAAAAAACTAATGGCAAAGTTGAAGTAGTGCTTTTAAAGTCTATTGGTAGCGATACATGGGAAGTTCTAGTAAAACCAGGGCATAAAGCTCGCATAGGTGATGAAATTATTTTTGGCGACGGCCGTCTAATAGCTAAGATAGTTGACAATACTGACTTTGGGGGTAGAATTGTTAAGTTTCTTTATGATACTTCTTTTGAAGAGATTCTTAATGAGTTAGGTCAGATGCCTACACCACCTTATATTAAGAAGAAATTACAAGACAAAAACCGATATCAAACTGTATATGCTCAAGTTCCAGGATCAGCTGCTGCTCCGACGGCAGGGTTACACTTTACGGAAAAACTTTTAGAAAAAATAAGAGAAAAAGGTGTTTCAATTGCTTTTATTACACTTCATGTCGGTCTTGGAACTTTCAGGCCTGTAAAAGTTGAGAATATCGAAGAACATAAAATGCATGCGGAATATTACGAAATAAGCAAGGAAACTGCAGAAGTAATAAATTCTACTAGACAAGCTGGCAGAAAAGTGTTTGCAGTTGGCACCACTTCGACCCGAACTCTGGAGACAGTTGCCGATGTAAACGGACAGATAAAGCCCGGCAACGGATGGTCCGACATATTTATCTATCCGGGCTATAACTTTAAAGCCGTAGACGGCCTTATAACCAACTTTCACCTTCCTAAATCGACACTTATAATGCTTGTCAGTGCTTTCGCGGGAAGGGAAAAAATTTTAAAAGCATATAAAGAGGCAGTAAATGAGAAATATAGATTTTTCAGTTTTGGTGACGCGATGTTAATAATTTAAGATAGGTTGTGTAAAAATGAAAATATCCTCCAGGATTGCAAAGGCTGTTATTATATTAGAAGCTATATTGGCATTCTTGCTTGCCATTGGTGTCGTTATCGGTTCTACTGATATTTTAAGATATTTTAAAATTATATATTACACGCCCCCAATGGAAACATTTCCGGTATTACAAACTTTTTTAGGGCACATCCTTACATTGGTAATTGGCTTAGAGCTTGCTGTGATGCTTGTTAGGCATACTCCTTCAAGTGTAATTGAGGTTTTACTATATGCAATAGCACGCAAAATAATAATTGAATCTAAAAACATGTTTGATATAGTTTTAGGAATAGTTGCTATAGGTGGTTTGTTTTTTATTAATAAATATTTCGATCCGGCAAGAACTTTTATTACAGACATAAATATTGTTAACCCTGCTACTCTTGTTAGTGATTTAAACAAAAAGTTAAAAGTTAATATTCCTGAAGACCTTGGCAATACTATAGGTGGTGTTGTAGTAAAAGTTTGCCAAGAAAGCGGTGAAAAGCTGATAGAGGGTAAGAGTCTAAGAATTGCTGATGCCGAAATCACTATCCTAGCTATGGACGGAGAATTAATCAGAGAATTAAAGGTAATAAAGTGCGAAGAAAAGGATGATTTACACTATGAAATTTAATGTTTTAAAAAAGTCTGCAAATACTTCAGCAAGATTAGGAAAACTTGAAACCCTCCATGGAAGTTTTACAACTCCGGTATTTATGCCTGTTGGCACACAAGCTACTGTTAAAACCATGACTCCAGATGAACTAAAGGAAATAGGTGCAAAAATAATATTAAGCAACACATATCATTTGTATTTAAGGCCGGGTCATGAACTTATCAGAGAGGCAGGAGGCTTACATAAGTTTATGAATTGGGACGGTTCTATTTTAACAGATAGTGGAGGGTTTCAGGTTTTTAGCTTGGGAGAATTACGAGAGATAAATGAGGAAGGAGTAACTTTTCGCTCACATATAGACGGTTCGATTCACTTTATTGGTCCTGAAACATCCGTAGAAATACAAAATGCTCTCGGCAGCGATATAATGATGGCTTTTGATGAGTGCATTCCTTATCCCGCTACTTATGAATACGTTCTAAGGTCTGTTGAAAGAACTACAAGGTGGGCCGAAAGATGTCAAAAGGCGCATAATAACATAGATACTCAGACATTGTTTGGAATTGTTCAAGGTGGAGTTTATAAAGAATTAAGAAGAAAAAGTGCCATGGATATAGTGTCACTTGGATTTGAAGGTTATGCAATTGGTGGGCTGAGTGTAGGTGAACCCAAAAAAGAAATGTATGAGATGTTAGATTTTACAGTTCCACTTCTACCTGACGATAAACCAAGATATTTGATGGGAGTTGGGACACCGGAGGATTTATTTGAAGGAGTTATTAGAGGCATAGATATGTTTGATTGTGTCTTACCTACGCGCATTGCTAGACATGGTACCGTATTTACGAAAAAAGGAAAACTTGTTGTTCGAAACGCAGCTTATGCCAGAGATTTTACGCCGCTTGATCCAGATTGCGATTGTTATGCGTGTAAAAACTTTACTCGCGCCTATATTCGCCACCTGATTAATGTCGGTGAGATACTAGGTATCAGGCTGACTACGATACATAATTTACATTTCCTTGTAAGCCTGATGCAAGATATACAAAAAGCAATTGAAGGCGGTTATTTACTAGAATTGAAGGATGAGTTTTATGCAAACTTTGGAATATTATAACAGGTGTAAGATTAAATATTTATATAAAAACGAAAAAAGCAGCTAAATAATGGTGCATAATAAAACTGATTTTTAAAAATAATTAATGTCAAATTGCCGGAATAAAAAGGATTTCTTATTTCTACATAGAACTAAATAAATATCTAAATACATATTTTAATTGAAAGGATGGAATCAAAAAATGAATACAGCAACATTTATGCAGCAATTTGGGCCGATTATAATTATTTTTGCAATTTTTTATTTCTTGATAATTCGGCCACAACAAAAGCGGGAAAAAGAGCGCAGAGATATGCTTTCGAGTTTGAAAGAAGGTGATGATGTTATAACGGTAGGGGGCATATATGGCAAAATTCTCAACATAAAAGATGATATAATTACCCTTGATGTTGGTGATAAGATAAAAATAAAAGTGACAAGAACGGCTATTGGAAATGTATTAAAGAAAAGAGAAAAAACTGAAGATTAATCAAGGTGATAAAAAGCAAGAGAAAATCTCTTGCTTTTTATCATATTATACCTCTTTTTAAATAGATTATAATAAAGGGAGGTAGATTGATATGAAATCATCAGCAGATAGCAAAAAAATAGACTTTATAAGAATCTTAAAAGGTGTTTTTAGAGCGTATTTATTTACCTTATTTCTATTTTTAATATTAGCCGTATTAATATATTTCACGAAGGTTTCTGAAAGCATTATTCCAAAAGCTGTGGTTATTATAAGTGCTGTTAGTATTTTTTTAAGCGGCATTGATGTGACCAGGAATATAGATAGCATGGGATGGCTGCATGGGGGTTTAATAGGCTTTTTGTATATTGCGATTTTATTGATTTTAAGTTCTTTAATCATGCCATCATTTTACTTTAAATGGGATATCGCAATTGACCTTTTTCTAGGGTTTCTTACGGGAGTATTGGCAGGTATATTAGGAGTCAATATTTAATTTGTCTTTTCAACACTAGCATTTTATGCTATAATATTTTAAGATTATAGTAATGGAAGGAGAAACTAATAATGAAACACATAAAACCCTTACATAAAGGTTGCTTAAACAAAAAAGAAGATCTTATGTACAAAGGTTGTGGAGAATGTCAATCTTCGTGCCAGTCAGCATGTAAGACCTCATGCACTGTAGCCAATCAGGTATGTTCCAAGGAAAAATAAAGGGCCTGTAAGGCCCTATTTTTTGTGTGCATAATTCAAGTTTATTGACAAGTAAATAAAACCAGATATATAATTAAGATTGCATCAACGTAAAGAATGGGGGAAAAAACCTAAGATGAATTCAAAAACAAAAAGCCTCATAAAAATTGCCGCTATAGTCATTGTTGCAGCTATTTTAGCATATGCGACACTATGTGGTTTCCAAATAGCCGGATATAAGATTATCCCTATAAAAGAATCCATAAAACTGGGCCTTGATTTGCGAGGTGGTGTGTCGGTCCTACTTGAAGCTAAGCCAAAGCCTGGTGAAAAAGTAACCGATGAAAAAATGACAGGAGCGGAAAATGTTATACGTAGTAGAATCGACCAACTGGGAGTTACAGAGCCTGTTATAGTAAGGCAAGGGAATACCAGGATTTTAGTAGAGCTTCCAGGAGTGGAAGATTCGCAGCGGGCGTTAGAAATTATTGGTAAAACAGCATCACTTCAATTTGTTGGGCCTGACAATGAGGTTATTCTGACAGGAGATAACGTCAAGGATGCAAAAGCAGTTTATGGCCAGCAGAATGAACCAATGGTAAGCTTGAAGTTTGACTCTGAGGGTGCAAAAAAATTTGCTAAAGCAACAGAGAAATATTTAAAACAGCCTATTGCTATAGTATTGGATGAACAACTAATATCGGCTCCAACTGTCCAAGATGTAATAACAAACGGTGAAGCGGTTATAACCAATATTCAAAGCATTGAAAATGCTGCAGAATTAGCTGCACTTATAAGAGCCGGTGCATTACCCGTTGATCTTGAGCAACGTCAGGTAATGACTGTCGGTCCTACTTTGGGTGCTGATTCGCTGAATAAAAGTTTAAAAGCCGGTTTAATCGGAGTAGTTTTGGTTTTCTTGTTTATGCTGTTCTATTACAGAATCCCTGGCCTGGTAGCAGATTTTTCTTTATTGGTATATATAATGCTTGTATTGACAATTTTTTCAGCAATAGGTGCAACATTGACATTGCCGGGTATTGCAGGTTTTATCCTTTCGATAGGTATGGCTGTGGATGCAAACGTATTAATTTTTGAAAGAATGAAAGAAGAATTGAGAAATGGTAAAACTTTAAGAGCTGCAGTAGATGCTGGATTTCACCGGGCTCTTACCACAATTATTGACTCAAACATAACTACAATTATAGCAGCTATTGTTCTTTTATATTTTGGAACTGGGCCGATAAAAGGCTTTGCAGTTACTTTGATAATAGGTATTGTAGTTAGTATGTTTACGGCAATAACCGTAACCAGGGTGATATTGATAAATTTGGTTAATACGCGGTTATTTACAAACAAAAAACTTTTTGGCGTATAAGAGGTGGAAAAAGTGAAAGTATATAAGATAATAGAAAAAAAACATATATGGTTTGGTATTTCCCTCGCAATAATCGCTCTGGGTCTTGTGTTCATGGTAATGCGTGGCTTTAACTGGGGTATTGACTTTACCGGTGGCAATATGCTGCATTTTGACATCCATCAAACTTATGAATTGTCAGAAGCAAGGAATGTTTTGGAAAAACTTGACATAGATTTTGAAGCTAAAAAAGCTGGTGACACAGGGCAGGAGTTAATAATAAAGACAGTTGATTTATCAAAGGAAATGCAGGATGAGATTCTTGATGCATTAAAGCAAAAATGGCCGGATACTAAGCTAGTAAGGGCTGAAACTATTGATGCCATCATTGGCAAAGAATTACAAAAACAGGCTGTTATTGCTTTGATTATAGCAAATATAGGAATGCTTATATATATAACCTTCAGATTTGAATTCAATTCGGCGTTAGCCGCAGTTTTAGCATTATTACATGATGTTTTGATTGTCTTAAGTTTTTATGCGATTTTCTACATTCCGGTTGACAGTACAATTATAGCAGTAATTCTTACTATAGTAGGATATTCTATAAATGATACAATAGTTATTTTTGACCGGGTCAGAGAAAATCTTAAAAATATGAGAAAAGTTCCCTTTGAGGAAGTAGCTAATCTCAGCATTTCTCAGACCATAACAAGGTCTGTAAATACTTCGCTGACTACGCTTTTAACCATTACGGCCTTATTTTTACTAGGCGGTGAAACGATAAAGGATTTTACATTAGCATTGATTGTTGGTATAAGTGCCGGAACATACTCTTCAATATTTATTGCAAGCCCCTTATGGTCAATGTTTAGAGGAAAGCTCAAAACAGCAAAAGCGTAAGTGAGGTGAAACAATGTTAAAACAAATACTTTATGCAGGAATTGGCCTTGCTACCGTTACAAAAGAAAAGGCTGAAGAAGTAATTTCAGAGCTTGTTAAGAAAGGTGAAATGTCACAAGAAGAAGGAAAAGATGCTTTGAATACTCTCATGTGCAGGATGCAGGAGGAAAGCGAAAAATTAAAGCAAAAAATCAATGAACAGGTTGATAATGCAATTACATCTATGAATCTTGTCAAAAAGACGGAGTTAGATGAAATCTTACAAAGAATTGCTGAATTAGAAAAACAATTGGATGAAATCCAAAGCCAAAAAGAGGTTTAAGTTTAAACCTCTTTTTGGCTTTATTTATTAATTTATTTTTAAAGTAGATAGGTTAGGTTCAAAAAATATATGATTTAATTTTATAAATTGTAAACTATTGATTTTTAAATTAATATAATATATACTATTAGCATCTGCTCTTAAAAACAACTAATATTGGGGTGATTTATTGTCAAAAAGAGGGTTATCAAAAAAAACAAGGCAAATGCTTCTTATTAAAACAATTGCCGAAGACCCTTTTTTAAATGATGAAGAGTTGGCAGAAAAATTCAATGTAAGCGTACAGACAATACGCTTAGACCGGATGGAATTAAAACTACCTGAGCTCAGAGAAAGGATTAGGGCAGTAGCTGAAGATAACTATGCCAAAGTTCGATCTATTGATGTAGCCGAGATAGTTGGGGAATTAGTGGATCTTGAATTGGATAAAAGAGGAATATCAATTTTAGAAACAACGAATAAGATGACTTTTGGAAAGACGAAGGTTATAAGAGGTGACATAATTTTTGCTCAAGCTAATTCTCTTGCTATAGCTACAATTGATGCAAAGGTTGCATTAACAGGAGTTGCTAACATCAAATATAAATTGCCGGTCTATGCAGGCCAAAAACTTGTAGCTAAAGCAGAAGTAACAAGGGTCCGAGGAAATAAGAAATTCGTTTTTGTCAGGACATATGTTAAACAAAAAGAGGTTTTTAGAGGCAAATTTATCCTTGTATCCCTTGAAGCAGAGGATAACAATACTGATATATAGATAAAGGAGGCAGCGACAGTAATTGAAAATTTTAGTTGATGCAATGGGGGGAGATCATGCTCCTGAAGAGATAGTTAAAGGTGCTATTGACGCTTCAAATAATCCGGATATAGAAATTATTTTGGTAGGCAATGAAAGCAAGATAAAACCTTACTTGCAAGCATCTAAAAAATCTATTGAAATAGTAAATGCTGAAGAAATAATTACATATGACGAGCAACCTGTAGCTGCTATTCGAAAAAAAAAGGATTCATCCATAGTTAAAGGGCTAAGACTATTAAAGGAAGGTAAGGCTCATGCAATGGTATCGGCGGGTAGCACTGGAGCATTAATGGCTGGAGGATTATTTATTTTAGGCCGATTAGAAGGTATTGATAGACCAGCTATTGCTACTCTGTTTCCCACTGCTAAAAATCCGGTTCTACTGTTGGATATTGGAGCAAATAGTGAGGTGAAATCCAAAAACTTGGTTCAATTTGCCATAATGGGAAGTATCTATTCGGCTGAAATTTTAAATAGGAAAAACCCAAGCGTGGGCCTGATGAATATAGGTACCGAAAAAGAAAAAGGTAATTCAGTGATAAAAGCGGCATATTCTGATTTGAACCGGTTAGAAAATATTAATTTCGTTGGAAATATAGAATCACGAAATATATTTGACGGTAATGTTGATGTAGTAGTTTGCGATGGTTTTACCGGAAATATATTTTTAAAGACAGTAGAAGGATTTGGAATGTATATATTCAAACAATTAAAACAGGAAATAAAAAGCAATATCGTGTATTCGTTGGGTGCAGCGTTGATGAAACCGGCAATAAATAAAGTTCGAGCGAGCATGGACTATTCCGAACATGGTGGAGCCATGTTTTTAGGTATTGATGGAGTACTAATTAAATGTCATGGCTCTTCAGATAGAAAGGCTATTGCAAATGGTATTAAAGCTGCTTGCAGATTTGTCGAAGCAAACATCAGTGAAAAATTGAAGCAAAACCTCGAAGTGACCTTATAAAAGGAGAAATAATTAAAATGAGAGCTGGAATTATTGGAATTGGTTCTTATGTGCCAGATAAAGTTATATCTAATTTTGACCTGGAAAAGATTGTTGACACATCTAATGAATGGATTATTGAGAGAACTGGGATATCTAATAGGAGAAAGGCTGATTACAATATTTGTTCTTCGGATTTAGGAGCTGAGGCAGCAAAATTGGCTATCAAAGATGCTAATTTAAAACCTGAAGATATTGATTTGATTATTTCAGCTTCCTCGAGTCCGGATAGAATATTCCCTGCTACAGCTTGCATTATACAAAATAAAATTGGTGCAAAAAATGCTGCTGCACTAGATATTCAAGCTGCTTGCAGTGGATTTATTTATGCATTGACTACTGCGACCCAATACATCATGGCGGGACAATATAAAAATGTTCTTGTAGTTGGAAGTGAAGTGCTTTCAAAGCTAACTGACTGGGAAGATAGAAATACCTGTGTGCTATTTGGTGATGGTGCCGGTGCGGTTGTTTTAAGCGAAGTCGAGGCTGGAGGAGTGTTAGCTAGTATTTTAGGTGCAGATGGCGGTGGGTCAGAACTTCTTGAATTACCGGCCGGGGGTACGAAGGAGCCCGCCAGCTTCGATACAATAGAAAATCGCAGGCATTATATAAAAATGGAAGGCAATGAAGTATTCAAATTTGCGGTTAGAATTTTTGAGGATTGTACCAAAAAAGTTATTGAAAAGTCTAACCTTTCATTGGAAGACATAGATTATATTATTCCACACCAAGCCAATATAAGGATTATTGAAGCAGCTATAAAACGACTAAAGTTTCCACGAGAGCATGTGGTAATAAATCTAGACAAATATGGAAATATGTCGTCTGCATCCATTCCGGTAGCACTAGACGAAGCTTTTCATACTGGAAAAATAAAAAAAGGGCACAAGATAGTATTAGTAGGATTTGGAGCCGGATTAACATGGGGTGCAAACCTTATCGATTGGAGTTTGTAAAATCGGAGTAGTAAAATAGAAACGGCTGTGATGCCTAGGAGGAAATAAAATGTTTGATACTAGAGTTTGCGATTTACTGAATATCAAATACCCCATAATACAAGGTGGCATGGCTTGGGTAGCAACGGCAGAACTTGCAGCAGCAGTGTCAAATGCTGGAGGGCTTGGAATAATTGGAGCTGGTAGTGCTCCGCCTGAATTTGTCAGAAATGAGATAAAAAAAACTAAAAATCTTACAGATAGACCTTTTGGCGTTAATGTTTATTTTATGTCGCCATATGTCGATGAAGTTATAAATGTTATCTTGGAAGAAAGAGTGCAAGTAATAACTACAGGTGCCGGAAATCCTGGCAAGTACATCTCTCGATTAAAACAGTCAGGTACCAAGGTAATACCGGTTGTTTCATCAGTGGCGTTGGCGCGTAGGCTGGAAAAGTCTGGCGTAGATGCTTTAATTGCCGAAGGCATGGAATGTGGCGGGCATATAGGCGAATTAACTACTATGGCGATGGTTCCTCAGGTAGTTGATGCTGTCAAAATACCAGTTATTGCAGCCGGCGGAATAGCAGATGCAAGAGGATTTGTTGCTGCTTTGGCCTTGGGTGCTGAAGGCGTCCAAATGGGTACTCGCTTTGTATGTGCAAAAGAATGCACAGCAAATAAAAATTTTAAAGAAGCAATAGTTAAGGCAAAAGATAGAAGCACGGTAATAACTGGAAAAACTACTGGGCATCCAGTGAGAGTTTTGAAAAATAAATTAACCAATCGCTTCGAAGAACTGGAAGAAAGATGTGCTTCGATTGATGAATTAGACGAACTTGGCAGTGGTAAGCTCAGATTAGCAGTTGTTGAAGGAGATGTTGATAATGGCTCTGTAATGGCAGGCCAGATTTCCGGTTTGATTAAGGATATAAAACCTGCTGCGGACATTATAAAAGATATTATTATGGATGCTGAAGATTTAGTAAAAAGACTACATAATTTAATTTAACAAGGAGGTTACCGCGTGGGCAAGATAGCATTTATTTTCCCGGGGCAGGGTGCACAAAATGTTGGTATGGGTAAAGATTTGTATGATCAGTTCCCTATAGCACGTAGAATATTTGATGAAGCTGATGAATCCTTGGGAGAAAAGATATCAGAGATATGCTTTAATGGTCCGGATGAAAAATTACAAGAAACAATTAATACACAACCGGCTATTTTAACACATAGTATAGCATGTTTTTCCATATTAAAAGATAAAGGGATTATGCCGGATATAGTTGCAGGTTTAAGCATCGGTGAATATTCTGCACTGGTTGCCGCTGAGTCTATAGAGTTTAATCAAGCAGTACCATTAGTGCAAAAACGTGGCAAATATATGCAAGAAGCGGTACCTCTTGGAGAAGGAACTATGGCTGCTATTTTAGGCCTTGAAAGAGAAGAAGTATTGCAAATTTGCGATATTGCTTCAGAGGAAGGAATAGTCCAGGCAGCCAATTTCAATTGTCCAGGTCAGATAGTTCTGGCCGGTGAGGTTAAAGCAGTAAAGAAAGCAATTGAGCTAGCAAAAGCTAGAGGGGCAAAAAAAGCAGTAATACTTGCTGTTAGTGCGCCGTTTCATTGCAGTCTGCTTAAACCAGCTGCTGATAAGTTAGCAAATGAATTAGATAAAGTTAAAATAATAGATGGTAAAATTCCGGTAGTTTCAAATGTTAATGCTGAGATTGTTAGAAATAGCTGTGAAATTAAACAGCTACTTATAAAGCAAGTGTTTTCTCCTGTATTTTGGGAAGACTGTATTCGATGTATGATAGACTATGGTGCTGAAATATTTATTGAGGTAGGCCCGGGTAGGGTATTAAGTGGATTTATGAAAAAAATAAATAAAAGCCTGACAGTTTTAAATGTGGAAGATGTAGAATCGCTCTATAAGACGATTAATTATTTTGGAGGCTGAGCAATGGATATTACAGATAAAGTATGCTTGGTTACAGGCGGCTCAAGAGGTATTGGAAGGAGTATCTGCTTGGAATTGGCTAGAAGCGGTGCTGACGTTATTGTTAATTATTCTTCTGACGAAAAGGCTGCAGCACAGGTAGTAAATGAAATAGAGCTTCTAGGGAAAAAAGCTAAAATGTATAAAGCTGATGTATCTAGTTTTGACCAGGTAGTAAATATGGTTGATGATGTATATAATGAATTTGGGAAGATAGATATTTTAGTTAACAATGCAGGTGTTGCAAGAGATGCTTTAATTCTTAGAATGACAGAAAAAGATTGGGATAAGGTGCTTGATGTAAACCTAAAAGGTGTTTTTAATACTTCAAAAGCCTGTGCGAAATATATGGTTAAACAAAAAGAAGGAAAAATAATAAATATTTCCTCTATTGTAGGTATTTATGGCAATGCCGGTCAGGTTAATTATGCAGCAGCTAAGGCAGGTATAATAGGTTTTACCAAATCCCTTGCAAAAGAATTAGGAAGCCGAGGTATTACGGTAAATGCAGTTGCACCAGGCTTTATAAAAACTGATATGACCTTCTCTTTACTTGAAAAAGATGCCGATATTGGTAAAAATATACCTTTAAAAAGAGTGGGAATGCCTGAGGATGTAGCTAACCTTGTAGCCTTTTTGGCATCAAAAAAAGCTGATTACATAACAGGCCAAGTAATTGCTGTTGACGGCGGCTTGACCTTATAATTGATTAGCTAAGAAGTATTATTTTATATAGAAAGCTGATTTAAAATTTTTGATTTCTATAGTAAACTATAAAATGGTATAAAATAAATAAAGCGCTAGGGCATGAAACTGGGAAGGGAGGTGAAAGACAGTGGATGCAGAGGTATTAGATAAAATAAAACAAATTATTGCGGATCAATTAAGTATAGATGAGGATGAGGTTGTTCCAGATGCTTCATTTATTGATGATTTAGGAGCCGACTCTCTTGATATTGTTGAATTGATAATGGCTTTCGAAGAAGAATTCGATATAGAAATACCTGATGAAGATGCGGAAAAAATAAAGACTGTACAAAATGTTATAGATTATATAAAAAACCATTCCGCATAATACTAAAACGTCCCGTAGCTTCATTTACGGGACTTTGTTTTTATATTATTTAAATGCAGGTATTTTAACTAAGCGCTAAATTCGGGAGCATCCCGTTTAAATAAAAATTAAGAGATCGTAAACTTTTGGGAGGATTAGAATGGATAAGAAACGAGTAGTAGTAACAGGAATGGGTGTGATATCACCTGTCGGGATTGGACTGGATAAATTCTGGAAATCCCTTATAGAAGGCAAATCAGGTATTGATACAATTACAAGTTTTGATACTGATGATTTGCCCACTAATATAGCCGGAGAGGTTAGAGATTTCAACCCTGAGAATTATATTGAAAAGAAAGAAATTAAAAGGTTGGATAGGTTTACACAGTTTGCAATTGCAGCAACAAAAATGGCATTAGAAGATTCAAAATTGGATCTTTTGCAAATTGACAGGACAAGAGCGGGTGTTATATTAGGTTCTGGAATTGGTGGTGCCACAACATGGGAAGAACAGCATAGTGTGCTCTTAGAAAAGGGTGCAAGACGTGTCAGTCCGTTTTTCATTCCTATGATGATTATTAACATGGCATCAGGTCAGGTTTCTATGGCATTTGACTTAAAAGGGCCAAATTTTACAGTTGTAACGGCTTGCGCTTCTGGTACCAATGCTATAGGAGAGGCCTTTAAAGTCTTGCAGAGAGGTGATGCAGACATAATGATATCAGGAGGTACTGAGGCACCGATAACAAGACTTTCGCTTGCAGGATTTTCATCAATGAAGGCACTATCAACAAGAAATGATGAACCCAGTAAAGCTAGCCGACCTTTCGACAAGGACAGAGATGGTTTTGTGATGGGTGAAGGTGCAGGAATAATAATAATGGAAACGCTTGATAGTGCGTTAAAAAGAAATGCTAGGATTTATGGTGAAATCATAGGTTATGGGTCAACGGCAGACGCATATCATTTGACACAACCGTCACCGGATGGTGAAGGAGCTGCTCGAGCGATGAAAGCCTCTATACTGGATGCGGGGATTTTGCCTAATGAGGTTGATTATATAAATGCGCACGGCACTTCAACGCCATTAAACGATAAATTTGAAACCCTAGCTATAAAGAATGCATTTGGTGAACATGCATATAAACTTGCCATAAGTTCTACAAAATCTATGACTGGGCATCTACTTGGAGCTGCAGGTGCCGTTGAATTTATTGTTTCACTTCTTGCAAGCTTTAAGGACGAGATTCCTCCTACAATTAACTACGATAATGCTGACCCTGAATGTGATTTAAATTACGTCCCAAATAAGGCGATAAATAGAACTGTAAATATAGCTTTATCAAACTCAATGGGTTTTGGAGGACATAATGCCAGTGTAATAGTTAAAAAATATAAATGAGGTAAGAGTATGTGTATAGATGAAAAAAGGCTCCAACAACTTATGATTTTACAAGAAAATATTGGGATTCGGTTTAGTAATTTAAATACCTTAAATCAAGCATTTATCCACCCTTCCCTGACTAATGAAAAAGAAAAACCATATCAAGAAAATAATCAGAGATTAGAATTCCTTGGTGATGCGGTATTAGAATTATCAATAAGCGAGTATCTTTATAGGCATTATGACTTTCTTACCGAAGGACAAATGACAAAAATTCGGGCATTTACCGTCTGTGAGTCAAGTCTGGCCCAGATTGCGAGGCAACTTTTTTTAGGAGATTATCTAATTCTTAGCAAAGGAGAAGAAAATACTGGTGGCCGAGAAAAAGTTTCTATTCTTGCGGATACACTAGAAGCATTAATCGGAGCTATATATATTGATAAAAACTATAAAACCACATATGATTTTATAATTAAAAATTTAGAAGCAATTATTTTTAAAGCTATCCAAGGCGAATGGGGTACAGATTACAAAACAGACCTTCAGGAACTCTTACAAAAATTTAATGAGGATAAAATAATTTATAATGTAGTAAAAGAATCTGGACCAGACCATGATAAATTGTTTTATGTAGAGGTTGTCTGGAAAAATAAAGTTTTAGGTACTGGTATTGGCAAGAGCAAAAAGCAAGCAGAACAGAATGCAGCAAAAGAGGCTTTATATAAAATGAATAATGAACTATAAAAATATAATATTGCAAAAAGAAGGAAATTTGAAACCATCATAGAATATATATTGAAATGATATAATATAATAAATATTGCTAGATTAAGGGGGATATATGGAATGGAAGTACTAAAAGTATCAGCACAATCAAAACCTAAATCTGTGGCAGGAGCTTTAGCAGCTGTCTTAAGAGAAAATGGTGTGGCAGAGCTTCAAGCGGTAGGGGCTGGAGCTGTAAATCAAGCAGTTAAGGCCATAGCCATTGCAAGAGGCTTTGTTGCGCCAAACGGAATTGACCTTGTTACCATCCCGGCTTTTGCAGAAATCGATATCGATGGCGAGGAAAGAACAGCTATAAAATTTATTGTAGAACCCCGATAGAAGAAACCTTATTAAACTAATACCTGTCTTTTAAGGCAGGTATTTTTATGTTTAAAGTTAATATTAATCCTATTGGTTCTTTTTTTTAAATGGTTATGTTAAAATTGTAGAAGTAAGGAGGGATGCCTTTGTATCTAAAAAGAATCGAACTTCACGGCTTTAAATCTTTTGCTGATAGGGTTATTTTGGAGTTTCAACCTGGAATTAATGCTATTGTTGGCCCTAACGGCAGTGGAAAAAGCAATATAATCGATGCTATACGATGGGTGCTTGGAGAACAGAGTGTAAAAACATTACGAGGATATAAGCTTGAGGATGTAATATTTGCTGGGAGCAATAAGAAAAAGCCCATGGGTATGGCTGAAGTTGCTATAACCATTGATAATTTTGATAATCTTATTCCTTTGGATTATTCTGAAATATATCTCGTCCGTCGGACCTTTCGTTCTGGCGAAAGCGAGTTCTACTTAAATCGGACTCCTTGCAGATTAAAAGACATTCAAGAAATACTTGTTGATTCTGGAGTCGGGAAAGATGGTTATTCTATAATTAGTCAAGGACAAATAGATGAAATGCTTACCTGTAAAGCAGAGGAAAGGCGAACTATTTTCGAAGAAACGGCAGGGATTGTGAAATACAGGATTAGAAAAAAAGAGGCAGAAAAAAGACTGGAAGAAACCATGGATAATATATCCAGGATTAATGATATCATTACTGAACTTTTAAACCAGATGGAACCTTTGGCTGTTCAAAAAGATGTGGCACTGAAGTATAAAGAACTTGCTGCGGCTTTTAAAGAAATAGATATTAATTTACTTTTATTTGAAGTAAACAGTAGAGAGAAGCATATAAGATATATAAAGGAGAAACTTGAAGACAAAGAAACATTATTAACACAGTTGCGTAATAATATTGAATCGTCAAAAAAACAAATAAGCGAGTATAAAATACAACAAAGTGCTACTGAAGAAGCATATGAAAAAGCACAAGTAGAATTTTATGAGATAAACAGCAAGAAGAAAGATATCGAAAGAGATTTTCAATTGGTTACTGCTGAAAGAAACAGAATACAGCAAGAAAATGAGGATTTATCTAACAGCATAGAAAAGAAAAAAAATGAATTACAGGCTGCTGAAGAAACTCTAAAATTAAAATCTGATGAATTAGAAGAAAAGATAGAAGCTATTAATGAGTTAAAACATACAATAAATCAAAATGAAAAAAAGCTAATTTCTGTAAATGATGAAATTAATGAAAAGCAAAGACTTATCGAAAATGCTAAGGGTGATGTGATTAATTTACTGAACTATGTATCAGAAAAGAAGAATGTGGTTTCTGGTCTTAATAGTATGAAATTAACTTTAGAAAAGCGATTAAATCAGATACAAAACGAGGAGTTGGAATTGGATAAAGCAAATGCAATTACCTTAAAAGAAGTTTCAAATATTAAGGATGAAATAATTCGCTTAGAATGCTTATCTAAAGAATACGAACAAAATATAAAAAATCTAAAGGAAATTCTCGATCAAAAGATTGTAGAATTTGATTATGGCGAAAACATAAAAGCACAAAAACAACAAGATTTAGCAACTATTCTTTCAAAAAAAAATACTCTGAAAGAAATTACTGATAGCTATGAAGGTTATCAGTATGGAGTAAAAAATCTGTTACTTGCTCTTAAAAATCAACGATATAATGACAATGGTATTTACGGTACAGTAGCTGATGTGATTTCGGTAAAACAACAGTATGAAGTTGCAATTGAAACTGCCTTAGGTGCAGCTGTGCAAAATATTATCTGTGAAAATGAAGAGAATGCAAAAAAAGCTATAGAATACTTGAAAAAACACGATTACGGTAGAGTTACTTTCTTGCCTCTTTCAGCTGTAAAACCACGGATTATAGAACCTAATGAGCTGAATTTATTGTCGACGAAAGGCCGCGTTTCAGAGGCAATTAACCTTGTGAAATTTGATAATAAGTATTATCCGGTTATTGCATTTCTTCTGGGAAGAGTGTTAGTGTCAAATACTTTGGACGATGCTATATATATTGCAAGACGGTGTAATTTTAGTTTTAAAATCGTTACTATTCAAGGTGAACTTTTAAACCCCGGTGGTTCTATAACCGGTGGGAGCCAAAAGAGATCAAACTTTTTGTTTTTAAGAAAAAGGCAACTAATTGAATTTGAACAGAAAATTGCTCAATTAGAAGAACAGCTCAGTCTAATAAAACAGACCAATCAAGAATTAAAAAAAGAAATTCAAGATAAGCAAAAAATGCTTGAAGAAAAAACCAACAACTTATATTCTATAAAATCAAAGATAGCAGTTTTCAATCAACAGCTTCAGGAAAAACAAGGTATTTTGGAAGAGAGATATCAACGAGAAAAACAGTTAATGGAAGAAAAACTACATATTGAATTTGAAACTCAAGAAATATTGTCTCAAGTTTCTTCAATTGAAACAGATATAAAAAATGTAGATAGCCAGAATATATCCGGCCAATCTAAAGTGAAAAACTTACAAAAAGATATAGATAAAAGTAAGGAAATTAAAGAAATACTATCTGAAAAAATAACTAAATTAAAAATCAAATTAGCATCATATAATCAAGAAGAAACAAGCGTTATACAAAGTTTACAAACTATTAGGGAAGGAATTGCGGTTTATAAAGATGAAATAAAGAAACTTAAAGAAAAGCTGGAAGAAAACAACAAAACAATTATATCATTAGATGAAAAGGTTTCCGCATATAAAGAAAGTATAAGTGTTCTAACGAATAAGGAACATGAATATCAAGAACTTATTGAGTCCTTAAGGGCAAAAAAAGAAATTATAAAAATTAACATAAACCAAGTTCAAGCCAACCTGAATCAGCTTGAGAAAGACTATAATCAAACGGAAAAAACGTTACAAAATAGTCGTATAGAAGAAGCAAAAATAGTTACGGAATTAAATCAAATTAAAAATCAATTATATGAAAGATATTCAATTACTGATTACGAAAACTTGAAAATAAAAGATGAATTTGGTAGTATAGATGACATGAAAAAAAGGTTAGTATCTTTAAAAAGTGAAATTGAAGCACTTGGCCCAATAAACATGCAAGCAATTGAAGACTATGATAATTTAAAGACACGCTATGATTTTCTCAAATCACAACGGGACGATTTAGTAAAAGCTAAAATTGACTTGGACAATCTTATAAAAGAAATAACCTATACGATGGAGGATATGCTTTTAGCATCTATAGAAAAAGTTAATAAAGAGTTCAATAAAGTATTTTTTGAACTTTTTGAAGGTGGCAGCGCACAACTAATTATTGAAGGTGAAGGCAGCATACTTGAGTGCGGAGTGGAAGTTAGCGCCCAGCCGCCGGGTAAAAAGCTCCAAAGTATTTCACTCTTGTCCGGAGGCGAGAGAACATTAACCGCTATAGCTCTGCTTTTTGCTATTTTAAACACAAAAGCAACACCTTTTTGTGTATTAGATGAGATAGAGGCAGCACTGGATGATGCTAATATTGTTCGCTTTACAAGATATCTTAAAAAAGTATCAAAACATACTCAATTTATTATAATTACACATCGAAAGCCTACTATGGAAATAGCAGATGCACTATATGGTATATCCATGGAAGATGATGCTGTTTCAAAGGTTTTAGCAGTAAAAATGGAATAATAAAAATGGAGTGAGCACAATGGCTTTTTTTGACAAATTAAAGCAAAGCTTAAGTAAGACTAGGGAGAGTTTTAGCGAGAAATTTGATAATATATTAAAATTCAATAAAAAAATTGATGAAGAAACCTTTGAAGAGTTGGAAGAATTGTTGATTTCAGCAGATGTAGGCGTCAGTACAACTCAGATGCTTATAGAAAAATTAAAAGAAAATTCTAAGAAGATAACTACTGCTGAAGAACTAAAAGCAGTTTTAAAAGAAGAGATTATGGATCTTTTTCCAAAAGAAAATATATCTTTGACATATCCAACTGTTATGTTAGTCGTTGGAGTTAATGGAGTTGGCAAAACTACCTCCATAGGGAAATTGGCTAACATATATAAAAACCAAGGCAAGAAAGTTATTTTAGCCGCTGCGGATACTTTTAGAGCGGCGGCGATTGATCAACTAGAAATATGGGCTCAGAGAGTAGGTGTAGACGTAATCAAACATCAAGAAGGTGCTGATCCTGCATCGGTACTGTTTGATGCGCTACAAGCTGGAAAAGCTAGAAAGGCCGATTTGATTATTTGTGATACAGCAGGCCGACTTCATACGAAAAAGAATTTGATGGATGAACTTAAAAAACTCTACAGGGTTTGTCAAAAAGAATACCCACAAGCCAATGTTGTAAGTCTCATAGTTTTGGATGCCACTACTGGGCAAAATGCTTTAATTCAAGCAAAGATGTTTAAGGAAGCAGTAAATTTCTCAGGAATAATTTTAACGAAACTAGATGGAACGGCTAAAGGGGGGATCGTTATTGCTATTGCTTCAGAGCTTGGGATACCTGTATGGTATATCGGAGTTGGTGAAGGCATAAATGATTTGCATGAATTTAACTCTCAGGATTTCGTAGATGCCATATTTGCCTAGAAAGTAATTTATGTGTGTTAAAAATAAAGATTAGCAATAAGTTTGCTGGAAGGAAGATACTTGCATTTTATATAAGTTTCTGTGAGAGATTTAAAATTAATTTCAAAAAATAGTTGACTATCATTTGATTTTTATGTAAAATAACACCTGTAAAGTATAATTGCTTTACAGGTGAATTATATGGATAATATTACAAAACTTAATCTCTTATTTGATTACTACGGTGATTTTTTGACAAAAAAACAAAAAAATATCTTTGAGCAATACTACCTAAATGATTTATCACTTGGCGAAATTGCAGAAAATACTGGTATAACCCGACAGGGTGTTCATGATCTCCTTCGCCGCTCTCAAGAAACATTAGTTAATTTTGAAGAAAAGCTCGGCATGGTGAAAAAACATATACAACAAAGAAAAGAGATTGAAGAAATACTTATACTTCTTAAAGAAATCGAGCCTGGGCTTGATCTTAGTTACAAAGAAAAATACAGAGATGTTTATAATCGTGTTTCTTCACTGTTGAAGGAAGGTGGTGTATAGGCTTGGCTTTTGAGTCCCTTACCCAGAAATTAAATGATGTTTTTAAGAAACTTCGAGGAAAAGGCAAGCTATCTGAAGCTGATGTTAAACAAGCTATGAAAGAAGTTCGGCTTGCGTTGCTCGAAGCCGATGTAAATTTTAAGGTTGTAAAGGATTTAATTTCCAAGATAACTGAGCGAGCAATTGGTCAGGAAGTTATGGAAAGCTTGACTCCGGCACAGCAAGTGATAAAAATCGTTAATGAAGAGCTTACGTTGCTGATGGGTTCTACTCAGAGCAAGGTAGATTTTTCAAAAGAGATTACAATTATAATGCTGGTTGGACTTCAAGGCTCCGGAAAAACTACAACTGCAGGTAAACTTGGCAAATTACTTTCCAAGAGTGGCAAAAAACCTCTTTTAGTAGCTGCCGATGTTTATCGTCCGGCGGCTATAACGCAGCTTAAAATAGTCGGAGAAAAAGTAGGTCTACCTGTTTTTACTATGGGACAACAAGATCCCGTTGATATCTCTAAGGCATCGATAGATTATGCAAAAAAACACAATCATGATGTAGTAATAATAGATACAGCTGGACGTTTGCATGTTGATGACGACTTAATGAATGAACTTGTCAATATCAGTCATGCTATCAATCCCAGCGAGATATTGCTTGTAGTAGACAGCATGACTGGTCAGGATGCGGTAAATGTAGCTGAAGAATTTAATAACAGGCTGCAACTGACTGGTTTAATTTTAACGAAGTTAGATGGCGATAGTCGTGGTGGGGCAGCTCTTTCAGTTAAAGCAGTTACTGGTTGTCCTATAAAATATGTGGGAATGGGAGAAAAACTTGATGATTTAGAAATTTTTCACCCTGAAAGAATGGCTTCAAGGATTTTAGGGATGGGTGATGTCTTAACACTTATAGAGAAAGCAACCGCAGATTTTGATTTAAAAAAGGCTCAAGAACTGGAAGATAAACTCAGAACTCAATCCTTCGATTTAAATGATTTTATGGATCAGTTATCACAAGTTAAAAAAATGGGTTCTTTGGATCAAATATTAAATATGATACCCGGTTTTTCACCACAAAAGCTCAAGGGAGTTGAGATTGACGATAAAGAACTCAGTCGGGTAGAGGCTATTATTAATTCAATGACATTGGAAGAACGAAGCAATCCTTCTATTATTAATGGTAGTCGCCGCAAGCGTATTGCAGCCGGAAGTGGAACTGCAATTCAAGATGTGAATAGACTGCTAAAGCAGTACGCTCAAACTAAAAAGATGATAAAACAATTTGCAGGGTCAGATAAGAGTCGCAAAAGAAGTAGACAGCGATTACCGTTTTTTAATTTTTAAAAGGAGGTGAAGCAATGGCTGTTAAAATAAGATTAAAGCGTATGGGTGCCAAGAAAAAACCCTTTTATAGAGTGGTAGTGGCTGATAGTCGCATGCCAAGAGATGGTAGATTTATAGAAGAAATTGGTTATTATAATCCTTTGACAAACCCAATAGAAATAAAGATTAATGAAGAAAAGGCTGTTGATTGGCTAAACAAAGGAGCTATCCCTACTGATTCGGTGAAATACCTATTTAAAAATCTTGGAATTTTGCCTGATAAAAAAGCAATAGAACAAGAGTCTTAAAGCGAAGCTAATTCACTATAAAATCAGTGGTTATTAGGAACCTAAAGGAGGAAGTATCCGTGATAGAATTAGTCGAATATATTGCAAAAGCCTTGGTAGATCATCCTGAAAATGTTACTGTAAATCAAGTGGAAGGTGAACAGTCCATTATTTTAGAACTAAAAGTAGATCCTGAAGATATGGGGAAGGTTATTGGAAAACAGGGAAGGATTGCTAAAGCGATACGCACTGTCGTTAAAGCAGCAGCTGCCAAGGAAGGTAAGAGGGTTGTTGTTGAGATTATATAAGTTTCAGGGAGGGTGGGGTAACCCAACCCTTTCCGCGTGTATGGTCTTTTGGTGAAAAGGTAATTAAAAATGCTTCCAGATAAAGCCTTTGCAAACCGAAGGAGAATAGACTTGAATGGAAAACAGTATATTACTGTAGGTAAAATACTATCTTCTTGGGGTGTTAGAGGTCAAGTGAAAGTTGAACCTTTAACAGATAATCCAAAGAGATTTAAAACACTTAATGAAGTTTTTATTGACTTTAAAAGCCAAGTTGTTTCCTATAAGGTTGAATCAGTCATGTTTTTAAGAGAGTATTTTCCTGTTTTAAAATTCGAATGTATTAATTCGAAAGAAGAGGCAGATACTTTAAAGGGACATTATATTAATATTGACAGGAAAGATGCTATAAAATTATCGGAGGATCGTTTTTTTATATGTGACATCATAGGTCTTCATGTTTTCAACGAATTTGATACATATATAGGAACTGTTATAGAAGTAATTCAAACAGGTGCTAATGATGTATATGTTGTTGAAACAAAAGATAAAAATGAAATCCTCATTCCAGCAATTAAACAAGTAGTAAAAAAAGTAGATTTAAAAAATGGCATTATGATAATCAGACCGCTGGAGGGGATGTTGTAATGTTAAATATTTATATCCTTACTTTATTCCCTGAGTTTTTCAAAAGCCCATTTAGTGTTAGTATAATAAAGCGAGCTTGCGATAAAGGATTAGTCAAAATTGAGTTAATCGACATAAGAGATTTTTCTCATGATAAACATAGAAAAGTGGATGACTATCCTTACGGTGGCGGATGTGGGATGGTTATGAAACCAGAACCTATTTTCGAGGCGATAGATTATGTAGATGAAAAAATAAACACTAAGAATCGCCAAATAATTTTACTTTCTCCACAGGGAAAAATATTCAATCAGTCCTTAGCTCAAGATTTATCTAAGGAAGAAAATCTGGTTTTTATTTGCGGACATTATGAGGGTATAGATGAAAGAGTTAAAACAATAGTGACTGATGAGATATCCATAGGTGATTTCATTTTGACAGGTGGGGAAGTTCCGGCTCTCGCTATTGTAGATGCAGTAATTAGACTTGTTCCAGGTGTTTTAGGTAGCAGTGAGTCGCCGCAAGATGAGTCTTTTTGTAATGGGCTTTTGGAATATCCTCAATATACAAGGCCGCAAATTTATAGGAATCTCAAAGTCCCTGATGTGCTCCTATCCGGTAATCACAAAGAAATTGAAATTTATAGGCGCAAAGAAGCATTAAAAAGAACTCGTGAAAAAAGGCCAGATTTATTTAAGAAATTAGAATTGAAGAACGAGGATAAAAAACTTTTAGAATAAACTTCTTGTTTTTTCCTAAGTTCAAAAGAAGTTGTTGATTGCCAAGGTAAAGCCTTTATGTTATAATATGTTTTGCTGTGTTGTAGTGACTATTCTGAAATACGTAATAAAGCGCAGAAGGAGGGAAGGCAGATGGATTTACTAACTTCCGTAGAACAAGAACAAATAAAGAAAGATATTCCTGATTTTAGGCCAGGGGACACCGTTAGTGTATATACTAAGGTTGTCGAAGGCGGCCGTGAACGAATTCAGGTTTTTGAAGGAATTGTTATTGCAAGAAAAGGTGGCGGTTTAAGAGAGACTTTTACAGTTCGTAAGATATCTTATGGTGTAGGAGTTGAAAGAATTTTTCCGTTAAACTCACCTCGAATCGATAGAATCGAAGTTGTAAAGAAGGGTAAAGTGCGTCGAGCAAAACTTTATTATATGCGAAAATTAAGAGGTAAAGCTGCAAGGATAAAGGAGAGGGACTGATAACAGTCCCTCTGTTATTTCACAGAGGTGGATATTATGGATATTCAATGGTATCCCGGCCATATGGCGAAAACAAAAAAAATGATTAAGGATAATTTAAAGCTGGTTGACATTGTATTGGAGTTGACTGATGCTCGGGCACCGCTTAGCACACATCTTCCTGATATTGATAGTTTAATAGGCAACAAGAATAGTATCATGATTATGAACAAAGCTGATTTAGCAGATAAAAAAGTTACTGATATGTGGATAAAATATTTTAAGAAGCAAGGTGTTAAAGCTATAGCTGTAAACAGTCTAAAAAAATCAGAATTAAAAAACCTTTATAACTTGCTTAGAAATACAAAGAAGAAAACGATGCTAAGATCAACAAGATGTATGATTATTGGGATTCCTAATGTCGGAAAATCTTCTTTAATCAACCAGATGGCGGGAAGAAAAAGTGCCAGAACTGCGGATACACCGGGCGTAACTCGAAATAAAATGTGGCTAAAAGTAGACGATAGTTTGGAATTGTTGGATACGCCGGGTATTTTATGGCCTAAATTCGAGGATAAAGCGGCAGGCATTAAACTTGCAATTTTAGGCTCAATCAAACAGGAACTATTGGATTTCGAGAAACTTTCGCTAATTCTTATAAAATATTTATTAGTAAATTATCCTCAGGCTCTTAAGGATAGGTACGGAGTTGATTCTAATACGCCCGCGGAAATTCTAGAAAAAATAGCTCAAAATCGCGGTTTCTTGGTAGAGGGTGGAGTATTTGATATTGACAGAAGCGCAAAAACTCTGATAAATGAATTTCGACAGGGAAAGTTAGGAAAAATATCCCTAGAAAAACCTGAGGAAAAAGAAGGATTCTGGTTAGAGATATCGAATCAAGATATTGTCTGAGGAAAGGGTTATTTCAAATGGATATAGAAAAAGAGCGGGCTAGAATATTAAAGCTGTATGATAGGGAACGAAAATTAAAACAAGAAGGCTTTACACTGGTTGCAGGCATAGATGAGGCAGGTCGGGGACCTTTGGCAGGACCGGTAGTGGCAGCAGCTGTTATTTTGGTTTTGGATACAGAAATATTAAATTTAAAGGATTCGAAAAAAATAAGTGAAAAGAAACGAGAAGAAGTTTATGAGGATATAAAGAAAAGGGCAGTTGCCTATGCCTATGATGTTATCGATGCTGATTACATAGATAAATATAATATTTTAAATTCAACCTTAATGGCCATGAAAAATGCAGTTGAGAAACTCCCTGTTAAACCTGAATATATTTTAGTCGATGCATTGAAAATACCAGATATTGCTGTGCCACAAGAATCTATAATACATGGAGATAATATCTGTGCATGCATAGCAGCGGCCTCTATAGTAGCTAAAGTGGAAAGAGACAGGATAATGAGAAAATACGATCTTGTTTATCCTGAATATGGTTTTATAAGGAATAAGGGATATGGCACCAAAGAGCATATAAACTCAATTAAAAAACATGGTATCTGTCCTATTCATCGCCGGAGTTTTTCCGTAAAGGGGTTGGAAATACAAAATTGAATACTAAAGAAATTGGAGCAGCCGGTGAGAAGTATGCAGCCGAATATTTAAAAAAGAAACATTATAAAATTCTTCAAATGAATTTCAGTTGTAGATATGGAGAAATAGATATTGTAGCACGAGATAGAAAAAATATTGTTTTTATTGAAGTTAAAACCAGAAGGTCTACAAATTATGGAAAAGGCATGGAAGCAGTAAATTATAATAAACAACAGAAAATAAAAAAAGTTGCATTATATTATCTTAAAGGGAATTCTCCAGGTTTTAATGATATTAGATTTGATGTAATAGATATATTGATAGTTGATGAGTATACTGTTGAAATAGAACATATTGAAAATGCCTTTTAGGGAGTGATTTCATGCTAGCCCAGGTGAAAAGCTGCTCTATATATGGACTTGAAAGTTTTTTAGTAGATGTAGAAGTCGATATTTCAAGTGGTCTCCCGGCTTTTGATATAGTTGGGTTACCTGATATTGCCGTCAGAGAGTCAAAAGAACGAGTAAGGGCAGCCATTAAAAATCAAGAATTTAATTTTCCCATAAAAAGGATTACGCTTAATCTTGCACCGGCAGATATAAGGAAAGAAGGACCTCATTTTGATTTGCCTATAGCTCTGGGAATATTGGCAGCTACAGAACAAATGCCTTCTGATACATTAAATGAATATGCAGTGATAGGAGAGCTTTCTTTAGATGGCCGGATAAGACCTGTGAACGGTGTTTTACCTATGGTAATTGCAGTTAAAGAAAGCGGATTAAAGGGTGTTATCGTTCCATGGGAGAATATGGAAGAAGCAGCTGTTATAGATGGTGTGGAAGCAATCGGCGTTAATTCTTTAAAGGATGCGGTTGCTTACTTTAAAGGGGAGTATAAAACAAACAAAATTGTGGATAAAGATTTTTTAAGATGCAAGACGCAGGATAATGATACTGCATTTGATGGAGATTTTTCTGAAGTAAAAGGTCAGGAAAATTTAAAGAGATGCCTTGAAATAGCTGCCGCAGGACACCATAATGTGCTTATGATTGGTCCACCCGGCTCAGGTAAAACTATGATAGCAAGACGTATCCCGACCATTCTTCCCTCAATGACTTTCGAAGAGTCATTAGAACTTACAAAAATTTACAGCATTGCAGGCCTGATTTCTAATCATTCGGGGTTGATTAAGAAAAGACCTTTTAGATTCCCTCATCACACAATTTCTGCTGTGGGAATGGTCGGCGGTGGTCGTATTCCTAAGCCGGGAGAAATCACTTTAGCACACCACGGCGTGCTTTTCCTAGACGAGATTCCGGAATTCCCAAGAGACATACTTGAGCTTTTACGTCAGCCGCTGGAAGATGAAAAGGTTACAATTGCTAGGGCAAATGCAACCATTACATATCCTGCCAAATTTATGATGGTCGGCTCTATGAATCCATGTCAATGTGGATTTTTTGGGGATCCATTTCATGAATGTACTTGTTCGCTGCACCAAATCCAAAAATATCTTTCAAAAATCTCAGGCCCTCTGATGGATAGAATTGATTTACAATTGGAAGTGGCGCCGGTCAAGTTTTCAGATTTAGAAGGCCCTTCGACTACTGATTCGATGACTATTAAAAAGCGGGTTGAAGATGCAAGGCTGATGCAATTGGAGAGATATAAAGAATGCAATATATACTTCAATTCACAACTTACTCCAGCTTTAATGAATAAGCACTGCAAATTAGATAAAAGTGGTAAAATTCTAATGAAAGAAGCATTCAAAAGCATGAAACTAAGTGCTCGAGCTCACAGCAAAATATTGAAGGTTGCTAGAACCATAGCGGATTTAGATGGTAAGCGCTTAATTAAAGAAAGTCATTTAGCAGAAGCTCTTCAATACAGAAATATAGATAAATATTATCAAAATCTTAAAATATAACAAAGTGCTGAAAGGAGGAAAAATTTAATGCAAAATAAAAAAGGATTAGTTTTAGTATATACCGGAGACGGAAAGGGTAAAACTACAGCTTCTTTAGGTCTAGCTTTGCGTGCCGTAGGTCACGGAGAAAAAGTTTATATTATACAATTTATGAAAGGTGATGAAAAATACGGAGAGGTAAAAGCCATAAAACGTTATCTTCCAAACATTGAATTGGTTCAAAAGGGTTTAGACACATTTGTCATAAAAGGAAATCCCAGCTTACAAGATTTAAGTCTGGCTAAAGAAGGTTTAAACCTTGCAAAAAATATTATATCATCCGGAAAATACGATTTGGTTATATTAGATGAGATTAATGTAGCAGTAGATTATGGTTTATTATCGGAACAAGAAGTCCTTAATTTAATAGAGCTGAAACCTGAGCATACAACTATAGTTTTGACTGGTAGATATGCTTCGGATAAAATCTTGGAAAAGGCCGATATGATAAGTGAAGTGCGTGAGATTAAACACCATTACAAACAAGGAATTGCCGCTCAGCCAGGAATAGAATATTAACTTTGGAGGTAATTATGGCGGACAATGCGCTTTTAATAGCTTTAAATGCAATTCCTAAGCTTGGTTCTATTAAGATACAAAGCCTAGCTGAAGAGTTTAAATGCTATGATGATTTTTTAAAAGCTAAGCCTGAAGATTTATTAGAAATACCTGGGATTGGAAAAATAATATGTGAAAAAATAATAGAATACAGGAAAAAAGTTGATCCAAACAGAGAAATAGAACGAGCGAACCAATTAGGAATAAAAATAGTAACTTTATTAGATAAAGAATACCCTGAGTTGCTAAAACAGATCTATGATCCACCTCCAGTTCTTTACACAAAGGGTGAGATAGCTTTTCTACATAACAAATCTATAGCTATAGTTGGATCTAGAAAAGCATCTGCATATGGCAAAAATGTTGCTATGAAGTTTGCAAAAGAATTAGCTTCACTAACCATAAACATAGTTAGCGGTATGGCTCGTGGAATTGACTCATTTGCGCATAAAGGAGCTATTGATGCAGGTGGTCCTACTACAGCGGTTTTTGGCTGCGGAATAGATATTATCTATCCGCCTGAGAATATAAGTTTAATGAAAGAAATATTAAAATGTGGTTGTGTGATTTCTAGTTTTCCTCTAGGGACACCGCCGCAAGCTGTAAATTTCCCTGCGAGGAATCGCATTATCAGTGGATTATCTCTAGGCACTTTAGTAGTAGAAGCTGCTGAAAAAAGTGGCTCGTTAATAACAGCTGACTTTTCATTGGAACAAGGCAGGGAAGTTTTTGCAATTCCCGGCAGTATTTTTAATCCATACAGTCGAGGAACTCATAAGCTAATTAAGCAGGGAGCAAAACTGGTAGAAAGCATTGATGATATATTAGACGAGCTATACTTAGAAAGTCCTAAAAACTCTAATACAAATACAGCAGATAGTGTAAATTTACAAAATCTTAGTGAAACCGAGAAGAGTATTTTAGAAGTAATAGATTATCAACCCATTCAAATTGAGCAAATAATAAACTTATCACTTAGAAATTCACAGGAAGTAAATGCTGTATTGACTTGCCTTGAACTTAAAGGCTGTATATCAGCTCTTCCTGGAGGATATTTTGTTAGAAATTGACTTTTATATTAAAAAGTTATTATAATATGAGAAAGCTATTATCAATGATGGCTATGATGCGTAAAAGGTGATTTTAAATGGCTAAATCTTTAATTATTGTGGAATCTCCAGCAAAAGCAAAAACCCTAAGCAAGTATTTAGGTAAAAATTACAAGATTGAGGCTTCAATGGGTCATATAAAGGACTTACCGAAAAGTCAATTAGGTATAGATATCGAATCAGGATTTATGCCTAAATATATTACGATACGAGGTAAAGGCCCGCTCCTTAACAATTTAAAAAAAGAGGCGGCGAAAGCCGATAAAATATTATTAGCCACTGACCCGGATAGGGAAGGTGAAGCTATTTCCTGGCACTTAGCAAATGCTTTAGACATACCGGAAAGTGAACCATGCCGCATAGAATTTTATGAGATCACAAAAAATGCTGTTTTAGAATCCCTCAAAAATCCCAGAACGATAAATACAGATTTAGTTGAGGCACAGCAAGCCAGAAGAATCTTGGATAGATTAGTGGGGTATAAGATTAGCCCAATATTGTGGAGAAAAGTAAAATGGGGTCTTAGCGCAGGCAGAGTGCAATCAGTTGCTGTTAGAATTATCTGTGACAGAGAAAAGGAAATAAAAGAATTTATTCCTGATGAGTATTGGACTATTGATGCTGATTTAAAAGGCGATAAAGATAAAATTAGAGCTCGCCTTCATTCAAAAAATAATAAGAAAATAAAAATTGAAAATAAAGAACAAGCAGATATGATTCTAGAGGAAATAAAGAATAAAACTTTTGAAGTTGCCGAAATAAAGACTAGTGAAAGAAGGAAGATGCCTCCTCTTACTTTTACAACTAGCAGCATGCAGCAGGAAGCAGCTCGAAAGCTTGGATTTACGGCTAAAAAAACCATGATGATTGCACAGCAATTATATGAGGGCTTGGATATAAAAGGAGAAGGCGCAGTAGGATTAATAACTTATATGAGAACGGATTCTACAAGAGTATCTGAACAAGCTAAGAAGGAAGCGGCAGAATATATAGGGCATAACTATGGTAAGGAATATTTAGGCAGTGGGTATACGGCGCGCAAAAACAATAAAAAAAATGTGCAAGATGCTCATGAAGGTATTAGACCTACATCAGTGCTGAGAACACCTGAAAAAGTAAAAGACTCACTTACAAGGGATCAATATAAGTTGTATAAGCTTATCTGGGATAGATTTGTAAGTAGTCAAATGGCAGCTGCTGTATATGATACAGTATCTGTTAGTATCAGGGCGGGAGAATATATTTTCAAAGTTTCAGGCTCAACTGTCAAATTTCCAGGCTTTATGTTATTATATACAGAAGGTTCTGATGAAGATTCTGAAAAAGATGACAGCAAAATTCCACAATTAAAAAAAGGTCAGGTTCTCAAGTTACTAAAATTAATTCCGGAACAACATTTTACACAACCACCACCCAGATATACTGAAGCTATGTTGGTAAAAGTTCTTGAAGAGAAGGGTATAGGTAGGCCCAGCACTTATGCGCCTACTATTGATGTTATACAAAAACGCGGGTATGTGGAAAAAGAAAAAGGACGTTTTAAACCGACAGAACTAGGAGAAATCGTAGTGCAGATTTTACAAGAATTTTTCAGTGATATAGTGGATATAGATTTCACGGCAGAAATGGAAGAAAAACTGGATAAAATCGAGTCGGGTCATCAGAAACGTCAGGAACTGCTTGAATCATTTTATACTTCTTTTGAAAAAAAGTTAAAAATTGCTGAACAAGAATTAAAAAAGGTTAAAATTGAAGATGAAGTAAGCGATGAAAAGTGCGAGTTTTGTGGAAGAAATATGGTTATAAAGAATGGGAGATACGGCAAATTTTTAGCATGCCCGGGATTTCCAGAGTGCAAAAATACGAAACCTATTATAACCGAAATTGGAGTAAAATGCCCACAATGTGGTGGTAATCTTATAGTAAGAAAATCTAAACGAGGAAGAACTTTTTATGGTTGCTCTAATTATCCCAATTGTAAATTTGTGTCATGGAATAAACCGAGTGATGAACCTTGTCCGAAATGTGGAGCTTTAATGGTAATAAAGAAAACAAAAAATGGAGAACATAAAGTTTGTACTAATAAAGAATGTGGGTATGATTCAAAATAAGATGTATGAGGTGGCCACATGGAACGTGTTAATGTTATAGGAGGTGGTCTAGCCGGATGTGAAGCGGCATGGCACCTGGCACAAAATGGGATTAAAGTGGATCTTTTTGAAATGAGACCGGTTAAAACAACGCCAGCTCATCTTACTGATAAGCTGGCGGAATTGGTATGCAGTAATTCACTCCGTTCCAATGAAATTACCAATGCCGCCGGTTTGTTAAAACAAGAAATGAGGGCCATGGACTCAATTATCATGAAAGTTGCAGATATGACGAGTATTCCTGCCGGTTCTGCCTTGGCTGTAGATAGGGAATTATTTTCCTCAAAAGTAACTGAACTAATAAAAAATCATCCTAATATAGAGCTTCATATAAAAGAAATATGTGAGATACCATCCACCCCTACGATTATTGCTACGGGTCCTCTTACCTCTGAAGGCATGTCGACAGCTCTTGCCAAACTGTTAAAAAAAGAATATCTTTATTTTTATGATGCTGCGGCTCCGATTATTACCAGCGAATCACTTGATTGGGATAAAGCCTTTTGGGGTTCAAGATATAATAAAGGTGAAGCTGATTATGTGAATTTACCATTTACTCATGATGAATATGATACTTTTTACAATGAGCTAATTAATGCAGAAACCTATCCTTTGAAAGAATTCGAAAAACCGATTTTTTTCGAAGGTTGCATGCCTATAGAAGTAATGGCTAAACGTGGGTATAAAACCTTGCTTTTTGGTCCTTTAAAACCTGTGGGCATATTTGATCCTGCTACTGGAAAACAGCCTTATGCTGTTGTGCAATTGAGGAAAGAAAATGCCAAAGGTACATTATTTAATATGGTTGGCTTTCAAACCAGTTTAAAATGGGGGGAACAAAAAAGAGTATTTAGCCTTATTCCCGGAATGAAAAAGGCTGAATTTATACGCTATGGTTTCATACACAGAAATACGTTTATAGCAAGCCCTCTTTATTTAAAACCAACTCTAGAATTTAAGGCTTTACGTGGACTGTTTTTTGCCGGTCAAATAACGGGAGTTGAAGGATATATCGAATCAGCAGCTTCCGGAATTGTTGCAGGAATAAACATGGAAAGGTTTATTAGAAAAGTAGACCCTATTGCTTTACCACTTGAAACCATGACCGGTGCTTTGTTAAATTTTATAACATCTTCTAGTCCTGAAAATTTTCAACCCATGAAAGCAAATTTTGGTATTTTACCTCCATTGCAAAATGATATAAAATCAAGTAAATTAAAGAAGAGTCTCTTAAGTCAAAGGGCACTAGATTCAATTAGACAATTTATTGAATATGAAAAAGTTTTTTCAAAAGAAAATAACAAGACAATATATAAATAATTTAGAATTTAATCTTGCATTAATTAAAATGTTATGGTAGTATATTAAATGTTATTAGTTGAGAGGTTTTAGACTTATGGATGAAGCATTGATAGACAGCTTTATAGATTACTTGAGGGCAACGAAAACTGAATCACAAAATACAATTAAAGCTTATAGTGAAGACCTTTCTCAGTTTCTTGAATATTTAAAACAAAAAAAACTATCTGAACCGATTCTCATTAATGCAACTCATTTGCATATTAGAGGCTTTTTAGCATATCTTCAAGAAAAAAAGATTTCAAAAAGAACTACAGCAAGGAAGCTTTCTACACTAAGAAGTTTTTATAAGTATTTAGTAGTTGAGGGTTTTGTCCAAGAAAATATAGCAAAATCAATTAGCACACCCAAGACATCAAAAAAACTTCCACTTTTTTTATATCCTGGAGAGATCGAAGCGCTTCTTTCAGCACCGAAAAATGATGTTTTAGGCATTAGAGATAAAGCAATTATGGAACTTTTATATGCAACTGGAATGAGAGTGGGAGAATTGGTTTTGCTAAAAACTAGCGATATAAATTTCGGTTCTAATTATATAATTGTTTTTGGTAAAGGTTCAAAAGAGCGAGTTGTTTTTTTTGGGCAAAAGGCTGAGGAAAGTTTAGAGAAATATTTAAAAGAGAGTAGGCCATTTTTAATAAAAGATATTAATTACGATAGTTTGTTTCTCAATAAAAATGGGACAGCAATTTCTGCTAGAAGCATTAGGAGAATTATCGATAAATATGTAAAAATTGCTGCACTAAACAGTGAAGTCAGTCCTCATACACTAAGACACACTTTTGCTACGCATATGCTTAATAATGGTGCAGATTTAAAAACGGTTCAAGAGCTATTGGGGCATTCAAGCCTATCTACAACGCAAATTTATACACATGTGACAAAAGAAAGATTGAAGGAAGTATATGATAAAACTTTCCCTCATAATAAAACCAACTGAAGATGTGAAAGGGGATTTAAGATGTTTTCGGCGACAACTATTTTAGCGATGGTGAATGAAAAAGGTGCTGCTATTGCCGGAGACGGACAGGTTACTTTTGGACAAAATACTATAATGAAGCATCATGCAAAAAAAGTAAGGAAAATATATAATGGTGAGGTTTTAGCTGGCTTTGCCGGCTCTGTAGCTGATGCAATTACTCTTTTTGAAAAATATGAAGACAAGCTTGAGGAGACCCATGGTAATCTTGTAAAAGCTGCGGTTGAGCTTGCTAAGGAATGGCGCAAGGATAAAATGTTGCAAAAATTAGAGGCGTTGCTAATTACTGCAGATAAAGAGCATATATTAATTATTTCGGGTAATGGAGAGGTTGTTGAACCGGATGATGGGATAGCAGCTATAGGTTCAGGTGGTTCTTATGCTTTAGCTGCGGCTAGAGCATTAAATCGTTATTCGGACTTGCCGGCAGAAAAAATAGTTGAGGAATCTTTAAAGATAGCATCAGAAATATGTGTTTATACTAATAATTATATTTCCGTTGAGTCTCTGTAGTGAGGTGATGGTCATGGAAAATCTAACACCAAAAAAAATTGTAGAAGAGCTTAATAATTACATTGTAGGGCAAGAAGATGCAAAAAAATCGGTTGCTATAGCTCTTAGAAATAGATATAGGCGGCAAATGCTTTCCGATGAGATAAAAGACGAAGTAATTCCCAAAAATATTTTAATGATAGGGCCTACTGGTGTAGGTAAGACAGAAATAGCCAGACGGCTTGCAAAACTTGTAAATGCACCTTTTATAAAAGTTGAAGCAACTAAATTTACTGAAGTAGGCTATGTAGGAAGAGACGTAGATTCTATGGTAAGGGATTTAGTAGAAACATCTATACGAATGGTAAAAAACGAGAAAATAGAGGCTGTTAAAGATAGGGCAGAAGAACTTGCTGATCAAAAAATTGCAGCTATACTATGCCCGATTCCCACAAAAACAGTTTCTGTAAACCCTTTTGAAACAATTTTTGGCAGCTCAAAACAGAATTATTCTACTGATAACGAAGAAATGCATACACAAAAAGTAAAAATTGCAAGAGAAAATCAGAAAGAAATCTTGAAGAAAGTAAAAAATGGAAGTCTAGATAAAGAATTAATAGAAATTGAAATTGAAGATAATTTACCTTCTATGTTTGAAATATTTTCAGCATCTGGTATGGAAGAAATCGGAATTAACTTTCAAGATCTGTTTGAAGGCCTTTTTCCTAAGCGCAAAAAAAGTGTACTGTCACCATCGAGAATGCACGGCGAATTTTGACCCAAGAGGAAGCACAAAAACTGATAGATATGGATGAGGTAATAAATGAGTCTATTCGGAAAGCTGAGGGTTCAGGTATAATATTTATAGATGAAATAGATAAAATTGCCGGTAAAGAATCCTATGGTCAGGATGTTTCCAGAGAAGGTGTTCAAAGAGATATATTACCAATTATAGAAGGCTCTACCGTTGTTACAAAATATGGCCCCATAAAGACCGATCATATATTATTTATAGCTGCAGGAGCTTTTCATGTATCAAAGCCATCTGATTTGATACCTGAGCTTCAAGGCCGTTTTCCTATTCGAGTAGAGCTGAAAAGTTTGACTGAAGAGGATTTAAAAAAGATTTTAACAGAGCCTAAAAATTCATTAATTAAGCAATATACTGCATTGCTTGAAACCGAAGGTATAAAAATTAGTTTTTCCGAAGATGCTATTGATGAAATAGTAAAAGTGGCAGTACATGTCAATCATGAATCTGAAAACATAGGAGCAAGACGACTTCATACAATTATGGAAAAATTACTTGAGGATATTTCTTTCAATGCACCTGATTTATTGCAAAGTCAAATAATAATCGATAGAGATTATGTCGATCAAAAGTTAAAAAATATTGTCAAAGACAAAGACCTCAGTATGTATATTTTATAAAAAAACATAAAAGTAAAAGGTATTAAAAATTAGGAGGAATTTAAATGAGTGAAAGCTTATTAGAAAAAACAAGAAGGATTAACAAACTTTTACAGAGATCGGCGGGATATCCCGTAGATTTCAATGATGTATGCAAAACACTAGGTGAGGTATTATCATCAAACACATATGTAGCCAGTCGTAAGGGTAAAATATTGGGATACCATCTATTAGAAGACTATGAATGTGATACCGTTGAAGAACAGATTTTAGAAGAGAAAATGCTTCCTAAAGAATATAACGACAAGCTGCTGGATATTCATGAAACAAAACCCAATATAACGAAGGATTCCCCTGAAGCTATATTCTTTAATGAGACAGATGATTCAGGCCCCGATAAATTCATGACGATAGTTCCTATCAATGGTGGTGGAGAAAGGCTTGGTACATTGGTGCTGTCTAGATTTAAAAAAGAATTTGCCGAAGAAGACTTAGTACTAGCTGAATACAGTGCAACTGTAGTAGGAATGGAAATACTCAGATCAAAAAGCGATGAAATAGAAGAAGAGGCCAGAAAAAAAGCAGTAGTTCAGTTAGCTATAGGAACCTTATCTTTTTCGGAGTTAGAAGCAGTTGAACACATTTTTGAAGAATTAGATGGCAATGAAGGACTTTTAGTTGCTAGCAAAATAGCTGATAGAGTAGGAATTACAAGGTCAGTAATTGTAAATGCACTAAGAAAACTTGAAAGTGCTGGAGTTATTGAATCTCGCTCGCTTGGCATGAAAGGTACTTACATAAAAATCCTAAATGATAAACTCTTGGAGGAATTAAAAAAGGTAAGAGGCTAGGTGAATAATTTCTTAGTCAAACAACAGGCTTTTTAAGTATTTATGAATATTTAAGACTCTAAATAAAAAAAGCAGCAATTGCTGCTTTTTTTATTTAGAAGGCAGGGTTTTGTTGTTTTATGTCAAATATTAAATGTAACAGAATTGATTGCTTAGTTTTTTTACAAAAAATAGAAAAAACACCTTTGTATTTAATATTTTAAGGAGGATTTTGCCGATTTTTGTCTAATATATATTGATAATAAACAATAAATTCCATAATAACCAAAAAACATATATTTTATATTTCACAAGTAACTTATTTATACTTTAGATAGTGATAAGTGATATTACATAAACAAGTAAGAATTTCGTAAAAAGTAAATGAAAGTAAATCTAGGAAGGTGGTAAGACTTGACTGACTTATTTAGCAATATAAATAAGATGGAGAAATTATTAGATGTAAAATTAAAGAGGCACGAGTTAATTTCCAATAATTTAGCTAACGTTGATACACCTGGCTACAAAAGAATGGATATATCTTTTGAGGAAATACTGATGAATGACTTGAATAAGCGTACTATCCCACTTACTACTACAAATGATAAACATATCGAGATAAAAAAACAGTTAGAGGATATAAAGCCGAAAATATACCGTCAGGAAGACCGTAGTTTTAGGAATGATGAAAATAATGTAGATATTGACAAGGAAATGGTGGAAATGATAAAAAATAATTTTTCCTATAATATTATATCTGATCAGATCCAAACAAACCTTAAAATTCTTCAAACTGCTATTAGTGAAGGGAGGAAGTAGGTTATGGGATTTTTTAATTCCTTGGATGTCAGTGCTTCAGGCCTGACTGCGCAGAGGCTTAGACTTGACACGATCTCGAACAATATTGCTAATGCAAATACAACCCGAACTGAAGAAGGAGGTCCCTTTCAAAGAGAAAGAGTTGTCTTTCAAGAACGTAATACAGCTACTTCTTTTTCAAATTACCTTAATCAGCAAAAACCTGCAGGAGTAAAGGTGGTAGCAATAGAGAAAGATACTGCACCGTTTAAGGCTTTATATGATCCAACACATCCGGACGCTGATCCATCGGGATATGTGATGCTTCCCAATGTAAATATTGTTACTGAAATGGTAGATATGATATCTGCTGCTAGGAGCTATGAGGCTAATGTAACTGCTATTAATTCAGCAAAAAGCATGATGAGCAAAGCTCTCGAAATTAGTAAGATATAATGGTTCGAAAGGAGACAGACCATTGAAAATAGAAGTTGATAATACAAGAGATATAAATAACAATTTCGGGGCATTAAAGACTCAAGGGGATAAATCATTTGGCAAAATATTTAGTGATGTATTAGAATCGGCGAATACATATCAAAAAGAATATGAATCTCTGCTCAGCCGAGAGGTTTTCAGCGATGAGATTGACCTACATACTGTTCTTATTGCCGGTGAAAAAGCCAAAATTGCACTTGAGCTTACTTTACAAATACGTAATAAAGCCATGGAAGCTTATCAAGAAATTATGAGAATGCAGATATAGTAGTAGGCTAGGTGTAAGCAATGGATTATTTTCAAAAATTAAAGAACCGAGTTGTTGAATTTTGGCAAAGCAGGGATAGGGCACAAAAAGTAAAGATTATAGTTTCTGTGACAGCTGTTATTGTAATTTTAAGCATAATGTTATACCTTATAAGTCGACCAAAATATGTACCGCTTTATACAAATCTGGATATAAAAGATGCCGGAGAAATAGTAAAGAAACTTGAAGATTTAAATGTCCCATACGAGCTTGAAGACGGAGGAAAAACCATATTAGTAGATCCTGAACAAAAATATAAGACTAGGTTAACATTGGCGCAGGAAGGTTTGCCTAAAAGCAATTCGTCTGGATTTGACGAAATGTTCAATAAAACACGGCTTGGCACTACCGACTGGGAAAGACAGGTACAATACAACCAAGCACTACAAGGGGAACTTACTAAGGCCATAGAGATGATGGAGTCAGTTGAATCGGCTAGAGTGTATATTGTCCAACAGGAAAAATCTTTGTTCATAGAACCGGACTCGAATCATGAACCATCGGCCGCGATTTTCCTGGAGGTTAAACCCGGCGCTCAGATAACTAAAGAAGAAATAATGGGCATAATTAATCTTGTTACTTACTCGGTAAAAAATATGAAACAAGAAAATGTAGTGGTTGTGGATCAATACGGCAAAACACTTTCCAATACAGCTCTTTCACAATCTGAAGATAATGAAGAACTAATAAATAATCAGCTGGTTATTCAAGATAATTTTCAAAATCAGCTTCAAGCTAGTGTCCAGTCATTACTTGAGCAAATCTTTGGTCCAGGCAATGTAGCTGTGAGAGTTAATGCCAAACTTAATTTTGACAAAAAGATTGTACAAAACAAGCTATTTGCTCCTGTTAATGAAGAAACCGGCGAGGGAATAGTTAGAAGCATTCAAGAATTAAAGGAGCATTTCAGCGGCACAGGTGGTGCCTATGGAGGAACTCCCGGAGTCGACTCAAATGTACCTGGATATAACCAGACTCAAACCGGTGAGTCGGAACAGCAAAGGTCAGAAGTTATAAGAAACTTTGAGATAAACGAAACTAACGAAAATCTTACGGTAGCGCCCGGAGCTGTTGACAAACTAACTGTTTCAGTAGTTATAAATCAGGAATTAAATAATACTGAGAAAGATTCGATTATCCAAGTGGTGGGCAATGCTATTGGTTATAATCCTGATAGAGATCAGATTTCCGTAGAAGGTATGGAGTTTAAAAATGATATGGCTAAGTTTTTTGCGGATGAAATGGCACGTCAGCAAAAAGAAAAGGCACGCATGAGGAATATTAAAATAGCTGGACTTATTTTATCAATTATTTTGGCATTTATCATAATTCGAGCGATCTTAAATCGGAGGAAAGCAATAAGTGAAGAAGAAATGATTTCCGATGAGATGTTAGCAATGCAGCAGGCAGCAGCTACTCAAACGCAGGACGAATCACAAGAGGTTAAAGAGAGTAGTTTTTATGATAAAATAGAGAAACTTGCACGTAGAAAACCTGAGGAAGTTGCCAAGGTGCTTAAAACCTGGCTCAAAGAAGATTAGAGGTGTATTTTCATGGCACAGCAAACTAAATTAACAAGTAAGCAGAAAGCAGCTATTTTAATAGTTTCTTTGGGCCCGGAAATAGCCGCCAATGTCTATCGATTTTTAAACGAAGAAGATATTGAGCAGCTAACGCTTGAAATAGCCAATATGAGAAAAATATCCAATGAAGAAAAAAACGAAGTAATGGAAGAATTCTATCAAATGTTACTTGCTCAAAACTTCATAACAGAAGGTGGAATAGATTACGCAAAAGAGGTGCTGGAGAAAGCCTTAGGTACTCAAAAAGCTCTCGAAATTATTAACCGTCTTACATCAACACTCCAGGTTAGACCTTTTGACTTTGTTAGAAAGGCTGATCCATCTCAATTGATGAACTTTTTACAGAATGAGAACTCTCAAACCATAGCTCTTATAATGACATACTTAGATCCTGAACAAGCTGCTTCCTTTCTTTCATCATTACCACCTGAAAAGCAAGTAGATATTGCACGGCGCGTGGCTACCATGGATAGAACTTCGCCTGATATAATTATGGAAGTTGAAAGGGTTTTAGAAAGGCAGATAGCTTCAGTTGTAACCGAGGATTATACAAATGTAGGGGGAATTCAGGCTGTTGTCAATATTTTAAATAATGTGGACAGAGGAACGGAAAAGAATATTATTGAAGCACTGGAAACCGATAATCCAGATTTAGCTGAGGAAATACGACGTCGTATGTTTGTATTCGAAGATATTCTTGCTTTGGACAATCGTGCGATACAGCGTACTCTTCGCGAAGTTGATAATCGTGATTTAACGTTGGCATTAAAAGGAGCTAGTGAGGAAGTCAAAAAGAGAATCTTTGAGAATATGTCTAAACGTCAAGCTGAAATGGTAAATGAGGATATGGAATACATGGGACCTGTTAGATTAAGAGATGTGGAAGAGGCTCAACAGAAAATTGTAAATATTATTAGAAAATTAGAAGATGCAGGTGAAATCGTCATTTCTCGCGGCGGAGGTGATGAAATCATTGTCTAATGTTTTTAAACGGGTTGCATTTGAGAAAGAAAATCCTATAAAGCTTAAAGAATATTATTTGACTACTAAAAAAAACAATAAAGAAATTATAAACAGGTCTGATCTAACTTATGAAAAACTTTATGACGATAAAGCAAAGCAATTGTTGGACGAAGCTTTCTTGGAAGCTCGAGAAATTATTGAAAAATCAAAAGCAGAAGCAGCAGAGCTTATTTCTAGAGCTAATGCAGAAAAAGAAAAAATTGAGGGAGATGCTTTTGATAAAGGATATAAGGAAGGCATTGAAACTGCTATAAAAGATCAGCAAGTAAAATGGGATAAACATATAAAAGAATTGACCCAAACCTTAAAAGAACTTAATAAACAGAACGATTCGTATAGGGAATATCTTGAAAAAGAATGTTTAAAATTATCACTAGCTGTTGCAGAAAAGGTATTATGTAAAAAAATTCAGGAGAACGATAATACCTATTTCTTGGATTTAATTAGAACGGGCATGGAAAAAGCAGGTGAAGAAAAGGATATTTTAATTCGTGTTTCAGAAAATGATTTTGAGAGAGTAAAGCATATGACTGCAGATTTAAAAGATGAACTTAAAAAAATCACCATAATAAAAGACCCCTTTTTATCCTCGGGTGATTGTATCATAGAGGGACCGCATTTTGAGATTGATGCCGGAGTTCATACTCAAATAGAAAATATCAGGTTAGCATTAAGAGAATTGGAAGTAATAGATGATGTATGAAAATAATTTTGACTATGTCTATTCTCTTTTAGATGATATAGTGACTATAAAACCAAAAGGCAGGATATCCAAAATTGTTGGGCTTACGATTGAATCTGAAGGTCCTCCTGCAGAGTTAGGCGAGATTTGTATAATAAAATCTCCTAAAAATCCAAAGGCGATTTTTTCAGAAGTGGTCGGTTTTCGCGATAAAATTGTGATTTTGATGCCATTAGGTGACATGGAAGACCTAGGTCCTGGGTGGGATGTTGAAGCTACAGGGAAAAAATTGACAACTCCCGTAGGCAATGAGCTTTTAGGAAGAGTGCTGGATGGCTTGGGAAATCCTATTGATGACAAAGGGCCTTTAAAGGCAAAATTGCGTTATCCGGTTTCCAATAATCCACCTAATCCAGTTGAACGCCCAATAATTAGTGAGCCGCTTCCCGTCGGAGTTAGGGCTATTGATGCATTATTAACCTGTGGTATAGGCCAAAGACTTGGAATTTTTGCAGGAAGCGGTGTAGGGAAAAGTACACTTTTAGGTATGATTGCCCGAAATACAAAGGCTGATGTTAATGTGATAGCTTTGGTTGGTGAAAGGGGAAGGGAATTAAACTCTTTTATAACAAAAGACTTGGGAGAAGAAGGTGTAAAAAGGTCTGTCATAGTAGTAGCTACTTCTGATAAGCCACCCTTGGTAAGGACTCGGGCAGCCTTTACTGCAACTGCCATAGCGGAATATTTCAGGGACCAGGGAGCAAATGTTTTATTAATGATGGACTCAATAACAAGATTTGCTATGGCCCAGAGGGAGGTTGGCTTAGCAGCAGGTGAACCTCCAGTGACCAGAGGATATACTCCTTCGGTTTATGCAATACTTCCCAAACTTTTGGAAAGGGCGGGAACATCTGCGAAGGGTTCAATAACCGGGATTTATACGGTTTTAGTAGATGGCGATGATTTGAATGAACCTATATCAGATGCGGTTCGCGGCATTTTAGATGGTCATATAGTTTTGTCAAGGGAACTTGCAAATAAAAATCATTATCCCGCTATAGATGTAATGGCAAGCATAAGTAGGCTTATGAATGATATTGTTACTCCAAATCATCGGAAACTGGCAGGTAGAGTAAAAAACATACTTTCAGTTTATAAAGAAGCAGAAGATCTTATAAACATAGGGGCATATGTAAAAGGCAACAATCCTCAGATTGATGAGTCGATAAAGTATATCGATAAAATAGAAAAGTTCTTGAAACAGGAAGTAGAAGAAAAGATAGAGTTTGAACAGACCATAAGCGCATTAGAAAGAATATTTGAGGATGAAGAATTATGAAGAAGTTTTACTTTAGATTAGAGACTCCTTTAAGAATAAAACAACTTAAAGAAAAAATGGAAAAACAAAGACTTGCTGAGGCGGTTATTAAAAGAAATAAAGAGGAAAAGCATTTGGTTCAATTGGAATTATCAAAAAAAAAGGTATGGGAGGGGATTGAAAAAAAACTATCTGATTCAGTTGAAACAAGGCTTTTATCAGACTATAGCATATATGTTTCTCATATGACATCCCAAATTGATGCGCAAAAGATAGCCGTTAAACAAGCTCATGATATTTATGAAAAAAGGAGACTTTCCTATTTAGCTCATAGACGCGAAAAGCAAATCTTCGAAAAAATTAAAGAAAAAAAATATATTGACTACAATAAAAGAGTAAATAATGAAGAACAAAAAATTAGTGACGAGGTCGCTAATATAAATTATAGTCGTTTAGAGAGGAATACACCTGATGAAGAATATTTTTAGCGGCAAAACTATTATCATAATTGGAATAATAATAGCTTTAATTATTGCAGCTGTTTGCTTTTTTTGCTTTAAATTCTATGATTTAGATAGATTACATCCCTCGGTCAAAGCTGTTTTTTCCAAGATTCCCATTTTGAAAAATAAAGTATCTCTTGAACAATTTAGTGAAATACCAGAAGATGAGAAAACAATTGAAGAGGAAAAAGAGAGAATAGAAGACGAATGGTTAGAAATAGAAAAACAAAAGCAGGAAATAAAAAACAAAGAATCAGAGCTGCTTAAAAAACAGGCTGAGCTTGAGGCTTTAGAGCAGGAACTTGAGGTCGCCAAGGGAAAACAAGAAACGCAGATAAAAAATATTAAAGACTTAGCTCAGTATTATGAACTGATGGAAGCAAGAAGTGCTGCTAAGATTTTAGAAAATATAGAAGATGATTTCTTAATACAGCTATTTCAGAACATGAAAAAAGAAACAGTTTCTGAAATCTTATCAAACCTTGATCCACAAAAAGCCGCTTCAATTACTGAAAAAATGAGCGGCTTATAAATAAAACTATTATTATGGAAAGGGGGTGATAAACATGGAAATGGCATTGCAAGCTTTTGAAGTGGCGTGTGACTCGGTTAATAACTTCAATGAAAAGAAACCAAATATCGGTAAAAACTCAAAAAGCTTTGAAGATCATCTCGAAGGTATAAGAAAAATAATTGAAAAAGACTTGAATACTGATGATAAGGATAGCAAGATGCAAGAAAACAGTGCTTTTTTGATACAGCTATTAAATCTATTAAATATCAATGTTCAAATTGAGGATTTACAAGCAGCAGTCAACGGCCAATTGCAAGATGCAGATATAAATCTTAATGCAGATTTGGCTAACCTTTATACTAATACGGAGTTTCACCAAAATAAGTTAATTCAATGCTGGCAAGAAATATTGCAGGAATTCAGTATAAACGGTGATGTGACCCAAGATACTGCCGAAATATTCTATTTGGCAATGAAAAAGGCTTTTCCAACAAATATGCTGGAAATAGATTCAAAAGAAATACATGTTTTGCTCAACGAAATACTTACAAATACTAAGCCGGAAATAGAGCAAACCGAAGACCTCACAAGGTATGGTAATGGTGACAAGCTTATCGGGGAGTATAATTCATCAACGACTAATTTATTAGTCCAGGACAAGCATGAAAAGAGTAGTCTTGAAAAGTTCGATATTCACAATTTAATAGATAAAGAAGAAAACAGTTCACCTACTACTTACACCAGGGATAATAATGTTGAAAAAGTTTTTGGAGATGAACATGGTTTAAACAACGATTTACGAAACAATCAGATTATATATGATGATAAAAACATGGCAGAATCACTATATTTGGATGCTGCTAACACATATGTAAAGGAATCAGTCGCTGTTTCGCAAAATGATAAAATTAGTCCAACTTTATTTTCCGCGGAAAACAGCCAAACCACCGAAATATTAAATCAATTGGTGGACAAGATGCATTTTGCTTTAGAAGGCGAAACCCAACAGGTGAGCATCAGGCTGAAACCGGATTATCTTGGTAATGTATTAATCAAAGTATTCACAGATAAAGATAAGTTGAAAGCAGAGCTTTTTGTAGAAAATACACAAGTAAGAGATATACTAAAACTCCATGCTATTGACTTTCAACATCAAATTAAGCAACAAGGATATAGTGTTTCGGAAATAAATGTATATAAGTTGTCGGATGAATTGGAAATGGGAGCATTCAATCAGCAGTCAAATAGCAACAGCAGTTATAATAAATCCAAAGGCGTACGAAATATTTTTAACAAACAAGAAACAGAAAATCGAGAGGTTCTGTTACAGGACTACTATGACCAATGGGGAAATGTCAGCAGAATAAACTATAAAGTATGAGGATGTGATATCGTGTCTATAATCAATACTGACTATTATTACACCGCAAACCAAGAGCAGAAACTTGGAACAACAAATTTGGATAAAGATGACTTTCTAAAGCTTCTGGTTACCCAATTGAGGTATCAAGACCCGTTAGAGCCTATGGACAACAATGAGTATATCGCTCAATTAGCTCAATTTAGTTCCTTAGAGCAAATGCAAAATCTTAATATGCAAATGGCCAGCCTTTCCGCTATAAGCACAATAGGTAAAACAGCAAAAGCTGTAGTTGAGCAAAATGAAGTTGAAGGCACTATAAAGGGGATTGCCTTTGATAGAGGAAGCGTAAACTTGATAATTAGCAATGAAGATAGTGAAGTAAAGATACCTATTGAAAATGTAGCTGAGATAAGATAAAAGAGGTGGGGGCATATGCAGGATTATTCTAAAATACAATCCGGGAAGAATATTGGTATTTCACCGATTTCAACAGGGGTAAAAAAGCTACAAACGATTCCTGAAAAAGGCTTTGATCAAATTCTTCAGCAAAAGATAGAAGATAAAGAACTTAAAATATCGCAGCATGCTCAAATGCGTATGAATATGCGAAACATCAAGTTAACAAAAGATCAAAAGGAAATGATTAATAATGCGGTAGATAAAGCTGAGCAAAAGGGTGTAAGAGAATCGCTCATATTAATGAATGATATGGCTTTTGTTGTTAGTATAAAAAATCGAACAGTAATTACAGCTATGAATGGAGACAGCGTAAAAGAGAATGTGTTTACAAATATAGACGGTGCCGTAATTTTATAAGCCGGACCGTAAGGAGGCTTAAGCTCCGGACTGACTGAAGGAGTAGGCGCCAAAAATAAGGAGGAGTTTTTATGATGCGGTCAATGTTTTCTGGGGTAACCGGCCTAAGAAATCATCAAGTCAAGATGGACGTTATAGGAAATAACATTGCAAATGTCAATACAGTCGGATTTAAAAAAAGCAGAGTTACATTCCAGGATACTTTAAGTCAAACTATGCGCGGAGCTGCGTCACCCCAAGGAAATCGCGGCGGTACTAATCCAATGCAAGTAGGACTAGGCATGACAATTGCATCGATTGATACCATACATTCATCAAGCAGTGCTGAATATACCGGTAACATGACTGATTTATCCATTGAAGGCGACGGATACTTTATTGTTGGTGACGGCCTTGATATGTTCTATACTAGAGCGGGAAACTTTGGGTTTGACGAGAACGGCAATCTAATAAATACCGCTAACGGACTTAAAGTCATGGGCTGGCAGGATACGGAAAAACATGAAGTTCCAGCAGATAAGTCACCACAGTCAATTGGAAGCATAGAAATCAGGAAAGGCATGATGATACCTGCGTCACCTACGACTGAAATCCGTTTTGGAAAGAATCTCAATGCAGAAACAGAAAATAATGGGACATATTCGCTACCATTTAAAGTATACGATTCTCTGGGATGTGCTCATAACTTAACAATTGAATTTACTAAAACAAATGCCAATGAATGGGGTTACAAAATAACTCATGCCGACGGAACAGAAACCAATCCGGGTGACAATTCCGGCACTATAACTTTTGAAACAAGTGGAAGCGGTAAATACGATTCTGCTACAGGAGGACCATTGACCATTGCTTTGAACAATGTAAATGGAGCTGCCGATATGTCAATTAGTATAGATTTTTCTGGTACTACACAATATGCCAAGGAAACAAATGTTGATCTTTCCTATCAAAACGGATACCCCGCAGGAACTCTGACGGATGTTACCACTGATACTACAGGGGTTATAACCGGCATCTTTGACAATGGTTACAGCAAACAGTTAGCACAAGTAGCTCTTGCAAATTTTGATAACCCAGCAGGTCTGATAAAAGCGGGGCAAAATATGTACCGATACTCGAATAACTCCGGAGAACCGCAGATCGGTGAGAGCGGTACCGGCGGCCGAGGTGCTATTGCGCCTGGGTATTTAGAAATGTCTAATGTAGATCTTTCGGAAGAGTTTACTCAAATGATAATAACCCAAAGAGGCTTTCAAGCTAATTCGCGTATAATTACAACTTCTGATGAAATGCTTCAAGAATTGGTTAATCTCAAGCGGTAGGCAATCATAAAATAACCGGGCTTGATAAAAATCAAGCCCGGAAATGAGGTGTCAAATAATATGATAGAGCTGACCAGGCTAAACGGCACAAAATTTGTTTTAAATGCCGAATTGATTGAAAGTCTAGAATCTACACCAGACACCGTCATAACATTAACCACAGATAAGAAACTTGTAGTATTAGAGAAAAAAGACGAGATTATTAATAAAGTTATACAATACAAAAAGCGTGTTTTTTTGCAGTAAAACTTGTAAAATTTTGAAGGGATGTGCAGCAAAGAATGGATTTAGCTACCATAATCGGTATTATAAGTGGCATTATATTGTTTATGTGGGCCATTTTTATGGGTGGAACATTAATGGCATTCATAGATATCCCTTCTGCTATGATAGTATTTGGAGGTACTATAGCAGCCACATTAGTCAACTATCCTTTCTCAAAATTCACCAGTCTAATGAAAATCATAAGGATTGTATTTACTGAAAAACCTATTGATGCAGGTGATGTAATAAGAACTATTATAAGCCTTGCCGAAACTGCTCGCCGAGAAGGACTGCTTGCACTTGAAGATGCCGCTTATCAGTTAAAAGATGATTTTATGCAAAAAGGTATATTGCTGATTGTCGATGGCACGGATCCCGAGTTGGTAAAAAATATAATGGAAACCGAACTTGCTTTTTTAGAGGAAAGGCACAGCGAAGGGCAAGGAATGCTTGAAACAATGGGTGCGTTAGCACCAGCTTTTGGTCTAATAGGCACAATTATTGGGCTGATAAATATGTTGAAAAACCTGGATAACCCTGATTTAATAGGCCCCGGGATGGCAGTAGCTCTGGTTACTACCTTTTATGGTTCATTAGTTGCTAATTTGTTTTTTATACCTATGGCCGGAAAGCTTAAAGTGCGAAGCCGTGAAGAAATACTCATTAAAGAAGTAATGATAGAAGGCATGCTTTCCATACAAGCCGGTGAAAACCCAAGAATTATTGAGGAAAAACTAAAGGCATTTTTAGCACCTGCTAGTAGAAAGTATGTGAACTCAAATAAAGATATTGAAAGCGGTGAAGATATTGCCTAGCAGCAGACGACGAAGTAATAAAAATGACAAACAAGCAGCAGGTGCTCCTGCATGGATGACTACTTACGGTGATTTAATTACACAAATTCTTATATTCTTTGTGCTGCTGTTTTCACTCTCAAGTGTTGACCAAAAGAAATTTGATATGGCAATGCTTTCGCTGCAAGGTTCATTGGGAATAATTGAAGGTGGTATGACTTTAAGCAAAGGCGATTTTATCGAAGCAGGAGATGTAGGAAGTTTTTTAGTTTCTGCAGAGGAACAAAGAGAATTTGAGTTATTAGAAGAAAAAATTCAGAAAATCATAGATGAAGATAATATAGGTGGTGTCCAGGTTAATTTAGATGAGCGTGGATTAGTCGTAAGATTTGTTGAGGGAGTTTTATTTGATTCTGGAAAAGCGGATATAAGGAATGATGCAAAAGAAATTCTGGATAAACTTGCACCATTGCTTATCGAAAGTCACAGACAAATAAGAATTGAAGGCCATACAGATAATTTACCTATACATACAAGGGAATTTCCCTCAAATTGGGAATTATCAACTGCAAGAGCTGTAAATGTGGTAAAATATATGATAGAAAGACATAACTTGTCTCCATATATTATATCGGCTGCAGGTTATAGTGAGTACAGGCCGATAGCTCCTAATGATTCAGAAAAAAACAGGGCTTTAAATCGACGTGTTGACATTATAATTTTAAAATCCGCATCAGAAGCAGAGGAACCTAAATAAAGGAGGATATAATTTTGGCAACACAGAATAATACAGAAAAAAAGAATAGGAGCAAATTCAAAAACCTGTTAATTATTATTTTGCTTTTATTTATTTTAATGTTGATAACAAGTGGAATAGCCTATTTTGTAGCAAAAAACATAGCCGGAGCCGGTAACAATAAAACAGTTGTAGAACAATCCAAAAGTAACATAACTTATGATGCAGGAGAATTTCTTACAAATTTATCAGATAAAGGATATATAAGATTATCTTTGGTCTACCTATTAAATAGTAAAGATGTAGAAAATGAACTTAAATTAAAAGAAAGTGAAATAAGAGATAGGATTTTTGTAATACTTAGATCTGAAACTTATGATTCAATTAAAGATAGTAAAGGCATGGAGAATTTAAGAAAAAAAATTAAAGAGTCCTTAAACCAAATTCTAAATGATGGAAGTATTGTCGATGTATACTTTACAAGCATCATCGTAAATTAAGTGGGTGGAGGCGGATATATTGTCTGATATACTTTCTCAAAATGAAATAGATGCTCTTCTGTCAGCCCTGTCCACTGGAGAAGTAAAAGCAGAAGAAATTAAAAGCAAAGAATTGGATAAAAAAGTCAAGCCATATGATTTTAAGCGTCCAAATAAATTCTCAAAAGAGCAGCTACACACATTAAGCATGATACACGAAAATTTTGCTCGATTACTGACTACTTATCTTTCTGCACAATTACGGACTGTTGTTCAAATAAATGTATTTTTTGTGGAACAGATGACATATAATGAGTTTATTTTTTCTATACCTAATCCTTCATTGATTGCTGTTGTAGACTTTTCACCATTAAAAGGTGCTGCCATAATGGAGATAAATCCATCCATAGCTTTTTCAATTATCGATAGACTCTTGGGAGGACCGGGAGAATATAGTGGAAAATTACGAGAACCAACAGAAATTGAAACCGGTATTATTGAAAAAGTCTTTAGTAAAATGACCAGAATATTAAGCGATGCATGGAAAGATATTGCAGATATACAAACAACTTTGGAAAAGCTTGAAACAAATTCTCAATTTGTGCAGTTAGTTTCTCCTAATGAAGCAGTTGCCTTAATTACATTTAATGCTAAAGTCGGCAAGAGTGAAGGTATGATTAATATTTGTATACCTCATATTGTATTGGAACCAATAATACCTAAATTGTCTACTAGAATATGGTTGTCTACCAGTAAGCAAGAACAATCAGAGACAACAAAGCAATTAATAACTAATAAAATTTACGATACTAAAACAGAAATTAGAGCGGAGCTCGGTCGAGCTCTTATAACAGTTGGTGAATTTATTAATCTCGCAACCGGAGATGTGATAGCTTTGAATAAAAATATAAGAGATGGCGCAGATATTTACATTAAAGATAAATTGAAATTCTCGGGTTCTATTGGTGTTCACCATAATAAAATGGCAATTAAAATACAAAAAAACTTTGGAGAGGGGGGCGAATTTAATGGATGATCAGTTGCTGTCATCTGAAGAAATCAAGGAACTTATGAATGGAGTAACTGAAAATGTTCAAATAACAAAAGAAGAAATGGATGTGCTAGGAGAAATTGGTAATATATCTATTGGAACTTCGGCTACCACATTATATTCTTTACTAAGAAATAAAGTAATTATTACCACTCCAAAAGTATATATTACAAATATCAAAAAATTGAAGGAAGCTTATCCCATACCCTTTATTAGTATTGAAGTTTCCTATACAAAGGGTCTTAATGGCAGCACTTTAATGATTATGAAGGAAGATGATGCGAAAATAATAGCAGATCTTATGATGGGAGGTGACGGAAGTAATATTGATATCGAATTAGATGATATTCGAATGAGTGCCGTTGGAGAAGCAATGAATCAAATGATGGGATCTGCAGCAACTTCATTGTCTATAATGCTCAAAAAAGATATTAATATATCACCTCCGCGTGTGACCAGAATGAATTTAGCTACAGATTCTTTAAAAGGATATTTTGATGAATTTGAAGATATAGTAAATATTTCTTTCAAAATGGAAGTAGGTGATTTTTTAAAAAGTGAGATAATGCAACTGATGCCTATCCCTTTTGCAAAAAGTTTAGCAGAGCAACTCTATTCCCTCTCCTTAAGCGAAACAGATACCAATATAGGTACTGCAAAGGATGAAAAAATTATTGAGGAACCAAAACAAATACATAGTGAACATACTCCAGTTCAAAATATAACAGAACAGGAGACTATTTCAACTATATCTAAAAAAGAACTGTTGTTATTCTGTGATAATGTCATGTTGAATTTATTCTGATAAAATGTCAGGTATGCGAGAGGAGACATTCAACATGACTCAAAAAGAGATAACTCGT
>MPOT01000019.1 GCA_001896545.1 Tepidanaerobacter sp. EBM-38 | reverse complement strand
TAAATTATATCCGGTTTGAAATTTCATGCTGACATATATTTTGTAAACAATATTTGCACGGCCCATATAATAACACCATAACGCATTATTTGCTGATATACATCCTACCATTTATTAATGAAATTTTATTGGCAATTCCTTGTTGATATTAATTATAATATGTTGCGGTGGATTACGGCGGGCGGTCGATGACCGCCCCTACATGTTGGCAATCCATGCGGTATATACGAAAAACCAGATATGTTGGTAACCCATGCGGTATATATGAAAAACCCGACATGTCGGTAATTCATATATCGCCATATAACGTTTATATTCATAAATAATATGTTAATAATATGTTATTGTAGGGGAGACCATCGGTCTCCCGCTGCATGCCGGTCATTCGTATATCGCAATATTACAGCGGAACGTTTACGTTAATTTATCATTTGTTATATCATCGTACTGCGGTTCGTGTTGCGGGCGGTCAGTGACCGCCCCTACATTGTTTGTAATTTGTATGCACATTCGTAAAAAATATTCGGTGCAATTGCATGTTTATGTACATTTTTCAATAATGTTTGATTTGCGGTTTTATGTTGACATTAATATAAAATGTTACGTTATTGCGCGGCGGGCGGTCAGCAACCGCCCGCACATTGTTGAAAATTTTGTATTATAATTATATATGGTATTTATCTTCTTCCCATTTTAACGGATTTGTTTCTATATATTCATAAATCTTTTCATATTCTTGCTGGTTTCTTATTATATGGTCATAAAATGATTTTTGCCATAATGGAAAACCAACCTGTTTAGAAATAGAACCTTTGAGTTGTTGAACAATGCGAGATATCGTAGGGGTTGTTTTTGACTGGCCTTCTCCAGCACATAACACAATAATAAAATGTATATGATTTGGCATAATAACGTATTTATTAATTTCTACATTGTCGTAGATAGAATTTATTTTATTAATCCCTAAATCAACAATTTCACCTATTTTTGATAATGGTGGTTTTTGAAATTGACCGCCATATGTCTCTCCTACATTCCAAAATAAATTTTTCTTATCATTTGTACATATGGTTATAAAATAATACCCGGCTTGTGAATAATCATACTCATTTAACCTTATGTTCTTCCGTTTAGGCAATTTCTCCATGTGACCACCTCGTTGCATATTACACATTTTTATGTTGACACTTATTCATAAACAATATCTAATTTGCAGTTCCTAGATTATGTGCATTTTTTAATAATATTTGATGGTGATTTTATGTTGGTATGAATTATGAAAATGTAACGTCATCGCACAGCGGGCGGTCGATGACCGCCCCTACATGTTGGCAATTCATGCGTTATATACGGAAAACCCGACATGTCGGTAATTCATGTTTTGTACGCACGTTTACGTTAATTAATCATTTGTTACATCATCGTACTGCGGGCGGTCGATGACCGCCCCTACATTGTTGGTAATTCATGCGGTATATACGGAAAACCCGATATGTTGGTAATTCATATATTGCCACATAACGTTTATATTCATAAATAATATGTTATTGTAGGGGAGACCATCGGTCTCCCGCTTATTACACATTATTACCTTTGGTGTCCAGCCTGTTCTTATTGCATATTATTATCTTTGCTCGGCTAATATAATAACACCACAACACATTATTCGGCTGATATACATCCTATCGGTTATTAAATTATATCCGGTTTGAAATTTCATGCTGACATATATTTTGTAAACAATATTTGCACGGCCCATATAATAACACCATAACGCATTATTTGCTG
>MPOT01000072.1 GCA_001896545.1 Tepidanaerobacter sp. EBM-38 | reverse complement strand
CTTTCCAACAGTATATCTCAATCTCGGCGGTGCTGCGCTTTTTGGATAACTTATTGGTATAATATAGGCCCTTACTATATTTCCCTATCCAAAATAAAAAACTCATCCAGATGAACTGTGTACTATGTTGCTTATTATTTTTATCGTTTTCAGTACTTTTAAGATTGAGCAAAACACTATAGGCTTCTTTTTTAGTCATATTATAATCCCCCCATTCTTCGTTTAACATAATATTCTATTTTTTGCCGTTTTTTCCTTCTTATGTTATAAAAATAAATGGAAGGATTAATAATCCTTCCATTTATTTTTATAATAGCTACTAATAATATTACAACTTACAGCGCAAATTTTGTTCACATATTTTGTATTTTTATTTTGCAATTAGTATTACAAAACTCGGCAGGCGAATCCATAGCAATACTTAATAGTTCGCAACTGAACCATGTATAGCTTGAACCTCGAATAGGGAAATACTTATGAGGTTTGATATATTTACAAGGTTTATCGTTCATAATACATGGAATGATGCATCTTCTACAAGCCCAACTTTGTTGTATATCTTTTGGAGTCAGCAGAGCATTTGCAAGAATGCATTTATAAATACTTCCGGAGGAATCCAGAGATTTATAATCTTTATGTTTTGTTAGATACCGGCAGTATTTATTCAATTTGACAATGCCTCCCATTTTTTATGGCTATAAGCTTTATAGTTATTTTTTAGTTATAAAAAACAGTTAAATTACTTTCTATCTCTCTAAAAGCCTTTGTTCATAAAATATGAGAAGCATATAAATAAAGTGCATAAATTATTAAATTTCTACTCATCGATTAAGTGCAAGCATTTATTTGCTATTTATTTCTATTATTCTCCCTCAATTAGCTCGATTAGCAATTCCACGCTTTGAACAATATCATTAAAATTTACCATTTCTGTCGGAGTGTGTATGTATCTTGTAGGAATAGATAAAGCCCCTGATGGTACGCCTGAGCGTGTTAAATGTATTGCTCCAGTATCTGTACCACCTTTTTCAAGCACTTCTAACTGAAAAGGTGTGTTTTTCCTTTTGGCAGCATCTATTAACGCTTTTTTTACTTCAGGATGACATATAACAGAACTATCTTTTACTTTTATTGCGGGCCCTTTTCCTAACTCTACAGCAATTTTTTCTGCTTCAGGAGTATCCCCTGTGTCTGTAACATCTACAGCTATGGCAAAATCAGGCTCGACTCCATAAGCAGAAGTCTTTGCACCTCTTAAGCCTACTTCTTCTTGGACAGTAAAAACTACAAATAAATTATATTTAGGATTTCTTAACCTTTTAAGAACTTCTATCAAAATAGCACATCCTACCCTGTCATCCAATGAATTAGATATAATATGATCTCCTATAATGCTACATTCCTTATTATATACTCCAAAATCACCTATATTAACCCTTTCAAATGCGTCCTCTTTCGATTTTGCTCCAATGTCAATAAACATTTTATTAATTTTCAAATTCTTAATATCATCCATTTTTTCCATTCCAATAACCCCTAAAGTCCCATTAGCAAAAACAACTCTTTGTCCTATTAATGTAAATGGAGATATCCCACCTATATTCGAAAACCTCAAAAAACCTTTTTCATCTATATTTGTTATGATTATACCTATTTCATCCATATGAGCTGCCAACATCAATCTTTTTCCCGGCCCTGTTTTTGTGGCAATAATATTCCCCAACCTGTCAACAGTGACTGAATCGGCATAGGGTTTAATTTCATCAATAATTTTCTTTCTAATTTTATCTTCGCTTCCCGAAGGACCAAATACTTCAGTCAGTTCCTTTATTAAAACTTTCATTTTAAAATTCCCCTTTCCTGTACATGATGGATTATAACATCAATTAAAGAAATTGTATGTCCTATGTCTTTGAAATTGGCTATAGCTATAGGAGAATGTATGTATCTGCATGGTACAGAAAAAATTACGGTTGGAATACCTTGATAAGTTGTATAAATTCTACCACCGTCAGTACCACCAAAGGTAGTCCTCTTATATTGATAGGGTATATTATGGTTCTCTGCTATTTGTATAATCCAGTTTATTAACTTTTTTTCTGCAATATAAGTTCTGTCCATAAAAGTTATCGCCGGCCCTTTCCCCAAAGTTGTGCAATATTCTTCTTCTTTTGTATCAGGTACATCAGATGCAAAAGTTCCTTCTACTACAATAGCAAAGTCAGGATTAACAGTATAAGCCGCTACCGCAGAACCTCGAAGACCGATTTCCTCCTGAACTGTAAATACTCCTGTAATATGTACATTATAAGTTTTCTTTAATATTTCAGAGATAATATAACAACCGATTCTATCATCTAATGCCTTCCCCATAATTATATTATCCACCGAGCTGAATTCTGTATCAAAAACTGCATAGTCTCCAATTTTCACTTTTGTTTCTGCATCTTCTTTGTCTTTTGCACCAATATCTATATATAGATTCTTAGATTTTAGTGGTATTTCCCTTTCCTTTGGATCTTGTAAATGTATTGCTTTTGATCCTATGACTCCTTTAATCTTATTCGATCCTACAACTACGTTTTTTGATACAAGGATTCTCTCATCGATACCTCCGACTGTATCAAATCGTAGCAAACCATTGTTTTCAATATATTTTATCATGAAACCCACTTCATCCATATGAGCACATAACATTAAGCTTGGCTTATTACATTTTGCAGTTTTTTCAATAAATAGATTTCCTAAAGCATCCGTTTTAGATTTTCCTACATCACATAAATTCTGTCTTATAATATCTCTGACTTCGCCTTCAGCACCTGAAACGCCAAAAGCATTAGAAAGTTGCTTTAATAACATGCCAATCCCTCCATAAAATCTTTACATAATGATGCTATAAAAAGAGCAAGAAGGCGACCTGACATTTTTATATCATCTAAGCATAGAGTTTCTACAGTAGTATGCATATATTTCAGAGGTATTGACACGAGAGCTGTAGGGATGCCCTCTTTGGTAATTTGAATAGCCCAGGCATCGGTGCCGGTCGCAGACGGCTGAGGGTCAAGCTGATAAGGTATTTTATAGTCTTCAGCTATCTGCTTTAATCGATTATAAAGTTTCGGATGGATATTGGGCCCTAGAGCCAAAGCTGGCCCTAATCCTAGTTTCTGTGTATCATATTCTGGTGTATCTGGCATATTCCCATGGCAAACATCGATAGCTATTCCAATATCCGGATAAATACCATAGCTGCTGACTATTGCACCTCTTAAGCCCACCTCCTCTTGTGCTGTAGCTACTGCATATACACTTACAGCATGCTTGAGTTTAGATAATTCCTCTAATGCAACTAACATTACAGCAATACCGGCTCTATCATCTAAAGCATTCGATGAAAAGCAATTATTAAGCAGCTCAACTGGTTTCCTCTTAAAAGTTATAAAATCTCCAATAGTGATATATCTTTGAACATCTTGTGGTGCAAGTCCTGTATCGATAAACATATTTTCAGCTTTAACCGCTTTTTTGCGTTCATCCGTTTCTTGGATATGTGGTGGTTTACTGCCAATAATTCCTGGTATATTTTTGCGTCCATGGATAATTACTTCTTGAGCTGGCAGTATTCGTTGGTCTACACCTCCTATAAATGCAAAACGTATAAATCCTTCATCATCAATGCGTTTTACCATTAAACCGATTTCATCCATATGAGCAGCGAGCATTATTTTATGTTCTGGCAACAATCCCCTTTTCAAGCTGATTACGTTTCCGAATTTATCACATTTTACTTCATCACAATAATTTGAAAAAGCCTCCTT
>MPOT01000047.1 GCA_001896545.1 Tepidanaerobacter sp. EBM-38 | reverse complement strand
TCAACAAAATACTAAAAAGTGGACTAAAATGGACTAAAATGTAGTTAAAGATGTGATATAGTATAAAGTGTAGAGATATGAAAATGAAAGACATTTAAGTGAAGCCCCGGGAAACTGTGGGCTTTACTTTTTTAGGAGATGAAACCAAATGAAAAAATGTGCCTACCAAGGCTGCCTGCTTGAAGCAAAACCCGGCAGCCTTTATTGTAAATATCATGCCAGGATGATTGAGATAGAAGATAAATACCCGCAGTGGTTAAAGGACATGATCGAGCAAATGAAAATGGAAACAAAAAACAAGGCAAAAGTGGAATGTGGTAAATAAAACAAAAGCAGTTTCTTTATTGCACCGAAAGTTGATATTAAAATTAACTTGTTGAATAAAAATGGAACTCGGGGTATAATAGTATCAAATAGTCCGAGATAGTTAATAATAATATTAACTTGTGCGTATAATATGGAACTGGGGTGATTGGTATGATGTATTACGCGGATCTTTTAAAGCTGGAGGTTTTTAATCTTGCGGATGCCGAAAAAATTGTAGGGAGTCTGGAAAACGCAAAGGCCATACTAAATTCATATGCAAAAAAAGGCATCATTAAACGGGTGCGCCGAAATTTATATTACGCTGTTAATTTGGAAAATAAAGAAGCACCAGCAAATCGCTATTTGGTGGCAAGTAAAATAAATGATGGTGCGTATTTAACGCATCACTCTGCCTTCGAGGTGCATGGATTATCTCATCAGATAAGCTTTGTAGCTTATGTAGCTTCAAATCAAAGGATATCCGATTTCGAATTTGAAGGGGTTTTATATAAATATGTAAGAGGTGGGATAAATGAAGGCGTTATACGCTATCATCTAAACGAAGGGATCAAGATGACAGATCTTGAAAGGACTGTTATTGATTCAATGGATAGGCTCGATTATTGCGGCGGTCCTCATGAATTAGATGAGATATTAAAGATATGTCCGGTTTTAGATGAAGGCAAGCTATTTAATTATCTCAAAGCATATAATAAGCAAGTCCTATATAAAAAGGCCGGATACTTTCTAGAACGACATCAGCAATCTTTAGGAATATCAGATGACTTTTTAGCCGCTATTGAGAAACGGACTGGGAATACAAGAAAGTATTTAAGTGAGGAAGCGTTAAACGGCAATGGTGTTCTTATGAACCGTTGGGGTTTAATCGTGCCTAAAACTTTTCAAGTTAGGAATGATATATTTGTTTGAAGTGGATAGAAAATATTATCTTAGATTGTCAGAAAAAACAGGATTTCATAAAGACGTAATTGAAAAGGTTCACCGGTTAATCACCATATTAGAATTTATAAATGAAAATGCCTTTTTAAGGGACAGATTAGTTTTAAAGGGCGGTACTGCGTTAAACCTTACTGTCTTTAATTTGCCCAGACTATCTGTTGATATAGACCTTGATTTCCATTCCTATGATAGTAGAGATATAGTTCTTGAAGAACGGGGAAAAGTAAGGGAACTGTTACACGAATATCTAAAAAGAAGAGGATATGAGATATCAAAAAAATCAAAGGATTATTTTGCTCTTGAATCAATCGTAGCCCGCTTTCAAAACAATTCCGGCAACTACGATAATATAAAAGTGGAAATAAATTATTCGCTAAGGCATCATATATGGAAACCAGTGATGAGAAAAATAAACACAGAATTGTTTGGGCCAAGAGGAGAAATAAAAACCTTAAATGGTATTGAATTATTAGCTTCTAAAACCGCAGCGTTATATAATCGATTGGCAGCCAGAGATTTTTATGATTTGTATAATGTAAAAAGGTTTGGAATCGTCTCTGAAGATGAGTATGATGACTATTGTAAAGCGGTAGTGTTTTATGGTTCCATATCGGGGGAGGCGGCCAAGCTAGATTTTTCCCCTGCTCGTGTGGATGAATTGAAGAAGAAAACAGTGTATCAGGATTTGTATCCAATGTTGGTTAAAGGCCAAAGGCTTGAACTTGATTATGCTAAATCTGAAGTGAAGGAATTTCTAACTAACAGTATTTCCATAACACCTAGACATAAAGAATACCTACAGCAGTTTGCCAAAGGAAATTACAGACCGGAGTTATTGTTTTCCGGGGAAAAGTTAGAGAACATAAAGGGACACCCTACGGCGATCTGGAAGACTATGAATACAAGTAAAAAGAAATAAAAGTTAAGTAACTGTCAAGAAGCACATTCTTGATAAAGCCCTTGGGGATTGAATTTCTGGGGCTTTTTCTATGCCCAAAAATAGGAGTTGAAATGAAATGCCAAAGAAACCATTAAAGCCCTGCCGCTATCCTGCTTGTCCGGAGCTGACGGAGGGAAGGTACTGCGAAAAGCACCAAAAGGAAATAGACCGGGAATACAACAAAAGCAGCCGGCCTTATAAAAAACTCTACAACTCCAGCCACTGGCAGAGATTACGGAAGCATGTTTTAACAAAACAGCCTCTTTGCGTCATCTGCCTGAAGGGAAAAATAATCACCCCGGCAACAGTGGTGGACCATATAAAACCACACAAAGGCGATGTGAAGCTGTTCTTTGATATCAATAACCTGCAGCCTCTTTGCAAGTCTTGCCACGATAGGAAGACTGCTAAAGAAGATGGTCGTTGGAGGAGAAAAGTTTATACCTACTGATACAGTTTTTGTAGCAGATGATGCAGGGGTAGGGGGTATAGGCGATAAACCTTGACTTGAGGGGTTTTGCTGTTTCAGAAGACGTTAATAACAAACAAAAAAAGGAGGTACCTATTTTGGATATTCGAAAAATACCAATAGAAAAGTTAAACCCGGCTAAATACAATCCCAGAAAAGATTTAAAGCCAGGTGATCCGGAATATGAAAAATTAAAAAAGTCCATGGAGACCTTCGGCTATGTGGAACCCATTGTCTGGAACAAGCAGACGGGAAACATTGTAGGCGGTCACCAGAGATTAAAGATATTACAAGACCAAGGACATAGCAAGATAGAGTGTGTGGTGGTGGACCTAGATGAAACCAAAGAAAAAGCCCTAAATGTTGCTCTAAATAAAGTCAGCGGCGAGTGGGATCTGCCAAAACTTGCGGATTTAATCGGCGAACTAGATAACGGCATATTTGACATTACCTTAACCGGCTTTGATGCTGCTGAAATAGAGGATTTATTTTCTAAAGTCCATGATAAGGATGTTAAAGAAGATGGCTTTGATGTAGATGAAGCTTTGAAAGAACCGGCTATTAGTAAACCAGGAGACCTCTGATTGTTGGGTCGTCATCGGCTACTTTGTGGTGACAGCACCAAAGCTAAAACTTATGAAAAGCTTATGGATGGTAAAAAGGCAAATCTAGTGGTGACAGATCCCCCATATAATGTAAATTTTACCGCAGGAAAGGAAAATGAACGCCTTATTAAAAACGACAACCAGAAAGACGATGAGTTTTATGAATTCCTCTTGGCAGCATTTAAGAATATTTACCATGCTCTTTCCGATGGCGGTGCCTTATATGTCTTTCATGCCGACACTGAAGGATTAAATTTTAGAAACGCTGTGCGGGAGGTTGGCTTTCATCTTGCCGGGGTCTGCATTTGGGTTAAGGATTCTTTGGTGCTGGGCAGAAGCGATTACCAGTGGCAGCATGAGCCCATAATCTATGGCTGGAAACCTACCGGTAGGCACAGATGGTATGCAGACCGTAAGCAAACAACGGTATGGCAGTTTGACAGGCCCAAAAGATCCGAGGAGCACCCAACCATGAAGCCGGTGGCCCTTTGTGCATATCCCATACAAAATAGCAGCGCTCCCAATAGCATTGTTCTCGACCCTTTCTCTGGAAGTTTTTCAACAGGAATTGCTTGTGAGCAGCTAGATCGTATCTGCTACGCTATCGAACTGGACGAAAGATATGTAGATGTAGGAGTAAAAAGATACGTTGAGTATGTAGGTTCAGATGATGAGGTTTTTCTAATAAGAGATGGGAAGAAAATACCTTATGCAGTTTTGGAAAATAAACGTGATATTTTAATTTACTCACAAAACCATTTGAACATTAAGTAATAATATGGTAAAATGCACTTAAGAACACGCTTTGAAAAACAAAAGCGGGTCGTGAGGTGCAGAATGGTTATAATTGGAGAGTTGAAAAAAGAATTTCAGAGACGAGGAGGAATCCTCAAAACAGCGGAGCTCAATGAACTTGGACTTTCAAG
>MPOT01000091.1 GCA_001896545.1 Tepidanaerobacter sp. EBM-38 | reverse complement strand
CTAGCTCTTTTTCAAAACTACTACTGATTTTTTGTATGATTTCCTGTATAATTAGTTCCATAAGGGTATCTCCTTTTCTGTGATTTTTTGTGGTTCTTGTAGATTACATCATATCACAGAGGAGATACTCTTATCTTTTATTTTTTCCTTTTTTCCCAAAGTAATTTTACACTAAGCTTGATGCTTCAATTCTCCTTAAAAATTAAGTTCCTTTTAGTTCCATACTTTTTATTCCAGTACCTAGACGTTCTTTTAATTACCATACCTTTCCTTCATAAATTTTTTATACTCATTTTCCATCTTTTTAATACTTTTTATATTCCACATGTGAGATAATCCGAAATACTCGAGTGCTTTTTCAAAGGTTGTTACTTTATATCCCTTTTCTCTTAGACTAGTTGTGTTGGAATATGTCCTTCTTGAGTAATCAAAAATAATGGCAAATTTTGCAGTCTTCGCCTGTGTTTTAAAATATTTTCCGTTGTTTTCTTCACATATCTTTGCTATTTGTTCTTCTACTTTCCTAAACTGTTCCCATGTGCCTATAGCATCACACATTCCAGATTTATTTGCAATAAAACACTTATATATATCTTCATCTATTGGGTCATATTCAAAAGGGGTATTGATATCAGCCTTTATGAATTCATCACGTTTCTTTCTGTTTTCTATAAGTATATTATGACGGTAATTTGCTATAGACATAAACTTTTTATAGTCCTTAGGCAAAATCCAAAATTTAAAATCTGGGGTCGCTATTCTATGATATAAATTATCACTGCTCATGCCCTCATCTCGGACATAATATGCATCAAAATATATTTTTTCTCCATTTATTATTATATATTGGTTATTAGCAGGGAAAATAACTTCTGCTTTTTTTATAGTTTTACCGCTTTCCCTGATACTTACAAAGTCAACAGTAAAAACTTCATCGTCTACCTTTTCTTTAACTGTATCAACTTTCCGTCTTGACACTGCACTAACTTCTTCTATAGATTTGTCCTTACGCACCTGTAGAGAATTCTTTTCCTTATTTTTGTTAAACATGCTAAAGAGTTTTTTCAACATACTTATCTCTCCAGTTTACAATAATTAATATTAAAATAATTATAGCATACTTAAATTCCAAAATTGGTAATTTTTTACCTTATTCCGTAAATAGTTTTTTAAGAATATAAGAAAACGGCAGTTAAAAAATCTGCCGTTCCATATCGAACATCTTAAATATCATATCTACTATTAATTTCTTCTTTGCTTTTCACAGGCTATTAAACATATCGAAAATTTCCTTTGGAAGTTTCTGCTCATTATTCTCAGCCTTATTTGAGTTGATGCTGTCTATGCCACATTCACGAAGGGCTTCCTTTACAATCTCTTTAATTTTTTCCTTATCAAGAATAGTCTTATCTCCTTTCTCCACGTAACTTATCACTGCTTTAATTACATAATCTGTCTTATATTTTTGTGCAGAAAGTATGTTATATACCTTAGCATCATCCTCCCTATTCATAGAAAAAGATAGGTTTATCCGTTTTGTTGCCATAGCATCACCTTCTTAATTCCTGTTCAAGTAGAATCTTGTACCCACGTGCATTCGCAAACTGGTCAAGAAACTCAGTATATTTTACTCTGCTGGATTCTTCGATATATTTCTGAAGCAACATACTTCCTCCTCCTGTAAAAACTGTAGGGTTACGGAATTCAAACCCATATTCTTCAATTTTGGCTAATATGTTTTCTACATACTCTTCTGACATCACTTTAATCATTTCCTTAATGTCAGCCTCGAAAAGAACAGGTTCTTTTCCTGCTATAATATCCTGTATCTGAGTTTCCGTTAGTCTGATATTTGCTTTTAGAAGTTCCTGCTGTATATTAGCAATTAATGTAATGATTCCGTTGGGAAGCGAGTAGCATAATGAAACATCTATGATTCCATTTTCTACCCTGAAAAAATCAATTGTATATCCACCAATATCAATAACATTGCATAGAAGATTTCGATAACTGTTAAATACCGTAATTAACGAAGAATACCCCTGCGGATACACTCTGCAATCAATAACATTTATTTTATAATCTTTTTTGTTGAAGTTAAATTCTATACCCCTTTTTAAGAAGTATTCCCGAAACTTTTTCTTAAGAGTTCCATAACTAACAATCGGGAGCCCTACACCCAGAATTATATCCGCTTGGCCTTCCACGCCTGCTTTATTTACTGCATCTGCTATCGCTGGTAAAGACAAGATGAAAGCATCCTGGTTGACAGTCTTGTCCATTTGAACACTAAGTCTATTGCCGCCTATACTATAAAATTTACCTTCATAAACTAACAAATTATTTGTTGAGATTGGTTCATAGTTAGATTTAGTAAAACCAGACTCGCTAACATAACCTTCGCTAGTTTTAGTACATTTATTTCCATTGTCAATGCCTAATAAAATCCTGTTCCTCATTACAATTCCCCCTATCTATGATTTAGTTCTACATAGTTCTTTTAGTAAATCAATTATAATAATTTCAAGTTTTTTAGTAAAAAAATGCTTACCTAATTGAATCAGGTAAGCATTTAAATTTATTACAACGGAGGTATTCAATTTTGAATTAGTAAAATACCTTACTATTAATGGGCTATTATTTTATATAAAATTACTAAATACATTTTCAAGTGTTTTTATCTTTTTCCTATATCCTTTACCCTTTCTTCTTATCCCTTCTCTATACTATATATGTATTTAGTAAATTCCGCTAAAGCCTTGATATTACTGCATCTAAACAAATTTTTAAGCGACAAAAAATATGTTAAGGTATTAGTTCTAAGATGTAAGGGTTAAGGTTATATAAACCTTTCCCTTCAGTTATTTATTTTAAAAAATTCTAATATTAAAATTTGACCTATCCTTATCCTTCTATATAATATGGAAAACTAAATGCGAAAGGATGAATTTTATGAGTGTAAATTTATACATAAAAGATTTTAAAAGTCTAAAAGTTTGGCAAAAAGCAAATGCTCTGGAGCAAGAAATAGGAGAATTGGTTAAAGGGTTTCCAAACTTTGAACAATATAGACTTACAGACCAGTTAGTAAGGGCTGTAAGGAGTATAGGTGCGAATATTGCAGAAGGAAATACCCAATTATTTGTAAAAAAAGAAATAGTTCATGCAAATATAGCACTTGGTAGCGCAGGAGAAGTTAGAAATCATCTTCTTACTGCCTATCAGAATGGCTATATAAATAGAGAACAGTATGATGCTTTAGATGAAAAGTTGATTGAGATTATCAAAATGCTCTATGGTTACATAAAAAGGTTAAAACTGGAGATAGGTAATGATTCAGATTTTAGTGACTCCTAATTATGCTATAACAAGGATTAAGGTTGCTTCTCTTTGAGCCTTAATCCTTTTTTGCCTTATCCCTCCTCCTAACACTCTTATACGCATTTTTTAGCCCTGCAGGTAATGTCCATTTCATTTTCAAGACATACTTATCATGCCTATGAATGTATTGAAATACATTATCAAGGTTGGTAAATTCCTGTTGGAAATGACAATTTTTATTCTCGAATTTTTTATTTTGATGATAAAGAAGGTATTGTTTCTTTCCTGTCCGTTGTATTATTCACAAATTTAACAATGAATACGCATATATAATATTTTGAACAACTATTGCTTTAAAATTATACTTATTACTTTCACAAACTTCATCCTTGCTAAGAGCATAAGCACTATTACACCTTACCGCCTTCATTAATCATCACCCCGTTATTAACTATTGTATCGGACCAAAAGAGCATGACAAGAGTTCAGTTATAAAATAAACTTTTCCATGTTAAATTCAATAAATTAGCAAAGAAATGTGGTATTATATCTACATAGAATACCGTAAAATGGGTATGGAGGCTAAGATATGCCTAAAACAAAAATGGTAGACTTTGAAGAGTTTTTGCAGATGGATAAAGAAAACGAACATAGATTAGAGTATTTTGATGGTGAAGTAGTTTACCTTGAATCTCCGTCAGTAAAACATCAACAGGTTTTATTAAACATTGCTGCAGAATTCCGAAACTACTTCAGAGGCAAATCTTGTGAGATATTCATCTCCCCACTGGATGTCTGGTTAAAAAATGAAGAAAAAACTGCTAAAGTAAAAGTTCAACCTGATTTAATGGTCATTTGTGATAAAACTGGATTAATGGAAAACGCATATGAGGGTGTACCAGTCCTAGTTATTGAAATAATTTCCACTTCTAATCAAACCCATGACAGAATAAGAAAATACAGTACTTATATGGAATTTGGCATAAATGAATATTGGATGGTAAATCCAGAACTTAAAACAGTTGAGGTATATGTATTAGAAGAAAATGAGTACAAGCAGGCTGCTATTTACAAAGGTAGTGATTGTGCTGCATCTCAAACTTTTAATGAACTTAAGATTTGCTTAGAAGAAATTTTCCCAAGTAATAATAACTAATCCATCCGTCATACTTAAGTGTTATTTACCAACTATCCAAATAATTCATCTCACTTAAGTATCCAAATTCTTGTGGAAAGAATCCTTTATCAACGTATACATCAAAATAAATATTAAAGACGCTTTGCTATAAAGCATGATTATAGTCTCATTTATCGACTAATAATCTTTTAATACATTAATTCATTAATTAATATGAAACTCCCGTAATGTACCTTAAATGCCCTCAAATAGGGATAAGTTTTGAGGATTAATGGTTTTGGAGAACAATGTTGTTATATCCCATAGTGAATTAAATACTTGTTTCCTGTTATAGCCTCAGTTATTTTTTCAGTGAGAAGTTGAAGTTCTTTTGCCTTGAAGTGATTATTTGCCTTTATAATAATATCCTTGAATTGTTTGAGGGATTCTGGAGGGATAAGCGTTACACCGCAATAATCTAATCCAGTACCTGGCTGCGATGTAACCTGAAAATATGTCTTTATTGTCATTAATTCGTCATTAAACTTTATAATTAATTCTTCAATTATATCGTCACTGATAGAAATACAATTATATTTTTCAGGTTCATAATCACTATACCATTTGTTTTCTTCAAAGGAATCTATTATTCCAAACTCATGTTTTGCCACGGTATCACCTCTACTTAAATACATTTATACAATATTTTTTAAATGCTATCCTGCTCCCTAACTCTATTAACTGCCCAGACATTTCCACTCCTGCTTGTTTTACCTGTTTAAAAGTAAACAGCGCCTTTAGGACAACTTTTCACACATTCCATGCATAAAATGCACTCTGTTCCATTTTCCCTGCTTCTTTTGCTGTCTAAAATATCTACATTCATGGGACATACTCTTTTGCATTTTTCGCAAGAAATACACTTTTTGCTGTCTGCTTTTACCCTGAGCAGCGAAAAATAACTTGCTGTTTTTAAAAATACAGTTATAGGACAGATATATTTACAAAAAGCCCTGTTGTCTTTCAGTATGAAAGCCATTACTATTCCAACTGCATAGTATATGATATTTCCCGCAATAAAACTCCAAAACATCACAACTTCAATGTCAGCATTATTTAATAGAAACAAAACGCCTACAAATAGTATAGAACCTGAAAACATGATATACCGTATAAAGGAAAGTTTTTTATGCTTGGATTTTCAGGCATCCTATAAGGCAGCAAATCTAAAACCGCAGCCGTCCAGCAGGCATATCCGCACCATCCTCTTCCAAATAACAGCGGGCCAATAATTTTGGCTACAGCATAATGTATTACTGCTGCCTGAAATACCCCCATGAACAAGTAGTACCAAAAACCTTCAATCTGCATATTCTCACGGCATATAAGCCCAAGATAGACAAGCATATATAATCCCACGCCAAACTGCACAACCTGTCTTGAATATTTGTATTTTTTTATCAGCAAGAAGATACCTAAAGACACAAGAAAGCCTATATACATGAAATTAAAGAGATAGAACACATTATCAAACCAAATCCACAAGCCAATTGATATGCAAATAAATATCATAAGTATGTATATAGGTATTTTAAATTTTCTCAACCTGTCCACCCCCACGATACATCTTTTCCATTTCCCCTTCTAACCTGTTCACTGCTAAAAAGCAAAATTAACTGTTCCTTCTAACACTGACTCACTAATAAAAATTATATTAAATAAATGTTAATCTTTATTATATTATCCAATCCACACTTGATAGTGCTATTTCATAAGTATGTTTAACATCTTCTGCGTATTGTTTAAGAAACTTCTCATTACCTGGTAATGTTCCGTTTCTTCATATTTGACCACTTTAATACCTTCTTTTATTTCATATATAATTGCATCTGGATATGCCATTAAAACAGGGGAATGTGTTGCTATTATAAACTGTGAGTCCTTCCTAACCAACTGATGAATCCTGCTAATCATCGACATTTGCCTTGTAGGTGACAATGCTGCCTCAGGCTCATCTAATATGTAAAGCCCGTTTCCCCTAAACCTGTTCATAAATACGGCAAAAAAGGATTCTCCGTGGGACTGCTCATGAAGTGAATGTCCACCATACGAGTCAATAATTCTTGCACCTCCCCCGCTTTTATCCAGTTCTTCAATTGCGGTTGCAAGATTATAGAAACTTTCTGCACGCAGAAAAAACCCGTCTTTAGGTCTTCTGATTCCTTTAATTATCCTGATATAATTATATAATTCAGAATGAGACGCTCTTGATGAAAAGTGGAAATTCCTGGTCCCACCTTCAGGATTAAACCCGCAGGCTGCGGCAACAGCCTCTAAAATGGTTGACTTTCCTGTTCCATTCTCTCCAACAATAAATGTCACTTTAGGGTGCAGGTCAAGAATTGATAATCCCCGAATAACTGGCAGAGAGAATGGATATTTTTCAAAAGATTCCACCCTTTTTCTGTCAAGTTCTATTTGCCTTATAAATTGGTTATTCTCTAACATTTCTAATATCAGCGCCCCCGTTATCCCAAAACACTTTCTCTTCTGCTTCACATCTTAATTGATAGAAATAACGCACAAGTTTACTTTTATTTTCAATGGAATTTTTAATGGTACTAAGAGTTCTTTTTCCTACTCTTCTATCAATTAGTGCCAATACATTGATAATTGCATTATCCGATTCCAATGACTCTTCAATAGGAGAATTCAAGAATTTTTCTACAGCCTCAAAGAAGTCGTATTGTGCGAAGATATCTTGTCTTTCTACTTCTTTATGTACCATATCATTGATACTTCTATTTCTGGCTACTTCTGATAATATTTTTTCAGGAAAGCCTTCCCTTCTTAACAATTCATATATCCTGTTTTGTTTAAAATCATCTTGTTTAAAAATATCTTCATTATTGTTCTTTAATTTTTTTTCTGCATTTAATACGGCAATTTCCTTCTTGATAGTACACATATTTATAACTTCTTTCCCATCTACCGTTATATATGCCCTGCCTATCTGGTCATGAGCCTTTCTATAATTTGTTACCCAAAATTCTACCCTGCCTCTTAAGCAAGGGCAAATAAAATCCTCTACTTGTTTCTTTAATTTACTCCATCTCATACTTATCCTCCATAACTTTTATATCTCTTATATGAAGCCTGCATTCCCTTGCCATATCTTTATAAATATTTAACCCATCACTGTCCACAAAGAACATTGGAAAAGATAAATCAAAATTGCCACAGATACACACAGGAACTTGTATGAAATGAAATATAGCAAAGATTAATTCCCTCGTTGATAATTTGGTTAATAAAGTTATGATTTCTTCATCTTCCACTAAAAACATATGTGAATCACCGTTTAAATATCTAATCTGGTCAATAAAGAGTAATTTATCTTTATAGTCCAGACAGAATAAAATATTTAGCACCTCAACGCTGCTTAATTCATTTAGGTTAAGTTCTACAACAACTGGCTGGCTTTTATTCATTTTATAAACTGCTTGCATAAATTCTACAAATCTATCTTCGTATTTAAGATTATGTTCTTCAAAGGAATTCATTAATTTATCTGCTTCTTCAGAAGTTAAACAGTGGTCATACACATCTAAAAATCCATAAGTATATTTCTTAAAACAGCCTTCTATTTCTTCATGATTTACAGGTATTTTTCTTATTCCATTAAATTCATCTTTCGTTATTGATTTTAATAGTTTCATTTTTTATACCTTCCTTCTCTATTCTATATCTTCATCTTTCTTACTGCATTTTTCTTCCAGCAGCCACGGCAGCACAACTTCAAATTCCAGTTGAATGACTGGCTTTGGAAAATCTTCTGGTACAAGGTCTAATTCATCAGTGAATGTAAACTTCATATTATCAACTCTTATAATATTTAAATCATCCCATTTTTTTGCTTTCTTACTAGGCTTTTTAATGATTTCTCCTACCAAATGATAGAATCCCATATATAAATGCTCATCAGTATCCGTTTCAAACTCCATAAATTCCCCTTCTTTTTGAGGGTCAATCCCTAACATTGTATAAAAGTCCAGCACTTCTTGCGAAAAAGTTTTACAATTCTTTATATAATTCTTACAGTAATCACAGTCACAGCCTTCTTCAACTGTTATGCTGTCATAGTATTCTTTTGTTTTTTCAACATCTATTTTAAGTACCCAGTCTTGCAAACAAACGGTCTTCATCATAATATTTATTCCTTTCAAGTTCCTTTGTTTTTATTAATTTTTATACATTGCATTCTTCTTTTATAATCCGCCAATTATATAGGACAACACATCAAATTTACTGAGTAATACTGATGTTAATATTGTAAATATCAATACCTTTAAATATTGATATTTGTTTTTCGGTAAAATGCAAAACAGTATGATAGCAGCAATCAAATAAAATCCTGAAACTGGGGAAAATGTATAAAGAAAGTTATACCCTTCTGAAACCAGCAGCCCAATAGGAAGAGCAGCACACAGTGCTGCAAACCATCCACTCCCCCTGCTAAACCAGACAGCATATGCAGCCATCGGAGATATTAAGGCAATTAATCCCCAACGAACAAAATAATATACTGGAAAGAAGTTAAATAACTTCATTGAATATATGTAATAAGCCAGAAGCATTCCCGCAAAAAAGGTAAAAACATGAATTGCCCCTGCTCTGGGTGTTCTGCTCCATGCAGCAATAATAGTGGCAATAAAAACCCATATTCCAATTCTGGAACTTATATTGCTAATTATGTTAATTAAACTGCCAATTGCACCATTAGAAGGTATAGTATCAACATATTTTGCCAGGAATCCAGAAAAGATTCCTAAAATAAAAAATAATATAATTCGGATTGCTTTTTCCTTGATATTTGGCATGGCATCATTCCCCATTATACTAAAAGTAAGAACTTATGAATTAACATTTTGATAATATGTAAGTTTATCCATTATATGCTCTGGACAGTCAATAATATCGTCATCAATACAAAATCGCACCTCTACTTTCATCTATATCCTCCATTTCCTATTTTATATTCTTGTTTTATATATCTTATCGTAGTAGTTTTTAAAAGCCAGAACATCATCATAAAATTCTGTTTTAAACACCAAAATGCTTACTGCTGTAATAATTATGGCTGGGGCAACTAAATATAAAGCGCCGCCAAAAGCATCTAAAATATTTAGCATGCGCAGCAGTCACAAAACCAAATAAGCAGGCAGTAAACCAAAGATAAAAATATAAACTCCTGAAAGTAAAAACATTGTTATTTTAAATGCTATCCTGTTGCCTTTATAGTACAAAAATATGTTAAATAGAATTATTCCGCTAATAAATGTTTTTCCCGTTAATCCTTTAATGCCGTTAGATACTAAACTTATAGCAATATCTGCAAGTAAAAGAAAAATTAAAATAATTATACCTGTATTTACGATTTTCCTGCCCCTGTTAACCTGTTCACTGCTAAAAAGCAAAATTATCTACCCCCTCTAATAAACTAATTGGAGAATTACTTAACCCCATATTACCATATATAACCAATAAATCTTAAAAAACTTCCAGCATTTTATTATTTGACATTTAACGATAAATAAAATGCTTTCAATTCATCCTTGATATCCTGTGATAAATAATGCCATCTTATATTTCGTATGGCACCTTCCAAGGCATACAACCTGTTTATGCAAGCACTACTATCAATAGTTCTAATCCGCAGAAATGCTTCTTTACTTCCTAATTCTATTAACTGTCCAGGCGTTTCCACTCCTGCTTTTTTTAATTGCTTTTCCAATTCTTTGCCTATGTTTGGCATATCACTTAATTTAGTCATTTCGCCTATCTCCTTTACTGAAATGCATTTTAAGCATAACTTTATATTTTATAGAAAACCTTTTTTATTGCTTATTTATAAGTTCTTTCAATTTAGTTCTTCCTTATCTTGTGGCGGCATAAAATTTTACATTGATATTAACTATTTGCATTTTCTGAATACTCACTATTTGCTGTGAGCCAAAATCATGAGGAAATGAACTTTCTCATAAATATAGACTCCTATCGTTACAGATATGATGTCTGCCATAGTTCTTATGATTAAATCAGCAATATCTGATTCGAACACCAAAGTAATGAAAAAATTGAAAAGAAAAAGGTTAATTCCGAAGACCATAATGCCAAAAAATAGTGATTTCACTATGGGAGATTCTATCTTAATGCCTTGTCCGAGAAATAAATACAAAACCCCTATCCAGATGCCTGATGCGACTGCCCATATCATTGTTCCTAACGGATTGGCAGTAAAAGAGGAATAAATATGAACTATACTATAACAAAATACCCTCAGTACCAGGAAACATACAGGTATTGCCATTAACGGTACAATGTTAAAATTAATGTATACTTTCCCTGACAATTGGGAATCTACAGCAACGAATTTTCCTAACAGCAATCCTAAAAATACAAGTGATATTCCATCCACTATTGGATAAGCAAAAAGTTCGGTCAGTGATGTGCTTGAAACGTGAGGTAAAGGCTCAAATAAGTATATACCCCACATCATGCAGAATAATAAACCGAACATTAAACCTTTTTTAATCTTTGTTCCTGGTAGACGACCCTGTATTATGACGAATACTACCGCTAATAAAAAATAGGTTATTAGTGCATAAATCGTAAAAGAGGGGATTAATAATCCTGCTTTGACGATTGCACTCGGAGGAAAAGGATTACTACCGCTTGAAGGGATAAAAGCCTGCAGTATCAATCTAAATATTGTTGCTGATAATGCTACTAAAAATAGCGTCAACCATCTTTTCTTGTTAATTTCAAAAAGCATTGATTTCATAGAGTTTGACCTCCAGTTTAAATTTTAAATCTATTACGAGGTAATAGCACCTTTTTTCATCAGGTCCCTCTTGAAATTATATCATCAGGTTTGAAGCATTTTCCATCCACTGCCTATAAAATAGATTGAAAATGCTATAATAAATATGCCTAACAACAAAATAATCCAGCGATATACAGTATCACTTATCAGTTTCTTTCCTCTGGAAAATGCTGTGGAAATTGCTGAATACCATACAAAGTCCGATAAAATATGTCCTATAAAAAAGAACAAAACACCAATTAACCCTGAAGTATAAGACTGGCGTATTGATTCCATCCCTGTTGACGCCCACCAGAGAATGAAGTAAGGATTAGTAGCGCTTACAAGTGCTCCCGCCAATACAAGATTTCTCATCCCTGCACTACTACTTCTTCTTTGATTCTCTAATGAAACCGACTTATTTATACCAGACTTTATCATTCCATACCCCATCCATGCAAGAAAAGCACCGCCAAATAGTCCGATAAATCCTGCAACTGTCGGATTAGAAAAGAAATCTTTAAGTCCGAATGTCATGATGATAATTAATATAAGTTCCAGGATTCCATGTCCTAATACTGCCAAAGGGCCTGCTATCCATCCTTTTTTAAAACTGCCATCAATCGTGACCCCCAGCATAGGCCCAGGCATCATTGCTCCTGAAAAGCCTATTAAAAAAGCACTAATGAAAATTCCCCACAAAACCATGTTAATTAGCCTCTCTTAATATTCGTGATACAAGTTTTTAATTTGTATAAATTTGTATTTCTTAGGTTCATAATCACTATACTACTTGTTTCCTTCAAAGAAATCTATTATCCCAAATTCGTGCTTTGTTAAATTATTATCACCCATTATACTCTGCAAAAATTTCTTCAACTCATTAAGTTGCCATTCTCGTTCAGTAGTTATAGCGTACATATTATTTGAACTAAGTAAACCTATTGCTTTTACTGCATAATCTGAAGCAACCATTGCATGTTCTTTCATATGCCCACTTGCCACTGCTTGACCAGCAACTCTTAATGCTGTTTTCTTTATTTCTGAATCACACTCACGGGCAATTTTGTGAATTTTAAATTCAGCCTGTCTTACATCATGCATCCTTGCTTTGCCTTGTTGCCACAATTCATTTACTCTGAATCCATCTACTATTTCATCTATGGAATTATTGTCTATATCGGCAATCTCTAAAATATGTTTTGCCACTATTAACGACCATTTTGCTAAATTTACCCGGCTTACCCCTTCATATAATTCATTAATTTGCTCTCTTAATTCGCTATTATCTTTTATCCTAATTTTCGGTTTTGTTGGTATACTATGACTCCTTACTATTTTTCATAATTATTATTCGTCCACAATAATCATCTGTAGCAATCCCTATCTTATGTACCCGCCATTCTAACGGTTGACGTTTAGGGTAATCTTTTTCTATTAAATCTATTGCTTCTTTTTCTGAAGCAGAGATAACCATGTACCTAATTAATGGCTCTTGAGCCTTTTCTTCCACCTGATATATGTATAATCTGGGATTTACATATTTTTTAGTACCTATTATTCTCTCTATATTCTTTTCAAATGCTGTCAGGCTATCATCTATCAAAACATGTCCGTAATAGTGGTTAATTTCTTTAGTTGCTCCATCTGAATATTTTATTGTGGTAATGCAAGAAGGACCGTCCGTAATAAACTCATAACCTGGCTCATATATAAAAGACTTAAACCCAAAATCCTCAATTAAGTCATTTAACTGATTTACTTTTTTCCCTGATATCTTCCAATGATGCTCTCCGCTCTTATATACAAACATTTCTCCACTATAATTTACATTGCCCTCATTATCCACTGTTACACTATAAACGGGGCAAGTCCCAAAACACATTGTTCTTTGCAATTTTATATATTCAAACATGATACTCCCACTTTTCATCTGCATATTCATATTCTTATATGAAAAATACTATATTCCATAGTGAATTAAGTATTTATTTTCACTAATTGCACTAGATACCTTTTCAATAAGCAATTCAAGTTCCTGCGATTGATAATGACTATTTGCCTTGATAATAATCCCTCTAAAATGTTTAAGAGATTCCGGAGGGATAAGCGTCACACCGCAATAATCTAATCCAGTACCTGGCTGCGATGTAACCTGAAAATATGTCTTTATTGCCATTAATTCTTCATTATACTTTATAATTAATTCTTCTATTAAATCATCGCTGACAGAAACACAATTATATTTTACAGGTTCATAGTCACTATACCACCTATTTTTTTCAATAGAATCTATTATTCCAAACTCATGCTTTGCCAAATTATAACCCCTCCATGCAAGTATGTTCAACCTAACAAATATTTATAGAAAAATGCGAACAAAATAAATATATGATATTAATCTGATAAATTACCATCGCCATAATCTATAACAATTTTTCTACATTCATCACAGCAGTATGCTTCAACACATGAACCTTTTAGAAAAGAAAACTCAGACAGAATAATTGCTTCTTTACTAAATTGAGCAGTTGCGAAAAACTTTCCTTTTTTAGGTTTCCAACTAATTTCATGTTGACTCTGAATTACTCCGTATCTCATCTCTTTACCACAGTAAGGACATATCATAAATTCATCTCCTAAAATAATAAAGTCTTTATTCGCATAATTCTACAAGTATATATCACATACCTTTATTTTACACTATAATCTATAAGAACATCTACTTTTCTATCTCTTCATTACCCTTGTATCCCTAAAGATGTATATTTAAAATAATCATGCTCCAGCCCCAAACCCTCAAAACTTTATCCTTCTCTCCCTGAAAATCAAAAATCCCACAGTAAAGCAGGAGTTATTCTGCATCTACAGCGGGATTCTTGAATGAACTTTATTTTTACAGAGAGAAGTTATTATCATGGAGTAGAACTTATTTTAGTTATATACTAGGAATATGAAACAGTAAAACTGCAACTTTTACCTCTCGATTCTTATCTCCGTTAATGTGAAATCTATAGTTAAACCAAGAATCATTCTGTTTATTCACAAATCCCAAATAATTTGGATGTTGGTTTGTCGTTTCCTCAACACTCTTCAACACAGCGGAAAAATCTTTATTTTGCACAAAAATAATTACTGCAGCCTTTGAATCCCTCCATGTCAAATATCCAAGCAATTGAGTGATTGTCGCCAGATAATTTTTAGGTCCCTTCCAGAACTTGCATTCTGCTATAAATATATTCGAGTTATTATACCTTATTAAAATATCTGTTTTCCCAGATTTATTGAATGTCTCTCCTGTGGCAGACCATTCATACCTCGGTTGGAGAAACAATAAAAAATGGTCTCTTAAATGTTCTTCTTCTTTTCCGGAATATATTGAAGGCATACGTTCAAATTGCTTTCCCACATCGTATATTGTGGCTAGTATATCTTCATATATACCAGGGTCTAGCGTTGGTTCAGGTGTAAATCCCTTTTCTGTAACACTTGGCTTTAGAACTATTTCTTTTTTTGATTTTGATATAGGTACAGAAAAAGTTTTTGAAATATTATCTACTTTTTTTATTGGTACACCAAGTGCTGCAAGCATATTATTTTTCTCTAATATTTTTTGTTTTTTTGATTGTAGAGTAGATTTTACGAAATTATATAACTTGTCGTTATATTGTTGTATATTCCCGAGTAAATTATTCAATTGCTGATTTAGATTATTAACAAAACTTTCAAACTCTCTTTTAACTTTACTAGCATCTTTTTCAAAACTAATTATCTCATAACATAAACATTGTTCTTCTATATATACTTTTTCAGTCCAGAGCATTCTAGGATTAGGTGTGTATTTTAACAATTCAGACATTCCAACAAAGGGAATATGATATACTATTACATCTACAGAATAAAATTTATCATCATATACATTATATCTTCTAGGCCAATATTTACCTTCTATGTCTTTCTGATATGTAGAGACGAATATATTATCGTAATCAAATTGTGGCTCTTTTAATACATATTTATTCGTTATATAATTAATAAATTCTGTTTCATTCACATTCAAAATATAATTTTCTGACTCTCTTTCAATTTCATCCTTTATGGCAACTATCTGCTCACGTTCATAAGTATCAAATTCTTTTTCGCCAAATAATTGAAAATATTGTTTGTTAAAATACAATTTTATTCCCCCCTTAACTCGCAGTTATTAAAATAAAAACCTTCTAAATCAACTTATATCACTTATTAAATCGTATTATAGTAAGACTGTAATGCCTCAATTTTAAATTTATTGCTTGACATGTTTGTCACTGGTGCTATTGTCTTATACCCAAAACCCACTCTTGACTTTAACTATTTGATAATCCTAATATTTGTTTCTGTAACTATTATGTCTTCAGGATTAAACCCCTTATCCCATATGCTGTTGGCTTCTATAAAAATAGATTTTTCCTTTTTTGTTACAAAGCCAGCCAGCATATATTTTTTGCCATCCTCTATATATGGAGTATAAAATACCATCCTTTTATCCAGACTTAGGTCTTTTTCCTTTTCTTCAATGTGAGAAAGGATATTTTGTTTTGCCTTATTAAAATCCAAACCAAGTTGTTCTAAATTGCTAAAAAATCTGTTTGAAAAATTTATTACTTTTTTTCTTTCCATAATCTTCACCCTTTCATATAAAACCTATTTATAACCATGAACTTCACCATTTATTTGCAATATAACACAATTCTTATTATTATTTCAATCATAACAAATGCTTCTGCAGTATATTTATTAAGAATTTATATAAAATAGCATTCATCATATATCTATAAATTCAAACAACCAAATATGTTTTTTCAACTTTGTTTTCATTTTATTAGAACTTTATCAGTTATAATTTTGTTTTTCTTTTTTAAAATTATCATGCTTCAATTTTTAAAAACAGAAAAAGCAGAGCATGTTCTATAGTAAATGCAAATAAAGTCATTGCATAAACTCCCTACAATTTCCAATATTTTTATACCTTAAAATCTTACCAAACCCCGTATTTTCAATATTTCCCCTTGCCCCTTTTACCTTCTGATACCACAACTTTATTTTTATTATAAAAGAACTTTAACATCCGTAAAAATACCTTTTCTTTTTCTAAAATTTCTTCTTCATCATTTCTGAAACAGAAAAAATACGTCAAGTTCTTATAAAAAGTAAATAATGTCCTTATCCCTTTACCCTTTTATCCCCATTTCCCTTGTATTTTATATACTTTATCCCCATTCTTGCATCAAGAAATGTGAATAAAATCTTAATATAAGGACTTTATTTTCATTTTGATAGAACTTTACCGCTTATGAAACAACTTTTCTGTTTCTGATAATTTTAAACATATCATTTTTAGAAACAGAAAAAAAGTCCTATGTTATATCTAAAAAGTAAATAAAGTCCTATTACAAATTACCTTTATTTCCCATTTATCTTGTGTCCTGGAACTCTATTAACTCCAGTATTTTCAACACTTTCCCTTATTCCTTATCCCTTTAGATAATACTACTTTATTTTATTTTTGCAACAACTAATTAACCCCTATTTTAAGCCCAAAATGTTTCCTATTTTCCTTACCCCTTTTTCCTTAATCCTAACTATATGTAATCCAAACAAACTCCTTTCCTTTTTCAAATAAACTCCTTTCACAAATCCCCCTCAAACCCTTGAAAATACTGGCTTGTTATTCTCTTCCAATTTCCCATTTAATTCCTTTTTCCTTATTCCTTACTTCCTAAAGTCCTTTCATTCCTCAATTTTTAGGGCAAAAAATGAAAATAAAGTGCTTTTAGGATTGAGGGTTAAGGAGAGATTTTACCCATTTTTCATTCCATTTTCTTTTCCATTCAATCTTCTAATCCATTGATTTTTCTGGCTTTTAGCCTTATTCCTTGTTCCTTATCCCTTAAAACTTCTAAACAAAAAAATGGCCTACAGGGCTTTTCTTCTCCCTAATAAACCATGTTTTCTGCAAGAACTTTATTTTCTTCCTATCGGTAATTTGCAAAATGATAGGAGTTTATTTGATTTATACAGCTTCCCTGACATCTTAAATCTTCTGGCGGCCTTCTAGGGCTTTTGTCAGTGTTACTTCGTCGGCATATTCTAGGTCTCCGCCCATGGGAATTCCGTAAGCTATGCGGGTAACCTTTACGTCAAGGGGTTTGAGTAACTTGGCCAGGTACATGGCGGTAGCTTCGCCTTCCACATTGGGATTTGTAGCAAGGATGATTTCTTTTATTTCCGGTGTTATCCTTGCCAATAGTTCTTTAATCTTGATGTCGTCGGGGCCTATGCCTTCCAGGGGAGATATGGCTCCATGAAGCACATGGTAAAGACCTTTATAATCTCTGGTCTTTTCCATAGCTACTATGTCTTTAGGATCCTCCACTACCATAATTGTATTTTTATCCCGGTAGGGTGTTTGACATATACTGCACGGGTCCACATCGGTAAAGTTTCCGCAAATCGAGCAGTATGTAATTAATTCTTTAGCTTGTAAAATAGCATCTGCAAGGCTTTCCACACGGTCTTTGGACATTTTTAGAATATAAAAGGCAAGGCGCTGGGCTGTTTTAGGGCCTATACCCGGTAAGCGGGAAAGTTCGCCAATAAGGCGATCCAGCGGCTCTGCATAATAAGCCATTTAATCCCCACCTAAAAAAGACCTGGCATATTTAGTCCGCCGGTAAGCTTGCCCATTTCTTCAGCCACCATATCCTCAGCCTTCTGCAGTGCTTCGTTGGTCGCTGCCATTACAAGGTCCTGCAGCATCTCTACATCGTCCGGATCTACAGCCTCGGGGCTTATCTCGATGCTTACAATCTGTTTTTTCCCGCTGGCTACAACTTTAACTACTCCACCACCTGCAGTGGCTTCAACTGTTCTTTCCTGAAGCTCATCTTGAAGTTTTGCCATATCCTGTTGCATCTTCTGAACCTGTTTCATAAGTTTATTCATATTTCCCATATTTTTCAAAGCTTCTTCCTCCTTAATTTTTTTTATTAATCTTTAAAGGTAACAATATCTTCACCAAAAAACTCAATAACTCTTTTGCCATACTCTTCGCCGGAAATTTCTTCGCTTTCGGCTTTAGACTCATCTGCCATAGAATCATTTTCCTCTAAAGCAGCGGATAATTCTTCAGATGCGCTAGGCTCAGGCAGTTCATTATCTTGCTCAACTATAAACCCTTTCACTGTCACATCTATATCTGTAATCTGTTTTATAATCTCTTCTATAGTATGCTTTTCAGTTAGAATTATTTCCTCATAAACAGCATCGCCGTCATTTATGAGATACAATTTATTCTTCTCGATTTTAGCAGGTCTTATCCCGCCTGCCTTGATAGATGAGTAAAGTGTCATTTTTCGTTTGGAACCTAAGCTTTCCAGCACATTCGGCCAAGCCTCTTGAAGTCTAAGCAAAACCTTCGATTCATCTGCCTTTTCTTTATCAATTTCGACAGATTCAACGGATTCGCTTTTATCCTTGGACTTTTTTATCTTCTGAGTTAAATCAGGTCCATCGCTTACTAGGGTATCTGTCGGTAAAGTTTTTTTAATGGATGCGGCATCATGTGGTTTCGAAATAGATTGATTTGTATTATAGTTACCGATATTTGCCGCATTTTGTAATTGTTCCTGTAAAGTTGCCACTTGTGCCTCTAATTGCTGTATTCTTGCAATGTATCCTTCTTCTTTTTCCCAAAATGCCGGAAGTGTAAGTTTTACCAAGGCTGTTTCTAATACAATTCGAGGCTGTGAAGACCATTTTACATCATTTGCAGCATCTTTCAATACATTTATGATAGATAACAACTTTTCTCTCGTATATCCTTTGGAAATCTCCTGAAGTTTTACATAATCCTCATCAATGACATCAATAAGGCTCCTGTCTGCGCCAATGCAAACCATGAGCAAATTCCTGAAATGTTCTAAAAGGTCATCCATAAATCTAAAGAGGTCTTTGCCTTGTTTTGTTACTGCATCGACGATATTCAATAAGTCAGTGCTGTTGCCTTTCATGACCGCGGCAGAAACATCATAAAACACCTCATTGCTTACTGCCCCAAGCAGTATCAGCACATCCTCATAGGCTAGCTTCCCTTTGCCAAAAGCCATGGCTTTGTCAAGAAGGCTTAATGCATCTCTGACCGACCCTTGTGAATGAGCTGCTATTTGTAGTAATGCCTTATCATCTATATCAATTCCGGAATCTTGTGCAACCTTTTTTAACCGCTCAGCAATCTCAGATGTGGTAATCCGTTTGAAATCAAATCTCATACATCTTGATAGAATTGTCGGCGGAAGCTTGTCAGGTTCGGTGGTTGCAAGAATAAAAATTACATATTTAGGCGGTTCTTCAAGGGTTTTTAGGAGGGCATTAAAAGCTTCAGTAGTAAGCATGTGGACTTCATCAATAATGTATATTTTATATCGACCTTCCGAAGGAGCAAAATTTACTTTCTCCCTAAGATCGCGAATATCATCAATCCCTCGGTTTGATGCAGCATCCATTTCTATAACATCCATCATATTGCCGCTTGTTATCGCTTTACAGGATGCGCATGTATTGCATGGATTTTCAATTGGTCCCTTTTCACAATTAAGAGCTTTGGCAAAAACCCGGGCAGTGCTGGTTTTACCCGTTCCCCTCATACCGCAGAAAAGGTAGGCATGTGCAATTTTACCACTCTTTAATTGATTTTTCAGAGTTGTAACAATAGCCTTTTGCCCGACTATTTCATCAAAATTCTGCGGGCGGTATTTTCTATAAAGGGCCACATAAGACATGAAAATCTCTCCTAAATACTCAAAATGAAATCATGTATTTATTTTAAAAGCCGCCGATAATATCGGCGGCTAAAATCTATATGCCGTGCACCCTCCGTCGATCCATCCCTCCGAGCGTTACAATGACAGTTAGCTCCGACCAGGCTCCCCTGCGGCACATGAAAGGGCTTCCTTACCGCTGCTTCCTCCCGGACCTGACGGGGTTCGAAAGTTTCCATTGCGCAGGACCCGGTCATCGTCACCACTTGTCAAAGCCAGACCCCACAGGGAAAAGACCTCTAGAGGGAATTCGACCCCACTGTAGCGGATTGTGGGTACAGGGCACCGCTGCCTCCCCATCTAGCACGGCAAACTTTTTAACAATCTGTTACTCATTTATTTTACTATATTTAATACCTTAAAGCAAGTTGCAAATTTATGCATTCAAAAGGGCTACAGGCCTGCTTCCTGTAACCCCTGTTTGTTTTCATATATGGCGGAGAGAGAGGGATTCGAACCCTCGAACCGCGTTTTAGCACGGTTACGCGATTTCCAGTCGCGCGCCTTCGACCAGCTCAGCCATCTCTCCACG
>MPOT01000034.1 GCA_001896545.1 Tepidanaerobacter sp. EBM-38 | reverse complement strand
TTTGTAACGTGTTTTGTTGTTTTTATTTTATGTCAAAGGTGACATTTTCACTGAATAAAAATCATGCCTTTTAGGTGACATTTTCAAAGATTATTGACATTATCTTACAGCCTGATTTCTGGCTGTTGATTTATTAATTTGTCAAACTCTGTATAGGTGGAGGAATTTGACCGCCTCTTTGAGCAAAAATCGATGAGTCAAAGGAACTAACCGGCATTACCGGTGCTCGTCCTAAAAGGCCGCCGAATTCTACAAAATCCCCGGCCTTTTTGCCGGGAGCTGGTATTATTCTCACGGCAGTTGTCTTTTTATTCATAACTCCTATGGCCATTTCATCGGCAATGATAGCAGTGATGGTTTCGGCAGATGTGTCACCGGGAATGGCTATCATGTCAAGGCCTACTGAACACACACAGGTCATTGCCTCAAGTTTTTCTATGGTAAGTGCGCCATCGGCTGCAGCGCGTATCATGCCTGCATCTTCACTGACGGGGATAAATGCGCCGGAAAGGCCTCCCACATAAGAAGTAGCCATGGCACCACCTTTTTTAACCGCATCATTTAGAAGCGCTAAAGCTGCAGTTGTTCCCGGGGCACCACAGCGCTCAAGGCCGATTGCTTCTAAAATATTTGCGATGCTGTCGCCTACTGCAGGAGTCGGAGCAAGGGACAGGTCTATGATGCCGAAGGGCACTCCCAATCTTCGGGATGCCTCACGACCAATAAGCTCTCCTACACGGGTAATCTTAAAAGCCATTCGTTTAATAACCTCTGACACCTCGCCTAAATCAGCTTCTTTAGAAAGATTAGACACAACCGTATTCACCACTCCGGGTCCGCTTATACCCACATTTATTGCGGTTTCCGGTTCGCCAGGCCCATGAAAGGCCCCTGCCATAAAAGGATTATCATCAGGAGCATTGGCAAATACCACCAGTTTAGCGGCACCGATTCCGTCTTGTTTTTCGGTTAATTGCGCCACTTCTTTGATTATACTGCCCATAGCCCGGACCGCATCCATATTTATTCCCGCTTTGCTGGTAGCAACATTGACGGAAGAACAAACGCGCTCCGTGCCTGAAAGGGCTTCGGGAATACAATTTAGCAGGTTCATATCTCCCCGGGTAAAACCCTTTTGCACCAGTGCAGAAAACCCGCCTATAAAATCAATACCCAGTTCTTTTGCAGCTCTATCCATGGCAAAGGCTATTGGAGTATAATCGCTTTCCTTACAGCTTTCAGCTACCAGAGCAATCGGAGTTACAGAAATTCGCTTATTCACTATGGGTATGCCGAATTCCTTTTCAAGTTCAAGGGCTACAGGCACCAATTCGCTGCCTTTTTCCATCAACTTATCATAAATCTTATCGGCTACACAAGAAATCGAAGGACCTGCACAATCCCTAAAGCTTATTCCTAGTGTAACAGTTCTAATGTCCAATTGCTCTGCTTGCACCATGCGTATTGTTTCAATGATTTCATCTCGGGTAAAGTTCATTACTGTCACTCCTTATATTCTGTGCATAAAATGAAATACTTCTTCCCGCTGAGCATCAACACGAACTGCCAGCTCCTGTCCCTTTTGAGAGAGCCTAGATTTTAATGCATCAAAATCTATATTCGACTTGCTGATATCTACAACCATAATCATGGTAAAAAGCCCTTCGATTGCGGTTTGAGTAATATCAAGAATGTTGACATTGGATTTTGCAAGCACATCTGATATGCCAGCGATAATCCCAACTCGGTCTTCCCCTATAACAGATATAACGGCGCGAACACTTGAGATGCCGTTTGAATAACCGGGTTCAGGCACCTGCTGTTTGCCTACATACAATTTCATTCCCTGCTTTGCAGCATATATCCGAGCTTCCTTGGTTATGAGTGTTCTGGGCGGGAATTCAATGATTTCCTCACCTTTATGTTGTTTTAATACATCAAGAGTAACTAATATTTCCATAAAAATGTAACCGATTAATGAATATAACCGGCTAGAAGCACCTCCAGTTAATGTTATTATGTAACAAGTATAAAGCAAAAACAGAGAGGTATCAACAATTAAATAAAGATTAATTAAATAAAGATTAAACTGCAAAAACCCGAGTAATTTCGTATACAAAAGCAATAATAATTAAAAACTGTTAAAATAGATATGTGCTGAGGGAGCATTTATAAAAAAATAAGGGGCTGCTGCAAACAGCCCCTTATTCATCTTTCTTTCAGAGATAACCACGTTTTAAGCACCTTCAAAGGCCTTTTTTCTCATTAGAATAAGCATTTCTTCAAGAGAATTTAAAAACTCACAAATTGCTTCGTCCCTTAAACTATAATACATATACTTACCCTTGCTGCGGCTTTTAATTATGCCGGTTGTTTTAAGTAGTTTTAGATGTGTTGATATATTAGCCTGCGAACTTCCAACAGCTTCAACTAATTCGGATACGGTTTTTTCCTGTTCTTTTAAGGCCTCAACGATTTTTAATCGTGTATTATCTGCTAGCCCTCGCAGAAACTCAACTTTATACTCAGAAAGGCTTAATACCAACCAAAGGACCTCCTTTTCAGCAACTTATTTAAATATTATTTAACATTAGCAACTGAACTCTTACTCCATTTTTCATCAGCTATTTGACCCCATTTCTGTGCATAAGGGGTAAGCTTTTCAGCAAACTCCTCAGGTGTTTCGTCAGGATTGAGCTGAGTCGGATATGCACCACTTTCCTTCACAATTTCTACCATCATTTCCGGATTGTCGATAAGAGGGCAAGGCCTGTGGTGATTCATATTAAATGGCTGCCGTTTCTGATATGCTCTCATAAGCGGCGAACCTAAGGCCTCTTTTAATGATACATCTTTTATATTGCAGCTTGCATAATGCACAAATGCGCAGGGTTCAACATCGCCGCGGGCATTAATGTGCAGATAACGCTTGCCGCCGGCTATGCAACCATTGGAAGCCTCGCCGTCATTCCAAAAGTCCATGATAAAAATCGGCTTTGTACGTCTGTATTCAAGCACTTTTTCATACATATATGCTCTTTGTTCGGGAGTTGCCATTAAGTCAACATCTACGTCTTTTCCTACAGGTATGTAGGTGAAATACCAGGCATAAACCACACCTTTATCCACCAGCATATCTACAAATTCTTCGCTTGCCAGCTCTTCTGTATTGTTTCTATTGTATGTTACCGACACACCGTAAATAAGGCCTGCCTTACGCATACGGTCCATGGCTTCCATTACTTTCTTAAATGTGCCTTTACCTCGGCGGGCATCGGTTGTTTCTTCAAAACCTTCAATACTAAAGGCCAATGTTATATTTCCCACACGCTTCATTTCGGCGACGAACTCATCATCAACCAAAGTGCCGTTGGTAAACAGCAGGAATGCTTGTGAAGGATGCTTTTCAGCTAATTTTATAATATCCTTTTTCCGCATGGTGGGTTCTCCACCGGACATAATTATAAAGTATATGCCAAGTTCTTCGCATTCGGTGAAGACCCTGTCTAAAGTATCAAAATCCAGTTCTTCATGCCGTGAATAATCTCCCGCCCAGCAGCCTATGCAATTTAAATTGCACCTTTCAGTAGGGTCGATTAAAATAGCCCAAGGCACCGAATAGCCCAACTCTTTTGCCATTTTCTGCTGTTTTGGAACTCCTAAAAAATTAGCATTTACAAAGAAGTTTACACCCAGTTTTTCTTTTACTTTAGGATCTGTTTCTGCAAGAATTCTTTGCCCAAGTTTGTACCAGTTAGAGTTTTTGTCTTCTAAAAACTTACTAACAGCCTTAAGATCTTCGCGTTGATGTGCCGGCATGGGTAATTTTTCCGCCCAGCTTATCAACTTTCCGATATCATCCATATCCCGTGACAACAAATACTTAACACCTTGACTTACAACCTTTTCACCAAGATATGTGCGGGCTAGATCCATAGAAACTACCTCCTTATCAATTTCGTTACATAACTACATATAATTATATAACGATATGTTCATATTTTATTATAGTATTAGTGGTGATTTTTGTCAAATAGATTACTGATAAAATTTTATTTTCTTTTTATTATAGTAAGTTATATTGCGTTTGACCATAAATCCAGCGAAAGAAGGTTTTTGCTCAGGAATTAAATTTACACTATTATCATGATGATTGGCAGTTATTTACATAATTATGGCAGCAAGATTATGGAGAAGATATGAAAGGAACTGGGAAGATATATTTTCTGATGTAAAAATTCATATAATGATGCATACAATGGTTAAAATATTATAGTTTACGATAAAAAAATATAAATGCGTGATTATAAAAAGCAGTTTTGGGAATAATAATAACAAAGCCTTAAGACAGGGGAGAGGTCATATGCAATACAAATCAAAGTTGTTTAAGAAAACTGCAATAGTCACTATTTGTATACTTTTAATGTCATTGCTTGCGGCATTGGCAGGTACAAGCGGCATGGCCGGCGGCATAGGTATAGACAGTGATACATGTGATGTTACGGCACAGCAGCTTTCATCGAAGCTTATTAGACTTCATGTCATCGCCAACAGCGACTCTCCCGAGGACCAAGACTTAAAACTCCGGGTAAGAGATGCGATAGTAGAAACCTTTGACAAAAAATTTGAAGGCATTGATGATATCAACGTATCTCGGGAATTTATAAAGAATAACTTGAAATACATTGAAGAAATAGCAAGCGAAGAAATCAAAAAAAGCGGCAAAAACTACAGTGTGACTGCTATGTTTGGTAAATTTTTATTTCCGGTCAAAAACTATGGATATATCACTCTTCCGGCCGGAGAATATGAAGCACTGCGAGTAATTATAGGGAACGGCAAAGGAGCCAATTGGTGGTGCATACTATTCCCTCCTCTATGCTTTGTAGATGTAAGCCAAAAGCAAGATCCGGATGAAACAAGGATGCGAATGAGCCAAGTGCTGACACCGAAAGAAATGGCCGCAATAGAAACAGCCAAAGCACCCGAAGACGTTCCCATAGAAATCCGATTCAAAGTGTTGGACTGGTGGGAAGAGACGAAAGGAAAAATCAATAAAACTATTAAGCTCACCTTTAAATAAACTAAATAAACATCCCTGCCATAATAAAGCCCAAGCTCGGCAAGCATAAGCACGAGTTTGGGCTTTATATATTGCCTTTTTATTTGCAGTTAAAAAAACCCGTAATATTGCGCAATGCCCTGCTATACACTCCAATGTATTTCTATCAATAATAATTTCAATAAATCACTGAGGTTCATACAGTTTCCTCTTACTTGCTACATATTTTACAAAAAAAATTTTAATATAGTATTGAAATTAGATAGAAACTGTGCTTTAATTGTATTTGCTTAAAAGAATATTAAAATTGAAGCCTTGGCAAATTAGCATGTATATCAGTTGGCTTCTAATAGAAATTGAAAGGGGAGTGACTCTAAATGAAATTCAACGAGCAGCAAAAAACACCGCTTTTTGCCGCCCTGAAGAAGTATGTGGAAGACAAGACCATTTCATTCCATGTACCCGGACACAGAGGCGGCAGAGGAATACCTGAGTTTTGTGATTTTGTGGGAGAAAACATAATGTCAATCGATGTTACTTCCGGAATTTTAGATCTTGATACTATATGTAATCCCTTGGGAGTTATCCATGAAGCAGAAGATTTAGCGGCTCGTGCCTTTGGTGCGGATCATGCTCATTTTCTTGTAAATGGTACTACTTCGGGTATTCAGGCTATGATATTATCAGTAGCCGGACCCGGCGATGAAATAATTGTTCCCAGAAATGCCCATCGTTCAGTGGTAGGAGGCTTAATCTTAAGTGGTGTACATCCGGTTTATATAAAACCCGTTATCAATGACTATATGGGAATAGCCATGGGTATAACTGCGGATAGTGTCAGACGTGCTCTGGTGGAACATCCAAATGCCAAGGCGGTTTTTGTGATAAATCCAACATACTATGGTGTGGCATCGGATCTTAAAAAAATTGTAGAAATTGCTCATTCATATGGCAAGCCGGTGATAGTCGACGAAGCACATGGAGCTCATTTAGGATTTCACCCCGATTTACCTATGTCGGCTATGCAAGCCGGAGCAGATATGAGTGCTGCAAGTATGCATAAGCTTGCAGGTTCTATGACTCAAAGCTCCATTTTATTGATAAAAAGTGATTTGATCGATGACAGAAGAGTTAAAGCAGCCATGAACTTGACTCAAACCACAAGCCCATCGTATCCACTCATGGCTTCCCTTGATGTTGCCCGCAGGCAAATGGCCATAAACGGCAGACAGATGCTTGATGTGACAATAGAGCGGTGTGAAAGGGCAAGACGGTTGTTAAATGATATAAATGGTATTTATGTAATGGGACATGATGTAGAAGGCACTGAAGGTTGTTTCGCATATGACCCGACAAAGCTTGCTATAAACTTAAGAGAATTAGGCTTATCCGGTTTTGAAACCGAAAAGTTGTTAAAATACAAATATCATATTCAGATGGAACTTTCAGATTTGTATAATGTGCTGGCTGTGGGAGCAATAGGCGACAGTGAAGAGAGTATCAGTGCTTTGATTGCAGCAATAAGGGATATCGCATTAAAATACAGCCGTAAAAATGTCATAAAAATAAGTGCCGAACTTCCGGAAAACCAGGAAATGGTAGTTTCTCCCCGATTTGCCTTCTATAGTGAAAAACGAGTCGTTCCCTTAGAAGAAGCCGAAGGCGAAATCAGCACCGAGATGCTTATGGCATATCCTCCCGGAATTCCAATCCTATGCCCCGGTGAACGCATAACCAGGGAAGTTATAGAATATGCTAAAGCATTGAATTCCGAAGGCTGCCATTTGCAGGGCACGGAAGACCCCGACGCCAAGTCGATAAAGGTATTAGCCGATATAGAATCGGTGAAATATTATGAGAGAATAAAGCAAGTTGTATAAAAACAATTGGTAAAATAATTCAACATAAACAATAGCCTTTAAAGGCAAAATAATAATAGTGCGTTATAAAAAAGGAGGCATGCTCATGGCTGCTCGTCGTCGTAGTGTCATGTCTGAGGACCTCAAGTATGAACTTGCAAAGGAACTTGGTGTGGCTGACACGGTGGCGAAAGAAGGATGGGGTGGAGTTTCTTCCAGAAATTGCGGTAATTTGGTAAGACTTGCTATTGAAAAAGCGGAAAAAGCACTGGCCGAAGAGAATGGGAACCCCAAGAAATAGCAACTCCTGAAGAAAGCGCACAAGAACCAGGGCGATATTTGCCCTGGTTTTTATAGTCCCCGTAACCAATTAACCCTTTGTCGAATATACTAAATATATCTTCTAATAGGCAGGTGGTGATTCCTTGAGACTACCTGTAATACCTTTTGGCAGTCGACCACTTAAAAAACAAAAGCCGCTATTGAAAGGCAGTGATGTGCGTCATTTGCAGCAGGTATTAAAGAGACTGGGGGTCTTTAATGCTCGTATTGATGGAGTGTTCGGCTATGAGACCATGCAAGCAGTCAGAGAATTTCAAAGGGCTTTTCATATAAAACAAAACGGTATAGTGGATGATGATGAATTTGAAATACTAAAAGAACTTATGAGATGCGGCATCAATAAATGGCGCACAATACAACGGGATTATAGGCATTCGGGCTATTCACCTGTTCCAATCCCCAAACAACTTAAAATCAGCTGGATTAGGCCCATCCCTGATATAATCGGATTAAATTGCTCGGCGGACAGATTAATCGTAACAACTCGAAGAGAAGTCCTTGCCATAGATTTAAAATCCGGCGAAAGACTTTGGAAAAGCACGGAATTGTTTCCCGAAAGTTCATCTACGATTTTTGAAGGCCATGTAATCGTGCCTGCCGGCAGTTTGGCAATTTTAGACTTTTATTCAGGGAAAACTCAAAAAACCCTAAAACAGGATAACTTTATTTTGCCGACAGCAGCCAACAAAACACAAATTTATGCTCCCTCTTCCGGAACCCTCTATTGTTTTAATCAAAGTGGCGATATGAAATGGAATTATAAAACCTACGGAGCCTATATTACTTCTCCAGCCATAGGTTATGACTTTGTTTATTTTGCCTCATATGACAGATGTATTTACTGTTTGGATGAAAAAGGTTCTCTTTGCTGGAAAACCAAGATATCGGATATCATACAAATACCTCCGGCCATATGGGACGGCAAGGTTTTTACCATTTCATGCGATTCATGGGTTTCTGCTTTAAATCCATTGGTGGGGGAAATCATTTGGAGGAAGAAGATTGCCGATGAGGAGTTTATGATGCCGGCCTTTCATCAGGATTTTATGCTGCTGGCAAATTACAGAGGTGAAGTTACCGCACTGAGTTTTCAGAGAGCAGAGGTTATATGGGTCATAGATTTGCCGGATGCTCCGACTGCTTTGCCCATTGTATGCCCCAATACATTTTTTATAGGCACAGAGAGTGGACTTATGGCTTATGATATCAAAACATTGGATGCTAAAATGCATCTTGAAGGTAAAAAAATAACTGCAATAGTTCCGGGAGCCATGAGCTTATTTGCAGCAACTCAACAAGAACTGATAAAACTTTCTCCCGAGTAAAAAGCAGGTTTATAAATCACTCGAAAACGATTTTTAAACCTGTTTTTTTAAGTATTCTATAGACTCTGTTTAAGTTTATACTTTTATTGTTATAGAAAGTGAAGTATAATATTATCTGATAAAATTTTCTTCTGACAGCCGCACTTTTGCGCTCGAAGTTGGATTTGCATAAATAAACTACAATAATTGGGACGGAGATAAATCATGGATGTTAGAAATAAACCCATAGGAGTTTTTGATTCGGGTATCGGAGGCCTGACTGTGGCCGGAGAAATTATGAAGCTGCTTCCTAAAGAAAACATTGTATATTTTGGGGATACTGCTCGAGTACCTTATGGGCCCAAATCCTCAGAAGTTGTTACACAATTTGCCTTTGAGGGAGTTAGATTCTTACTGGGCAAGGATGTAAAACTGATTGTAGTAGCATGTAACACTGTCAGTGCCACATGTCTTGATAAACTTTGTGCATCATCACCGGTACCGGTCATAGGAGTGATAGAGCCGGGAGCAAGGGCAGCGGTGGCTGCCACTGAAAAACAAGTGGTCGGAGTAATCGGCACCGAACGCACCATAAAGAGTTGTGCATATGAAAGGGCTATACATGCACTAAATAAGCAAATAAAAATACATTCAAAAGCCTGTCCTCTCTTTGTGCCTTTAGTAGAAGAAGGATGGCTTGAAAATGAGGCTGCCTTTTATACTGCTAAAACCTATTTAGAACCTTTAAAAAATCAGGGAATCGATACATTGGTGCTTGCATGTACACATTACCCTCTTTTAGAGCTTACCCTGGAAAAGGTTATGGGGGAAACTGTCCGGCTGGTGGATTCAGCTTGGGAAACAGCAAGAGAAGTACAGCGGATTTTAGTTGACAAAAACCTAAAGCGGCAGGACAATTCCCCGGCATTTTACCAATACTTTGTCAGCGACAATCCGGAAAAATTTGTACAAGTAGGTGAAAATTTCTTAAAAAGGCCTATAAATCCTATAAATGTAATCGACCCTCAAATTTAAATCCAATATATCCGATATATTTTTCGAGTCTTATTCTAAAATATTTTTTAATGCAAGCATTGCCATTATATATCCATAAATACCAAAACCGCAAATCTGCCCGATGCACGCTCCAGCAGTGACCGATTTTTTTCTAAATTCTTCCCTTGCCTGAATATTACTTATATGCACTTCTACTGCCGGAATGTCAATGGCTTTTAAGGCATCATATATAGCAATACTATAATGGGTGTATGCCCCGGGATTTATTATGATACCATCATACTTGCCGTATGCGCCCTGAATATAGTTGATTATTTCTCCTTCGATATTATTTTGGACAATAACTGTGCAAATACCCATTTCCTTTGCACTTTTATACAGCAAGTTGCACATATCTTTATAGGTTTTACCGCCGTATATGTCTTTTTCCCTTATACCCAGCATATTAATATTTGGTCCGTTGATTATAAGTATGTTCATATTTTTTTTACCTTCCTTCATATATATATATATATATCTTTACTACCCTTTGTGGTGCACCGCTAGATTTAAGCATAATTCCCATTTAAAATCTCTATTATTTGCTTTACCGCTTCTAAAATTCCTCTATCATTTAAAATCTCAAAGTCGGAGTATTTTTTGTAAAGCTCATACCTATCCTTATAAAGCCGGTATATGTTATCCCTGTCATTTGCAAGCAGTGGCCTGCTTGAAATTTCTATATCATGGGCTATATCTTCCACAGGGCGATTTATAAAGAATATAATACCTCTCTTATTTAAAACATGCATATTTTTACTGTCAAGCACTACTCCTCCTCCAGCGGATATGACAGCATTTGTTTTGCTGCTTATTTCCTTCACCGCACAGCTTTCAAGTGTTCGGAAATGCCTTTCCCCGTATATGGCGAAAATTTCTGTTATTCTTTTCCCGGATTTGCGTTCAATATATTCATCCAAATCATAAAAGCACATATTAATCTTTTTTGCTAAAATCCTGCCGATACTTGTTTTTCCCGAGCCCGGCATACCTATTAACACGATATTGTCGTAGTTATCTTTCATTATCCAATCTTCCCATCTATTTGCAGATAAACCTGTTCAATAATTTTTTTATCAAGAGCAATTTCATTCCACAGCTCTTGAGCTTTTGCTGCCTGAGCCACCAACATATAAAGTCCGTTTATTGCCGGTATATTAAGCTCCCGGGCTGATTTTAAAAGAATTGTCTGTTTTGGATTGTATATGAGATCAATCACAGCTTTGAATTTTGCAACATGGGCAGCACAAACAGGACTGTCTTTCATATTTGGAAACATGCCAACCGGAGTGCAGTTTATCAAAATATCCCTTTTATTTATACAGTGCAAATCTTCATATGATATAATGCTTAAACCCGGAAATTGCTCCTTGGCTTTTTGAACATGAGTACTTACGAGGGTAATATCTCCTATGTCATTGTCCAAAAGGTATTGCACAATTGCTCTGGATGCGCCTCCTGTCCCTAGAACTACCGCAGTTTTGCCTTTTGGCTCAATATGATGCCTGTCAAGTGTCATGCCAAAACCGTAGTAATCCGTATTATCCCCCGTGATTTTATCTTCTTTTACAATTAATGTATTGACAGCTCCTATTTTTTTAGCTTCATCAGACATACTATCAAGAAACCTGATAATCTCCGTCTTATAAGGAATAGTGACATTGGCGCCCTTTATGCCGAGAGCCTTGAGCCCGAGGACGGCATCATGCAAGTATTTTCTTTTCACCTCAAAAAGCCCGTACTTTCCTAAAACACCGGTTTTAAGGAAAAAACTTTCATGGATTTCCGGTGAAAGGCTATGGCTTAAACTTTCCCCTATGAGGCCGTATATACTGCTCACACCATCACCTCATTGATATTTAGTCTGTTTTTTAAATTCTTCATTCTGAACTTCTTTACTCAACTTAAAAAGCATTGAAAAAAACTCCACAAGCTTAGGTTCAAAACTCCTGTCCTTTAATCTTGCTATATTTTCGTTTAAGATTTCCTTTTCTCTTTCGTCATTTGTTATGGGCATATCATTTGCTATCTTATATAAAGCAATCTTATGCGATATTTCCATCCGCTTTTCAAACAGCTCTACAAGCTTAGCGTCTATCTCATCTATCCGGGCTCTCAGTTCTTCCAATTCGTCCATGCCTCACCATACCTTTCCAAAATTAAATCTAAGATAACAATAGCTGCCGCCGCTTCTACCACCGGTACCGCTCTCGTCACAATACAGGGGTCATGCCTGCCTTTGACTGATATTGTTGTTTCCTGATTTTTCAGGAAATCGACCGTTTGCTGTTGGATGCCTATGGAAGGAGTAGGTTTTATCGCAACCCTAAACACCACCGGCATCCCGTTTGTAATCCCGCCGAGTATGCCGCCGTTATAATTTGTTGCTGTTTTAATTTTATTTTCATCTATTATAAATGCGTCATTTGCTTTAGACCCTCTCATTTTTGTAATATTAAAGCCTTCGCCGAATTCAACGCCTTTTACTGCCGGTATGGAAAATAAAATATGTGCAAGACAGCTCTCCATACTGTCAAAAAAGGGTGAGCCCAGCCCCGGTTGCAGGTTGAGGACAGCGGTTTCGACAACACCTCCCACAGAATCCCTGTCGTTTTTCGCATCCAATATGCACTGTGCCATTTTTTCGCCGGCATCTCGGTTTAAAACCGGGATTGCGAGGTTTCTTAATTCTTTTAAAGTATTTTCATCGATATTTGCACTGTCTAAGCTTTCGTCTTCCACATGACAGATGCTTTTTACATGGCTTCCGACGAGGATATTGTCTATTTGCAAAGCCTGTTTTGCCACTGCTCCTGCAAAAACCAGCGGAGCTGTGAGCCTGCCTGAAAAATGACCTCCGCCACGATAGTCATTAAACCCGCCGTATTTAACGAAACCCGTGTAATCAGCATGACCCGGTCGCAGTAAACTTTTCATCGGAGCATAGTCATCCGATGCACAGTCACTGTTGAAAATTATCGCACAAAGGGGCGTGCCGGTGGTGGCTTCGTTAAAATATCCGCTCAGTATTTCAAAGGAATCACTTTCAGACCGCAAAGTTGAAAGTGGGTTTTTTCCCGGCCGCCTTCGAGCCATTTCTTGCTCAATAAACTCCATATTTAGCCTGATGCCGGAAGGCAGTCCGTCCAAAACGACACCAATGGCCTTGCCATGTGATTCGCCAAAAATAGAAACCCTAAAATTACGCCCGAAAATCGAACTCATCTACCACACCTCCCAACTTTATAAAATCCTTCCAAAACCCCGGATAAGATTTACTTACCGCATCACTGTGCTTTATGATGACCGGGTTGCGGCATCTGACAGAGGCTACGGCAAGTGCCATGGCTATCCTGTGGTCGTTCCAACTGTCAACAATACCGCCATCAAGCATATCCCTACCTTCTATGATAAGGCCGTCGGCAAGTTCCACGATTTTTGCCCCCAAGTGGCTAAGCTCCGAAGATATGGCCTTTAGCCTGTCGGATTCCTTTATTCGCAGCCGCCCGGCATTTAAGATTTGCGTAGTTCCCCGGCTTAAAGCCCCCAGCACAGCAACGATGGGTACCAGGTCGGGGCATTGTGCCGCATCTACAGTTACCCCATGAGTATTTGACGCTTCGACTTTAATAAAATTCTTTCCTATGACAGGCTGTGCGCCCATTTTGCGGATTATATCAACGATGTATTTATCGCCTTGATGTGAATTGATATCTAGATTAAAGCAGGTAATACTACCGCCTAAAACCCCTGCGGCAAGCCAAAAAGCCCCCTGGGAAAAATCTCCCTCCACACGGCAGTCGGCGGCCTTATAAATTTGTCTGCCCTTTATAAAAAACTGCTCATAATCTTGATTTTCCACTTTCACATCAAACCTTTTCAAAGCATCAATCGTAAGGTCTATGTATGCCTTTGATTCTACCGGGGTGGTTGTTATGATAAGGGAGTCACCTTCCAGCAAGGGAAGGGCAAATAGCAGGCCGGAAATGAATTGGGAGCTTACATTACCTTCTATATTAAATGTATCCGGCTTTAGTTTACCTGCAACAGTCAAAGACGGTTTGTCATTTTCCATAAAATAATTTATGCCCTGTTTCCTAAACACATCATAAAACACATCAAGCGGCCTATCAAAAAGCCTTCCACGTCCGACAAACGTAACCTGCTTTCCGTAAGCTAATGCAATCGGTATTAAAAACCTCAGGGTAGAACCGGATTCCTTGCAGTCTATTGTCAAGTTATCCCTGATATTTGCGAGCTTGATTCCCTTAACGGCAACATCATTTGCCTTATCACTGATATAATTGCCGAGGTATCGGATTTTCGCTCCAAATGCCTTTATGCCGTTTTTAGTGGCAATAATATCATCGGAAAACGCAATATTTTGCAATATGCTTTCCCCTTCGGCAAGACCTGCACATATAAGCATGCGGTGGCTTATGCTCTTTGAGGGAGGAATAAAGACTTCACCATTTGGAAAAGGCAATGATACCTCTAGGTTTTTCATTAATAACACCTGCTTTTATGTTGGTATTTTAAAAACTAAAAAACTCAAAGACTTTATTTTGACTAATCTTCTCTACAAAACATTCCCCGATGTATTTTAGCAATACAATATTGATATACTTGCCGCTGCTTTTTTTATCTGTACCGATAGCATTTATAAGCTCGTTTATATTAGCTTGAGGCAGTTCATAAGGAAGTCCGTATTTTAAAAGGGCTTCTTTCAAAAGTTGGCTTGTGCCGGGTTCGGTTATGCCCATTTGTTCGCTTTTTTTAGTTATCTGGTACATCCCTATCGCCACCCCTTCCCCATGAGTATATGTGATATAATCGAAATATTTTTCTATGGCATGACCAAGGGTATGCCCGAAATTTAATATCATTCGGCAGCCGGTATCCCGCTCGTCCTGCTCCACTACTTCTTTTTTAATATTCAAACATGTAAGTATGATTTGCTCCATATTGCTTAAAAGCTCATCCTTTGTTTTAAAACTTAGAAGCTGTTCAAAAAGACTGCGATTTTTTATGCAACCATATTTTATTACTTCGCCCATGCCATCGCTGAAAAATCTTTCATCAAGGGTATTCAAAAGGTTTGTATCAATAAATACGGCTTTGGGATGGTAGAAACTGCCGATTAAATTTTTACCTTCCGGCAAATCGATGCCCACCTTACCGCCTATGCTGCTGTCGACCTGAGCAATAAGGCTTGTGGGAACTTGGACATAAGGGATTCCTCGTAAAAAAGTAGCTGCCGCAAATCCTCCCAAATCTCCCACAACTCCGCCTCCCAATGTAAGAATGCAGTCCCATCGGGTGATTTTGCTATCAAGCAATTCTTTATATACCTTCATAAGCGTAGATGCAGATTTACTTCTTTCTCCTGCGTCAACTACAATTAAATATGTGTCAAAACCTTCTGACTCCAATGAGTTTAATACCTGCTCGCCATAAAGGCCATTGACGTTTTCATCGGTAATAACGGCAACCTTTTCAGCCTTTACTGCATTTTTTAACATACTTCCCAACCGACAAATCAGACCTTTTTCAATATACACGGTATAATTTTTATTTCCCGGATTTACATCGAGCGTCAACACTTAAATCAAGCCCCTCCTTTCGCTCACATGCCTTTGCTAAAAGAGCTTTGAGCCGGGTTTCATCTTGGCTGTCGATGACTTGTATAAAATCTTGTATGCTGTCTTCAAAGATTTTCAAGTGCTTTATAACATAATCCCCATTATCCAGCAGCAGTTGTGACCATAAATCAGGGTTTATGCGGCCAACTCTTGTCATATCCCGAAAGCTGCCTCCAAAATACAGAGCTTCCTTTTCCAAAATTGGATTTAAGACCAATGCCGCAGCAATCACATGGGGGAGATGGCTTACAAAAGCAATCATATTATCATGCTGCTGTGGAGTTAGCTGGACTACATGGCCGAAACCCAATTGCTTTACAATATCTTCTATTAGTGCAATATTTTCAGGTTTATTTTTTTCAGTAGGTGTTATTAAATAATCCGCACCCTCAAAAATATTTTCCCGTGCAAATTCCAGTCCCTTACTCTCTCGGCCGGCCATGGGGTGTCCGCTTATGTAATCCACATCATCCCTTAAAATCGAGCCTATCTCGGAAATAAGGGGCACCTTGATACCTGTAGTATCGGTTATGACGGCGCCGGACTTGAAATTATCCATGTTCTGTCTTATGAATTTTGCAGTTTCCCGAGGATATATGCAAATAAAGACAAAATCAGATTTTTGGAGGGGTTCTTTTGCGGATAAAAAGCCTCGATTAATAAGCCCCGCACTTTCGGCATAGTCCAACGCATTCGCATTGACATCTATACCCCATAAGTTTTTTGGCTTCAGCCTATTTTTAATGGCCATAGCCAGAGAACCGCCTATAAGTCCAAGCCCGACAACCGTCATACTAAAGTCTGAATAATCCATTTAATCACCTCTATATTTCGCGATTTTGTATTCTGGCTATTTCTCTAATGCTGTCTACCAGATGCTTAAATTTTTCAGGTTTGATGGACTGACTGCCGTCGCACAGGGCATTAGCAGGGTCATTATGAACCTCTACCATGATACCGTCTGCTCCTACGGCAACTGCAGCCTTTGCAAGAGGTTCTACCATCCACCATATGCCAGAGGCGTGACTGGGGTCTACTATTACCGGAAGATGGCTTGACTTTTTGATGGCAGGGATTGCGCTTAAGTCAAGGGTATTTCGAGTGTAATTTTCAAATGTTCTGATACCTCTTTCGCATAATATGATATTTTCATTGCCACCGGCCATTATATATTCGGCTGCCATCAAAAGCTCCTCAATAGTTGCCGATAGGCCTCTTTTTAATAAAATGGGTTTTCTGGTCTGGCCTACGGCCTTCAGCAGCTCAAAGTTCTGCATATTTCTTGCGCCTATCTGAATAATATCCACATCCTGCTCGTAAAGATCCAGTTTATCCGCAGACATTAATTCAACAACAATGGGAAGGCCGGTTTTTTCCCGGGCGTATTTTAGCAATTCCAGCCCTTCCTCCTTAAGACCTTGGAAACTATAGGGCGAAGTCCTGGGCTTAAAGGCACCTCCCCTTAAAAAGCCTGCTCCTGCCTCCTTAACCTTTTCGGCTACATGGATTATCTGTTCCCTGTTTTCAACCGAGCAAGGGCCTGCGATTATTGCAAGCTTGTTTCCGCCGATGGTTTTATCGCCTACAGAAATTACGGAATCTTCCGGATGAAAAAGCCGACTGGCCTTTTTATAAGGTTCCTGCACATGAATAACCCTCTTAACACTTTGAATTCCGGTAAAACTCTCGGCATCAACTTTACTGGTATCTCCCACAATACCTATCAGATGGTAGTTCAAGCCTATGGATTCATACACCTCAAGTTTCATATCCAAGATTTTGTTTTTAACAGCCTGGACATCATCAGGGTCTGCATCGGTCTTCATTACTACTATCATAATACTTATCCCTCCTGAAATAAATTTGATTCTTTGATTACGATATAGAAAACTATTCCTGTGAAGATGAGACCACCTTCATCTTGGAAGGATTTCTGCATCGAAACCAAATTTTGTTAAAAAAAAAGAATCTCACTTAGTGAGATTCTTTTTATACGCTGAAAATATGAAAATGATATGCTTAGGCCGTATAAATGCTACACCGGTAGCAACCTACGCTTAAACTTGCTTGAAACCTCACTTGAAGAAGAAACTATTTTTTTGCAGAACCAATAACCAGTGCTAAAATAAAAATAGTACTGGCTAAAAAAGTAATAAAATTCTGCAAAAGTTCTTCCAGTAAGATTTTCCATGCTCGTTTAAGCCTCCAAAGAACAAATAAAAAGTATTTTAACTATTATATATAATCAGTTGACTAAAGTCAAGCAAAATATTTTTTGTCTAATAAACGGCATTAAACGGGGTAAGAGCCCAGGACCTTACAAAAGCCTGTCAACTGCTTAAGCTCGACTAGAGCAGTCTTTAATGGTTCATCCAGCCTGTGACCTTCCACTTCTATAAAAAAAATATATTCACCCAGGATTCTCTTTGAGGGCCGAGATTCTATCTTAGTTAAATTAAGCTGCTGTTGTGCAAATACCTTTAAACACTTAAAAAGGCTTCCGGGG
>MPOT01000011.1 GCA_001896545.1 Tepidanaerobacter sp. EBM-38 | reverse complement strand
GTACAAAGAAATCTCGCCTAATTCTATACTAGTGTCCGGAGGGCAAACTACTGTAGCGAATTTATTTTATAACATGGCATCACGGCAAATCGGCCTTGTTGGACTATGGGACTGTGTTGCCTTTGATGAAGTGGCAGGGATAAAATTTAAAGACCAAGATGGGATTCAGATTATGAAAGATTTTATGGCATCCGGATCTTTTGCAAGAGGTAAGGAAGAAAAAAATGCAAATGCATCAATGGTATTTATTGGAAACATAAATCAGAGCGTTGATGTGCTTTTAAAAACATCTCATTTATTTGAGCCGTTCCCTGAAGCCATGGCTAATGATGCAGCTTTTTTTGACCGTATGCACTATTATTTACCCGGATGGGAAATACCCAAAATGCGGCCCGAGTATTTTACCGATGAATATGGGTTCATTACCGACTATTTGTCTGAATTTATGCGAGAAATGAGGAAAAGATCTTTTACTGATGCTTTTGACAAATATTTTAGGCTAGGCAACAACTTAAATCAGAGGGATGTAATTGCTGTCAGAAAGACTGTATCAGGTTTACTTAAGTTAATTTATCCGGATGGGAACTTTTCAAAAGAAGATGTAGAAGAAGTATTAAGATATGCCTTAGTGGGTCGAAGAAGGGTTAAGGAGCAGCTCAAGAAAATAGGTGGTATGGAGTTTTATGATGTGCATTTTTCATATATAGACATCGAAACCATGGAAGAAAAATTTGTATCTGTGCCGGAACAAGGCGGGGGCAAGATAATTCCAGAAGGATTAAGTAAGCCTGGGCATTTATATACTGTCAGTCGTGGAAAGTCGGGCATGATTGGAGTCTATAAAATAGAAACCGAGGTAGTAAATGGCACTGGTAAGTTTGAAAAAACAGGTCTTGGTTCAGACAGAGAAGCGAAGGAAGCAATTGAAACCGCTTTTAGATACTTTAGAGCGAATAGCAAGAATATAAGTGGCACTATAAGTACATCAAAAAAAGATTATCTAATGCATGTTGAAGATATTCAAGGCATAGGGCTTACATCAGAGTTGGCACTAGCTGCATTTATTGCATTATGCTCAGGAGCTTTAAACAAGCCGGTGCAAAGCCAGATGGTAGTACTAGGTTCTATGAGCATAGGCGGAACTATTAATAAAGTAGAAGAACTGGCAAATGTTCTTCAAGTGTGTTTTGATTCAGGAGCAAAAAAAGTTTTACTTCCTATGTCTTCTGCGGCAGACATAGGAACAGTTCCTCCTGAGTTGTTTGCAAAATTTCAAATATCTTTTTATCAAGATCCTAAGGATGCTGTTTTTAAAGCCTTTGGGGTTGAATAGGTATCATTTTAACTAAGTATCAATGCGAAATTGCACCGCTTGATTTTGAATGAAAAATGAAAGCAATTTATTGTAGTTTAAGAAAAAGTATGAAATCATTAGAAGATGAGCCTGTTTGGCTTACCCAAAAGATGATGGCTGAGTTATTTTATGTTGATGTAAGAACGGTAAATGAGCACCTACAAAATGTCTATCAGGAAGGTGAAATAATATAAAATATGCTAAAAGATAAAATCTACGTCATATACG
>MPOT01000081.1 GCA_001896545.1 Tepidanaerobacter sp. EBM-38 | reverse complement strand
GTGATATGGATAAAGTTATTTGTGAAATTTGCAATAGATTTCTTGTGTGAAACTATTTTATTTCAAAAAAAGGTTTGGTGTAACGGCAATGGGAATTGAGCAACTTTTTAGAGTTGCCTGCGGTCTTGAATCAATGGTGGTGGGGGAAGATCAGATTTTATCTCAGGTGAAACAAGCCTGGGAAATTGCAAAAAAATGTAAATCGACCGGAAAATACACAAACAAACTCTTTAGAGAAGCGGTTACTCTGGGGAAAAATGCTGCAAGCCGGTATCTATCTTCCCCCATCCCAATTCGAAACCTTCTTTGTGTCGACCGCACATACAGATGAAGATATAGAAAGAACTTTGAGCATAGCAAGAGATGTCGTTAAATCGCTAATTTAAAGCAAGTACATTATAACAAGGCAGCTCTCTTGGAGGGCTGCCTTGTTATAATACAAATATAGAGTTATCTTTATGTTTAATATTCTTTTTCTTTTTTATATTCATTCCGATCTTTTTTAAATACAGAATCTTTGCCGTTTTCAATCATTATAGCATCATAAGTTGTATCGATTGTTACCCAACCTTCTTTTGGTAAATACACTTCATTCCAAGCGTGATATGAATCAATATCGCCTTTATATCCTTTGACAAGTTTTGTCGGTATGTTTATACTTCGCAGCATAGCGGCATATAGTGCGGCATAGTCAAAGCATATACCACTACATGAAGAAAGCACTTCATCTACCGATGGTATATAGTCATTTCGAAGATGTGCAATTTTGCTTTTATCATATTTAATATTTTTAGTTATGTATTCATATATTGCATATGCCTTTTGTTCATCAGTTTCCATTTCTTCCGACAGTTTAGCCGCCATTTTAGCAGCTTGTCCATCTTTATGCCAGCAAACAGGACTTGCAGACTGCAGGAATGAAATATTCTCATCCTTGAGCTTGATTTGTATATCTTCACTATCTTCAGCTTTATACTTGTTACTTTCTATGTATTCCAAAAGTGTCAATTTATATGTACCAGACCCCATTTGAAGCGGAAAAGTATCTATGGATTCGTTAATATCATAAAAGTATGTAGTATTATTTTTTTGAATCATGACCTTTGCCTTTTTGTCTTTGAATGCCTGATTCGTCTTATTTATCGTAACTATTCCATAATCGACATTTTTTAAATCAAATACTTCTATCTCGCTGGCTAAAATCTGCCCGAAAGGCAGCAAGAATAAAAAAAGTAGACAAGTAAAAATACGACAGACCTTTTCAAACAAAATAAACTCCCCTTTCGGTAGCTGGCTGCCATCTTGCGAAGGCCCTTTAGCTTTGCGTCCTCGCGTTTCCACGAGTTTGCCTTTATCGTTTGAAAGCTTATTTTAAAACGTTTATGCGGATTTTACTTAATTAAGCTGTCCTAATTTTACCATTATTTACATACATTTTCAAGGGTATAAAAAATCAATCAGATGATTCTTCACCTGATTCTAAAAACTTAGCTCTTACAACAAGTCTAGGATAAGGCTTGCGACTGTAATCACAGGTAATAAGCGTAAGAAGTTTTTCGTTCTTTTGTGGAAACATTACCCATGCATCTTTAGCCTCTACAAGAAGTTTTTCAAATACTTCATATCTATATACTGTATCCTTATTTATGATTTCAATTTGGTCGCCTTTCTCAAGCTCATTTAGTCGATTAAATTGCCTGCCATAGGTTCGACTCCGATGAGCAGAAATACAATAATTGCCAACTTCTCCGGGTTTTCCTGTACCATCAACGGCTGCTGCCGAAATGTCAAGATTTGCTTTTGTGGCGCCCGTAAGTATGGGCATTGAAAGCCCAATTTTTTCTATCTTTAATACGCCTTCCATGTGCGAATTGATATATTGAATGCGATAATCGTCTTTTTCTAATTTGCTCTCGATTGCTGGAAAATAATCTTCTGCTTTTCGGTCATTATTAGAATACTCACCTAAATCATTCATGGTCTTGCTCCATGTTGCTAGCAGTTTTCTCTGTTGATAGTCAAAATAAGTTTCTCTTAATTTTGGATAAGTCATTAAAAAAATTCCAAGAAAAATCAGTATTACAGCAATAATTTTTCTCATGCTCTTCACCATCTTCGAAAAATTGCCTGGAGTATATTAAAAAGTATAATCCAGGCAATTTGATTAATAACGGTATTTATCTGAATCGTTTATGATTTTTTCTTAATGCTTAAACTCAATCCTGTAATGATTGCAACAATGCCAACTGTATAATATATATATGGCAGTTCCTCACCAGTTTTAGGCATAAGCGGAATTCCTTGAGGAACTTCTTCTACCGGCACTTCAACTGGTGGTATTTCTGGTTGTTGCACTGCAGGTGGCTGCATTACAGGAGGTTCTGGCTTGCCTTCGGGAATAGGCTCCTCTTCTATTTCAACAGGGGGTTTTTTGTCCTTATCTTTGTCCTTGTCCTTATCTTTACCACCGCCTCCAGAATCGCCACCACTGGTTTGTGCTGTAAAAATCCACTTGATTTCGGCAGTCTTGTTTTGAAATTCATTGCCGGTTTCAGGGCCTGGGAGCTCTATTTCTGCTATTAAATCTCGGCTATCTTGAGGGTCAAACTTTCCGAGACTGATATTACTAGTAATATTCCCGGATTCGCCGTCCTTACCGCTAGCAGGTCCCTTATATATAACTTCACCCTTATATGTGATGGTAAGCTTGAGCTGTTTTAAAAGGTCGGGTTCATCATCCTTAGGTTCCTCTCCGATTCTTTCAGCCCGCATATATAAGGTAAAGGGCTTACTGTAGCTATTGCTTATCTTGAGGGTTTTTCTTATTGTGTCACCGGGATTCAGCCGTCCTATGTCAAAAAGCTTTCCCCCCTCAGGCACAAGAACTAGCCCCGAAGATTGACCTATAAGTTCTACATTATCATCAGCAAGGATATCCTGCATATTAAATAATGTGAAGAAACTTACCAGAAGAAACGATGTTAGAAATAACACAAGGTATTTTTTTATGTTTTTTTTCATCTTCACTACCCTCCTTTATCGAGGGGTAAATCTTCTTCACCTCTAAGGCGGGGATAGAAGCATGCAGCAATGCATGCCCTTGCTCTTTAATTAAATCGCATTTTCAGAAATTCGGTTATATTTTATCCGAGTTCTAATACTTAAGCCCTAAATTAATTTTTTTACTTTATGCTTTTATTCAGTCCAAGCTTCAACACCGGTAGGCAAACTAGTGATTCCCCATGCATCCTTATATGCTTCATGAGATGCCTGAACAGCTTCGGCTGCAACATTAACTTTAAGTGTTTTACCTTGGTATTCATTACCCGTTCCCGGTCCTGCTATCGTTACGCTATCTAAAAGCAGTTCTGTTTCTTCGCCTTGATTCATTATTTTATAGTAGTAGTAGTAACCTCCTGATTCAATCCATTTATCGCTGTTGATTGTATTTAACGTAATGTTAGTTACCGAAAGAGTAGTATCCTCGGTAAACACTCCTCCAGCAATAGTGCCCCATACCGGTGTCAATTTAACTCTTACATATGTGCCCTTTGAACCGGTGCTTTTTACACTTACATCTTTATCTGTGGTATCTCCGGGATTCCAGTTAATTATGTCTTCAAAATCATGCTCATTAATTTCGATGCTGACAGTTCCGGCTGTAAATTTGTTATCAATCGTCTTATCATCTGTAAACCAAGCCATAGTTCCGCCTACCACCAACAAGGCGGCTAAAGAAAACACCAATAAACTGACAAGCAATGTTTTTTTCACTTTTAAATTCCCCCTTATTATTTTTTGTTAAAATTAGCCCTATTTTTAACCAGTCAGACCAAACTATTTAATAGCCACTAATCCATTTATTTACACATCTTCCTTTATAACCACCTCCATATTTTTTTCGATTTTTTGTTTATTCTTTTTTCTTTCGACCCAAAGGGTTTTTATGAGTTCAGCCGAAATGAAAATAATAAATACTACCAATAAAGTTATGATTCCGTTTTGCGATCTTATGAAGTGAAAGGCGAAGCCGGCATAAGGAATGGAATAAACGACTTTTCCTATCACTTGACTTGCGCTAACCGGCATTGGATCATCCACTTCATTTGCATCCCCTCGGGTCCTGAAAAAAAGCTCTGCACTTTTATCTATTTCAACCACACGATGTGTGGTGATATTTTCACTTTCAATTTCACTTTTAAAGGTGATTATATCTTTCGGTCTGATCTCTTCCGGGTCCAAAGGTTTTACAATCACCAGACTGCCGGTTTTAACGGCCGGGTTCATGCTTCCGCTCATCACAATATACATCTGATAACCGCCTATGGAAGGAACCCGGCCACTTACCTTGCTTTGGACCAGGAAGAACAGTAGTGACAGTGCTACAAGAGTAAGCAGAATCAGTATGGTTTTCATCAGCAAATCCATTATTCTATAAGATACATGCATTTTCATATTACTCTCCTTTACTCGCTGGATTCTTCTACTGTCTCCGGGTCTTCTTCTCTATCTGGCAGGATAGCCTCAAGGCTTTCCATGCCAATCATTGATCCTCCGTCCTCTTTTTGCCCCTTAGCATTATTTGTGTTGTATGATACTACAACGGTAAAGAAATTATCTGTCTCTGTTTCATCCCTGAACCAGGAGTCGTTGACCTTCTTATTTGTTACTGTTACCGTTACAACCGTATCATTTGCAATCATTTCTCGAGTAATATTGAAATTTGGATTAAGTATGCTTACTAATTTATAATCCATAGGTACAACCTCTGTTATTTCATAAGCTCCAGGCCGCAGATTGCCAATTTGCTTTGTTTCATTATGTCTGATAAGGGTATTCCACTCTTTTCCGCTAGGTCCGTCAATGTGTAATACAAACTCTTTGTCGGTATCGACACCGCCGATTCCGGGTGAAACAACTTTTCTTATGATTATTTTACCTTTTTTGACTGTCACCAAAATGCTGTCAGATGCTTTGCATCCGTTATTATCTGTTATTTGAATAGTGTAAACTGTATCTTCTTCAGGCTCAAGTGCTGGATTGGCATTGCTCGAGCTCCAATCAGGATCCGTATCATTACTCCATAAGTACTCAAAAGGTGCATAGCCATATACCTGCAAATTCTGCCCGATGTTAATCACATCTCCCACAACTATGACCGAGTCCGGCCCGGCATCCACCCCTATTACGTTGACCGTAGGAACGGGAAAGGTTTGCTCTATATTTGGGGTGCCGTTTATATCTGTGTATCGGAGTATGGCATTGTCATTTGTGGGTAAGTTGTTGCCTTTAACACCGTCTTTGGCTCTAATCTTATAATTTAGTTCAGCCAAATCTGTTATTGTTCCTGGTCTCCAGGTAATAGTTCGGGTTGCCGCATCATAACTTGCCGGTGCATTAGGGCTGGGTGTAATGCTGGCTGAAACCAGTTCAAAGTTTTCATTTATTACATCGGTTACTACCGCATCTATAGCCGAGTAACCCAGCTGACCCGATATCTCGTCATAAATACCTGATAAATCAGGTGCTCCTGTGGCTTCATAGTAACCTGAATTTTGAGCCCACTGGAGAGTTTCACGGGCTACGGTCTTGCTTTGATTTGGCACCTGATTGAAAAGCCCTACGGTAAATACCATCGCTACATCCCAACAGCTTTGGCCCGCTTGATAGGCAGCCCTAGTATGTGCATTGTGGCTTGTAGGTTCATTTGGACCGGCGGGATTTCCGATACTGCAGGTAGCGACACCATCTGTAAGTAAGACTATAACCTTATTAGCATTTTGACGTCCTGAAGACTCAAGAATATTTTTTGCCATTAAAAATCCAGCTTCAATATTTGTTCCATAATACGTTGTAATGCTGTTTATTGCAGCTTTGACAGATGTCGCATTATTTGAAAGCCCAATTTCTTGTTTTGCATCAGAAGCCGCTCCTATATCTCCGATATTTCTCGGTCCCGTAAACGATACTACTGCTACTCGATTATTACTGTCAGCTAAGACGTTATCAGTAAATGCTTTTGCAGCATTCTTAGCGTAATCCATGACAGTAGGAGAAAGCCACCCGCCTACCCTTGCATCCATACTGCCCGACCTATCAATTACCAAGACCACATCCACTGGTGCCGGAGCAGGTACACCTGTAATTTCCAGCCTAACATCGTAAGTCCTGCATACACTGGAAGGGCCTGCCGTCTTATTAACCGCTATGGTGTCTTGCGTACCTGCTGATTTCACAAGATCCGGCAAGAACACCGACTTAGGAGGCCCATAGTCGAAAGTCGTTTCTCTCTCCAAGCTTCGAAACATGTTTAAGGAAGCCATGCCTTCCATTCCCGGTGGCATCATCAACTCAATAAATGGATTGGATTCAATCTGCACCTGACACGAAGCTGATGCATCAATAGGAACTTCATCAAACCAAGCTTTTGCGGTAACTTCGATTTCTAATAACGGTTCCGTAAAATCGGATTCAATACGAAATTTACCACTAAATCTAGTTTCCTGACCGAAAGTTAAGAGGCCTACTAATTCATTCGAAGTTCCTAAACTGCAGTATACGCATGCCGATAAATTCTCTAAATCCACATCACCGGTATTTATCACCATAACATCATATTCAATAGTTTCACCAATGTAATATACATCTTTGTCAGTATCAACAGTAATGCTAAAGTTTGGATTGCCCGCTATCACTGGAACTATGGGCAGCGGTTCTATCGGTGTAATAGGTTCAATTGGTATTTCATCGGGGTTTATAGGTTCTAAGGGCTGCTCCGGATTTACCGGATTCTCAGCTGGATTAGGCTCCTGAGGTTCCGGTTCTCCTATAGGTTCTCCCGGTTCATTCGGAACGACCGGGTTTTCGGGATTTTGCGGCTCCGGCGGCTCTTGTGGTTCTTCAAGCTCTGCAGGATTTTCAGGTTGTTCCGGCTCGCAAGGCTCAAGTTCTTCGGTAGGCTCTTCGGATTCGTCCGGCATAGTTGTTTCTTCAGAGCTTTGCGGTTCCGCCGGTTTTGGTAATTCCTCCGAACCTTCCGATTCTTCATTATCGCTAGGTTCCTCCGGAGCTTGCGTATCTTTGTGATCTTCCTGCTCTTGAGTTTCCGATACGGGATCCACAGGATCATTATAGACTTGGTGATCCTCAGAATAATCCGTTTGTTCTTCTGAGTGGTTGCTTGACTCAGCCTCTGGATCATCCGGTTCTTGATGTTCTGATTCCAGACTTGTTTGGTCGTTTGCAGAATTTTCAGTAGTTGTAATAATATCAGATCCAATTTCTATGTCTTCCCCGTTGCCCAGAACCTGTGTTAAAGCTGGGATAAATATAAGCATCATTACAAGGAGTATTGCCGTGATTTTTTTTGAGACTCTTAACATACTTGTTTTTCACCTCCCATCCTCAGTAAAATTCGTATTCAATTCTCCCATGAACGGAATTCTCCCATGAACGGAATTTTACCAACCCCTTTCTTTCTTTTTCCAGAGCTTTTTCAACCAGGTAAATAAGTTCCATTAAACTCCGATATCCGATATGGGTCTGTATGGGGTTAATAACATGAATCAGGAAACCTTTACCATAGAGAAATGAGTAAACAGAAAGCCAATAATGGCCAGTAGCTTCCATGCCAATCTC
>MPOT01000003.1 GCA_001896545.1 Tepidanaerobacter sp. EBM-38 | reverse complement strand
TGTAACGTGTTTTGTTGTTTTTATTTTATGTCAAAGGTGACATTTTCACTGAATAAAAATCATGCCTTTTAGGTGACATTTTCAAAGATTATTGACACTATATCTAAAAAAGAACCTTTAAAATCAGCGCAAAATACTGAAGTGACAGTAAAGCCGGTTGAGTTTCATACATTTAAAGATGAGCCGACTTCGAGTCAAAGCTCAAGTCTAGACTTAATATTAGATGTCCCATTGGAAGTTACTGTTGAATTAGGTAGGACAGAAAAGACCATAAAGGAAATTTTGGAAATATCTTCTGGAACCATTATAGAGTTAGATAAAATGGCGGGAGAACCGGCTGATATTTTAGTTAACGGTAAATTAGTAGCTAAGGGCGAAGTTGTAGTCATAGATGAAAACTTCGGGGTAAGAATAACAGAAATAATTAATTCTATTGATAGGGTTAAGAGTTTACAGTAATAGGAGGATGAGTTTAAATGGGAGGAATATTAATAGTAGATGATGCTGCCTTTATGAGGATGATGATTAAAGACATACTTACCAAAAATGGTTATGAAGTTTCAGGTGAGGCTGAAAACGGAGTTGTTGCAGTTAAAATGTATGATGAGCTAAAACCAGATCTTGTAATCATGGATATTACTATGCCTGAGATGGATGGCATTGAGGCTGTAAAAAAAATAAAGGCAATGGACTCTTCAGCAAAAATAATAATGTGTTCAGCTATGGGCCAGCAAGCTATGGTAATCGATGCGATACAAGCTGGAGCTAGAGACTTTGTAGTTAAACCATTCCAGCCAGAAAGAGTAATCGAAGCAGTAAAAAAGGCCCTAAGTTAAAAGAAGGTTTTTAAATGAGAAAGTACATGATATGCTTAAGTGTATTAGTTGTATGTTGTATGTTTTTTACTGGAATTCAAATATTTGCCGAGCCTATCAATATCGACAACATTAAAAATTATGATATTGATCCTTCTGATGATGTTTTACATCAGAATCATTCAACAATTATAAATATTATAACATTTTTCATTTATCTATTTTTTTTTATTGTTATTTCTTTGCTAACCTATTTTACTGTCAGATGGATAGGTAAGCGCCAAATGAAGTTAACAATCAAAAGCAAATATATGGAAGTTGTTGATAGTTTATCACTTGGTGGAGAAAAAGGTCTCTTTATTGTAAAAACACCACAGGGAATGCTTATATTAGGTGTAACAAAAGAAAGTGTAGATTTGCTTGAAAAGGTTGGGCGTGAAGAAGCAGAATTAATAAGAGCTGCTGAAGCAAACCAAGAAAGCCATGATAAGGTTTTTACGGTTTATTTAAACAATTATTTAAATAAACTTAAAGGCAGTTCAGACAAAATAGGCGTGGTGGACCAAAATGAAAATTAATAAGAATATTATACTAAAAATGACTTGTACAAGTTTATGCTTCATATGCTACGAGAAAATTGTATACGCAGCTCCACAAGACATTCCAATACCAGTTCCATCATTCCCTTTTATAAAGCAGGCTGAAACTACCGGTGAAACTGCTATGGCCTTACAGATAGTTTTACTGCTCACAATATTATCTTTAGCGCCTTCAATACTAACATTGTTGACTTCTTTTACTCGAACAATAATCGTGCTTTCATTTGTTAGAAATGGGTTGGGGGTTCAACAAGTTCCGCCTACTCAGGTATTAATTGGCCTTGCTTTGTTTATCACTGTATTTGTAATGGCACCTGTTTGGACCGAGATAAATAGTGAAGCCATACAACCATACATGAATCAAGAAATTGATACTTCTGAAGCTTTACGGAGGTCTCAGATTCCTTTACGCAACTTTATGTTTAGGCAGACGAGGGAAAAAGACTTAGCCCTTTTTGTACATTATGCTAAACTTGAACACCCCTTAAATACACTTGATGATATACCTACATATGTACTGATTCCCGCGTTTATAATAAGTGAATTAAAAACTGCTTTTCAAATGGGTTTTATAATATTTATACCTTTTTTAGTCATAGATATGATAGTATCCAGTACGCTTATGTCAATGGGAATGCTGATGCTACCTCCAATAATGATATCTTTACCTTTTAAAATACTATTATTTGTTATGGTAGACGGATGGAATTTGGTTATTAATTCAATTCTTGCAGGGTTTCACTAAGCAATTTTAAGGATGTGAAGAAATGACTCAAGAGATGGTTATATATATAGCTCGAGAAGCACTTTCGGTAGCTTTACTTGTTTCAGCTCCTATGTTGTTACTTGGCATGCTTGTCGGAATTATCGTCAGTATTTTCCAGGCTACCACGCAAATACAGGAGCAAACTCTTACCTTTGTACCCAAAATTATTGTAGTTATGCTTGCTATGGTTATATTGGGCCCATGGATGTTAACAGTTATAACACAGTTTACCTACAATCTTTTTTCTAATCTTCCTAAATTTATATATTAAGTTAGGTTAACAACATGAATGTAAACTATGAGATAGCTTTAATAAAGTATCTACTTATTTTATTTAGATGTTTAGGTTTTTTAATTTTGACACCAGTTTTCGGTAGACGAGAGATTCCTCTTCAGATTAAGATAGGCTTAGCAGCACTGCTTTCTTTTATAGTATATCCGATTATTCCAGAACTGAAATTAAATAGCAATCTATGGATTGTGGCAGCTAGTGTTTTAAGGGAATTACTGGCAGGTATTACTATGGGTTATTCAGCCTTCCTATTGTTTTCATCTATCTACCTTGCTGGAGGAATTATTGATCTTGAAATGGGTTTCGGCATGGTTAATGTTTTAGATCCTCAAAGCAATACCCAGGTTCCGCTTATGGGAAATTACTATTATATATTAACTATATTATTGTTTTTAACGGTTAATGGCCACCATATGCTGATTTCTACTATTATCAAAAGCTACGATTTATTGCCTTTGTGTGAACCGGTTTACCGAAAAGGTTTGTTAAATGTAATAATGGTAAGTTTCAAAGATATGTTTATCTTAGGGGTGCAAATAGCATTACCAATAACCGCAATTATTTTTTTAACAGATTTTTCTCTAGGTATAATTGCTCGGACAGTTCCCCAGATGAATGTTTTTATAGTGGGTCTTCCGTTAAAAATAGCTATAGGAATGATAGGTATGATTATAGTGTTTCCGATGTATCTAGTTATTTTGGATTATATTTACAATGGAACTTATGAAAAAATATTAATGACAATTAGAGAAATGCAGGTATTGCCGTGAACTTACAGTTGTTTGCCGAAGAAAGAACTGAAAAAGCTACTCCAAGACGGCGACAAAAGGCTCGTGAAAGAGGGCAAGTTTTTTCGAGCAGGGAATTAAATTCTGCTTTAGTTCTTCTTGGTGGCTTTTTACTACTTAAGATAGTTGGTAAAAACTTAGTTATAAATATAATGGATTTATTTAACCATATTCTAACTGAAACTATTAATAAGGAAGATATATTCACCCTTGAAGGAATTAAAATGTTTTCATATGAAATATTGATTTTCGCAGGTAAAAACTTTGCACCTATAGCATTGGGTTTATCTAGTATTTGCTTGATTTCAAACTATATGCAAGTAGGTTTTGTGTTAAGCTTTGAACCAATTTCACCTAAGCTTGAGCGAATAAATCCATTGGAAGGATTTAAGCGTATCTTTTCCCGGCGAAGTTTATTAGAACTGATAAAATCAGTTACCAAGATCATAGTAGTTGCTTATGTGGTCTACACAGCTATAAATAGATATAAAGATTTATTTCCTCTTATGCTGGATATGAATTTACTTGATTCATCGAGCTTGACTTTAAGCATAGCATTTGAAGTGGGAATTAAAGCATCTATTACATTACTGATTATATCTGCTTTTGATTATTTTTATCAGTGGTATGAATATGAAACCAGTCTTATGATGTCAAAGCAGGATATTAAAGAAGAGTATAAAGAAGTCGAAGGCAATCCGCAAATAAAGTCAAGAGTTAGGCAAATACAAAGACAAATGGCACGCGGAAGAATGATGAAGGATGTGGAGAAAGCTGATGTTGTCATCACGAATCCGACACACTATGCCGTAGCTTTAGCTTATGATGCCACTTTGCACTCTGCACCCGTAGTATTGGCTAAAGGTGTAGATAAATTGGCTGAAAAAATAAAGGAAATTGCAACAAGAGAGGATGTTCCTATTGTCGAAAACAAAGCATTGGCTCAAACATTATATAAAACAGTGGAGATTGGAGATATAATACCTGAGTCTTTATATAATGCAGTTGCTGAAATTTTAGCGTTTATATACAGTTTAAAAGAGAGGAGGCCATAAATGCAACTAGGAGATATAGTTATGGCTATAATTGCCATTACAATAGTCATAATGATGATAATACCGCTTCCAGCAGTCCTACTAGATTTCTTATTGACTTTTAATATAACATTGGCTTTGGTAATTCTTTTGATTTCTATGAATATGGAGAAGCCACTTGATTTTTCGATATTCCCTTCTCTCTTATTAATTACTACTTTGCTTAGGCTTTCACTTAATATATCATCTACTAGGCTAATCTTAATTAATGGTTATGCCGGTAAAGTTATTGAGTCTTTTGGGAATTTTGTAGTTAAAGGGAATCCTTTAGTTGGGTTTATAATTTTTATTATCATTGAAATTATACAATTTATGGTCATCACAAAGGGTGCCGAAAGAGTGGCTGAAGTTGCAGCAAGATTTACACTTGATGCTATGCCTGGTAAGCAGATGAGCATTGATGCTGATTTAAACGCCGGTGTTATCAGTGAAAGTGAAGCACGCAGTAGACGGCAAGAAATTCAAAGAGAGGCAGATTTCTATGGAGCAATGGATGGTGCCAGTAAATTCGTCAAAGGCGATGCAATAGCAGGAATAATAATTACTGTCATAAATATAATTGGAGGCTTCATTACAGGTATGGTATTCCAGGGCTTAGAATTTACAGAGGCACTAAATAGATATACACTCCTGACTGTGGGCGATGGGCTTATCAGTCAAATTCCTGCTCTTTTAATTTCTACTGCAACTGGAATAGTTGTTACAAAATCTGCAAGTTCTGGCCATCTTGGTAAGGATATCATAAAGCAGTTTACCGCATATCCCAAGTTATTATTATTATCCTCAGCAGCTTTAGGTCTTTTTGCGATTGTACCGGGCTTGCCATTTGTCCCTTTTATGGCTTTAGCGGGAACACTTGGTTATGCAGGTATGTCATTACAAAAAGCATCTGATCGCGAGAAACAAAAGCTTGAACAGCTACAAAAAGAAAAAGAGTTAGATGAAATGAAAAAGCCTGAAAATATTTATTCTTTACTGCAGGTAGATCCCATAGAAGTAGAGTTTGGATATAATATCATTCCTCTAGCGGATGCAAATCAAGGCGGTGATTTACTTGATCGTGTAGTAATGATACGGCGTCAGTGTGCTCTCGATTTAGGTATAGTTGTACCTATGATAAGGCTTCGTGACAATATACAACTTAAACCAAATGAGTATGTTATTAAAATTAAAGGCGTTGAAGTAGCTCGATATGAATTGAGGACAGATAGCTATATGATTATGAATCCAACAGGTGGACCAATAGAAATAGATGGTATGGAAACCAGAGAACCGGCTTTTGGTCTTCCGGCTATGTGGATTTCTGATGACAAGAAAGAAATTGCCGAAATGAAGGGATATACAGTCGTTGATGCATCGTCAGTGCTTGCTACACATCTAACAGAAGTAGTTAAACAATATGCACATGAGTTGTTAGGCCGTCAGGAAGTTAAAAACTTATTGGATAATTTAAAAGAACAGTATCCGGCATTAGTGGAAGATATTGTACCTAAGATGCTTACAATAGGAGAAATACAGAAGGTATTGTCAAACTTGCTTAGAGAAAATATACCTATTCGAGATCTTGTTACGATTCTTGAAACCCTTGGTGATTATGCAGCATTGACAAAAGATCCGGATATGCTCACAGAATATGTAAGGCAACGATTGAAAAGGGTTATCACAGAACGGTTTATACCGAGTAAAATTGCTCAAGTTATAACATTGGACAGCCAAATAGAAGATATGATTTTGGATTCTATCCGCCAAAATGAACATGGCTCATATATAGCTTTAGATCCGACAATCATTCAAAAAATCAGAAATTCCTTCATAAGAACCGTCAATGACTTACACGCGAAAGGCATATCTCCAATAATTTTAACAAGTCCCATGATTAGGATTTATTTTAAAAAAATTATTGAAGATTATATTTCATTTGTACCAATTTTATCTTATAATGAGCTTGAGCCTGAAGTTGAAGTACAATCAGTAGGGGTGGTGACTCTGAAATGAAAATTAAAACTTATGTAGCTGATAACGTTCAGGAAGCTTTTTATAAAGTAAAAACCGAACTTGGCAAAGATGCAATAATTCTCCAGACAAAACATATCAAAAAGGGAGGATTTATGGGATTTTTCGCAAAAAACATGGTAGAAGTTGTAGCTGCAAATGATATAAACTCAACATTTAACACACCAAAAAAACCATTAAATCCAACATTACCGGATACAACCGCAAAATATGAAAACTTAACCGATTTTGTTAAGATTGATAAGATTAAAACCGATGTTGAAGAAGTAAAGAATATGCTTAATAAATTATGTTTAGAACAAAAACAGCAAGAAATTAGCACAAATACTGATGTACCTTTGCCTTTAAAAAAATTTCATGACAGAATGTTTGAAATGCAAGTCGCGCCTGATATTATACATATGATCATAAGTAATGCTAAAAACAATCTTACAGATACAGATATAAACAATAAAGCAGAACTGTATAAATTAGTTAAAAATGAGATTGTTTCACTCATTGATATAATCGAGCCCATCGAATTATCAAATAAGAAAAATACTATTGCATTTGTAGGCCCCACAGGTGTAGGTAAAACAACAACGATTGCCAAACTTGCTGCACATTTCTCTTTGTATGAAAACAAAAGAGTGGCTATGATAACAGCAGATACATTCAGGGTTGGCGCAATCGAACAGCTAAGATTATATGGCGATCTTCTAGAAATACCGGTATTTGTTGTATACAGTCCTGAAGATATTAAAAATATACTGGCAGATACAAACGATTATGATATTTTATTAGTTGATACAATGGGATTTAGCCCTAATAACCGCATGCAGATAAAGAAAATAAAGGGCTTATTGGATTCTATAAATCCCAATGAAATTCATATAGTAGTAAGTGCAGCTACAAAAAATCAGGATTTAGTTGACATATTAAATAATTATAAAGAACTTCAATATAAAAAAATTATTATTACAAAACTTGATGAAACAAAGTGCTATGGCATGCTATTAAATGCTATAAGTATATCAAATGGTTGTAAATTATCTTATTTAACAATGGGACAAAATGTTCCTGATGATATTGAGATAGCCTCGGCTGACAAGATTGCGGATATGATTTTGGGGGAAAGCGAAAATGTATGAACAGGCTTTCAAATTAAAAAAAATTATGGCGGAAAAAAATCTCATAAGCAACCCTTCTAAAAATGTAAAGGTTTATTGTGTTACAAGTGGAAAAGGTGGGGTAGGCAAGACTAATCTGTCGGTTAATCTGGGATTAGCCATACAAAGCTTGGGAAAAAAGGTGCTATTAATTGATGCGGATTTAGGTCTTGCCAACATTGATGTGGTATTAGGTTTATATCCCAAATACAATCTTTCACATATTTTATCCATTGGGAAAACAATTCAAGATATAATATTGGAAGGCCCAATGGGAATTTCCATACTTCCGGGAGCATCAGGTATATATAATCTTGCAAACATTAGTTATATAGAACTCGAATTACTTATTGACAGTTTCAAGAGTATAGCCGATAATTTTGATATAATAATAATTGATACAAGTGCAGGCATTTCAAAGAATGTAATAAGTTTTATACACTCTTCTGATGAAACAATAGTAATAACAACTCCAGAACCTAGTGCAGTAACTGATGCTTATGCTATGATCAAGATTTCGCGTAGCTATTGCGATAAAATTAATGTAATAGTAAATAAGGCTGATAATTATAAAGAGGCCGAATATACCATGGATAAATTATCGAAATCAACAAAAAAGTTTTTAAATATGCAGATCAACTATCTTGGCTTGGTTTTGGAAGACAAAGCAGTTAGCAAAGCAAATATGGAACAAACCCCATTTTTTATAAATTATCCGGATAGCTTAGCATCAAAATGTTTGATGAATATTAGCAGGAGACTTATATATGGTGAACAATCATTATCAAAGTCAGATTTAACCCTCGACGGTTGGTTTTCAAAACTCGTATCTTTTATTAAAACAAACGTGGGGGTTATGTAGTTGAGTGGCGGTTTTCTAGAAATAGGGATGAAGGTGACATTAGGTATACAGAGAGAAAATGAAGAATGTTTTTTTCCTTCAAAAGTTGAAGATATTATATCAGATTGTATTGTTTTAGGTATGCCTATGAAAGAAGGCAGAACATTCTTTGTAAGTCTTGATGAAAAGATAAATGTTTATTTTCCAAAAAAAGGTTCCTTTTATTGTTTAGAGGGTTTAATAGAGGATAAAAAATATGATCCTATTCCGGTGATTACAATACACCCTATAGGTTTACCGTATAAAAAGCAAAAGCGGAGCTACTTCAGGCTGAAAATCGCTCTAAAAACATATGTAAAATTGCCTAATTCTGATGACTGGAGTCAAGTGTATACTCGTGATATAAGTGCAGGCGGGGCTAAATTTTCTTATTCTTCCATGATAAAGGAAGGGAGCATTATTGAAGTTCTAGTTCCAGATATTTTGGATGACATGTCATTGAAGTCTAAAGTAGTAAGAACCGAAAAAAAACGTGAAAGACATATAAATATATATGATATAGCAATTAAGTTCATAGAGATTGATAAATCAACATGTGATAAAATTGTTAAATTCATATTTGCAAAACAAAGGGAGCTTATGGAAAAAGGTATTGAATGATTTATAATTAGCTACATATAGCAATTAATGATAGGGGTGAATAGAATGAATAATCAATATTTAGATGTATTTCTGGAAGAAGCTAGAGAGCATATAGATAATCTTAATACATATCTTTTAGAGTTAGAAAATAACCCTAATCAAGAAGTTATTGATGAAATATTTCGTTCGGCTCACACTTTAAAAGGTATGTCAGGCACCATGGGCTATAATCAGCTTTCGGAATTAACACATGAAATGGAGAACTTATTACAGGAGATAAGAAGTCACCAAATTAGTGTAACTCCCCAGATAATTGATACCCTTTTACAGTGTGTGGACATTTTGGAAGAATTGATTAACGATGTTGAAGAGTACGGTGATGAAAAACAGCGAGATATTCAGAAGGTTATCAGTAAACTTAAGGAAAGAAACAGTTTTTTATTAAGCAATGCAGAAACAATAACTCGGTCTGGTCCCCTATCTCTGGACAATATCTTTGTATTTCTCATAAAATCGTACTTTTGCATTAACTTTAATAATTGTTTAAAGCTTAAAGATTACGC
>MPOT01000014.1 GCA_001896545.1 Tepidanaerobacter sp. EBM-38 | reverse complement strand
GCTCGACACGAGCAAAAACACTTGTGGTTTTCGACATGCATATCGCCTCCTTCTTGGTATTTATATTTTACCATTTTGTATTGCGATATGCAATATATCAGCAGTCTAACTTCATCGGCACACATAAATATCAAGATTAAATCCCCACCGGGATGATATCGTCAAGGAAATATTCTCGCAACTGTTATAAAGCTGCTGCGTTCATTATTATTAGCCCAGTGACTTAAAAGCATCAATGATTAATTCTGCGTGTTTTTCCCTATTAATATCTTTAAGACCTTATGGTCTTTTAGAAACAACTATTCAATCTTCTGTGAGTAAGCAACTTCTTCTTGGTTTATTATATATCCTCTAAAACTAATCATAAAATCAGAATTTGTTCCGTGCCTAAATAGTCTACCCGGCAAAGAACACAAAAGAAGGAACACAAAAGAACCGTCCCCTTGTGTTGCGGTCTTTGTTTTTTATAGGAAGGAATATCCAAAAATATGGAGAATATATATTTAAGATGTTTATAGATATTCTTTCGTCAAAAAAACGGTTGATTTCGTTTAATAAAAAAGGAGGGATGTCGAATTTTTAAGATTTAATAGTTTTACATTAATATTGCAGAAAATTAAGAATTGAGACTGGATAGCTGCAGTTAGGTTGAAAATCTATTGTGTGTATTATTTTTAGAAATATCAGAAAGGAGCGATAAATTCAAATGACTGTAAAACTTACAAGATTTTTTGCTATGGTTTTGATTCTCTTGATCGGTTTAACGGGGTTTTCAGGCACAGCTCAGGCACAAACAGATATAATAGATGACAAATCATCAGTTCCTATAGAAAAAATAGAACTTGAAATCGTCCTTAAAATCGACGATAACCAAGCCTTTATAAATGGGATGCCTATGCTCTTAGATGTTCCTGCTATGTTGCATAAGGATCGCACCCTTGTGCCGATTCGGTTTATTGCTGAGGCTATGGGGGCAAATGTAGAGTATGAGCACAGTGAGCAGAAAGTTACTATAAGCAGTAAAGAAGAAAGAGAACTTGAAATCGTCCTTAAAATTGGCGATAACCAAGCCTTTGTAAATGGGGTGCCTATGTTCTTAGATGTTCCTGCTATGTTGCATAAGGATCGCACCCTTGTGCCGATTCGGTTTATTGCTGAAGCTATGGGGGCAAATGTAGAGTATGAGCACAGTGAGCAGAAAGTTACTATCCAATTAACTTCGCGATCTCCTTTTGCTGATAACATCAGCAAGATGGAAGATGCAAATAAAGTCTTTCGAGCTGAAACTAAAAAAATCATGCATGAGGTAGCCCGGCAAGAAAAAATTGAGCTTGCTGATATAGGACCTATCAATGTTGTAGCTGTAAATAATCCTGATGCCAAAATTATCAGCACTGCCGTCGAAGGCGTAGATACTTTAACTATTGAGCAATTAGCAAAGGGATCTGACGTTCTATTTACTTTTGTGCAGCTGCCTGATGGTTCTGAGATTCCTTCCGGATTTTACGTTATTCATGTTTTAGGCGATCCAAAGGCCAATAAATGGGCAGCTCAGTTTAGGAATTTAGATGGTAAAGTAGTTCTTGAAACCTCGGCTGAAGTAGAGTCGCGAGCCTCTGCTGAATCTGGCAAGGCAGCCGCGCCTGCTGGCGTAAAAACCGATATAAGCATAACAATATCTGGCTCATCGGTAGAATTTAACTTTGAAGGGGAATGGTCAATTTTTATAAAAACTTTCCTTAAAATAGGTCAAAATGGTCCTGACTCCACACCTTTGCCAGATGCAGGAGAAAGGATTGTAAAAGCAGCAGAAGACTTCACTTTTACTATAAATGATTCTCTTGTGCAGGCATCTAAAGAAACTGGAAAAGATATGTTAGATGGGTGGATGTCTATTTCCGGAGGAGATGATGAGCTATTTGCAGCTTTTACAGCCTATGAAGACGTGACAAAGCTTACTATGGAGCAACTTGCAGAAGGTCAAGATATTCTATTTGGCTATTTCCGCACTCCGGAAGATTCTAAGCTTTTAGCCGACTTTTATAATATTCGCATTGTGGAGGAATCCGGTCGCTGGGTTGGGCAATTTATAGATCATAAGGGGAAGGTGATATATCAGGGGTTAGCTGATGTTAAAGAGGGTGAACTTCAGCTAAAGAAAAAAGTAGAATTATCCGCTGAATTAGAATCTGGCGAAGGAACAACCACTTTTACTGGAGATGTTCATATTGGAAAACTAAATATCGAATTTACAATTAAGTGGGTAAGAAAACCCAAACCATAAAAAAATACTATATGTCCTAGCTATATCTTGCCTTAATTTAAAAATCAACCAAGAATTATGTATTAAAATACACCCCTGTGAAAGAAAATAATACTTTCTCAGGGGTGTATTAGTTTAAATTAAATTTAGTAACCCACATTTCGCACCTTAACCCATGACTATTTTCAATTATTATTCTCTATAAAAAAATGGGTTTGGCCTCACTATAGTGTAAATTTCCGGTCCAAAGCCGATTAAACGAAGTAAAAAAATGACTCTTTCCTCTGTGTTAGCTGGTAGATGTGCCATCAGAAAAAAAGGAAAGTGCAAGAAGCATTACATAGGTCAATATTTCTATCCTACTAGGCTTCTTTTTAAAAATTTCATTTGGAAATACGGTATCCTTTAAAAACCCAAAAGAAATTTCTACAGAATTTTTGTTTTTGTACTCTCTTAAAATATCTACAGGAGTCTTATTAAAGTAGTTGGTAATTAAGGCAAAAAGTTGGCTTTGTCTATATCTATAGCCTTTTGCTTTTTGCACTTAAAAGACCGCTTTTGAAAACGAAAGCGGATTATTAGATGCAGAACTTAAAAACAGGCTTTATATGGTATTTTCTTCCTATCTCTTATTAGAAAAACCTCATCATCCGAGCCTGCATACTCAACGAACCTTTTTACTCCTACATCTACATATTTTTCGTCCAGTTCGATAGCGTAGCAGATACGATCTAGCTGCTCACAAGCAATTCCTGTTGAAAAGCTACCAGAGAAAGGGTCGAGAACAATGCCGTTGGGAGCGCTGCTATTTTGTATGGGATATGCACACAGGGCCACCGGTGAAATTGACATTATATGGGGGATCTGTCACCACCAGATTTGCCTTTTTACCGTCCATCAACTTTTCATAGGTTTTGGCTTTGGTGCTGTCCCCGCATATGAGCCTATGCCTTCCCAAAAGCCAAAGATCCCCTTACTTGCTAATCGTGGGTTCTTTTAAGGCCTCATCTACATCAAAGTCGTCTTCTTTAACATCCTTATCATGGACTTTAGAAAATAAATCCTCTATTTCAGCGGCATCAAAGCCGGTTAAGGTGATGTCAAATATTCCGTTATCTAGTTCGCCGGCTTAATCTGATCTATGGAAATGCGCCGAATATCCACGTTTTATCACTCCTTAATCTATTGAGTTTTCTTTGTTTCTTTGTTATAATAATTGTAAAGATAAAGGATTTGTGTATTATATTTATGAATTTGGCATATACTACAAAGGAGGTTTAAGTTATGTCTGCAAATGCTGCAGAGCGTGATATTATGGACCGTAAAATAATCAGCGTTTCAAAGAAACGTCAGATTACCATACCTTTACAATTCTATAAACACCTTGGGCTCGGGAATGAAGTTGAATGTTTCCTTGAAGATGGTAGAATTGTTATTCAACCGCTTCATAGGGAACCTAGTGAATTTTCCGTTGAGATTCTAAAAGACTTAGTTTCCCAGGGTTACTCTGGTGATGAATTAGTAAAGCAGTTTGAAGTGCAAAGTAAAAATATCAAAAGAGCTGTTACCAATATGCTTGAAGAAGCAGATGCCATTGCAGCCGGTGAAAAAGAAGCGGCAAATTTTGATGACATTTTTGGCTCAGAGGACTGATTATGTACGAAATATTATTCAGTTCCCAAGCTGAGCGTTTCTTTAAAAAGATAAAGGAAAAGCCCTTAAAAGAAGCCTATAAAACAGCTCTACTAAAATTAAGTAAAAACCCTTATATCGGTCAGCCAAAACGTGGTGACCTAACCGGTATTTATGG
>MPOT01000105.1 GCA_001896545.1 Tepidanaerobacter sp. EBM-38 | reverse complement strand
CGCTGTAATTATAACTCATTTGAGCGTAAAAGTAAATAAGGATTTAAAACTTTTCCAAAAATGTCCGCATGATTCTATAGAAATTCTACAAAACACTATCTATATATATCTTATATACCTTTTCATTTCCCGGTTTAAGCTACTAATACCGTTTTGAAATCCAGTGGAGTCCAGACCGATTTTTACATTTAGCTGCCCGATTTCTTTAGCCAATTTCTCACCACCTTTTGAGCATAAAAAAAAGCACCTGGTTGCAAGGTGCTATAAGATTTCATCAATATACACTTTCTCGTTTACTAGTTTTTTGTTTAATAGTTTCAAGTAATAGATGATGTCCATGGAGTCGATATCGTTTAAGGTCCAGCCCTTATCAAGAAGTGCTAGATAAAGCTGGTCAATAAAATCTTGGGGGTCCATGGCATCCCCGTCTACCCGTTTTTTCCTTCACCTGCTGTGGCGCTGCTTACCTCACCTACCACTTCATTAATACACTTGGTGATAGTAGGGATTAAGTCTTTAGATGCAAGACCATCATAAAGCTCATCCCGGCTAAATTGATTTCCAAAGAGCTCCACGATATAGTCCATCAGCTTATCCAGCTCTTCAGGCAAGATGTTATCAAAGTTTATTTCCTGTGACACGGCAATGGTCCTTCTTACCATCCGGGCGCTGATAAAACCAGCGGTGTAAGTCTTGTCTTTGCCGTTAATTTTAATACAATATCCAAGGCTTAGGTCCCCCTTTCTATAGCTCCGGGTTGAATGCCGTAGTATCCCCAGGCACTTTATCAAACCAAGTATCTGCTCCTAGAAACTCTTCATTGTCCTCATCTGCGGTGTGTTTCCACTGGCCATCATGTACCCGAGCCATAAAGGTAAATTTCACCTTAGGGGTTTTATGCTCTACATTATCCTTTTTAGTGGTAAAGTCTTCAGCTATTGGCTGGGCTACTCCTTTTAAGAGCCATATATAGCGGTACTTGCCGTTAGACTTCAAGCTCTTAAACCCTAGGGCAACATGAGGCGGAACGTCGGCGGCTTTTTCAATCAGCACCCCTTCTTTTAGTTCGTTGCCTAGGATTTTAGCTCGAATGGCTAAAGGTAAATCTGCTGTCTCTATTTCTACATCTATTTTGCCCAAAGCTGATACAGACTCCCACAGCTGGTCATCTACATAAAGCTCCTGAGTATTGACCGCCGGGTTAATGGTAGCATTGATAGCTCCCACCATTGGCTCTGGAGCTTCATAGGTTAATTCATCTTTACTGTCCACTGTTAAAATAGCAAAATGTAAATCGTTTAATCCTACCTGTGCCATTTTACATAACCTCCTTAAAAAATCGCATTGCTTTGTGATAAATCTTCACGTCATCTTCATACAGGTCATAAAAGCTTTGTTTTATAAAACCTGCCGCCAGCATCTTTTCATGCACAGCTTTAACCAGGTCGGTATAATCTTTCTTACTCCACACATCAACTTGAACATAATGACCGGTAACAAGCTCCTTATCATCGGCATGCTGCTCGGGTTTATCTAGATAGGTGAAAAAAGTGATATAGGTATCGGCCGCTCCAGTGTAAGTTTGAAAAGAAACCGGCACTTTAATATCCCCTAAAGCTGTTATCACATCTTGATTAATGCTCATAGCCCTAATCCCTTTATTAGCTCATCTTCTATCTTTTCCATTGCCTTTTCTTTAGATTTTTCATAACCCGGAGCCATAAAGGGTTTAGCTTTCATTTTGATTGTACCGAATTCTAAAAATTTTCCATACCAGCCTTCTTTACCGGGACCTACTTCTACATACTTTGCTCCATCTTTGGTTTTCACCCTAGATACTTCAATACTCTTTTTTAGTGTGCCGGTTTTTCTAGGAGCCTCTTGTTTAATGGCTTCTTTCATCACTTCTCCCGCTTCCCGCAGGGCTTTATTCTCTATCCTACTTCCTTTAGCACCTAGCTTTTCTACTTCAGTTATTAGGTTTTCTATTCCATCAAGTTCTAAATTAGCCACTGCCTACCACCTCCAATGCCTTGATTTCCATATAGCGGTTCTGGTATTTAATGTTATCAATAGCGGTAATGTCATACTGCTTTCCTTTAAAAAGTATCCGCATAGTGGTGTCGACACCTTCAAGGTAGCGTATAGTAAACTTCACCGTATTTTCCGTCTGGACGGCAGCCGCGGTAAAATACTCTCCACCATGAAGATTAGTGACTTTTGCCCAAACGGTTCTCTCATCCTCCCAGGTTTCTACCTCAAAACCGTTTTCATTGATGCTGGTCGCTTTCTTCTGCAGGGTAATCCGGTGTCTTAAATCGCCAATCTCCATGGGTCTCACCAGCTTTCCCTGCGAAGATTTCCAAGTATCAGTTTCATCACTTTAATGGTTTCTGAAATACCACCGCTCTCGTTTTTCATGTAATAGTGGGCTCCCTCTCTTTTCTCATACATATTAGCCACACAGTAGAGAACAGCTTGCCTTAATACTGCCGGTATTTCTTCAAATTCAGATAAGGGGTATCTCAAGATATCTTCGCAAATTTCCTGGGCGGCAAGAATTAAATTAGTGATGAGTGCATCTTCTTCATCACCATCTATTCTTAAATACAGTTTTGCTTCTTCCAAAGTTACCACCATACACTCATCACCCCCTTATTTGTTAACCTGATTCCATCAGCCCTGCTGCTTTTAGCTCCTTACCCTCAAAGGTTAGCTTGCCGCCAGCAGCAATCTCCAGCTCACCTTCCACCACCCAATGCTCGCCGCCCTGCTCGCTATAGTTTTTAACGTTACTCATCTATCTCACCTACGCTTTCATCTCGAGGATTTTTACAGCTTCTTTTAAGATAAGCTTGCCGTCCACCCGCTGAGTAGCCCGAAAGCCCACCTGGCCATTGGCTGCATAGAGTTCGTTTAGCCGCTGGAAAGCCCGGCCCTGACGGTCTGCTATCCAGTAATAGCCGAAGTCTCCAAAGGCCATCACCTTGGCTCCCGGCTGGATAGTGGGCACATAAGCCGAGGTTTTTACCGGACGGTTTAAGATGGTATCCGGCTCCCCTGCACTCACCGAAGGCTGCCATAGATACTGGCCATTGCCGTCTTTAAGCTTTCTAATCTCTTTTACCGTAGCATCGTTGGTGATGAAAGTAGCCCGCTTGCGGTAGGGGGATTTTAAGGAATAAAAGAGGTCAATAATCTCATCCATTTTAATAGCCGCTGCAGTAGTAGTTACCCCGACCTCTCCGCCGTAGGTGTCATCAAAGATGCCGGTAGGTTTTCCCTCACCATCTCCCACTAAAAAAGCTTCCTCTTCTTTGGCTCCAATGCGGCGGGCAAACTCTTTAGCGATATAGCTTTCCAGATTGAAAATGCTGTCGTTTAACAATTCTTCTGAAACCTTGATCATGGTGGCTACCTTGTAGGCGCCAATGGATACCTGTCCGAAGGCATCGTCATCTTCCGGGATAAGCCCCTCTTCATCTACCCAGGAGGCAGTACCCTTGGAGGCTACCACCGGGATTTTCCTATCTCCGCTGGAGGTGGTAATCACTTTAGCCAGCTGGCGCATGACGTTTTCTTCTTCCAAAGCTTCTACCAAGGTGCGCTCAAACTCATCCGGGACCAGGTAGCCCCCTTCAGAATCGGTACCGATGGTTAAGGCGTTTCGCACCTCATAACCACCCTGGTTGCGCATATGGTTCCAAAAGGCTTGGGCATATTCACTAGAAGCCCGGCCCTCTTTTTCTGCCTCTTTTCCAGGGATGGTCTTTAAAGCCTGGCTGGTGGCTTTGGCAAGCTCTAAATCAATGGCCGCCTGGCGCTCCAAGCGCTCAATCTCCTTACCTAAGTTAACCACCTCGGTTTCCATTTTTTCATAAGTTGCGGTATCCTCCACCGATAAAAGACCGTCCTCTCCTCGTCTTTCATCCAGGAAGGCCTTAGCCTCTTCCCAAACTTTAGCCCGTTTTTCCCGCAGTTCAATAATCTTACTCATCTTGTTTTCCTCCTTATTTAATCAATTCCAGCCGTTTAACCAGCTGCTCGTAATCAACTCCGCCGGGCTCCTTAGCCATCTTTGGCTTCTCCTTACCCGGCAGTTTCCGCAAGAAAGCATTTACCACAGTAACCTTATCAAACATGAAATCAATCACCTGAAGTGGTGGCTTGCTGTAGAGAATCTCATCAGCAAAGCCTAGCTCCACTGCTCTCCCGGCGCTAAACCAGGTCTCGGCGTCCATCATTTTAGCGATTTGTGTTCGCTTAAGACCCGTCTTGGCTTCAAAAGCATTGATGATGGCTTCCTTGACTTCCGAGAGCATCTCGATGCCTTTTTGCATGTCGGCTTCCTCACCCCAAACAAAGGTAGCCGGGTTGTGAATCATCAGCATGGCGGTAGGTGACATAATCACATCATCCCCTGCCATGGCAATGACCGCTGCGGCACTGGCAGCAATGCCGTCAATCTTGACGGTAACCTTGCCTTTGTAATCTTTAAGCATGGTGTAAATTTGACTTGCGGCAAAAAAATCACCCCCTGGGGAATTAATCCAGACGGTGATGTCGCCGGTTCCTGCTTCTAATTCAGTTTTAAATTCCTTAGGGCTTACTTCATCCTCGAACCAACTCTCTGGAGCAATGTAGCCGTCCAGGTAGAGGGTTCTTTCTGCTTCGTTTTTAATCCAGTTCCAAAATTTCGGTATGGTCATCACCCCCAGTACTTTCTTTTGCATAGGCTCCTACGTCTTTAAGTTTCAGCATGTTACCGTTAACCATAAAAATATTTCCTCCTTCCTCATCTGGTATGGGGTTCATGTTTTCTAGGCTTCTTACATCGTTTGGAGACATGAAGCCGTTTTGAATCCCCACAGAGTAACCTTGCATTCTCGATGCATAGTCGCCTCTAAGTAGCCCATCAACTACAAAGCTAGTAAAATAATCTCCCTTTTCCTTTTCGCTAAATAGCGCCTTGTTAAATGCTTGCTCTAGCCGCACCAACCAGGGCCTGATGGTGTGCACCACAAAGCTGATGGATTGATGCTCGATATTACTAAAAGTAGCCCGGTCCAGATTGGCCACCAAATGGGGCGGCACTCTAAATATCCGGCAGATTTCTTCAATCTGAAATTTGCGAGTTTCTAAAAATTGGGCCTGTTCTGGCGGCATGCTTAAAGTTTTAACACTCATGCCTTCTTCCAGCACCGCTACCTTATGAGCATTCTCGCTGCCCCGGTAGATCTTGTTCCAACTATCCCGGATTCTTTCCGGATCTTTCAAGAGCCCGGGATGTGAAGCACCTCTTCCCGGCGCAAGAGGTATTCCTGCCCGTCTTTTAAGTAGCAGTAGTAAAGCTCTCCTTTCTCCGTGCGCCCCACCTCCATGCGGTCTGGCAGCAAAGGGTAAAGAGCAATAACCTTGCCCCTGCCATCCCGGATAATCTGGGCGTAGGCGTTGCCCCACAGTAAAAGATGACCCATCATCGTTTCCCGCAGCACAAATGAAGTCATCTCCGGATTGGGTTCGTCATGGAGCAGATAGTAAAGGTTATGGTCCATGGCCTTTTCCTTGCCCTGCCCGGTGCGCCGGTAGACGTGCAGAGGCAGTGATGCGATGGTCTCTGATAACACCCGCACACAGGCATAGACTGCCGAGGTAGTCAGGGCTGTGTGCTCATTGACGGTCTTACCGCTGGGCGTAGGGCCGAAAAAGAAGGTATAGGTGCTTTGCCAGAAGCTGTTTTTAGGAGCGGCTCTGGATTTAAATAAGTTTGACAGGATAGGTATTTTCATACAAGAGTTCTCACCTCCTTAAAAATGGGCATGAAAAAAGCACCTCCATCGAGATGCCATTATAGATTAATCAACAATTTTTGTGTTTGACAATTGTAAATCTATATTACGTCCGCCATACATTATTCTTACTATTGCAACCGTCTTTTCTTCTTCAATTACT
>MPOT01000097.1 GCA_001896545.1 Tepidanaerobacter sp. EBM-38 | reverse complement strand
GCCTTTTTGCCCTGCTTTATCAAGTATTACATCAACCAAAGGCTTACCTGTTTTATCATCTACTTTACCTAAAATATCGGCGGTTATTTCTATTAGATACGAATTAAGTTCCCCTTGATTCCACTCGGCAAAGATTTCTTTCATTTCAAGAGCAGTCATACCAAGCAGCTTTTTCATGAGAAAATAGGCTTCACTAATAAGCTGCATATCACTGTATTCTATTCCGTTATGAGTCATTTTCACAAAGTGACCTGCGCCATCCGGTCCCACATAATCACAGCATGGAGCTTTGTTAGGCGTCTTTGCGGATATCTTTATAAAAATATCCGATATTTGTTCCCATGCCTCTTTCGAGCCACCGGGCATAATGCTAGGACCCTTTAGAGCTCCTTCTTCGCCGCCGGAAACTCCTACACCCATATAATGTATTCCTTTTTGCTCAAGCTCTTTTGCCCTACGCACTGTATCTTTAAAATAAGAGTTACCACCGTCTATTAAAATATCTCCTTTTTCCATCAAAGGCACTAATTTATCTATTACAGCATCCACTGCAGTTCCGGCCTTTACCATAAGCATTATTTTACGAGGTTTTTTAAGTGATGCCACAAGCTCTTCCAGGGAAAAAACGCCCTTTATCCTGCTTTTATCTTTAGCCGATGTTTCTAAAAATTCTTTAGTTTTTTCTGAAGTTCTATTATAAACAGAGATTTTATATCCGTTTCTTTCGATATTTAGTGCCAGATTTTGGCCCATGACAGCAAGCCCAATCAAACCTATATCAGATTTGTTCATATTACCACCCTTTCTAACTTAAAAGCTTAACTAAAATTTACTTTCATAAGCCCATAATCCTAGCGCTGGATTGCTTATATAAAATATTTCTTCACCGGTTTCTAAGGCATTAAAACCATCCTTAAATTTGCTAATGTCATATTTATTAAGGGCATCCTCAAGCGGCATATATTCAAAGCCAACACCTTCTACTTCCGCTTTTGAAAGCTTATCTGTAGCATAGGTTATTTTAAACCTACCATCTGAAGAACCGTGAATCAAGTGAGCCGCAGCCGATAAATTATTCTGTAAATCCTTGTTATCATGTGTTAAGGAAAGTATCTTATCTCTGCCTACATATCCATATTTTCTTATTAAACTATCAATACCTTTATCCTCGCCAAACTGTTTGGCACCCGGAGCAATGATGATCAGGTGTCCATTATCCTCTATGGCCATACGGCTTCTGTAAATAGCCTTGTTTCCTACCCATGTGCTTTTAAATTCTTCCGGGTCAAGATATACCACTACTTTTTTAAGAGGTTTTTTTAGAAATACTATATTTTTTTCCTGACTGAGCTTAACTGCCTCTTCAAAAACTTCTCTTTCACGGCCTATGAAAAGTCCGGATAATTGATTTTCGCCTTGCTCTTGGGATATAACTGTTAAAACATACATTAAAGGTACATTGGCAAAAAAGTTTTCCTCTGCATAGTCG
>MPOT01000056.1 GCA_001896545.1 Tepidanaerobacter sp. EBM-38 | reverse complement strand
CGTAATCTTTAAGCTTTAAACAATTATTAAAGTTAATGCAAAAGTACGATTTTATGAGAAATACAAAGATATTGTCCAGAGATAGGGGACCAGACCGGTAGGCTATAAACAAATAATATATATTTTTTTAAAATACTATTGACATTAGTTTCAATCCCTTATAGGTAGGCTATAAACTCAATATATACAAAACAAGCAAAAACCAAATCAAACCTGAGTTTCAATCCCTTATAGGTAGGCTATAAACGATGGCAAGTTTTTTTTATTTTTTTACCTGCATTGGTTTCAATCCCTTATAGGTAGGCTATAAACACAAATGTTATGCCTAGCTCGACTTCATAGAAGCTGCGTTTCAATCCCTTATAGGTAGGCTATAAACATATAGTTTTTGAAATATGCTTGGCTGTGACTGCTGGTTTCAATCCCTTATAGGTAGGCTATAAACCATTTAGTGAGTGTTAGCAATATATAGTCACAAAAGTTTCAATCCCTTATAGGTAGGCTATAAACATCTATCACAACAAATGCAACAAGTATTTGTATCAATGTGTTTCAATCCCTTATAGGTAGGCTATAAACTACGATCCAAGCACAAATGAAATCAAAGGAATATCATGTTTCAATCCCTTATAGGTAGGCTATAAACAAACGCAGGATGGGCGAATCACTTCGAGGTGGATAAGTTTCAATCCCTTATAGGTAGGCTATAAACTCGCCTATTGTAATGAAATTTGTATTGTTTTTGTACGTTTCAATCCCTTATAGGTAGGCTATAAACGAGGAAAATGGCTTCCCTTTGTATATTATATTACATTTAGGTTTCAATCCCTTATAGGTAGGCTATAAACGGCAATAAAAAAAGCCCATATCCGGACTTCACGTCAGTTTCAATCCCTTATAGGTAGGCTATAAACTGCTCTGCAGGCAAAAAAAATAACCGGATATTCCGGGTTTCAATCCCTTATAGGTAGGCTATAAACTATCCTGTTGAATTATATAGCTTGCTCTTACGACTCAGTTTCAATCCCTTATAGGTAGGCTATAAACTCACCTGAAAGCATAGCAGACAAGGCATTTGCACCAGTTTCAATCCCTTATAGGTAGGCTATAAACCTTGTTTATTCGCATTTTAATCGCCCCAATACTGTAGTTTCAATCCCTTATAGGTAGGCTATAAACTACTTGCCGCACTGATGCAGACGGCGAAGGAGGAAAACGTTTCAATCCCTTATAGGTAGGCTATAAACCCTGGATAATAGAACAAGTCAAATATGTCAAGACCTGTTTCAATCCCTTATAGGTAGGCTATAAACATTGGTGGAACATATCATCCCCCTGAAAATAGTTTGGTTTCAATCCCTTATAGGTAGGCTATAAACTCTGAAATTGTGGTAGTTGAAGGAACTGGTGATGGAGTTTCAATCCCTTATAGGTAGGCTATAAACCCGATTTCTTTTTGTTTCTCAACGACCAATTCTTCTGTTTCAATCCCTTATAGGTAGGCTATAAACTTTTATAAAAGCAAAGCATGGGTGGCAGCTAGACAGGTTTCAATCCCTTATAGGTAGGCTATAAACTAAAAACGATTTTGTTATACCAAAGGGAACAGAATTGTTTCAATCCCTTATAGGTAGGCTATAAACTCTATTCCACGAACAGAAGTCTTAACTTGCCCTTGGTTTCAATCCCTTATAGGTAGGCTATAAACTCGTTTCACGGAAAACTCCTGGTGGGAGCTATACGGTTTCAATCCCTTATAGGTAGGCTATAAACTTCCCTTGAAAGCGGTTTTGACACGCTTCATACCCCCGTTTCAATCCCTTATAGGTAGGCTATAAACGCTTTTTGCACATTGTTGGCTTTTGCAAACATATCTGTTTCAATCCCTTATAGGTAGGCTATAAACAGTGTTCCTTCGCCGCGGCAATATCTATTTTCGGCGGTTTCAATCCCTTATAGGTAGGCTATAAACGAGGAAGGGGAGAAGGATTTATATGAGAAATTGTGAGGTTTCAATCCCTTATAGGTAGGCTATAAACTGCATCGGTCAGGAACCTCTCACCCAGCCATTCCGGGTTTCAATCCCTTATAGGTAGGCTATAAACCCGTAGTTTTCTCTGCTTTTTGGAAAACGGCTTAAATTGTTTCAATCCCTTATAGGTAGGCTATAAACCCGCGGGAAAACAATTTCCCCACATTCACACTTAAAGGTTTCAATCCCTTATAGGTAGGCTATAAACGGTATAACCTTAGTTCTTTGGAACTCGCCCATAACGTTTCAATCCCTTATAGGTAGGCTATAAACCCCCGTAATTGGGGGTAAAAAATAAAGAAAGAGCGAGAAAAATAATTTGTTCAATTTTCTATTAATAATTTCTACATTAAATCGAAAAGTCCTTCTTTTCCAGTAATATTCTTTATTTGAGGGTGATTTTAGACTGTCGTCGATCCCCGGGGGTT
>MPOT01000077.1 GCA_001896545.1 Tepidanaerobacter sp. EBM-38 | reverse complement strand
AAGGAGGTAAATCGATGAAAGCTATGATTTTCTTAAATACAGCTTGGATGGAAAGATATGAAGGTTTATTGGGAAATGATAAAGAAATACATGGTGGTGGTTCCTATGTTGAAGAATATGGTTATGGTCACGAAATATTCAATTTTAAAAGCATTGGCGGTAAGGTATATGGTTATGCCCAGCCAAGTGGGTATAACAACCTTCAAAGATTAGGAGCGAGTGAAGATGATGAATTCATAGATGATGTTTTAGTCATTTTCACTGCAACCCACAAGAATGGCGGAACGTATATAGTTGGGTGGTATAAGAATGCCAGGTTTTTTAAAGATTACCAGAACACTAATCTTGCAGAAAGAAAATTTAGAAATGAATATATCGGATATTATGCTGTTGCTAATGCTGACAATGCTACTTTACTGAGTATAGATGAAAGGTTCTCATTCCCGATAATACCAAGAAGAGTAAAAGGCGGAATGGGTCAATCAAATGTTTGGTATGCTGATAGCCCTGAAATGGTGGATTTTAAGAAAGAAGTTCTAAGACATATAGAAAGATATGAAAAAAAGAAAAGTATTAGGCGTCGCCTTCCTATCTTCCGCCAAACCGATGCAGAACTAAGAAAGAAAATAGAGAATATCGCTATTAGAGAAGTTACCAGAGAATACTCAGAAAGGGGTTTTACCGTGACTTCTGTAGAAAGCGAAAACTTAGGATGGGATTTGGAAGCAGTTTATAAGAAAATTAAATTAAAAATTGAAGTAAAGGGACTAGCAGGTCAAGAGGTTTCTGTTGAGTTAACTCCAAATGAATTTTCAAAAATGAACAACAATAAGGACTCTTACAGATTATGTGTTGTTACAAAGTGCCTAGAAAATCCTGTACTTTATGTTTTTTCATATTCCTCTGAAAGGAATGAATGGATAAGCGAAGATGGCCATATACTTTCAATTGACCAGATTATATCCGCAAGGTGTTATACTTAATTCCATAAAATGGCCATATTTTGTATTTCCAATAAATACAAAAAGACCAGCCACTTCAAGCATTCATGCCTGATTGTGACTGGTCTCTTTTTGCCCCGCTTGAAGCTGTTCATTTAAGTTTTTCTTCAATCCCTAAGTGAACGCTTCTTTTGAGGCTTTAGTTTAATATCACATCTGTTTTCTTTTTAATTGCCAGAGTCAAAAAAGAATAAAGCGGGACGTTGATTGCCTGTGCAATTATTCTTGCCGGCAGTGTGACAAAGAACGGTATGTTAAATCCAAGCTGTAAAAAGTACGGTGTTAAAATAATAGATGTTATAACTTGGCCTATACCAATGGCTATTATATATTGCCAGAGGGATTGATTTTGCTGTTTAAAGAAAGTCTGCAAAATAAGGGCGGGTATTATACCGCTGAGAGCTGCTGAGAGAGTAATCGGCGGGAAATAAAATCCGGTTGGATTTATGAAAAATCCCAGGAAGTCTCCCACAGCACCTACTATTCCTCCGGCAAGCGGTCCAAACATGATACCTGCAAAGATAGTTGGAAAAGCTCCAAAGCCTATCCTTATGCCCTCAACTGTTCCAATGGTTATTCTTATACTCGCAACCCTTGACAGCACAATGTTAAGGGCAATCAAAAAAGATAGATACACCAGTTCTTTTGTAGAAAGTTTTTTCATCAAAAAATAAGCCTCCTTCCATTTTTATCAATGACAGTACCCTGTCACACCAATGGAAAAAGGCTTTATTCCTCTGATGTGACAGCGAACGCGATAACTTACCGCAAGCAATACAGCTTTTCGTCCAAGGGCAACGTCCCATCCCTTGGCACTTGACGCAAGTTATCTACTCTGCCCTGTATATTAAAATTTTATCAAAATTTTCGATTTTTGACTAATGGCTTTTTTATCCTATTTTACGTCTATACATATTTATAGCAGTTTATCTGCTATAAACTTTCTAATACTGCTTCGTACACTTTATCTGCAAGTGGCACTCCTTCATTTAAAAGCTTCTGCGCTTTTTCGTTGTATTCTCTGACAAAATCTTCATCATCAATGCTGCCAAGGTTTATTTTTACATTAAGCCATGCACCACAAAGAGCAGTCTTCAGGCACAGAGCGCCAACTCCTGTATCGCTAATTGCCGACGGATTTGCATGGTCTAAAGACTTTTCGTGTAAACGCAGGGCTTCTACGGCTTTTTCCATAATCTTAAAAGGAACCTTGGCTGCGCCTTTTAGGGCTTCTTGCACCTTTTCTTTTCGTTTTGCCTTTTCTTCTTCAGTGTTTTTGGGCATTTTGAAAGCTGCAGTAACTTTGTTAAATGCTTCGGTATCTTCTTCCATTAGTTTTGCTAAATCCTTTTGAAGTTTTGCGGCTTCTTCAAGCAGTTCTTTCATGAGAGGTTCGCTCTCTTTGTACTTTTGTTTTCCAACTGTCAGATTTGCAACCATTGACATTAAAGCCGTCCCTACAGCTCCTACCAGTGCCGAGGCAGCACCTCCTCCTGGAGCAGGTTCCTTAGAAGCTAAAACATCCAAAAATTCTTTTATGCTGCTGTTAATCACTTTTATTTTACCACTCCCCTCATTAAAATATAATAATATGTGTTTTACTAAAACAGACCGGTAATCCTTCCAGACTCGTCAATATCAATTCTTTCTGCTGCAGGCGCTTTAGGAAGCCCCGGCAATGTCATAATCTCACCGGTTAGTGCCACAACAAATCCCGCGCTTGCTGATACCTTTACCTGTCTTACAGTTATTTTAAAATCTTTGGGCCTGCCTAAGAGTTTTGCATTATCCGAAAGGGAATACTGTGTTTTAGCCATACATATGGGTAGATTCTTATACCCTAATGCTTCGAGATTTGCAATCTCCTTTTCTGCTTCTTTTGTAAAGTCTGCGCCATCGGCTCCATATATTTCCCGGGCTATAATTTCTATTTTTTGCTTAATGCCGGCTTCTAAGGGATACACAAATTTAAAGCTATTCTTACCTTCCTCTGCTGCCTGGATTACTTTTTCGGCCAAAGTTATGCCGCCTTCCGAACCTTTTGAGAAAACATCCGAAAGGGCCGCAGGCACTTTAGCCCTGTTGCACGCATCCAGAACCATCTCAATTTCAGCTTCGGTATCACTGGGGAAGCGGTTTACAGCTACAACTAAAGGCAATCCAAATTTCTCAGTGATATTTTCAATATGTTTTTTAAGATTATCCATGCCCTTTTCCAGTGCTTCGAGGTTTTCCTCGCCCAAATTGCGTTTGTCTACACCTCCGTGAAGCTTTAATGCCCTGACGCTTGCTACCAGTACTGCCGCATCAGGTTTTAAGTCTCCCTGCCGGCACTTAATATCCACAAACTTTTCGGCACCCAGATCTGCTCCAAAGCCTGCCTCTGTAACACAGTAATCCGAAAGTTTTAAAGCAGTCTTTGTTGCAATAAGGCTATTACAGCCATGAGCTATATTGGCAAAGGGTCCTCCATGGACAAAAGCAGGTGTGCCCTCGATTGTTTGGACTAGGTTTGGATTAAGAGCTTCCTTTAAAAGAACGGCCATAGCGCCATGGGCTTTAAGGTCCCCGGCAGTCACAGGTTTTCCATCATATGTATAGCCAATGATGATTTTTGAAAGCCTTTCCTTTAAGTCCATAAGATTTTGCGAAAGGCAAAATGTAGCCATTACCTCCGAAGCCACAGTGATATCATATCCGTCTTCTCTCGGAACGCCGTTGGCTTTTCCTCCTAAGCCGTCAACTATAAATCTAAGCTGACGATCATTCATATCTACACAGCGCCGCCAGGTAATTCTGCGGGGATCTATATTTAATGCATTTCCCTGATAGATGTGATTATCTATCATAGCTGCCAAAAGATTGTTTGCAGCTCCAATTGCATGGAAATCACCTGTAAAATGCAGATTTATATCTTCCATTGGAACAACCTGGGCATACCCTCCGCCAGCTGCTCCTCCCTTTACGCCAAATACAGGTCCAAGGGATGGTTCTCTTAAGGCTATCATGGTCTTTTTGCCTAATCTATTTAGCGCATCGCCCAATCCTACTGTTGTCGTAGTCTTCCCCTCACCTGCAGGTGTAGGGGTTATGGCAGTTACAAGGATTAGTTTCCCATCTTTTTTATCTTTTAATTTGTTATATACATCAATATTAACCTTTGCCTTATATGGGCCATAATAGTATATATCCTTTTCTTCAAGGCCGACAGATTCGGCTATTTCCTTAATCGGCCTGATTTTAGCTTCTTGAGCTATTTCAATATCAGTTTTCATATACTTCACCCCGTTATATCTATAGATTTTTTTTCGTAAAAAGTTTTAATCATTTATTATCAACAACTATTTTGCCCTGCTTAACAACAGTTTTTACTAAATTTACTCCAAAATGGTATACTAAAAAGTCTAAATCAGGTGCATCCCATAGTACAATATCCGCTTGTTTTCCAGTTTCTAAACTTCCTACGACAGATGACCTATTAATAGCCGCAGCGGCGTTTAGTGTTGCAGCCGTCAAAACTTCTTCAGGTGTCATCTTATACTTTATGCAGGCAAGATTTAAGATAAGCTGCAGTGATTCTGTAGGGCATGAACCTGGATTAAAGTCAGAAGCAAGAGCTACCGGAATGCCTTTTTCTATCATAGTTTTCGCTCTTGCAAAGGATTCGTCTAAATAAAGAGAAGTGCCTGGCAAGAGGACTGCTATAACACCGGCCTTTGCCATATCATCAATGCCTTTATCCGATGCATGAATTAGGTGTTCAGCAGAAATAGCTTTAACTTCAGCGGCAAGCGATGCACCTCCTAAAGGCGTTATCTCATCAGCATGGACCTTGGGAATAAGGCCATATCTTTTGCCTGTTTCGAGTATATCCCTTGACTGCTCTACATCAAAAACCTTATCCTCGCAAAATACATCGCAAAACTCTGCCAGATTCTCTTTTGCAACCCTTGGAATCATTTCTTCCTTCATTAATTTTATATAATCATCAGCTCTTCCCTGATATTCCTTCGGAATGGCATGTGCCCCCATAAATGTAGGAACTAAGTCAACTACATGTAATTTATTTAGTTCTTTAATTACATTTAAGGATTTAATCTCATCTTCCACATTTAAGCCATATCCGCTTTTTGCTTCGCAGGTGGTTGTTCCATAACTTAACATTATATCAAGAGATTTTTTGCCTTTTTGCACCAGCTCTTCAAAACTTGCCTTGCGCGTATGCTCTACGGTGCTTAGTATGCCTCCTCCCATGCTCAATATATCAAGGTAGCCAGCACCCTTTAGCTTTAATGAAAGCTCTTTTTGCCTCCACCCTCCAAAAACTAGGTGTGTATGTGGATCTACAAGGCCTGGAGTTGCAAGGCAGCCTTCGGCATCGATAACAACGGCATCATCATTTATAGGCAAATCTTTAAGTTCCTCATCTTTACCTATAGCGGTTATTTTACCTTGAGATACTGCAATAAAAGCATTCTCAAGTATCTTTATCTTGCCTTGTTCTTTACCTCTTAAACAGGTTGTCCCTTGGGGGGTTGCGAGCATACCAATATTTTTTATAACAATCTGTCCAGTATTTTTCAAAACTTCACCACCCATTTTTATCAAAGATTAGGGGCAAAAGCTTAATGCCCCTTGTTGCTTTATCACAGCTTTATATTACAACTACATTATACTAGGGGCGGTCTTTGACCGCCCGCAATCTATATAACAAATCAATTACTGTAACAAATAATTCTCCAATATCTGTTTGTTAGAATCAAAATTTTCCAATTGCAAATAGTATTCGGCTACATCTATAAGGGCTTTCATGGGAGTAAGTCCTACTATTTCACTGCCCACTATATTGACTCCATAGCGCTTTGCCTCCATTTTGACCATCTCAAAGGCTCTGTAAAGAGCTGTTTTTTCATAGTCTACCATGTTAATTGACACCTGAGCCAGGTTTCTATCTTCTAACATTACCCCGATAGCCCTTACATTTTTTAGCCCTCCACCTCTTTCGCGGATGAGTTTTGCAATCTTATCGGCAATTTTTATGTCTGATGTGTCAAGATTGATATTGTAAGCTATGAGTGGCTTGCGCGCTCCAACGGCTACTACCCCTGCCGTAGGGTGAATTTCCGGTTTTCCAAAATCAGGAGCCCACTGAGGGTCCTTTAATTTTTCTGCCATTCCTTCAAACTGGCCTTTTCTTATATTTGCAAGGTTTTTTCGCTCGGGCTTGGTAGCCGAATCTTCGTATAGAAAGACGGGAATTGAAAGCTCATTTGCTATTCTTTCTCCCAGCTTTTTAGAAAGCTCTATACATTCTTCTACAGTGATATCCTTTACGGGCACAAAAGGTATTACATCAGTAGCACCCATCCTGGGGTGTTCCCCTTTGTGTTTGGTCATATCGATTAATTCAGCTGCTTTTTTACAGGAAAGAAAAGCCGCTTCTGCTACCGCTTTCGGATTGCCAATAAATGTAAAAACACTTCGATTATGATTTTTATCCGCGGAATAGTCTAGAAGCCTTACGTCTTCTACAGATCTTATTGTATCAGCAATGGCTTCGATAACATCCTGCCTTTTGCCTTCACTGAAATTTGGAATACATTCAACGATTGGATTCAAGGTAGTTCCTCCTTATAAAGTTTTTGTCTACTACTTCATCGATTAGTTCTTGCTTTGGTATATACGGAAGTGTTATATGGCCAAGGCTATCGTAATTTTTATTAAACTCTACGCTTGTTTCAATGGAATTTTGATTTCGTGCCCATGAACGTCTTGCAACGCCACACATTACATCCCATAAAAGTGCCGATTTTATAATATCATCGGTCTTTTTGCTTCCATCCAGAAGCAATCCAAAACCGCCATTTATGGCTTTGCCAATGCCTACACCTCCGCCATTGTGAAGTGACACAAGGCTCATGCCCCGAGCAGCATTACCGGCAAAGCACTGTGTAGCCATGTCCGCCATCACATTGCTGCCATCTTTTATATTAGCTGTTTCTCTAAAGGGTGAATCGGTTCCGCTCACATCATGGTGGTCTCTTCCAAGCATCACAGGCCCGATTTCTCCTTTTCTCACCATATCATTAAATTTAAGGGCTATCCTCATTCTTCCCTCGGCATCCTGATAGAGTATCCGAGCTTGGGTGCCTACTACCAGTTTATTCTTTTCGGCATCGCGAATCCAAATATAGTTGTCTCTATCTTGGCCCCGGCGGTTGGGGTCAATGCATTCCATAGCTGCTCTATCTGTCTTTCTTAAATCCTCTTCCTTGCCGCTTAGGCAAACCCAGCGGAAGGGTCCATAACCATAGTCAAAAAGCTCCGGCCCCATTATATCTTCAACATACGAGGGGAATATAAAGCCGTCTTTTTCATCTACACCATTTTTTGATATTTCCTTTACACCTGCATCAAATACTGCCTTCATAAACGAATTGCCATAATCAAAGAAGTATGTGCCGCGATCAACCAAGGTTTTTATAAGTTCAAAATGCTTTCTTAGACTCTTATCTACAAGCTGCTTAAATTTTTCTCTATCTGTTGCAAGCAGCTTGGTGCGCTCCTCAAAAGTTAGACCTTGCGGGCAATATCCACCATCATATGCTGCATGGCATGAGGTTTGGTCTGATAATAGGTCTATATGAATGTTATTTTTTACTGCATATTCCAGCAAATCAACTATATTGCCATGATAGGCAATAGACATCGACTCTTTCTTTTTCATATATTCATGGGCAATCGCAAATACCTCTTCTAAATCTGAAGATATTTTTTTCACCCAGCCCTGATCATAACGCGTCTTAATTCGGGAATAGTCGACCTCGGCTATGATTCCAACTCCTTCTGCAATCTCTACTGCCTTGGGTTGTGCTCCACTCATTCCACCAAGACCTGATGAGACAAACAGCCGGCCTTTTAGGTCTTCGTCATGGGAAATACCAAGTTTTAATCTACCGGCATTTAATAGTGTATTGAAGGTTCCGTGAACTATCCCCTGGGGCCCGATGTACATCCAGCCTCCTGCTGTCATCTGGCCATAATTGGCAACTCCCATCTCTTCGGCAATTTCCCAGTCATCATGGTTGTCAAACATGCCTACCATTAAGGCATTTGTTATAATTACTCTTGGAGCTTCCGGCTTTGAGGGAAAAAGGCCGAGGGGATGTCCTGACATAACTACAAGTGTCTGATCCTCAGTCATAACCTCAAGGTATTTTTTAATTAATCTATACTGCATCCAATTCTGGCATACGCTGCCGGTTTCGCCATATGTTACAAGCTCATAAGGATAAAGTGCTACCTCAAAATCGAGGTTGTTTTCTATCATAACTTGAAAGGCTTTTCCGGCAAGACATTTGCCCTTATATTCATCAATAGGCCTTCCATATATCCTTCCCTCCGGCCTATAGCGATAGCCATAAATTCTGCCATGGGTTAAAAGCTCATCTAAAAACTCAGGTGCAAGTTTTTCATGATACTGCTCCGGTATATACCGTAGAGCATTCTTTAGTGCAGTTTTAGTCTGTTCCTTTGTCAGATTAAACCCCCGGCTAGGGGCTCTCCTAATGCCTTCCACAAATTTCGGCATTTCCGGCAATTCATCATCCAGCTTTATTTTCATTGCCTTTGAAACATCACAATTGTTAAGCATTTTTGATCCTGCTCCTTTTTAATATTGGTATTTTATATTATTTTTTACGGTGCGGCTAGCAACTTCATAGCCGGCATCAGCATAGCGCGCTGTGCTGATGCTCGAATCATTTGCTAGTACTAAACTCAGTTTTCTTTTTGCATCATCAGAGCCATCAGCTAAAACTGCCATAGACGAGTGAATAGAATAACCTATGCCTGTACCGCATCCATGGCAAACTGAAACCCATATGGCTCCTGACGCTGCGCTTAATATGGCACTCAAAATAGGCCAATCTGCTATGGCATCACTGCCGTCTTTCATCGCTTCTGTCTCGCCATAAGGAGATGCTGCGGAACCTGAGTCATAGTAGTCTCTTCCAATTACAACCGGTAATGAAATCTCCCCTTTTCTAATCATCTCATTTATTGCAAGGCCAAACTCTATTTTTTGATTATAACCAAGCCAACATTCTCTGGCAGGAAGGCCATGGCAGGTAAATTGCCTTCGAACAATATCTATCCAACACTTAAGCTTTGCATCTTCCGGAAATAGTTCCAGCAATTTTTCCTCTGTTTTATAGATGTCTTTTGTATCTCCAGAAAGAGCCATCCACCTAAAAGGCCCGATTCCTTCGCAATGCAAATCTCGGATAAACAACGGCGCATAACTTGGTATATTGAACGCATCTTTTACTCCGGCATCGCAAGCATTTTGCCTTATATTATTGCCGAATTCAAAAACTACAGCTCCTTTTGCTTGCATTTTGAGCATGGCGCTTAATTGTGCTGCAATGCTTTGTTTTGCAAGCTTAATATACTTTTGAGGATCGGACTTTCTAACGCCTAGTGCCTGCTTAAGCGTCATTTCTGCAGGGATGTAGCCGCTTAAGATATCATGGGAAGAGGTCATATCTGTTACAACATCCGGCACAATTTTGCGACGCAATATCTCAGGATAAATTTCTGCTGCATTTCCTACAAGTCCTAAAGACAAGGCCCTGCCATTTTCTCTGGCATTTAAAACTATACTAAGTGCATCATCCAAGTTATCGGAAATACTCTCACAAAATCCTTCTTTTATTCTTTTTTCGATTTTAGCTCTATCTACATCAACTACTAGCGCTACGCCATCATTTGCAGTAACGGCAAGGGGCAGAGCACCTCCTGCAGTTCCCATACCACTAGATACTATAAGTTTACCTTTTAGGCTTTGGTTAAAATACCTTTTTGCTAAAATGTTGAAAACTTCAAGCATTTCGTAAAACATGCCCTGACTTCCTATATTCATCCAATTTCCTGCAACTATTCGGTCGTACATAGTAAGGCCTTTATCTTCCAGCTTACGAAAGTTATCCCATGTAGCCCACATGGGCACTAGCATCGCATTAGATGCTAATACTCGGGGAGCCATTTTTGATGTTTTAAATATACCCACCGGTTTTCCTGATTGAATAATAAGTGTTGCATCATCTTCCAGCTCTTTTAAGGATTCTATAATTTTATCGAAATACTCCCGGCTCCTTGCTACTTTTGTGGATGTAAACATTTCTGGGTTTTCTCTCGTTTCAAGGTCTAAATTATTCATAAGCATACGCATAACTGCTTCCTGTGGCCAGGATTTACATAAATTTTTATTACCTTTTTGAGCTTTGATTGTTTCTGTCATTGATTTTTTATTCACCTTCTTTCAGTGGAAGGTTTTTTGTTAAATCCTTTATATTAAATATTCTTGAATACTTTGATTCATCCTTCAGATAATATCTTTTACATATGGATTTTTTTGCTTACCTTGAACTTGCTCGGCGGCATACCTTCCATGCTCTTAAAAACTCTACCAAAATAGCTGGGGTCGTCATACCCTACCTGATTACTTATCTCTCCTATGCTCAAATCTGTGGTCAAAAGCAGCTTTTTGGCTTCTTTAATTCTGGTTTTTGTTAAGTATTCTATAAAATTCATACCCGTAAATTTTTTAAGCTCATGGCTAAAATGGTAAGGGCTTATGTGGACATAACCCGACACGTCCTCTAGCGTAATATCCTTATCAAAATTGTCATTAATATACTCAATGGCTTCTTCAAACACCTGAAGGTTCATATGCCTTCTGCCCTGGGATATTTCCTCAATCACTCCGGAGATAACTTCTCTCATCTGATTCCGCAAATCTAAAATAGTATCACTTCTTAGTACTTCTTGCACGAATCGGCCGCTCAATATTCCTAGCTTCTCCTGCTCAGCTCCTGCCTCTAATCCCACCTTGACAATTGTCGTTATAATCTCAATAAGACGTGCTTTCATGATAATAGGATTGACAAATTTGTGTTCAATAATATCTTCTAAAAGTTCATCAAGTATTTGAAATGCACCTTCTTTGTCACAGCTTAGTATTTTCACTGAAAGCTGAGACTCTACCTCAATGGAAAAAAGTTCAAGCCCTTCAGAAAAGGGAACGATGTTTTCAATATGAATAACCTGGCTCTTGCCTATAAAAAATTTATGATGACATGCTAAAAGTGCATCCTTGTAGGAGAGATGCAAGTCCAAAATATCTTTATAGCGGCGGCCAATTCCCACAGTAACAGATACTCCTGTTTTGGTTTCAACATATTCTTGCAGATATTTTCCGATACTTACAGCTTTTTCTACCGGCTCTATTTCGCTGCTTTCCATATAAAAAAGCACCGCATATAAATCTTCTTCCATATTTATTGCCATGGCATCAAATTTTGCAGATGCTTCTTCTATGCATTTTAAGACAGCAAGCCTGAGATTCTGTCTTTGAATCTCACTCTTGTTTCTGGTTTGCGAGTGATAATTGTCAACAGTTACAGCCATCACTGTATTGGGTTGAATATCTATATTTAATTTTTTTTGCAGTTCCCAAATTTCCTTAACACTTGTGATATTGTTATATAGCAGGTCTCTTAAAAAACCGCGCCGGGCATACTCTCTGAAAAAATTATTTTCCATTATTGGGCCTTCTACAAAAATGTTTTTGCAGGAAAAGTAGTAGTTTTTATAATATCTTCAGCCTCTTCATACCCGGCATCAGCGTATCGAATAACTCCAAGTGCAGGATCTGCTTTTAAAACCATACTAAGTCTTTGTTTTGCCTCTTCTGTGCCATCGGCTATTACCGTCATTCCTGAGTGGATAGAATAACCAATACCCACTCCTCCACCATGATATATTCCTACTAATGAAGCACCAGAGCTACAATTTAAAAGCACATTTAGCATTGGCCAATCTGCTATGGCATCACTGCCGTCTTTCATATTCTCTGTTTCTCGATAAGGTGAAGCCACTGCAGCTGCATCCATGTGATCTCTTGTAATTGCAACCGGCGCAGACAGTTCTCCTTGTCTGACCATATCGTTTATTATATTGCCAAAAGTAGCCCTCTCACGATAATTCATCCAACATACCCTGGCGGGTAAGCCGTGAAATGTAAACCTTCGCTGTACAAAATCTATCCATTCTTCGAGTCTCTTGTCCTGTTTAAAAAGTGAAAGGATTATTTCATCTGTTTTATATATGTCCTCCGGATTTCCCGATAGTGCTACCCACCTAAAAGGCCCCCTGCCTTCGCAAAACAGCGGCCTCATATACTCTGCAGCAAATCCCGGAAAGCAAAAAGCATCTTTTATGCCCGCCTTATACCCCTGTCCTCGTAAGTTATTGCCATAGTCAAATACAATGGATCCTCTTTTCTTAAGCTCTATCATCGCCGTTACATGGCGCCTTATGGTATCCTTAACCATTTGCTCATACGTTTGCGGAGCTTTTTTGCGAAGTTGTTTTGCCTGTTCGGTAAAAAGGCCGGAAGGCACATAACTTTTTAAATCATGGGCTGGAGTTTGGTCAGTAACTATATCAGGTGTAATATTATGCTCTACAAAATATTCATACACATCTGCAGCATTACCTAGTATTCCAATGGATATAGGTTCTTCTTTTTTTATGTAATCTTTAGCTATTTCACATGCTTCTTCAACAGATTCAGCTTTAATATCTATGACACTTGAAATCAATCGCCTTTTAATGATGTTCCTATTAACATCTGCGATAATAACAACACCGCCATTTGCAGTAATAGCAATAGGTTGTGCGCTACCCATTTCGCCTAGGCCAGAGGTCAGCACAAGCTTCCCTTTTAGAGTTCCGTTAAAATGCCTTTTTGCCACTTGGGAAAAAGTTTCCCAAGTGCCCTGTAATATACCCTGTGTACCAATATAGGCCCATGAACCGGCAGTCGACTGGCCATAAGCAGTCAGTCCATTATTTTCAAGCTCCTGAAAGTAATCCCAATTGGCCCATTTTGGTACTAAAAGAGCTCCTGCCATCATTACCCTTGGGGCAAAATCATGTGTTCTAAAAACCCCAATAGGCTTACCTGATTGTATTACTAACGTTTCATCATTTTCAATTGTTTTTAGTGCTTCAACTATGGCATTTAAAGCCGCAAGATTCCTTGCAACCTTTCCACTTCCCCCATATGCTACAAGGTCTTGGGGACTCTTTGCAATATCCGGATCAAGGCAGTTCAGGAGAAGGCGTAAAAGCCCCTCCTGCTGCCATCCTTTGCAAGATATTTTACTGCCATTGGGTGATTTGTAAATCATATGCTATCATCCTTTAAAAAGATCACATTTAACTTAACACCACCTGTCAAAAGCAGGTGGTGTTAAGTTAAATTTCCTAAATGCAATTTGAATAATCAACTTTGACATTTTCTCTTAGTTTTCTATACTAATGTACCAATAAACAGGTGGAAAAACTTTAAAATGTTTCTCTGAAAACCAACCTTCTAGTTCTAGTTTTACATTAGATCCATCATTATATACGTAAAACATCTTACTAACATATACTTTTTCTAGAAATGTATATTCTTTTCGAGAAAATGCATAAACCAGTCTAAGCAATTCCGATGATCAAACCACTTAATCTTTATAAAACAGTTTTAAAAGCTTCAGGTCTTAATTTATACCTGAGCAAATAACGAAGGTAGACCACCGGTATGCCAATAACAAGCGCCATCGTCGCTAGGTATTACTTGTTTCTGCAATAAATCCACCATTCCGACTACCACTTTACTAGTATATACTTTTTCTACAAAAATTCCTTCCAATTGAGGGAATTCATATATCATCGAATCCGATTCTTTTGTAGGTTTACCCCAACCTTCTCCCATATAATCATCATATATTGTCATCACTTGGTCTATTGGATAAGTAATCTTTAAATCTAATAGTTCTTCAATTTCTTTAATCAAATTGTTGATGATTTTTACCAGCTCATGCTTTGGATGCTCGACAGATATAACATGAACATGAAAAGGTATATCTAATAGTCCTGCTCCTACAATAAGACCTGCCACTGTACCACCATGCCCTGCTGGCATAAATACATGTTTTATATTTAATTTTAACTTCTTTATTTGCTCATACAGTTCTACAGCTGCTTGAACATATCCTAATGCTCCTAAGGCCGTTGAACCACCCTTAAGTATAATATATGGCTTTTTACCTATCTTTTTAAGTTCAGTAGCAATTTTTTCAACAAATTGTTGTCGTTCATCCTCATCTGTTTCACCTATAAAATAAGATTTTGCATTTAGCAATGAAAGTAAAGTTACATTCCCTTTTAGTTCCTTTGGAGTATTGCTATTATGAACAGTTATGCAACTTAGACCTATTTTCCTCGAGGCAGCAGCCGCAATAGAACACATATTTGACTGAAGTGGTCCACTTACTAAAATTGTATCAGAATTTTTAAGCAATGCATCACCCAACAAATATTCTAGTGTCCTAACTTTATTTCCGCCCATTCCTAACCCCGTTAAATCATCTCTCTTAATCCATATATTATTATGGTTTATCTTTTTTTGAAAGTTCTCTAATCGATGAATAGGTGTAGGAAAAACACCCAAATTTGCTTTGTTAAATTGCTCTAAAGCTTTATAGATTTTATTAATATTGTTATTGCTCAAATTAACCCCTCCCAAAACAGTTATTAACTTAATGCAATATTTGAATTCTTTACTCTAACTTTAAAGGTAGTTATTTAGTTTATCTGTATTGTTACTATTCTAATTAATTCTAAAACCATGTTTGGTCTGATATTATAAAATTATCATAGTTATGTATTACTTATCATCTCTTTTTTGGTTTCTGCCTTAGCAATTTTAAACCCGGTAAATATATAAATCATTGATATGATAATATTTAAATACACTGTTGGAGTATATAATGCCCATTCAGTCAGCGGAACTCCCGTTGTTTTTACTACAAACATGCTAGCAGACGTCCATGGAATAAAGAGAGAACCCATTGTTCCTGTTTCTTCATACATTCTTGATATATTTACTTTCGATAACCCGTATTCTTCAAATAAAGGTTGCAGTATGGGAGCTGTTATTGAAAACGTAGTAAAGTCACTAACAAGCGTGGCTACTAAAACTGTATGAAAAATATAACTAAAAACCAGAAGCGATTTTGGACCTTTTACAATTTTTCTTATTAATCCAGCTAACATGTCTACCGCACCTGACGCTTGGAATGAACCTCCAAACAAGGATGCTGCCATCATTAACACTACAATTTCCATCGTACTTACTATACCGCCTCTTAATAGCATCTTATCGACAACTTCTACTCCTGTTGATCTTGAAAATCCTTCCAGTAGTGTTACTAATATTTCTTTTATAGGCGCCCCTTGAAATATTATAGCTGATATTATTCCCATAATTATCCCAGTTGCAAAAACAAGTAATGCAGGATATTTTTTATATATTAGATACAGTACTATAACTGGAATTAGTAACAAAATTATATTCATATTAAAGTTGTTTTCTAAAGTGAGAAGAATTGTATTTAAAGTCTCAGATTCTACTGTGCCTCCACTAAACTGACGTCCAAGTATGAAAAAAAATATTAAAGAAATAATTAAGCTTGGTATTGCTGTGATCAACATATATTTAACATGATCTAGTACCTCTACTCCTGCCATGCCAGCTGCCAATATTGTTGAATCAGAAATAGGTGAAATATGATCACCAAAATATGATCCTACTATTACTGCCCCCGCTGCATATGGTGCAGGTATACCTAAACCAGTTGCTACTCCCATAAGCGCAGTTCCTACAGTACTTAGAGAACCCCATGAAGTTCCCGTCATTACAGACATTATAGCACACAGTATCGTTGCAGTAACTAAGAATGCTGAAGGCGCAATAAGTTTTAAACCATAATAAATCATAGTTGGTATTGTTCCATTTATTATCCATGATCCCACAATCATTCCAACAAATAAAAGTAAAATCATAGCACCGTATAAATTTTTTGCTATAGTCATAACATCTTTCATAATGTCATCCCAGTCTACACCCCAAAAGATTAATAGAAACATATTTGCAAAGGCAGCACACATTAATACAATTGGCGTAGGTGCTTTGATAATACCCACACCAAAAAAAATTATTATTGCTCCAAGTAGTATTACTATGCTTGTTTTAACGTTATCCATTTTTTTTGCATTTTGCATAAATCTTCCCTCCATATAAATAAAGTAGACCTAAATTACAAATACATTTGAGCATATTTAGATAACTGATCCTTTTTCATAGTTAAAGTTTTAGAATAAATCTATAGACATTTCTCAAATTATTAAAGAAATCAACTTTGGTATGCTCATCACCTCCTACAATAGTTATTAAGTATTCTTAAAACTTCATACTTTCTTATTTCATATCTTGAGCACGCCCTTTCTCAGATTTATTATGACAGCCTTTCTGTATGTTCTATATGTCCGGTAAACTCAGTGTTTAGTTAGTTTATTATCCTGTATGCTTTCAGCTATAACTTTCATATCATTACTTAAAACTCTATCTTTATCTATTGGCATTATTTTTTCCCTTATCGCACTATATGTAACTTTTGTCCCTTTCCCCAACTCCTTTCCTTTACTTTCTTGTAGTCGCAAATCAATTGCCTGTGCAGCACATAAGAGCTCAATAGCCAAAACATTTCTGGTGTTTTCAACTATTTTCCTTGCCTTCCGTGCAGCAATCATACCCATACTTACATGATCTTCCTGATTAGCTGAAGATGGTATGGAATCTACACTGGCTGGAGTTGCTAGTGTCTTATTTTCTGATACCAATGATGCTGCAGTATATTGAGCTATCATAAGACCTGAATTCAAACCACCATTATCAATTAGGAATGCAGGTAAGCCTTCATTTAAACTTGGGTTTACAAGACGCTCAATACGCCGTTCGGAGATATTTGCGAGCTCTGAAACTGCTATTCCCATATAATCCATGTTTATAGCTATGGGTTCTCCGTGGAAATTGCCGCCGGAAATGACAGTATCGCTCTCAGGGAAAATTAAGGGATTGTCTGTTGCTGAATTCATCTCAATTTCAACTATTTCTTTAATATGTTCTAATGCATCTCTTACGGCTCCATGCACCTGAGGGATACACCGCAATGCGTACGCATCTTGGACTTTAGGATTGCCCTGACGGGTTACAAATTGGCTTCCTTCTAAGAGCTTTCTCATGTTTCTTGCACATTCTATCTGTCCCTTGTGAGGCCTTACTAGATTAACATTTTCATCAAATGCATCTATTACACCATTTAAGGCTTCAAAAGTCAGCGCTGCAGATATATCCGCAACTTTTGACAGATTTATTGCTTCCGAAAGAGCAAGACTTCCAACAGCCGTCATGGCCTGTGTACCATTTATGAGGGCAAGCCCTTCCTTTGCTTCAAGTGTTACTGGCATTACTCCTGCCAATTGCATAGCTTCTTTGCCTGACATAACTTTTCCTTTATATGTAGCTTCTCCCTCGCCTATCATAACAAGAACCATATGTGCAAGAGGAACCAAGTCCCCACTGGCTCCCAAGGAACCCTGTGATGGGACCCTGGGGATTACTCCTTTATTTAACATATCAATTAGAGTTTGAAGTGTAGAATATCTTATTCCCGAATATCCCTTAGCAAGTGCATTTGCCCTAAGCAGCATCATAGCTCTTACAGCATCTTCTGGAAGGTATTCGCCGACCCCTGCCGAATGGCTTCTAATTAAATTTACCTGTAAATCTCGGGTATCTTGAGATGAAATATTTACATTGCAAAACTTTCCAAAGCCAGTAGTTACACCGTATACGACATCATTATTTTGAATAATTTTTTCAACGTATTTTCTGGATGTTTCAACTTTTTCTTTTGATTTCAAAGACAATTCGACTCGTTCTTTTTCCCATACTACTTTTGTAAGGTCTTCCAGAGTTAAACTCTCTCCATCGATTACCAATGTTGTCACCTCAATTTTGATTATGCTCTTAGCATGTTTAATTTGATATTTTTTACCCAAACAATGATTAACTATATTTTTTCTTTCTTATTCGCTAATTATATTAATATATTCTACATTTCTGCAATTTTCCCTTCGCAAAAATCTATAAATTACCGGACTTTTTTGTTTGTTCCTAATTTTCTGTATTAACGTATTAACACTTTAAAACAATAAAGAATATGTTAGTAATTGACAAAAATCCCTCTAGGGATATAATTGATATAACTTAAATAGAGAGGTTTTGCAAAATGAACAATAAAAGCAATAAAATCAACAACTCTATTCTAGAACTTATCGGAATGACTCCTATGTTAAAATTAAACAGGCTCTCACCTAAAACAGGGGCAACTATAGCGGCAAAGGTTGAATCGTTTAATCCGGGCGGCAGTATAAAAGATCGCATTGCCTTACATATGGTAAATGATGCCGAAGAAAGGGGGCTACTCAAACCCGGTTCGGCGGTTGTAGAGCCTACCAGCGGAAATACCGGAATAGGCCTTGCAATGGTATGTGCTGTTAAAGGATATCGGCTTATTTTAGTCATGCCGGCATCCATGAGCGTTGAGCGGAGAAAACTTTTAAAGGCTTATGGGGCAGAGTTTGTATTGACGCCACCTGAAGAAGGCATGGATGGCGCAATAAAAAAGGCTGAAGAGCTCGCAAAAACTTGCGGCTATTTTATGCCAATGCAGTTTGATAATCCTATCAATCCTTTTGCACATGAAACTACTACAGCAATCGAAATATTAAAACAAACCGACGGTAGGTTAGACGCATTTGTAGCAACAGTAGGTACCGGCGGCACCTTTACAGGAATTTCAAAGAAACTAAAAGCCGAAGTGCCTCATATAAAGACAGTCGCCGTGGAGCCAGCATCTTCTGCTGTTTTATCCGGGGCAGCACCTGGGCCCCATAAGATTCAAGGTATTGGCGCCGGCTTTGTTCCAAAGGTTTTAGACACAGATTTAATTGATGAAATTATCGCAGTTACGGATGAAGATGCCTATGAAATGACACGCAAGCTTTCTACTGAAGAAGGAATCCTTGCCGGTATCTCATCGGGTGCTGCAGTCTGGGCAGCTCAGAAAATCGCCAAAGACTTGGGCCCGGGTAAATTAGTAGTAACTATACTTCCTGATACCGGAGAGCGGTATTTAAGTACAGAAGGCCTTTTCCCTGAAGCTTAAAAAATACTAAATTAAAATACCTCCCAGTTTCGTTTTGCCGGGAGGTATTTTAAGTAACAGCCTATATTCCTTTAGATTTCCATTATATTTAATTTGGCGAAGAGCAGATTGGATGTTTTCGCACTATCAATCTGTATTTGGTATAGTCAGCCTGACACAAGTTATTCCGGATTTTTCAGGCAGTGATAAGCCATATTCCTTTCCATAATGGATTTTTACTAATTTATCAACATTTTTCATACCTAAACCAAAACCTGATTTTGAGCTCATTCCAAAGCCAACTCCATCATCTTCAATATCAAAGACAATTAAATCATCGCTAATATATCCCCTAATGTTTATAAACCCTTTGCCAATTTTAGGTTCCAAACCGTGGATTATAGCGTTTTCTACCAACGGCTGTATTAAAAATTTCAGTATTTTTTTATCATATAATCTCTCATCAATATCAAAGTTTATCGTGATTTTTTCTCCAAATCGGATCTGCTGTATGGTTAGATAGTTTTTTACCTGCTCTATATCTTCTCTAATCGTAACTATATCACTGTTTTTGTTTAAACTGTAGCGTAAAAACTTGCCTAATGCTATAACCATGTCGGTTATACCTTCATAGTCTTTCAGCTTTGCCATACAATTTATTGATTCTAAGGTATTATAAATAAAATGAGGATTTGCTTGAGATTTTAACTCTTTAAACTCTGCTTCTTTAAGAAGGTATTGCTTTATGTAAACCTTATTTATGAGATCTTTGGTATTCTTTATCATCTTATTGAAACTTTCTCCTAAAAGACCAATTTCATCATCCCTTTTTAAATCAAATCTTACATCCATATCACCATTCTCAACCTTTTTCATCAAATCAGATAAATAGTTAATGGGGTGGGAAAGGTTTTTTGATAAAAAGAACGAAGCTCCGATAGAAATTAAGGAAAAAATCAAAGCAATTATTATAAAAAATTTAATTATAATTCTTTTGTCACGATATAACACCTTTGATGGAATAATCTCGACTATTTTAAACCCTGTATCGGCAAGAGTAGTGAAAAACGCTATATAGTCGTTATTGCCGATATTGCATAAAAACTCGCCTTCCTGGTTATTCATTACAATATCATAATATTCATCGTAGAACTTAAAACCTGTCATGTTTTTATTTCGCTTATCCGTAATAATAACTCCGTTTTTGTCCAAGACATATACATTATTGCCTTCAAAAACCTTTACATTATCTAATACTTTATCAAAGTATTCATCATATATATCCAAGATTACATACCCTAAGACTTCGTCGGAAGCATCATCACGAATCTTACGGCCTAGAGTCAGGACTATATCTTTGCTTTTGATAGCGTCAAAACGCCTTTGCGTATATATAACTTCATGTTTAGTCGCCGCATCAATTTGATTGAATATCTCACCTTTTAAGGTGGCATATATCGGCGGAAGATGGTCTGTGGTACTGAACCGATTATATTTTTTTACGCCTACGATATATACCGGAACCTCGTTTTTGTGAGCGGCGGTTAAAAGATTCGTAAGTTTGTATACTTTTTGAACATCGGCAAACTTGCTCTCAAACCCGTCCGACCATTCTTTGTTTAATAGGGTTTTCACATCATCACTGTGGGATATAAATCTAGCCATATTTAAAAAAGTCTCCAGAGATGAGTCTAATAAATTACCCACAATTTTTATATTTTCATAGATTGATGAATTAATCTTTTCTTTTATCATTTCATTAGTATTCATGTATGCTGCTGCAGTCATAAACAAGAGAGGTTGTATACCGATGATTAGGAAAAATACAAATAATTTCCCTCCAAAAGAGGTTTTTATCTTTGAAATCATAGCCTCCCTCCCTCTTTATAAATTCGTTGCTTGGATTCTTATTCCTGCTATTATAGTGTAAAATATTTAAAGGGATTGGAAAGCTTATCTCCAACCCCTCTTATTATTCTATAAGTCAGTAAGCACTAGATTATATGAATATTTTCCGGTAAAAGCTCAATCCCGACATCTTCACCTTCGGAAAATACGGTTTTAACTTTTGGGTTTACATCATGTATTTGCACAGTATGACTCCCGCATTCAACAGTATATTCCTGATATGAACCCATAAAAGTGGAGGATTTAACTATACCTTTAAATTGACCTGTTTTAGAAATCTTTACGGTTTCAGGCCTTATAATAAGCTTACATTTTTCACCCGGTTTTTTATCGCCTGAATATGCTACTTCAATTTCTTTGCCTTGAAGCAGTATTATAGCTTTATCTGATTTTTTAGAGATAATTTTAGCTTCTAGAAAGTTAGCTATCCCTATAAAATCCGCCACAAATTCCGTCTTAGGTGAATAATATATTTCCAAGGGGGTTCCTATCTGCTCGATTATTCCTTCATTCATAATTATTATTTTATCTGAAAGGCTCATTGCCTCCGACTGATCATGTGTAACGTATATTGCAGTTATACCGAACTGTCGTTGAATCCTTCGAATTTCACTTCTCATATAAACCCGAAGCTTAGCATCCAAATTAGAAAGCGGTTCATCAAAAAGCAAAACCCCCGGTTCCATTATTAAAGCTCGTGCTAAAGCTATGCGCTGTTGCTGACCTCCGGACAGTTGGTTTGGAAATCGTTTTTCCATCCCCTGCAAGCCTATGGTTTCCAAGATTTTTGAAACCTTGTTTCTTATTTCTTGTGCGGGAAGTTTTTTTATTTTTAAGCCATAAGCGATATTGTCAAATACATTGTAGTGAGGAAAAAGGGCATAGCTTTGAAATACCATAGCCGTATCTCTTTTATCCGGAGGTAAGTCGTTTATCTTTTTGTCACCCAAATATATATTTCCCGATGAGGGAATCTCAAAACCGGCTATCATCCTAAGGGTTGTGGTCTTTCCGCAACCGGAAGGGCCTAAAAGGGTGACGAACTCTCCGGGCTTTATATTCACCGATATATTATCTACGGCCTTTATCTGGTTACCTTTCGGATCTATGTATATTTTAGTTAATTCTTGTATATATACACCTTTGCTGTCCATATTAACCTCCGTTTTTATATAATTTCCTGTTGGCCAACTTGCATTTTTGTAAGTGCGAAATTCATTATATAAACTGCAGCATAAACTATAAAAATCAATATGGTAGAATAAGCACATGCCACTCCAAACCTTCCAGCATCAGCTTGAGCCATAATCTGAGTAGTAAGCAAATTATGCCTGGCCGATATGAGGAAAATGACCGCACTTACCGCTGTCATACTGCGCACAAAGGAATAAACAAGGCCGCTGAAAAATGCCGGTCGAATAAGCGGCAAGGTAATTGAAGTAAAAACTTGAAAGGTGTTTGCACCTAAGTCTTGAGCCGCTTCTTCAATCGAAGGATCTATCTGCGCCAGTGCCGCAACGCCGGACCTTACTCCCACAGGCAGGCTTCTCATAATAAAGGCAATAATTATAATCGCAGCGGTTCCGGTCAAAAGCAGTGGCTTGGTATTATAAGCCAATATATACCCTATTCCTAGAACCGTACCGGGTACAGCCATAGCCAATAGCGAAGCAAATTCTACAAAACTTCGGCCGATAAATTTCTTTCGCTGAATTAAAAAGGCTATAATCATGGATAGTATCCCTGTTATAGGCGTAGCTACAGCTGATAAGAAAATCGTATCGGTAAAAGGCTTGAGTCCAATGTTAAACACATATTTAAAGTGATTTAATGTTAGCGAAAAATTTACGCCCCATGTCTTAAAAAGGCCTCCAATTGGCACTAATATATAAAAAGATATTACAAAAATTGTTACACCAAGACATATAAATTTAATCGGTAAAACTATCCTATGATCGGTTATAAGTTCTCGCTTTCTTGAGGATTTTCCTGTAACAGTTATATACGATCTTTTTTCTACCAGATATTTTTCCACTACAAAGAGCAGTATGGAAAGTGATAAAAGTATTACAGCAATAGTTGAACCTCCCTGCATATCATAGTTGCCTATGGCCTGTAAATATATTTGGGTAGCTAAAGTTGAATAGTTACCGCCGATTAACATTGGATTTGCAAAATCCGCTACAGCCTCTATAAATACAAGTAAAAATGCATTTGCAATTCCCGGTGTCATAAGGGGCAAGGTCACTTTCAAAAATGTTTTAGAGGTAGATGCTCCCATATTTCGTGAGGCCTCTTCCAATGCCGGGTCCATATTTAAAAGTAAGCCTTTGAGCACCAAATAAGCTACCGGAAAGAAAGTCATTACCTGCACCATGACTAAACCTTTAAATCCGTAAATATTTGCATTTTGTATGCCTAACAATCTTTTTGTGATAATTCCCTGCTGCCCAAAAAGCAATATGGCTGAAAGCCCTAGCACAAAAGGCGGTGAAACAATCGGAAGTATAGAAACTATGTCAAATAGCTTGGCAAGACCGGTATCGAGATACACATTAGCATAGGCAAAGATAAATCCTATTGCCGTAGAAAGCACTCCTACTACAACTCCTAAAATCAGGGTGTTTTTTAATGTGTTTTGAAAATCACGATTGCTAAAAATCCTGATGTATGACGAGGTAGTAAATCTGCCGTTTTCTACAAAGCTTTCATTTAATACGGAATATAAGGGATAGATTATAAAAGTTAATAAAATAATAATGACAAAAATAATAGTAGTAAGCAAAATTGGATCTCGTAAAATTTTTTTCATATCTTTAAAATCGCTGAGTAATTTGGTTCTTACAACCATACTTTTGCACCCTTTCTGCCTTTTTAAGAAATGCATGATTGAGTAACTCAATCATGCATTTCTTAGTTTCTACTTATTTGTTACCTCATGCCATTTTTCAACTAATCTTGCACGATTCTTTCCGGCAAATTCCATATCGTAATCTATGAGTTTTGTATCTTTTAGCTGCTCTGCTTGCTTGGGCGGATTGGCATCAGGGTTTGTTAAAAATTGATATGAGCCGTACTGCTGACCCAATTCCTGTGCTTCCTTAGTCAAGGCCCAATCGACAAAAATCTTTGCCGCTTCTAGGTCAGGAGCATTTTTTATAATACCTACAGCTCCTATCTCATACCCTGTCCCTTCTTCCGGTGCTGATAAAACTATGTCCGTATATCCTTCTTCGTAGTATTTTATACCATCATGCATGAAACAAATTCCTACCATGGCTTCACCCATTCCAGCCATTTGCGCCGGGGCTGAACCGGTTTTAGGATATTGTCTTATCTGTTCATCTAATTTCTTTAAATAATCCATAGCTCTATCTTCATCCCATAACTGCACCAACGTAGCTATCAAAGTATAAGCAGTCCCTGAAGATGCAGGGTTTGCCACAACTATCTGGCCTTTAAGTGCAGGGTTTAATAGATCCTCCCAGGTTTTGGGAATTTCTATATTCTTCTCTTTTAGTAGTTTTCCATTGCATACAAAGCCTAAATAGCCCTTGTAGATACCGGTCCAATAGCCTTCAGGATCTTTAAATTGTTCGGGTATTTTAGCTGCATTTGGCGATACATATGCTTCCAACAACCCTTTCTCTTTTGCTGCAATAAATGTATCAGCCGGTCCCCCATACCAAACAGAGGCTTTTGTGTTTTCTTTCTCTGCCTCAATTCGGGTAAGTATCTCGCCACCGCTCATGCGGACTACACTGGTCTTAACCCCTGTTTCCTTTTCAAATTCTTTGGCAGCTGCTTGAGCATGATCTTCCATTAGGCCTGCATAGATAGTAAGACTCAAATCTTTTTTAGGTTCTTCGGCTTTTTCTGCTGGTTCAGGTGCGGGTTCAGATTTGGGTTCACTGCTTGAACAACCAGCAAAAATTGTCATGCACAAGATTGCAACTAAAACCAATGACAGGAATTTAAATTTTCTCACTTTTATCCCCCTTATAAATATTTTGTTTTATTGACCTATTACTATTATAATAGCCTATCACTGGGATTTGTTATATTAACACAAAATATTGTACAAATAAGTAAAAAAATTACACAAAAACTCAGGCCATAAAGTTTGGTCTGAGTTTTGTAGGTCTGTATCTAAAGTTTAATTGGTTTGATACTGGTTTATCTTTTCTATACCGCCTTAGGTACCGATATATAAAATGAAACACCATTTTCTTCATTTTCAACTCGGATTTTGCCGCCATGCAGGGAAACTATGCGGTTTACAATAGCAAGGCCAAGACCTGATTTGCCTTTATATCCTTTGTTGTATTTTTGAAAGAGGGTTTCCATGATTTCAGGCTCTATGTTAGGTCCATCGTTATATATGTGAAGAATAGCAGAAGTTTCGTCCTCAGACGTTAAAGCAATATCAATCTTACTGTTGGCATAGCGTATCTGGTTATCCAGCAAATTTTCAAGGACTACCCTCCATTGTTCAATATCCCCATTTATCTTTATCGGTGAGAGTTTAAGCGACCAATCCAATTCCTTCCGATGCCAGCGCAGTCTTTCTACAACATGCTTTATCAGTTTATCCATTTCAAAAATTTCTCGAGTCGGCTTATGTGTAGCCAGATAATCAAGTTTGGTCAAGTAGAGTAGGTTGTGAATGAGTTTTTGCAGTCTATCCGCTTCTTCCTCTATTACTTGTAATGTTCGGGTTAAATCACCTTTGGGAAATATGCCGTCTTTAATGGCCTGAATATAGCTTTGGATTACCATGACCGGGGTTTTGAGTTCATGGGAAATGTTCTGCAAGAAAGATTGCTGGGCTTCATCCTGAAGTACTAATTGCTGTCTGAGCTGTTCAACCGACTTCCCCAGCCTGCCTATTTCGTCATTTCGCTCTAATTTAATAGGCTCTTGCCAGTCCCTGTCGGCCAATTTCTCTACTCGTTTTTCCAGGGTTACCAGCGGCCTTGTTAGGTATCTGGCTAGGCCTAGCGATGGAAGCCAACTGAGTATGAAAGCCAAACCCATTATTGCAGAAAGCCTTTTAAAAAGAGTCTTTACCAAAATAATCGACAACGCGATCAGAGCCGAAATAGTCGGTCCCCCATATATTGGTGAGTATTTGCTCCCTGGATATTGCAAGCCCTTGATTTTTAACGAAGTAAAGCAACAGGTCAAACTCTTTTGAAGTAAGGTCTATTACTTCTTCGTTCAGTTTCACCATTCTACTTGCTTCATTAATTATATATGGGGAAATTGTATGTGTTTGAGCACTTGGACTATATATTCGCTCCAAAAGATTACGGCTTCGAATGACCAGTTCCCGGGGGAGAAATGGCTTGGCCAAATAATCGTCACTGCCTAGCTCTAAGCCAACTACTCTGTCTATATCAGCATCTCTTGCAGAAATAAAGATAATTGGCACTTGTGGTGAAACTGCTTTAATTTCCTGCAGCAGATGGTAGCCATCTATATCCGGAAGCATTATATCAAGTATCCACAAGTCAGGAGGATTTTCAATGGCCTGCTTAGCTTCATTGCCAGTTAAAAAAGATACTACTTGCCATCCTTCTTTTTGCAAATAAGAAGTTAATACCAAATTTAAGTTTTTATCATCTTCTACCAAATATATACAATAGGACATTGTTTTTTCACCACCTCATGTAAATTATAGCAAAAAGGACGTGTTATTTCATCATCACGTCCTTTCTACGTTTATTATAATTCGTAAGGCACTTTAATAAGTGTCTGATAAAAATATGGAATCATTATCGAAGGTTTATGTGAAATTATAAAAAGAGTTATCGAGTCTGTAATGCATCATCAGATATACCTATTCTTTTTACTTCTAAGAATAAGCTTAACAATGATTATTCCGATAATCATAAATACTATTGCATATATCAAAAGAAAGGTAAAATGCCATAAATTTCTCCCTAGTTTGCCTTGAATCTTATCGAGCAGCGTGATTTTCTCATGAGCGTAGAGTGTAAATGACAAGTCAGTTTCAGGGAGCTCAGACAAGGTTGCCGTGTATGTGTTATTTTCTCCCTTAGTAAACCTGGTGCTGCTCTTTACAATATGTGGGGCTTTTCGTGGTGTTATAATCGTAATATTTAGGTTTTTAAAATCTTCCCAGTTTTTGGCTGGATTCAAAATATAGTCAAAGGAATATAATGGTTCGGAGGTTTCTCTCTTATCCATAGTTCCGGATGCATTATAACTTACGCTTACCTCTTTTTCACTGTTGTCGGGAAACTTTACGGTGTAAACAAGGGTTAATATTCGTTGGCAATTTCCATATCCATAAAGGTCATGCTCAGAGCTATAGCCCATATTTTCAGTAAAGTAATTATCAAGGACTTTTGCGTACAGGTTATACAATTGGATATCGGAAAACATACCATTATTTTTTCTGTAATCATTATTCCTTATATACTCCATTAGATATGGTTTAAGCTCCACTTCTTTTGTCAAAATCTGATGCGTAAATAAATCGGTTTTTTTGCTAAGTTCTCCGTCAGTATAAGCATTTATATTTAAATTAATGTCTTCGCCTAAAACATAAATTTGTAAAATCTCCGGTTTATAACACCAAGTGTCGATTCTTACATTATTTCCATTTCGTTCATATCCGTTAAATCCATATGTAAGTACTTTAGTTTTTTTAGAGTCGAAATTAAAATCTACGGCAAAGTTTATTCTTTGTTCATTTATTGGTTTCACATAAATAGTATACAGCTTGCCCTTTTCATTTTCAGCAAAGTTTTCCGCCTTATAAGGTTCATATGTAATGGTATTTACGATATCTTTAAACTCAAAACTAGGTTCCTTATCCTGTGCCGAAGCCCCGTAGCTATCAACTATATCCCCAATAAAAATATCATACGGCACAGAACTGCCGTCAGCTACAATAGTTATATCATTTGGAGAAAGTTCATTAAGCCTTCCTACAAAAGGAAAAGCCATCTGTACCGACTGCGGTTTATCCGCGGAGTTAGCCATCTCATAAGTGGCAGTAACTTTGCCCACTATCGTATAATCTGAACCATTATCATCAGAAAAATCGAATATAAGATTTTCGTTTTTCACCGTGATCGGAGAATTTTCCTCAATTAACATTATATCCGAAGACGGATATCCCTTCCAAAACACCGGTCCGGAATTGGCCAAAACCGCAAAGGCAGCAGAGCATAAAACAGTTATCAATATAGTAGCTGCTATGAACTTTTTCATAAAATCACCTCTTTACTCTTTAGACGTTACTATATAGAAAATAGTTCCATATAAAATTAGCAGTGAAGGTCAATAGGCTTTAAAAATTTTTACAGTTATGTAAAAAGTGCTGATTGTACGCATAAAAAGCAAAAGACTGCCCAGAAAAAGGGCAGTTAATTAGATTTCATCATAGCCTAATATAGCTTATTTGCTATCACTATTTCATTAAAAACATTGTAAACTCTTCACCCACCTGTTTATAATCATTGCTCATTTTCCCACTTTGTTCAGGATATTTTGCAGCATAAGGAGTCAGGGTAATAGATGTGATTTCATCAGATAAATCCCCGTGGATGTTTTCGTATTTAAATACTATATCTTCACCGGATACACTGGTCAGGAAAAATGTAACTTCATTTCCCAGATTGTCATGGCCCCTTAATTCAATAGCATATGCATCTTTTGATTTGCCTTTTACTTTTCCAAAAAATTTTTGATTTACAGGGTTGTATCTAAATTCCTCCAAGCTATATTTTTGACCACCTACAGTGAAGGAGTAATTCATTGGCAATGCATGGGAATTTGCCATTAATTCGCTGCCATTTGCCGTAAATTCAAACTCCCATTTTCCTTTTATCCCCTTTTCAGATTCGCCGATACGATAATTTAAATTATGGAGTATAATTTTTACGTCTATGTTTTCTTCTAAATCAATTCCTTTAGTGTCAACAGCATAAATGTGGGAAAATGCAGTTTCGGAATTTCCGATCCTCCTAGAACTACCGGTGGCACCGTAATTTGTTAGTCTTTTGCCGTTGATAAAAATATCATAATCAAAATTAACCCAATCTACAGGTGTATTTGCATTTGCAATTGTAGAAAAAATTAATTCATCTTTGTCTATGATAACATCGGTTAATTTTATTTCTACTCCATTATGTTCCACTATTTGATTAATTACATTTGCATAAGGCTCGATGTTTCTTTTAATGCCCAGCGCTTCCCCAATAGAATAATAAATCTCTGAAACTTTCGACTCTGCAGCTGCATAAACGTTTCTCCCAAAATTTGTCTGGCTTAAAAGCCCAACAGCTAAAACTGCAACAGCAGCCATCATTCCAAATTTTTTAAAGTTGAATCTTTGCTTCCTGTTCTTTTTAAAACATTTTTTTAAACTTTGTTTTTCAACATCGTTTAAAACCTCTCTATCATAATCCTCAAGATTAATCTTGGTGTAATTCAAGAGTTCATATGCGTTTTTATAATCCCTCATTGCCGGAACCTCCTTTTATACTGAACGCTTCACGGATTCTCTTTTTGCCTCTTGAAAGTCTGTTGTATATCACGGGTTTAGTAAGTCCTGTATCAAACGATACCTCATCCATATTTTTATCTTCGAAGTATAGCTTTATAAAAATTCCCCTATCTTCTTCTGATAAACTCTTGAGCATTTTTTCGGTTTCCAAGCTGATTTCCTTTGATAAGATCTCTTTGAGTGTATTATCTTCAGCAGGGATAGTTACATTTTCCATATTTTCATTTTCCAAGTCTCTTAAATATTTCCTTACATAGTTAAGTGATTTGTATTTTGCAATTCCCCCTACCCAGTTTTTAAAACTGGACTTTTTAGGGTCATAATAGCGTATATTTTCCCAAATCCCTAGTAGACAATCATTCATACACTCCTCATAATAATTTGGAAGGTGATAAAGATGTTTTTTTATGACTGTCTTGAGAATCCACGCATAATTGTCAATAACATACTCGAGAGCTTTCTCATTCCCCTTTTTGAGCTGTTCAATAAAATTTTCTTCGGTTATTTTCAATGGGCACCACCTTCTATAGGCTAATTTTCTACATGTAGATTATTTACCCTTCTACTTAATATTTCACATTGGGAAGAGAAAATCTATCAAGAATTAAAAATTTCATTTAAAAATGTATGCAACCTCAGATTTTAATAAGAATAAAGCTATCGGCATACCGCCAATAGCTTTATTCTTACTACAACCCTAACCAACGCAAGGCTTAAAAAACGAAGTTATCCATATCTTTAAAGTCTTTAGCGAGCTCATCTTTATCCATTTCAACAAATGCCGATTTTTTGTCCTTTATAAAGTAATGGGCGTTAAATGTGCGACTTGCAAACTCCATAAATCCGATTTTTGACATTTCACGTATTTCATCAAATGAAAGCATGGAAAGAGTGCCCTTTTCTTGCGGTGCAGTTCTTGCAGCGCTTCCGATAATAAATGCAGCTCCATGCAGGCCAAATGTTTATACTGATCTGCGTATATGCTTTTTTCAAAGCTTGTATTCAGGCATTTTTTATATTATTTTTTAAAATTGTCGTTTGTAAAATTATAATAATCGGATAAAATCTTCTGCAGCAAGACCTGCGTCATACCTCATGAACTTTCATTTTTTCTCTTAACCCACGAATAGCCAAGCTAAGCTGTAAAACCCGTATTCCCGACTTAACACTCGGTAAACCTAGTATTACGCCGAAAGCTAAAATCCCTTTAAAATCATCATTATGGTAATTCCACAATGTAGATGAGAAAAAAGGCTTTCTTGTATAATAAATATATAATCCCATTAAGAGAGTAAAAACTATAAAATAGATATACGGTTTTCTTCTTTCTTTCAAAGCCTCGATTTTATCCGTGATATTGCTATAAATAGCAAAAGGTTTCCCATCATTCTTCTTTTCAAGAATTAACAGTTCTCGATTTATCATGCCTCGTGATGTTGCGATTTTCCCACCTTTGTCGGCAAAGGGCCGATATTTTACCTTACCTATGGAAAAGTGTCCCAGATTGATTGGCTTTTCATAATATGTAATATTCATTTCACTTATAAATTCTTCGTATTTGATTCTTTCTTGGTTAGATTTATTTCCGATATAATCTACAGCATACTGATATTCTCCGGGATTGCTTGGTTCAAATTCATAGAAAAGTCTTCCAACTTTAGACAGTTTCCAGCCGTTCTTAGCCTGCTCATTTAACCAGTGTGCTTGGCCCTCAACGGGATTCATAAACAGCTTAAACTTTCTCATCAATTTCAGCTCCTTCATTCCTTAAAATTTCCTCGCCGATTTTATACACTTCCTTTAATCTTTTCATTTCCGCTTCAACTTGTAACTTCCCTAAATCAGTAATAAGATAATCTTTTTTTCTTTCGTTTTTTTCTGCAGGTAAAGCTTTAATCCATCCTTTCTTGGATAGATTGTTGATGGCTCCATATAAAGTCCCCGGTCCAAAAACAACCCTGCCATTTGTCTTCTCCATCACAAATTGCATCACCCCATAACCATGGTTTGGCTGATACATCGCCAGAAGAATAAGAAATGCAGTTTCTGTTAATGGAGATTCCTGCACTTTTCCCAAAATAGAAACACCTCCATATTACGTAAAACGTAGTATATGTTTATAATATCGTGTTGCGTAATACGTGTCAAGTAGTAAATTAATCCTATGCAGTTTTCAGATTTCCCGTTACATAATTACCATGGGATACAAAATTCCCTATAAGTTTTAATTCATTAAGATTATATATTGTTATATCAAAAAAGATATATTCTGCATATTTTCGACTGGATAAAGCGGTGATTTTGAAATAAGAAAAAGCCATAAACGAACAAGTAGTTCATTTACAGCTCTAACAGAGCATCTGATGCTCTAGATTCCCCTTACCCACCCTCGCTTTAAATTATAAATTAGTACATGGTAGTAACAATAACAATCTATTTGTACTGGTGTAACATTT
>MPOT01000050.1 GCA_001896545.1 Tepidanaerobacter sp. EBM-38 | reverse complement strand
GTTGAAAAGTCATGGGATGAGCTGTGGGTAGGGGTGAAAAGCCAATCGAACACGGAGATAGCTGGTTCTCCCCGAAATAGCTTTAGGGCTAGCCTTAACTTTACGCCCTCGGAGGTAGAGCACTGAATGGGCTAGGGGCCGAAAAGGTTACCGAACCCTATCAAACTCCGAATGCCGAGGAGCGATAGTTAGGAGTCAGACTGTGGGGGATAAGCTTCATAGTCGAAAGGGAAACAGCCCAGACCGTCAGCTAAGGTCCCTAAGTAAACCTAAGTGGGAAAGGATGTTGTACCGCGAAGACAACCAGGATGTTGGCTTAGAAGCAGCCATTCATTCAAAGAGTGCGTAATAGCTCACTGGTCGAGTGGTGCTGCGCCGAAAATGTAACGGGGCTAAAGGTTTACACCGAAGCTGCGGATGCAAGCAACAGCTTGCGTGGTAGGGGAGCGTTCCTGCAAGGCAGAAGCACATCCGAAAGGCTGTGTGGACTTACAGGAAGTGAGAATGCCGGTATAAGTAGCGAAAGACAGGTGAGAATCCTGTCCACCGAATGCCTAAGGTTTCCTGAGGAAGGCTCGTCCGCTCAGGGTAAGCCGGGGCCTAAGCCGAGGCAGTGAATGCGTAGGCGATGGACAACTGGTTGATATTCCAGTGCCACCTAAGGCCGCTATGAGCAATGGGGTGACGCAGGAGGGTAGGCTGAGCACGCCGTTGGTAGAGCGTGCCCAAGCGCAAAGGCAAGCCTGATAGGCAAATCCGTCAGGCCATGGCTGAAGCGTGATGGGGAGTGAAATTTAAGTAACGAAGCAGCTGAACCCATACTGCCAAGAAAAGCCTCTAGCAAGGCCAAGGGTGCCCGTACTGCAAACCGACACAGGTAGGCGAGGAGAGAATCCTAAGGTGAGCGGGACAACTCTTGTTAAGGAACTCGGCAAACTAACCCCGTAACTTCGGGAGAAGGGGTGCCTGAGTAGCTTTAGGGTAACCTAAGGCGAAAAGGCCGCAGTGAATGGGCCCAAGCGACTGTTTAGCAAAAACACAGGTCTCTGCTAAGGAGAAATCCGATGTATAGGGGCTGACGCCTGCCCGGTGCTGGAAGGTTAAGGGGAACGCTTAGCCGCAAGGCGAAGGTGTGAACCGAAGCCCCAGTGAACGGCGGCCGTAACTATAACGGTCCTAAGGTAGCGAAATTCCTTGTCGGGTAAGTTCCGACCCGCACGAAT
>MPOT01000046.1 GCA_001896545.1 Tepidanaerobacter sp. EBM-38 | reverse complement strand
TTTTGCTGAAAAAGTCTTTTTGGAGAAGAAGAGTATGCAGGTTAATATAAAACCCGGTTATTTAAACTTATTAGAAAACGGGCGGTTACATGAAAAGGTGCCTGGCACCACCCGAATTTTTAAACACTAATCACTTTATTGGTTTTATGTCAGAATATGATTTATGGATGTTTATATTTGGTGCTTTTTTAAGTATTATTATTAGCATTCTACTTATTCTAAAATCGAAATGAAAGCGAGTTATGTTTTTATTAATCATGGTATTGCAATTAGAATTAATAATAGGTGTCCAGTTCAACTTCGTGGGCAAAGTTTGGGGTAAGATAAAAGTCATAGGATGATAGAACCTATGGCTTTTATCAAAACTTAAAAATATCCATATGGGAGAATCCATCCACCTTATACATAACAGTTCCTAGTTCACAGTTTATTCCTTACAACGTCGCTCTATATCCCCCTAACCAACTTAGAGAAAATCTTTGTATCTGATAGTATAAAAACAGGGGGTTAGCTTAAATGACAAGAAAACAGTATACAGAAGAATTTAAAGAGCAAATAATTAAAGAATGCCAGGAAGCAAAACGTAACCTCAGCAGCTTGAAGGCACGATATTCCATCTTGAAGGATGAATGCTACAGTCAAAACGAGTTTGAAAGTTTTATGCAGCATTTATAGATGATAAAGTTAAGGTCAAACCTTTTACAGCATAATCTTTAAGCTTTAAACAATTATTAAAGTTAATGCAAAAGTACGATTTTATGAGAAATACAAAGATATTGTCCAGAGATAGGGGACCAGACCGATTTTACGCTTACGTCTCAATGGGACAGCCCTCTTGTTACGGTTGTTAGAAGGCGCTTGGAATTTGTTCAATGGACATTAGCTAAAATAATTTTTAATATGCGGAACTTTTAATTATGAATTGAGTCTAAATATATTAAGTGTATTTCCGTATAAATAAGTTATAATTAAGAAAGGAAGGTATATTTGCTATGAAAATAACTAGATTGCGCAGCTTTGCCGCTTTGCTGGCAGGGCTTATGGTATTGATGTCGGCGACACTGCCTGCCACAGCTGATGTCAAGATACCGACGCTTATGGTGGACGGTCAGCTTATGGCACAGGCATCACCCCTTTGCTGGGACAATGGATCGATTTTAGTATCATTAGAAGAGCTTGCTGCATATCTTAATGCCGGCTTTCAGTGGAATGAGGTTGAGGGGACAACCTGGATTCAAAAAAACGGACGCACAATTTTCTTTAGGCCTTCTACGGGAGAAGTGCGCAAAAATGGCGAGCCAATTTTCATCCCAGTACCTCCTCGATTGATCAATGGCACGTTCTATGTGCCGCTTCGCTTCGTAGCGGAAAATTTAGGAGTCACTGTGGCCTGGGATAATAGTGCTTATCAGGTTCAGATTATTACAGGCGAGCGCCACACCCCGCCGGAACGGGTAAGTGATGAGGCGTTTAATGCTGTAGTAGCATATACTGATAAAGGCAATTTGTGGCTGCTTGACGGACGGAAACGGGATGTTCTACCAAAGCAGCTTACAGACTCAGGCTATGTGGAATTAATAGGCTGGTCAGCCGACGGTGAATGGCTTTCCTATAAATATGCAAGTAGCGAAAGTGCACCCGCTTATTTATGGGTGGTGCGGGCTGATGGAAAGGCTGCAAGTCAGGTGGATACGGAGCCTATTTACGGTGACCCGCTATGGTCTCCTAAGGATGACAGGATAGCCTATACTGTTATGAAAGACAGCACCGATGGCTACATTCCGGCGGGCGTTGTTAGATATGCTGATATTACAGCGGAAGGAATCAAAGTCAATACCTTGCTGGAAGAAGACTCCATTACGATTCCATCTTTGGCTTGGCATCCGGGCGGGGAAAGCATAACTATTTCTTTCCCGCGCACTGCGGAGCAACCGCCCACGCTGGTGCAAGTAAACCTTACCGGCGAGCAAACTGTGCTTTATACTCTAAAGGATGAGGCGCCCATGGATCTTGAGGGCATTTATAGCTGGGCCTTTATTAGTCTAAAATGGTCACCGGACGGTCGTAACCTTGCCTATCATCTTAGAGTGAATTCCAGCTCCATCACAGCCGATAGCGTTGAAACGGGCGTGCTAAATGTTAAAACCGGCCAATCCCTTAACTTGAGCGGCGGTCTAAAGTATCTCCAATGGCTGGCATTTTCTCCGGATAACACAAAGCTGGCTTATATTGCCGGCGGAGGTCGGGACGCTATGCTCAACAAGCGCTTGGAAATAGTTGATCTTATCAGCGGCAAGATTACTGATTACAGTCAAAAGGGCTGTGCGGATACCCAACCCATATGGCTTTCGAATAAAACTAATGAACTACTCTTTTGCCGCGGCCCCGAAGCAGAGACCTTATACCTATCGGAAATCTTGCCGGGGACTTTGGTTCCTAACCAGCGGATTTATAAGCTGAACAAGGATGGTAATGCCGTACCTGTTACAGCAGGGCCCGCCGATACAGCCGACTATTTTCCCAACCCGTCGCCCTCTGGGGAAGAAATTATCTTTCTGCGGTTGGAGCGCTATGACCAAGGGTCGCTTTACTTACAGCCGATAAATGCGCCGGAAGAGGCGGTAGAGATTTTGCGGGGCTTAAGAGGTGGGCCCGGTTACTACGGAAATTATTACCCGGAGTGGATTAGCGTAAAGGTGCCTGGCACCACCCGAATTTTGTCGAAACTCAGATAAGGAGAACTGACCTTTTGGGATTGGTTCTTCTTTTTTCATGCGTATCAGTTTTACTTAGTATAATATGTTAAACTGAAAAAAATCTGCTTAAACATTGATTCAGACTTTTCATATTATGGTATAATATTATTAGATGATTCTTTCGTTGTGGGAAAATTGAAGTTAACGAAACCCCTCAAGATTGCCTTGTTAGAGAGCTTAAAGAGGAGCTTAATATAAATGTTTCTATCAGCAAATTTTGTAATGAGGTAACCCACGATTACGGTAATATGAACATTAATCTAATTGCATATTATTGCACTATAGTTGATGGGAAAATTCGGGTATCTGTTCATGATAAGTACAAGTGGGTTAAAATAAATGATTTACTAAAATACGACCTTTTACCAACAGATGTTCTGATAGATAAAAAGGTGAAGGAGGAATCTCTATAGCCCCCTAACCAACTTGGACAAAACAATTGTATATGCTAATATAAAAACATGGGGCTGAACTTAAATGACAAAAAAATAATATACCAATGAATTTAAAGAACAACTAATCAAAGAATGCCAGGAAGCTTATAATGTAGCCTTAGTGGCTCGTAAACATAATATCTCACCCAATACTATTCATACATGGATTAGAAAAGCTCAAAAAAGAGGCTCCGTAAATCCATTACCGAAAAGCGAAGCAAAGCGCATCCAGGAGATAGAAAATAGATTAGAGGCCATAAGCAAAGAAAACAATACACTTAAGAAACTATTAGGCGAAAAAGAACTTGAGCTTGCAGTATTGCAAGACTGGAGGGATAGAATAAACTCTCAGTAGCCGACAAAGTTGAAATAGCTTTAAAGTGGATAAGTATAGTTTATAGAGCATCTCTTATACTGAACTTTGTCGGGTTATCTTCGTCCACATATCATGCTAATTGAGCAAGAGAAAAAAGCGAACGAGAAGAAAATGATTCATCTGTTCCTTGCAAAAATGTAGGAGGAAGGCCAATCCCAGGATACTCTTTAACCAAAACCGGTGAAAAGATATCTGATGAACAAATTAAAGCTAGGTCGGGTGTTGGGTGTGGGAAAGGGAGTAATAAAAAATGCTCTCAAACAAGACAGATAAAATGTCCCCGTGTCTCTGCAAGAATTTATTATCATAACATTATGAATATGGAGAGTGAACTATTATGGAGCAGGATAAAATCTGCCAGAATTGTAGCAGCTTTTTTCAAGACAGTAGAGATTTCAATACAGATTTTGGGGTATGCATGAATGATGAGGCATTTGAACTTTTTCTAGATGAAATAATAGGAAATGATGATTTTTCAAAGTGTCACGATATGTACCGGAAAAAGCGGTTTGATGGAGGAAAAGAAGCTTGCAGTCAATATGAAGAACCTGAAATCATCGAAATTCCTGATGATGAGGATGTTAATACTTATATTCTTTTTGAGAAAATGAAGCATCAAAACGTCGATGAAATTATCAAATATTTATACAACTCGAATAACGAGATCGTCAATAAGGCGATATCGTCGATTTCAACGTATGTACGTATTGGAAACAAGGACGCATATGAAGGTTTGATAAATTATTATATGAGTTTGGATTCGGCAGTGAGCCTTGAGGATGTTTACATAAGGATGAACATAGTGGATTCTCTTTCTACAAAGGAATCAGAGCAAAATACTATAGAAGCATATGTGAATGAGCTTGTCAGGACACCATCTAATAACACGACACGGCAACTATACTCGTTAATACTGAAACGTTTAGGTAAATGTCCCGAGGAGATGATCCGGGAACCGCTTCTACAATTGCTTGAGAAAAGGCAATATAGCTATAAAATGAAGAAAAGGATCATGGAGATTGTGGGGATATAAGAAAATTGTAATTAAAAATGTATGAACTAAAAATAGAATTGAGGAGTATATGTATGACATACAGTGATGCACTTTGGCAGGAAGCTAAAAAGAAGTGTAGATTAAACAATGAGGATATTAAAATAGCTAAAGAGCTTGGTTTAAATCAGGCATTGTCAACGGAGTTGGTGACAATAAATTTGCACCTGATGTGTTGATTAATCGTGAGCAGATGGTAGCTATGCTAAATCCCATTAAGCAAGACAGGAGAAACGTCTCCTGTCTTTTATGTTGACCAACAAGACAGCAGAAATGTCCCCGTGTCTTTACAAATATTAAAGTTTTAACGATATTTGTCGATAATGTATATGAAAGGGAAAAATGTAACTATTTTCAAAAATAAATTTATAAAGGGGATGGCTATGAAGAATCTATCAAAATCTAAATTGTCCATGAGCAGAAGCATTAAAGTAAAAATAACCGTGTTTTTTTTAATTATTGTATTATCCATAGTTACGTTGCTGTCGGTTATACTATACTTGCAATGTGCTGCGATGGTAACAAAAGAGGCATCAGATAGGGCATATGAAACAGTTGAAGAGGCTAGCAATGCAATAGACGTTGGCGAGTTTGTTAAATTGCAGACAATAGAAGATGAAAAGAATCCTTCTTATATTCAAATGAGACAAAATCTGGAATATATCAGAAAGATAAGTGGAGCTAAATACATATTCACCATGAGAAAAAATGATGACGGTAATTTTATGTATGTAGTTGACGGTTCCGCTATTGAGGAGATATCGCATATCGGCGATACTGAAGAATCAATGCCTGCCTTTGAAAAGGTTTGGAGTGGGGAAGTTTATAAAGATGAAAAGATTCACCACGAGGAAGGATGGGGGTCATTTATTAGTTCATATTATCCATTGAAGGATAATCAGGGAAATGTTGTAGGATTCATCGCGGTTGATTATGATGTTGAAAGCGTTTATCTTGGACTTAACAAATTCAAGACTACAAGCATTATAATATTTTTGGGATTTGCTGTGATAATCCTTATATGCGGATTATTATTATCAAACAGTATTTCAAAACCCATTAAAAATGCAGTGGAATATTCAAAAGAACTTGAAAATTTAAACCTTACAAAGGATGTATCCCAAAGAGATTTAAATCGGAAAGACGAATTTGGAGATTTGGCTCATGCATTACATAGTATTACTGACAGCTTTAGGGATATTATCGGTAAAATCAGTGATTCTTCTGAACAAATGGCAGCAGCATCACAGGAATTTACAGCAGTATCCCAAGAATCAGCAACTGCAGTGGAGGAAATTTCAAGAACCGTAGAAGAGATTGCCAACGGAGCATCGGATCAAGCCAAGAATACTGAGGAAGGTGCTTCTAAAGCGGTGCTATTGGGAGAGATTATAGATACTGACATAGAATATACAAAAAATATAAACAATACTGTGAGCAACGTCACACAAATTGTAAATGAAGGTCTCGTTGAAATTGAAAATCTTTCCAGAGTTACAGATGAAAATAATATTGCTAATAAAAAGATTTCCGATGTAATCCTAAAAACAAATGAGAGCTCTGATAAAATAAGTGAGGCTAGTAATTTTATTGCTTCTATTGCAAACCAAACCAATTTATTAGCGCTGAACGCTGCTATTGAAGCAGCCAGGGCAGGGGAAGCGGGAAAAGGCTTTGCAGTTGTAGCGGATGAAATTAGAAAAATGGCTGAGCAATCGGCAAATTCAACCCATATCATTGAACAAATCGTCAATGAATTACAATTGAATGCAAAAAATGCTGTAGATACTATGAAAAGGGTATCTGAAATCACAAATGAGCAGACCCAAAGTGTTATAAAGAACAAGAATAACTATAAGCTAATCGAAGAAGCAATGAAAGAATCTCAAAAGGCCATAGAAAGATTAAAAGCCTCAGGGGAAGAAATGTATGATATGAAAAATGAGATAATGTCTACTTTAGAAAATCTATCTTCCATTGCAGAGGAGAATTCTGCAGCTACCCAAGAAGTAACAGCATCTATGGAAGAACAAGCTGCATCAATGGAGGAGATCGCAAGCTCTAGCGGAGATCTATCACAATTAGCTCAGGATCTACAAAATACCATTTTAAAGTTTAAAATATAGTGTAGCTAGGAAATTAGATTTAGAAGCTATGTACATAAAAGCATGACGGAGCAAAAAAGATAAAAGGTCATATGAGCGTATGAATAAGAGGTAAGTCGATGCAGATTTTGACCTAGGACTTTACGGCAAGATAGATGTATACATAGAAAGCAAGGATTATACATTAT
>MPOT01000021.1 GCA_001896545.1 Tepidanaerobacter sp. EBM-38 | reverse complement strand
GTTCTTCCTTCTCATATACATGTCAAGGCTTCTATAGTTCTTATATCCCAGCTTTTGTGCAGCTTCATCCCTTGTCATAAACTTTAAGAGCTCTATTATTTTTCTTACCCTTGTATCATAAATCGGTTTATTATCGCTCATTCTTTTCCCTCCTATAAGAGATTTACGGTATCACTTAATTTATTCATGTCCTGGTGAAGGTATCTGGTTGTAACTGCAAGGTTTGCATGACCTAATAGTTTTTGGATGCTCACAACTGATGCCCCTTTTTCTAAAAGGTTTGTTCCAAAGGAATGCCGCAAGATATGTGCTGACACATCCTTTTTAAGTCCTACCTCGTAGGCAGCTTCTTTAATGAGCCTGTTTACATATGAGCTTGAAACCTTTCCAGTGCTCTTTAGGGCAAAGAACCTACTAGATTTTGCATCTCTTATATTTTCTATATAGTTTTTTAGGATATCATAGAGCTTGTTATTTATCGGGATGTCCCTTGTTTTTCCTCCTTTGCCTTTAGTTATGTGAATGACTTTTTCTTCTAAATTTACATCATCTAGTTTTAGATGTATTATCTCTGACATCCTTCCGCCAGTGTAAAACATGGTCTCGACTGCTGTCCTGATAACCGGTTGCTTGATGGCAGCTGCTAATTTGTTAAATTCCTCCTCTGTTAAATAGTCTCTTTCTTTTTGCTTTACTTTCACCGGCTCGATAAGGCTTGCGATGTTTTTAGCTGTAATGTCCTTTTTTACGCAGTAGTTGTAAAAGCTTCTTAAGATGTAAACTGACCTGCTTCTGCTAGCTGATGCTATGCCCCTTTTCTTTTGGTCTAAAAGATAATCTTCAATATCCTCTAGTGTGACATCTTCTATATACACTGGGCAATTATGCTTTACACTTAAAAAGCTGTCAAAGTAGATAAGCTCTTTTTCATAACCTGTAATGGTCTGCTCTGACCTGTCTATAAGTTTCATGTATTTTATAAACTCTTGTATCCCTTGACCTAATAGCATTTTATCTCCTCCTTCTTTGGTACTAGCATGTTACCGTTACATTTCATTACTATCAAGTTAATTTTCACTTATAGTTAAGGCATAATTTATATTAGAAATTTAAGAGTTTTAGGGTTAAAAAAATAAGCCCTGAGGTTTCAAGGCTTATTGAATATCATGATAGTTGCATCAAAGCCCGCTTGCTTTAATTTCTCAACTTGCCTTTGTGCATTTTCCCTTTCTTTAAAAGAGCCTGCCATTACTCTATATAGGGTTTGGCTATTTGCAGTATATTTTATTCCCAGCTGGGATAGGATTGCTCCCGCTATAGCTTTTATAATCTCCTCCCTTTTGGTATCAAATAACTGGTTATCACTAGTGTTATCAATAAAGCCCACTTCCACTAATACCGCTGGTGCCTTTGTTTCTCTTAGCACATAAAAATTTGCCTCTTTTACACCCCGGTTAGTAAAACCGATACCCACCAGCGCTGTCTGGATCTTTTCTGCTAACGCTTTAGTTTTAGCTTGAGGATTTAGATAGGTATAGGTTTCAACACCTTTTGCAGCTTCTGGTTTAAAGGCGTTCCTGTGAAAGGATATGAAGTAATCATAGTTTTTCCTTTTTTCAATATTTACTCTTTCCTGAAGGCTTACGGTTTTATCTCCGGTTCTTGTTTCATCTACAATAACTCTATGCCTTCTTAGCTCTGCTGCAACTGCCTTACCTAGACTTAATACATCGTCTTTTTCTTTCCTTCCTTTATATACAGCTCCTGGGTCAGTGCCGCCGTTAATGGCCAAAGTCTAATAATATAGTTTTTGGCATCTAAACCACCTCCTTAATAAAACGACCTAGATTATCTCTATCCCACTAATTACTTTTTTTCATCCTTCTTCCCCAGCTCTATAAACACTGCCTTCAGCTTTTCCGGCACTGGAAGGCCTATCATGGTAGCGTTTTCTATAATACTTAGACCTTCGTTGGAAAGGTAGAAGAAAATCACAGCAGTCCTTACTGCGCTGCCTTTTTGGATAATATAAAAGTCGATGATATGACCAAGCCCTACGAAGGCGAATATAAGCACCTTTTTAAAGATGCCTTTAAAGCCAACGCTGCTGGACAGTTTCTTCTCTAAGAAGGCTAACATTATTCCCGTGATATAATCGATGACTACAAAAGCCACCAGTGCATAAAGCAGACCGTCAAAGTCACCTAAAAACCAGCCGATATAGCCACCTATGGCAGCAAAAATTAGCTGCAGGGTATGAATTAGCTCTTTCATATACTGTTTCTCCCCTTTTCATAAAAGATGTCTTAACGGGTACTTTCTATTTTTATTTCCCCAAGTGCAGATTTTAACTTCTGGGCAAGAGTAGGAAGGCTGCTGCCAAAAGTGACATTTAGCTTAAACCCACCTGCTTCGTAAATTTCTTCCACTTCGGTAATACGGGTATCCAAAGTCAAGTTCCAATCTTTATTTTGCACTGTAACTATATCCCCCGCATCCCAGTCTTTTTCATATTCAAAGGGACCCTTGGTAAGTATCTCGGATTGAAGCGATATAATCCTTTTGTGTTCAGCAAGTTTCACTTTGCCCCTTTCCGAAAGGTCAGCACTGTTTTTAATATCCCTAGCATCAACAAAGATAACGTGTTTATCAAGACCGGTATCATCATCACCTACCATGGCGATTTCCCGTTCTGCCCCTTCCCCTTGACCGGCCACTATAGCATAGTTCCCATAGCCGATTAGGCTCTCCGTATATTCCTGGGAGCTGATGTTTTCAAACTCTGGAGAAAAGATAACGGGAGGATTGGTTTTCTGGTTTACAGAAAAATCCCTTCCATTGTATATGTTAAATATCCACTTCTTTTGCTCAAAATCCGGATATATGTGCCAGCCAAGACCAGTCAGGCTGCTTATTTGCTCTATCTCCTCGCCCAGGTTCTTATACCGGCTTTGCCACTTAACTACAGGACCTCTGTTTTTGTTTCCAGCTATAACAAGCATGGGAAACTCCATCTCTGATATGTCCTTACAGTTGCGCTGCACATAGTGCTTCATCACTGTCTCTGCATTAGCTTCAATGACATCTTGAGCATTGTCTGCCGGTGGAATGGTAATGCGCTGCTGGGTAATGACCCCCAAGGTATAGCCTTTGACAGTAAGTATTTCCTCACCTCGATCATTTGATTTGATTTCCTTGTGCCGGATAATGCCGGTCTTGTATTTATCTGCCCCCACCATGATAAGGCTATTAATGTTTAGCTTATCGGTATTTTGCACCTTGCAATTTGTGACCAGCTGGAACTTTCCAGGCAAGTGGTAGCTGCGGCAAAAGGTAAGGGAGAGATAGTTGTCTACCTCTCCCTGTAGGTCAAGTGCAGGTGATAGTATCCTAATTGGTTTCATAGCCCACCAGCTTTCTTTAAGTTTCCTGACTTGTAATAGTATTAAATTCTTCTTCAGTTATCTTTCCTGCTTGCACCCAAATGTGCAGCTGCCACTTGCTAGCCCAACCTTTATCGTAGCAAAACTTACACCACTCAAAATCTGTCATGTCACATCACCCCTTCTTCTACTAGGATGGTCTGTAAATTAAAAAGCTGCTGACCTAAAAGTTCATTTTCTCTTTTAGTTTCCAGCAGTTCAGTTTGAGTTTGAAATAGTTGTTGTCCTAAAATACCAAGTTGCTCCTGTTGCAACTCTTCTGGTGTTGGTGGTATGTCTTCGTATTCATACCAGAGCTCTTTTGTGGTAGGATTACAGCGTAAAATTGGTGCTTTACCTTCTATTTGTTGTGGTTCCGGTATGCTTTCTACAAAAAAACCTTCTTGTTCTAATTCCTCTTTGGTCTTGCCAAATCCGTATTTTTTATGGAAAGGCATAGCATGAACAAGCAAGCTCTCTGTTTCGGCGTCATATTTTATAAAATACATAATTTCCCCTCCTGTTATTCTGATACCGTAATATAGGTTTTCATACATTGAATTTGGTTTCCATCTGGATTAATGCCCACAATAACTACGCCTTTATTATCTTCAAAAGAGTACAGTGGACTTAAGTTTCCAGTCTGTCTAAAGTTTTTATAAGATTCAGTCCCATATATAAAAAACCCATTCTTATCTATTGGATGCGACCTAAATTCAGTTGAACATTGTAAAGTTAAGGTTTTATTCTTGTTATGCGTAAAACCATAGCCATACGTATAATGTAAATTGTAGTCATCCATTATATATTCAGACTTAATCAAAGCAAAAGTTTCTGTATCAAAATAGCCAACACTTGCCTTGTACTGAGCATACGGATCACTTCGATAACTATAATTAAACCCATAGATTACATTAGGAGAACCACCTTTTACGGGAAAGGTCGTATCCCTAGACATAAAAGAGGCTACTGATGATGTAACTATATTTCCTTTTGAGTCTATGATAGTCTTATTTGAACTATTGTAAAAATCTATTACAAGACAACAATTTGTAGGATACATTCTTGTATAGTGTGGTGATGACCAGTTTGTAAAAGATTTTCTTGTGACTGAGTAGGTGCTTCTGTTTATTTTAGTAAAAATACTGGTTGTCTCGGCAGGGTTTTGTGTTAAACAGTAAATATAGCTAGCATCATAATCTAAAAAATCGACAATAGCCGGGGATAATGTAGCAACTTTAGTCCATGTACTTTCATCATAAATGTGAACTGTGTTGTAAGAATCATTTAAGTTCCTATCTAATCCACTAATAAACACCAATCCATCAAGAACAAAAGCATAATTAAATTTATGAGCGCTTGGAAATGGCGAAGAAATCGTTTGAACAAGGTCCAGAGTTTTCATATCATATACATAAATGCTGGAAGATACGCAATAGAATATATATTTTCCTTCATTATGCTCGGGAACAACCCGAGGAGCTGGGCCACTAACACTTCTTTTTGCTATAACTGGAAAGGTTAAATTGTCAACTGCTGTTACTACTTCAAAATCTTTTATCTTTTTTAACCCGATTCCATGTGCTTTTAATACGCTATCTATATTCATCAACTCACCACCTTGCTGACTATGTCCCCGTCTTTATCATAGGAAATATTCCATATTACAGTATCTAATAATGTAATTCCATCAGTGTCAAAAAACTCCCACGTATTAATTTGGTAATTACCTTCTTCATCGGCATCGCTTACAGTTGATTTCATATATAAAGTATCATCTTTTCTTCTATACTCAACTACTGTAAATATGCCATTTATGTCTTTATCAAAAGCATACAAAGAGTAATTATCTAACTTCTTTTTTATTTCTTCTTTAAATGCATCCCATGCTGACAAGTGCTCATCAAACCGGGTTTTTGTAACAAGATTTGTAGTGTCCTGCACTCCATCAAACCAATCTTTCCACTCTCGGTAAAAATCGCCATCTGGCTCTGATGTTTTAGAATCAAGCCAAGATTGAAACCTGTTGAATATCTCTGTGGTGTTTACCTGTTCAAAAAGGTGTGTGACAAGTCCGCATACTTCATTGTCCAGTCTTTCATCAGTTATTTGATGTGCTTCGATAAAGCTCTTTCCTGCGATAACTTCTACTTGGGCAAGGGATATTTCATAGATATTTTCATCTCTTGTCAGCTCCGGCACCTGTGGTGTTTCTGCTGGAGCGCCTTTTAGAATAAAGGCCTTTACATAGCGGTTTTCTAAAGTCTTGTCCAGGCGAATTACAACTCTGTCAATTCTATTAAGTTCTGGGTCTGCCATGCTGTGTTCTAATACTAAAGGCTCTTTTTCAATTTTATAAAGATAGCCTTCAATCCAGGCATAGCCGGGCTTAATAAATATCTTCATGTCCCTTTCATCAGTTCCTACTTGCAGGTTTTCTCCTCCGTTAAATATCCCGTTTCTGATAAACTGCCTGAAGTACTCGGCAAACTCATCAGCGGTATAGTAGCGTTCATCTTCACCATCGATGGAGTCAAAAAATCTAAACCTTTCCACAATGTCCCTCCTTCCTATAAGCCTGCATAACGGTTTTTCCACTTAACCAGCACCTTTGTCTTTATGCTGTCTTTGTTGCTGGTATAGCTTAAGAGGTTTTCCCCCGGTACTAGCTGCCAGAAGATACTGTCTAGTTCTATATAGTGAAAAGCGTTCTCTCCGTTAATTTTTACATGCTTTTCCCCAAAGGCAGTGGAGATATATAAGATATCTTCTTCCTCCAGCTTTCGGTTGACGGTTATAAACTCGCCAGTGGTAAGATTTGATACCGTAGGGTTGATAGCAGGTCCCGTAAATTCAATTTCCACAGGTGTAGCTACATCCCCATCGTTTAATGCCATCCTCTTAAAGCCCCGGTAAGAAAAGGCTGTGGGCAGTCTAAGTCTAAACCCAATCCCGCCCATTAAATATGACATCTTGCGAGTTTCGTAGAAGGTGTCAAGCCAGAAGGGCTGATGGCAAAGAAGGTATAATAAAAACTTCTGGTAATATAGACCTTGATTGCCCTTTGCTGCTGGAAATATCGGAGTGCTTTCAGCTATAGCCTTGATTTCCTTTACCAAATCTCCCTGGCGGTAGGCAATATTTACTTCATCCAGTTTTGGATTTACGACTTGCTGCATCAGCCTTCTTGCTTTTTGAAGTCTGCAAGGATCACCTTTAGTTATAATCATGCCTTCAATAGTAATGGCTCTATTTCCCAGGGTATTGTCGATATATGTTGAGCCGTCTTGCTGTGGTGCCTTTTGGCTTTCAATAGCTACCCCTACTTCCCCAACGCCGTCAATAGTTTCTAGGAAAAAAGGAGCTTGATTGCCCAAAGTAATGCTTTCTTTATTTTGATTAGTTATAATAATTTCCTGCATGGCACACCTCCTACCATTCAAGAGCAAGCTGTCTTGATGCGTTTTTTATTTGCCGAGCTGTTTCTGCCGGGGTAAGGGGAGCAGGGCTATTGATGGTGATGTGTTGAGTGATTCCTTTATTACCACCCATGATGTTCTTTGTTTCATTATCATTGTAAATCTTGCTTCCTCTTGGCAATTCCACAAGTTCTGGTCCTAGCTCACCTACCATGGTAAGTCCACCGGGAAAAAAGCTTGTTCCACTAAAGTTTGATGCAGCACTGCCACCGGAAGTTACAGTTCTAATAACTCTTGTGATTTTCTCTACGATGCTGAACACTTTCTCTTTTACTGTAGTGGCGTTCCATTCATGTATCTTTTCGATAGCATCTTCTATACCGCGTTTAACCTGGCCTAAAGCAGTGCTCACCTTGTCTGCCATTGAGCTAAATTTGATGCCGGTAACTTCTTCCATGGTGCTTAAAGCACTTTCCCAAACCGACTTATAGTTTTCGGTATAGGTTTTAATCAGGCCCTTTATACCACCACCGTGTTCATCGATTTTATTTTGCATAGCACTCCAGGTTTCAGCGGTCTTGGTTTTAAGGTTTTCCCAGGTTGTAAAGGTTTTAGTTTTAACCTCATCCCAGGTAGTGCTGACATTTACTTTAATAGCTGCTGCCGTTTCTGCAGTATTAAGCTTAATGTCATTCCATCGCTCACCTATGGTGGTTTTAATGCTTTCCCATTTTTCTGATGTGGATGTTTTAATTTCTTCCCAGGTTAAAATTACGTTTTGTTTAATAGATGCGGCTTTTTCAGCGATATCTGTTTTCATGGCCTGCCACTTGCTCTTTATTTCCCCGGTTTCCCAGTCCACTTGATTTACGTGTTCCTTTGCCTGTTTCTTCGCTTCTTCTACTACATTTAAGTGCATCTCTTCTGCCTTTTTAACCGTTTCATCTTTTTGCCTTTTAGCTTCTGCAATTAACTTATCTGCCTGTTCTTTGGAGATGGTCCCTGCTTCATCTCTTTGCCGGATGATTTCTTTTACCACTTCATTGTATTGTTCTTCGGCAGCTTTGATAGCCCCGTTTCTCTGCTCAATGCTGTTTTTTACAACTTCAGCAGCCTGCAAAGCAGTGATTTCACCAGCTTGGGCTTTCATGCGCTCTAATATGGCTTTGGCTTCTACTTCGTTTTCGGATAAAACCTTGATGCCAGTTTCCACCATCTGCCTTTGAATGGCGTTTATTTCTTCCTGTTCAGACTTGGTAAGTGACCTTTTCTCTGCCGTAGCGGTATCCAGGATTTCTTTTATCCTAGCTTCCCCTTCAGCTATGGTTTGTTTTTTGCTTTCATAGCCCTGCTGCATATTGTTTAAAATTTCTTCTTGTTCTGTCTTGGATAAAGCAGTGCTGCTGGTAACAAAGCCCCGCATCTTAGATAAAGACTCTTCATGGTGTTTATCAAGGCCGCCTTGAATCTCTTTGGCCATTTGAGAAAAGTTACCGGCAATGTTATCTGCCATATCTTTAGTGACTTCCTGGCTGCTCCAGGATAATTGATTTAAGGCTAGGGTTGCTTCATCATTGAGCTGTAAAAATCCAGTTACAGCCTCTTGTGTAGCTTTAGACGTCTCATTGCCAAAAAGCTGAATCTCTGGAATGCTCTCTTGACTCAAGTGTTTGTACAGAGCTACTCCAGCCGCTGTCACCCCGCCTATAGCTGCAACTGCTATCCCCACCGGTCCTGTAAGGACAGTAAAGGCAGTGGCTAATGCTCCTACTGCCGGGGTAGCAGCTGCCGCTCCGGTAGTAGCAACTGCTATGGCGCCTGATACTGTAGATATTGCACCGATTGCAACACCAATACCACCTACAAGCTTTCCACCGATAAGAAGCAGTGGTCCAATGGCAGCTGCCAAAGCAGCGACCATAACAATAGTCTCTTGGGTTGCTGGGGAAAGATTAGCAAACCAGTCTACTGCCTGTTGAAGTTTCTCCACCAGCTCATTTAGATGAGGAACAAGGACTTCAAATATTTGTATCCCCACACCTTCAAGGGCTGATTTTAATTTAGTAATGCCGCCTTGAAGGTTATCCTCCATGGTTTCTGCCATCTCTTTGGCTACACCGTTATATTCCCTAGTAGCCTGAGTTAGCTTTTCATAATCTTCAGGACTGGCATTGATGATAGAAAGCATCCCTGCCATGGCTTCTTTTCCAAAGATGGTGGCAGCGTACTGGGCTTGCTGTTCTTCAGAAAGTCCTGCAAATTTCGCCCTTAATTCATCCAGCACATCTTTAAACGGCAGCATCTCTCCATTTGCATCTGTGATGGAGATGCCTAGTTCATTCATAGCTGTTTTCATCTTGTCAGTTGGATTTGTAAGGTTTGCAATGGCGGTTTTAAGGGATGTTCCTGCCTGACTTCCTTTAATTCCTGCATTTGCCATTAGTCCTAGTGCAAGTGCTGCGTCTTCTGCCGAATAACCCAATGCACCAAAAAGAGGAGCCACATATTTAAATGACTCCCCTAAAAGTGCTACATTTGTATTTGAATTACTAGATGCGCTGGCAAGTAAATCTGCAAACTCTCCTGCTTGTTTTGCCTCCATGCCAAAGGCTGTTAAAGCATCTGTCACGATGTCAGACACTAGACCTAAATCCTCACCGCTTGATGCTGCAAGCATCATAACTCCTTCTAAACCGTCTAGCATTTGGGTTGTATCCCAGCCGGCCATAGCCATATACTTTAAGGCTTCGGCAGACTCACTTGCACTAAACTTGGTGGTAGCTCCCATCTCTTTGGCTTTTTCTTCTAGCTTTTTAAGGTCCTCGCCGGTAGCCTCGCTGATAGCCCCTACTTCACTCATACCAGCTTCAAAATCAGAGCCTACCTTTACTGCTACGCCCCCAAGAGCCACAAGAGGTGCTGTCACTTTCATGGATAGGTTCTTGCCCACATCCTCCATCTTTTTGCCTGCGTTCTGCAGGGTCTGTCCTAGAGGTTCTAGGCTCTTGGAAAGCTTATACCAGCTAGAGGACTGAAGCTCTATTTCCTGATTTACTTTCTTTAAATCCTGCTCCATATAGGCAAGCTGTGTCTTTGCTTTGTTTAGTTTTATCTCTAAATCCTGGGTAGCTTTAGCATCGGCTCCCTTAGTCTCTACAGACTTTTGATGGGCTTCTTCCAGTGCCTTTACTTTTTGTCTTTGTAGCTCTGTCTGTTTGGTTAGGCTATCAGATTTAAGTTTTAAGCTGTCTAATTCTTTACCATGTTTACCCATTTCTGCACTTGCCAGCTTAAACTCAGACTGCACCTTTTTCATCTCTCGGTTCAAGCTTGAGATGCCGTTTTGAAAGCCAGTGGAGTCTAGACCGATTTTTACATTTAGCTGCCCGATTTCTTTAGCCAATTTCTCACCACCTTTTGGCATGAAAAAAGCACCTGATTGCAAGGTGCCTGCTTAAAGTTTAAGTATGCGGTTCTATTCCTCGTCCAACCGATAACTTATCGTTCTTTGCTTTCCCAATACTTCTTTGCGTTATCATATATCTCATCTAAAGACAT
>MPOT01000001.1 GCA_001896545.1 Tepidanaerobacter sp. EBM-38 | reverse complement strand
TCAATAGGAAAAATTGCAATTGAGCGAAAAGAGCAGGCCGGAAAAGATGGCCTGCTCTTTTCTGGCTCAACTGCAATTCTTTCCTTATTTATTATACCATAATTTACAGTATCTACTAACAGATTTTTCTACTTTGATAACTCTTCAAAAGCCTTCCTGTACTTAGATATCATCTTTTTAGCTACTCTATCTACTTCCTCATCACTTACCGTCTGCATATCTTCTGATTTGTTATTTGTCACTTTGATATATTTTTCCTCTAAGCCTTTAAAGACATCCTTCGCATCTAACAATAGTTCTGTGCTTTCAAGCTGTTTTTCTGTTTCAGCGAGCTTCGAATAAAGGTCTTTCCTGGCTTTTTTCGTATCAGTATCCGAATTTATATCATTTTTCTTAGCCATAAATCTTCACCTGCTTTAATTTTTTCACAGCAATATCTCCAGGTACTTTCTTGCGATATTTTGCACACCTAGCTCTTTTGCATATCTTAGCAGTAGTGGAATGTTCCTGTCTTTAAAATTAAGATATCTTTTAATGGCATCGTTTAAGACGGCAATATCCGTATTGCTGCGGTTTCTGATAATATCGCAAATGGTCATTTCCTTGTTATATGCTTTAATGGGTCTTTTGTATACAGTTTTCAGTTCGGTAACTCCCATTTGATGAAGCGGCTTTTTAACAGTATAGACTTTAACACCCTCTTCTTTTAAGTGGGAAGCATTATAGCCAAAAGGAACAGTTACAGACCACTCAAGCGGATCTTGGTCCGTTAAATCATGTAGGTATAATGAGGTTTCGTGGGAAAAAATAATCCTTTGGTTTTTAGCCTGAAGCCTATACATTTCATCATCAAATGCATCTGGAGCAAGGTATACCCCGTGAGAGATTCTCTTAAGTTTCTTTTCTTTCGTAAGAACAGTTAAGTAATGTCGAGGGATGCCTGCTTCCTCAACTTCCTTTGTGAGGATTAAACCGCTTCTTTCGGTTACCAATTCTTCTAATTTGTCTTTGTATGTCAAATTCATCAACCCTTTTTGCACTTACACTATAAGTATAAACCATTTTAGCGTAAAGGTGAATACTAATTAAAGGCTATAAGATTTCATCAATATACACTTTCTCGTTTCCTAGTTTTTTGTTCAATAGTTTCAAGTAATAGATAATGTCCATGGAATCGATATCATTTAAGGTCCAGCCTTTATCAAGAAGTGCTAGATAAAGCTGGTCAATAAAATCTTGGGGGTCCATGGCATCCCCATCTACCCGTTTTTTCCCTCACCTGCTGTGACGCTGCTTACCTCACCTACCACTTCATTGATACATCTGGTGATAGTAGGGATTAAGTCTTTAGAGGCAAGACCATCATAAAGCTCATCTCTGGTAAACTGATTTTCAAAGAGCTCCACGATATAGTCCATCAGTTTATCCAGTTCCTCGGGAGTAATATTATCAAAGTTTACCTCTTTGGATACTTCAATGGTCCTTCTTACCATCCGGGCGCTGATAAAGCCAGCGGTGTAAGTCTTGTCTTTGCCATTAATTTTTAATCCAATCTCCAAGCCTTAGGTCCTCCTTTCTATAGCTCCGGGTTGAATGCCGTAGTATCCCCAGGCACTTTATCAAACCAGGTCTCCGCTCCTAGAAACTCTTCACTTTCTTCATCTGCTGTGTGTTTCCACTGGCCATCATGGACTCTTGCCATAAAGGTAAATTTCACCTTGGGGGTTTTATGCTCTACATTATCCTTTTTGGTGGCAAAGTCTTCAGCTATGGGCTGGGCTACTCCTTTTAAGAGCCATATATAGCGGTACTTGCCGTTAGATTTTAAGCTCTTAAACCCTAGGGCAACATGGGGCGGGACGTCGGTGGCTTTTTCAATTAGCACCCCTTCTTTTAGTTCGTTGCCCAGGATTTTAGCTCGGATGGCTAAAGGTAAATCTGCTGTCTCTATTTCCACATCTATTTTTCCAAGTGCTGATACTGACTCCCAAAGCTGATCATCTGCATAAAGCTCTTGAGTATTTACTGCCGGGTTAATGGTAGCATTGATAGCCCCCACCATCGGCTCTGGAGCTTCATAAGTTAATTCATCTTTACTGTCCACTGTTAAAATAGCAAAGTGTAAATCATTAAGTCCTACTTGTGCCATTTACAGCACCTCCTTAAAAAATCGCATTGCTTTGTGATAAATATTCACGTCTTCCTCATACAGGTCATAAAAGCTTTGTTTTGTAAAACCTACCGCCAGCATTTTTTCATGCACAGCTTTAACCAGGTCGGTATAATCCCCCTTACTCCACACATCAACTTGCACATAATGTCCTGTAACAAGCTCCTTATCATCGGCATGCTGCTCAGGTTTATCTAGATAGGTAAAAAAAGTGATATAGGTATCGGCATCCCCAGTGTAACTTTGAAAAGAGACCGGCACTTTAATATCCCCTAAAGCTTTTATCACTTCTTGATTTATGCTCATAAGCCTAGTCCTTCTTTTAAATTCTTTTCAATTCTTTTCAATTTCCTCCATTGCCTTTTCTTTAGATTTTTCGTAACCTGGAGCCATAAAGGGTTTAGCTTTCATTTTGACTGTACCGAATTCTAAAAATTTTCCATACCAGCCCTCTTTACCAGGACCTACTTCTACATACTTTGCTCCATCCTTATTTTTCACCCTGGATACTTCAATACTCTTTTTTAGTGTGCCGGTTTTCCGGGGAGCCTCTTGTTTAATGGCTTCTCTTACCACTTCCCCCGCTTCCCTTAAGGCTTTGTTTTCTATTCTTGCCCCTTTAGCACCTAGCTTTTCTACTTCAGCTATTAGGTTTTCTATTCCCTCAAGTTCTAAATTAGCCACTAGCTACCACCTCCAATGCCTTAATTTCCATATAGCGGTTCTGGTATTTGATGTTATCGATAGCGGTAATGTCATAGTGCTTACCTTGAAAAAGTATCCGCATAGTGGTGTCGACACCTTCAAGATAGCGTATAGTAAACTTTACCGTGTTTTCCGCCTGGACAGCTGCAGCAGCGTAGTATTCTCTGCCATGAAGATTAGTGACTTTTGCCCAGACCGTTTTTACATCCTCCCAAGTTTCCTCCTCAAAGCCCCTTTCATTTATGGTGATAATTGGCCTTTGCAGGGTTATTCTTTTATTTAGCTCCCCAGGGTTCATTTTTCCACCTCCGGATAGCAGTAGTTTAGCTGGGCTAGTAGGCTTTCAATGACTGGTCTAATCCCTTCCCTTACTTTACCAACTGCTAGCCCTCGGTTTTCATACCAGTCAGTTACTAAGGTTAAGCAAAACAGCCTGGCAATATAGTTTGAGCCATCAAAGGTCCTGCCGGTGGCGTTTTTAAGATAGGTCTCAGCGGCATCGATTAAGGATTCTATTAAATCATCTTCTTCAGTATGGTCTGCCTTGAGATACGCTTTTGCCTCTTCCAGTGTAATAATCAAATTCACTCACCCCTTAAAGGAAAAGGAGCGGAAAGACCGCCCCTTACGCACCTGAAGAAATTGTAAGCTGACCAAAGACTGCCGCCTCGCTATCCCATTTTACACAGTCATCTCTTGTGATGGTTCTAAGCTCTGTGCTATCTCTTCTCCAAGCATCGCCGCCGATATTTGTGGAAGCAAGTTCATATACTCCTCTAGTAAATAGCACCATCAGCTCCTTAAAGTTTCCCACGATAAAGGGGGCTTTAACAGTAGTAGTTCCGGTAGAAGGTAGGGTTCTATTGGCTACCACTACAATGGGTCTTCCCTTAAAGAGTTTCTTGCCGGGTTGGGTAATATCATCTTGCAAAAGTGGTCTGTTGTTGGCATCTTCCTGCTCATCTAGCCACTGAAAGCCGTCCTGGTTTGTGATGATGGTGCTGGATAGGCTAATTGCAGGATCTAGGTCCACATTTAAAACCTTCTTGATTGCCTTGATATCTGTTAAATTCTTTTTGCTAAGAGAGTTTAAGATGGCAATAATTAAGCTATTTTTAGTTACCACATGCTTTTTAGCAATCCAGTTTGTGACATAGCTTAAGATATTTTGGTCAGTATCCTTTAAGAGCTCATTTGTAAGGGGTAAAAAACCAGCCCGCTTTACTAGCTTGTAGGTTACAGGAGTAAATTTAGGGTTGTCGGTCTCCTGGATCTCCCCATACTCATCCACCACAGCAAAGGGCACCATGTCCTCATCCTTTTCCAGCACCCTAGAGCCTGATAGGGTATTAACGGTTTCTACCCGGATATACTTGGATAAATCGTTTAAGGTCCTTGAAAGTTCATTGATTCTGGTTTGAATATCTTGGGGAACAATTATCCCGGTATCCCCGTCAGTATCGGTTGTTATGCCTCCTTCGTGCATGGCAGCTCGATACTGGCTGATAATGCTGTGGTCATCGGCAGTAATCCTTTGCCTCCTTAACCCCTTTAAAAACACTCGCTTATATTCTGCTTCAAGGTCTTTATCGGTGCGATTGTGGATGTGGTCGATGGGAGTCGCATCATCAAGGGTCTGGTCTTCTAATGCCTCTAGCTCCTGTTCTATAGCCACTTCCTTTTGTAGGTCCCGCACCTTTTCCATAGCTTTTTCTGCATCAAGTACTTTGTCTTCTTTAAGTAACCCTCGCACCTTTGCCTTCTCAGTTTCCAATGCCTGCAGTAGTTCACGTAGTTTTTTACTCATCTAAATCGCCTTCCTTTCATAAAATAAAAAAGAGCCTTTACAGCTCCAGTTCAATTAATAGTTTTTGTTTAAGTTGTTCATTAGGCTTTGGTTCCTCGGTTAAAAACTCTTCGGGGGTATTTTTATACCTTGCCAGTATAGCTTTATCGATACAAGCCGCCATCTGTTTTTCCTTTTCCACCACATCGCAAAACCCGTATTCAAAACACTCGTCTGCCGTAAGCCATGTCTCATCATCCATAAGCTCTATAATCTCATCCCTTGTTAAAGCAGACCTTTCTTCATAAGCTACAATTAAGCTTTCCCGGATTTTATCTAGGTCTTCTGCAAGCTTTCTAAACTCATCTGCATTTCCCAGGCCAAAAGTCCAGGGGTTATGGATCATCATCATGGCGTTTTTAGGCATGTAAATAGTATCGCCGGCCATGACTACGACACTTGCGATACTTGCTGCAAGTCCATCAATATAGACGTTTTTATGAGCCTTATGTCTTTTAAGCATAGAGTAAATTGCCTGGCCTGCGAACACATCCCCTCCGGAAGAATTGATGTAGATGTTTAATGTATCTATATCTCCTAACTTATCTAAATCAGCTTTAAACTCTTTAGGGGTTACTTCATCACCATACCAAGTGTCACTTGATATTTCACCATAAAGGGTAAGCTCACCGGTTTTTTTATCTTGGTTTTTAAAGTTCCAAAACTTTTTACTCCCCATTTTCACCACCACCTTTTCTGTACTGCTCACCTGCCATCTCAATTGGCATCATATTGCCGTTTATGAGTAGTCTTTCTCCCCCTTCTTTAGGCTCTAATTCTTCTAAAGCTCTTACTTCGTTGGCCGTCATAAAACCTGATTGGATGGCAATTCTATAGCCTTCGTATCTTGTTTTAGGGTCGGCTCGCAGTATGGCATTTACATTAAACTTGATGTAGTAGCCATTATCCAGTTCCTTTTGGGTAAATAGCTTATATGTTAGTTCCTGCTCATAGCCTGTTAAAATGTCCATCAAGGTATCAACGTAAAATTCCCGCTGCTGATGCTCCACATTAGTATGTGTTGCCCTATCTAAATCGTTTAGCTGATGGTTTTTTACCCCAAAGGCTGCGGCAATTTGCTTTACTGTAAGCTGGGTGTTTTCTAGAAACTGGGCATCTGCCATAGTAAGGCTTAAGGGCTGAAATTGATATCCCAAAGGAAGTAATGATACCCTGTTTGCGTTTTTAAGCCCGCTTGCCATCTGTTCAAAGCGCTCTCTGAATATCCGCTGAGCTTCAGGGCTTAAATCCCCCACATAGTGGATGATACCCTTTGTCTGCAGGCCTGTCTTAAAGCTGTTGTTTAAATACTTGCTAGCTGCCCCTGCGTTTTCTATGGTGTTTTTAAGCTCATCTAGTGGAGTAATACCTAAGATGCCATCACTGGTTAAGCCTTTAAAATGTAACATCTCGTCAGAGTCAATCCTATACTGGGTGCCTTTATTATCTGTATAGACATACCATAGTTTACCTTTATGGGGCAGTAGCCCAATATCATCAACATATATTTCAACCTTAGAACTATCTAAGGGGTAAATCCCTGTAACATGACCTGCGTTTCTTCCTGCTGTTGCAAACTCTATCCAAGCATAGGCATTTCCATAAATATTTCTCTGAACTTCTAAGGCTTTAAAAAAGTCCCTGGCACTCATCCAAGGATTAGGTCTAATTTTTAAAATTGGGGTTAGATAATGTTCTGCCGCACTTTGCCTTCCATTATTATTTTTATATACCTTAGTAGGAAGTTTACCTATGCTATCAGCCAATATTCTAATACAGGAAAACACAGTTGCTTCCTTTAGTGCATTTTTACCTTTGTAATTAAGCTCGCTATTTTCAACTCCTAATATTTCTAAAAGCCTTCTATCGTTTAATTCCACAGTTTCAGCTTTAGGACTAAATATATTCTTTAACTTATTAAATACATTCAAATACCATCACCCCCTAACCCCAAAGTTTGTCTAGCATTTCCTCTGTTGAATACTCATTTAAGTCAAACTTACTTCCTTCATTTCTTATAGCTCTATCTAGGGCCATAATTAAAGCTACAGCACCGTCTATTTTTTCAGTGGATTTTTCCTTATCAGGTTTTATATTTCCAGCAGGGTCAGTTCTTACATGAATATTATCCATCATCCAAGATAGTACTGGGTGTCCACCATGGGCTATTTTCTTTTCCAGTGTTAATTTCATAAGTTCCTTTGTAGGTGGGCTCATATCTTTGTACCCTTGCCCAAAGGGAACTACTGTAAATCCTGCACCTTCTAGGTTTTGAGTCATTTGCACAGCTCCCCATCTATCAAAAGCAATTTCTTTAATGTTATAGTCCTTCCATAGTTCTTCTATGAATTTCTCTATAAAGCCATAGTGTATAACATTCCCTTCGGTGGTTTGAAGGTAGCCTTGCTGTTTCCAAATATCATAAGGAACATGATCTCTTCTTACTCTTAAATCTAAATTCTCCTCTGGTATCCAAAAGTATGGAAGCACATAGTATTTATCATCTTCTGGTATTGGAGGAAAAACTAAAACAAAAGCTGTTATATCGATGGAACTTGAAAGGTCAAGTCCACCATAACACTCTCTTCCTTTTAGTTTTTCAGGATTTACTTCAAAGGAGCACTTATCCCATAAATGCATTGGCATCCATCTTACAGATTGCTTTACCCATTGATTAAGCCTTAGTTGCCTAAATAAGTTCTCTTCTGCTGGATTTTCCTTTGCACTTATAAAAGCTGCTCTTACCTTTTCTATATCAATGGTATGGTCTAAAGATGGGTTAGCCTTATACCAGTTCGCCTCATCTGTCCAATCGTCACTATCTTCAATTCCATAAATAATAGGGTAGAAGGTAGGATCATGTTTTTTCCCTCTTAATATATCATCTGCTTTTTGGTGAACTTCCCAGCAGATAGAATGCCTATCAGTACCAGCTGTAGTAATTAAAAAGAAAAGTGGTTGCTTTCTAGCATCTCCACTTCCTTTAGTCATTACATCATAAAGTTGTCTATTAGGCTGGGCATGTAGTTCATCAAAAATTACTCCATGAACATTAAGCCCATGCTTTGTAAATGCTTCTGCTGATAGAACTTGATAGAAACTGGCTGTAGGCATATACACCAATCTCTTTTGAGATAGAATTGGTTTTATTCTTTTCTTTAAAGCAGGACATTGATCTACCATATCTACTGCTACATCAAATACGATAGAAGCCTGCTGCCTATCAGCTGCACATCCATAAACTTCAGCACCCCATTCTCCATCACCACAGGTAAGATATAGGGCTATAGCTGCAGCAAGTTCACTCTTCCCATTTTTCTTTGGAATTTCCACATAAGCTGTATTATATTTTCTATAACCATCTTCTTTTACAGTTCCAAATATATCTCGTATGATTTTATCTTGCCAAGGTAAAAGGTCGAAAGGAACTCCATGCCATACACCTTTGGTGTGTTTAAGGTTATTTATAAATTTAACTGCTCGTTCTGCTTTCTTTTCATCAAACATTATTTAACCCTCAGTAAGTTTTCCATTGGATCATCGGTATCAGTCTCTTCTGTATTTACCTGAATTCTTGTACGAGCAGCAGGAGTAAGTCCAAATTCAGAACAGAAGTCCTTCATAACCTTTAGATATGTTTGAGCAATGGATACCTGTGGAACCTGTTGAATATATCCTGATGGAGTTTTAAAAATAGTGCCATGCTTTGATAGAAATTCCTCTGCTTCCTTCCATCTAGCATAAGCTTGACAGTATCCAGCAAAGGCTGCCATATCTACTTCAGTAAGTATTCCAATGGCCTCCATAGTTTTAGCCATTCGCTCCCATTCTTTCTTAGCTTCAGGCTCCAGCCATGACGGACATTCGGGAGCTTTTCTTTCAGGTTTTGGTTCTTTTTCATTTAAAGGTCTTTTTCCAGGATTCCCTTCCAAGACCTTTAGTGCAGTTGGCTTAGGTTTTCTTCCTCGTGTCGCCATGCTATCACCTCCAATTTATAGTGAAGAAAAAAGGCCCTTATTTTAGGCCTTCCTTCTGATTTTTCTATCTTCCAATTCCTTTGTAGTTTAAAACCCCTAGGGTAATTGCCCCATTACCTCTTTAAAAAGCCCTTACAGGGCAAGTGTGGGGCTTATTTTTCCCTCTTTGTGCTGATTTCAATGGCTTCATCAATGAAACTCAAATCAAATCCAGCACTTTTGTATCCTTCCTTTACAGTTCTTAAATAACTTTGACTTGGAGAATTTAAGTGAATCCTATCCTTAATCTTATTGGTCATAATGTAAACCATGGCAGTTACAATTTCTCCAGTTTCAAGTTCCACTGGTATATCTTCTTTGTAGTAAAAGCTAGGGTAGCCTTCATACCTATCAAGGGCTATTTCATCTTTAGGCCCTATTTCCCATACAAGTACTGGTACTCTTTTACCTTTGTAGGGTTCAATGGTTAAATAGGCATTTCCAGGTACACCTTTAAAAAGTAACCTGTAGCCATAAAGCATTCCCTTTCCATAAACCTTGGCAGTAGGACATCGGTAGCTCATTTGCTCTAGGTTAAGATTTGAACCATAAGCAACATATAGTCTTTTCATTTTGATTCATCCTTTCCAAAGGGCCCAATATTTCCCCACTACTTGGCCTGTGTGGCCTTTACTTTAAGTGAGGGAGTCCTTCTACCAGCTTAAGAGGGGTTTCCCCCTCTGTGGCTCTTGGGCCTGCCGCTATTTTTAAGTTTCTCTATGCGGCTCTTCGAAATCTCCAAGCTGCACTTCCTTCTAGGTGTTTGGTTAAGTGCTCCCTGCAGTTTTTGAATTCTTCTCCGATAAGTCCTATTCGGTTTAGCCAAGTTCTCATTGCAAACTTTGGATTTTCTAATTGTGGCTTTTTGGTGCTAGCACTCTTTTGGGTTAAGGCCTGGTTGTTTATGGCTAAGGCCAAAACAATGTAGCTTCTTATTTTTCCTGCATGAATAGTTCCATTAAATCCCCTAAGTTCTACTGTTCCTACTCCGTTGAAAAAACTGTGAAGGTTTAGAAAATGATATCTGCTTTCATGGTAGTGTCTTTCCCTGCTGGAGCCGTAGCCTTTGTACCAAATGTCCTCAATTTCTTTGAAAGTTTTAGGTTTTTTCTTATTCATTCTTTCCACTAAATCTTTATCCATCTTCTTGCAGTAACGCATTCTTTCCCTTTCAATTTGTAGGCTTTCGTAAAGCAAATCGTTTCTAGCGTAGATGATGTTTACAAAGTTTCTTAAGCTTCTTGGTGTATGGTCTGCTCCATCTAGGTGTATGTGTATTCCTGCTGTTGAGTTTGGAAAACCTCCTGTCTTTCTGATTTTTCTTATTAGCTCCTGCAAAGTTTCAATGTCTTCTTCGTAGTTTAAGATTGGGCTTACTAGCTCTACGCTGTATTCTCTTCCTGCTGCAACCTTTTGCCCATTTACTTTTCTTTGGCATCTTAAGCTTCCGTCATACATAATCTTCCAAGCCCTTCCATCTGGTGCAGTAACTTTGTAGCTATCGTAATAATCGTTTTGTCTTTGAATGCTTCCCCCTAAATAGTCGGCTACAACTCTTGCTGCCTTTTCTCTTGTAATTCCTGTTAGTTCAATCTCAATTCCAAAGTTGGTCTTTAAAAAATCTCTGTCTGCCATGGTTTTATCTCCTTTCAGTATGTTTTCGTTGTGTATATATATCACTCTAAAAGAGATAAATAGCAAGTACTATTTTCAAAAGAAACACAGTATTTTACACTATTTCAACATATTCAGAAATAACAGCTAAAGCTTCAATATAAGACCCAGATTCCATTATCCTTTTTACCATTTCATCTGCTTTATCTTTCATACCAGCTTCTTTAAGGGTTCTAGATGCAATCCCCATAAGATTAAATATGTTTCCATCTTCACCGATTAATTTACATCTTGGTTTAGTCATTAGTCTTCCTCCTTCACTGGATACCTAAATGCACTGTTGCCACTTAGATTTTGAAGGAGTTCTCTTCTAATTTCTCTATACTCATCTCCAATCATTCCAAGTCTTGTTAGCCAAGTTCTAAAAGTGTATTTTTCATTGTCAGTAGGTTTCACTTTAGCTAAAGCTCTACTTTGGCCCTTAGCATTTTTATTGATTAGTGCAAAAAGCCAAGTAGCTGCTTCAGTTCCTGTATGCTTAAAGGTTATACTTTTTTCCTGAAAGTCAAATTCTATTCCAGGATGTCCTCCCTCTTCAATTTTATTTAATGCTCTTTCAAAACTATCTACGCTGTTAATATCTGCTTCGTTAATTTTAATAACAAAGTCCTCTTCTACTATATTTTCTTCAATTCCCAATGCCTTTTTAATTAAAGGCTGCCTGCTGTAAATCATGTTTACAATATTTCTTAAGGTTCTACCACTGTGGCCATCCATGGGTATTTCTAATTCGTAGCCAATAGGTTCTTCAGGCCCAGCTAGTAGTTCTTCAAATTCTACTTCTGCCCCAAGAGATGTCATAATCTTTCCCTCCCTATCTATGATGTAAGTTTCTTTAGGTGTTTCAATTTTGTATTGAAAGCTTGGTACTCCTAGATACCTAGGCTTCACACCAAAGTGCTTACCTAAGATTTTTACCATTTCCTTTCTATCCATTTCAATCCCTCCTGTATTTAGGTTACTTACATATATCACTCTAAACACAGGAAATTGCAAGGGTTATATCGTATCCTTATATTTAATTTTCTCTCCATCTCTTATTAGAAAAACTTCTTCATAAGAATTAACATACTCAATATATCTTTTCACAATAACATCTGCATATTTTTCATCAAGTTCTATAGCATAACAAATTCTTCCCGTCTGCTCGCAGGCAATTAATGTGCTTCCTGAGCCACCAAACGGATCTAAAACTATACAATTAGTAACACTACTATTTTTAATTGGATAAGCTAATAAAGGTACTGGCTTCATAGTTGGATGAAGTTCTGATTTTGTGGGCCTATCAAAATTCCATATGGTAGTTTGCTTTCTATCTGAATACCATTTATGTCTCCCATCTTTTCTCCAGCCAAATAGGATAGGCTCATGTTGCCATTGGTACGGGCTTCTTCCTAAAACTAAGGATTGCTTCGCCCAAATACATACACCTGAAAGATAAAATCCTGCCTCTTTAAAAGCTTTTCTAAAATTATAACCTTCAGTGTCAGCGTGAAAAACATATATCGAAGCATCATCTGCCATTGCATTTTCTATATTCTTAAATGCTGCTAATAGGAAATTATAGAAATCCTGATCATTTAAATTATCATTTTTTATAGAACCAGCTTTTGATGAATAATTGACAGAATACGGAGGATCTGTAACACATAAATTAGCTTTCTTTCCTTCCATCAGTTTCTCATAAGTTTCTGCCTTGGTGCTATCTCCACAAATAAGTCTGTGCCTTCCTAGAAGCCAAATATCACCCTGTTTTGAAATAGGCTCATCTTCTAAAGCTGCATCCACATCAAAATCATCATCCTGTACATCTTTATCGTGGATATTACTAAAAAGCTCATCTATTTCTGCAGCATCAAAACCTGTTAGGTCTATATCAAAATCCAGTTCTTTTAAATTCTCTAACTCTAAAGCTAGTATCTCATCATCCCATCCTGCATCCATAGCCAATCTATTATCTGCTAAAATATATGCTTTTTTCTGAGCATCTGTTAAATGCTCCACTAATACACAAGGAACCTTTTTTATTCCTTCTTCCCTTGCTGCCATTACTCTGCCATGACCTGCTATAATATTTTTTTCTTTATCTATTAAAACAGGATTTACAAAACCAAATTCTCTAAGGCTACTTCTTAATTTATTAATTTGCTCCTTATTATGGGTTCTAGCATTATTGGCATAGGGTATTAATTTATCTATATCTATTAATTTTAATTCTTCCGTTGTTTTCAAATTCTCACACCTTTCTTTAAAAATGGGCATTAAAAAAGGCCAGCCTAAGCCAGCCTTAAAACTAATATTATTTACCATATCTAGATAAATGTTTATATTTATCATGTACCTTTTTTGCTAAAACAACTGCTGTATTAAGATTTGAACTAATGTATTCTTGGGGATCACTTGTAGTTATTTCTCCATTATCAATAACCTGTCTTATTATATCATTATACATTCCAGATAATCTAACCACATTATCAAAAGAAGATATTAATATTTCACAATCTTCCTTTTCAATTTTGTGTATCCCCACTCCATGTAATAATTCATCAACCATACGAAATAGACTATTTAAATCTTCCTTATATTTTTTAACTGTAACTAAATCAAACTTACTTTCTATCATTTTACCCCTCCTACATATTTCACTTTCTATAATATATGTGGGGGTTGTACTCATAATAACAAGAATCTTCCAATGTACTAAAAAGTGCCTAATAACCCTTAGTTTTTTCATTACTATTTTCAAGTAACCCAGCAACTTCAACACTTACATCAGTTACAAGTATTCTATACCCCCCTATGGAATTTCGCGAATTCTCACACGAGGGGGCCGCCCCGTTCCTGGGCTAGAGGGTTTTAAAATCTTCACCCCGCCCTAGGGGTCAATAAGTGTAAACTTTCCTTTTCCATCTACCGTCTTCCTTGGCAGTCTTCCTATCATGGCAGGACTTGCACAGGGATTGAAGATTATTAATGTCATAGAATAAGTCTTCGTTACCTTTATGAGGTTTTATGTGGTCTACCACTGTTGCTGGGGTAATTCTATTATTCTTTAAACACTCTACACAGAGAGGCTGTTTGTTTAATACATACCTTCTTAAATCTTGCCAGCGACTGCTGTTGTATAGTTTCTTATATGGTCTATTACTACAGTTGTATTCTCTATTAATTTCCTTTTGATGCATCTTGCAATAGTTCCCTTCTGTTAGCTCTGGACAGCCTGGGTACTTGCAGGGCTTCTTTGGTTTCCTTGGCATCTTTTTTCACCTCTTTATCTTTAAAGCAACTAGTGAACATGCAATACACCATATTAGGTGAAAGCCATGTTCCCCAGACACATTTCCTACATTTATTCATTTGTTTCATCTCCTAAAATTGGGCATAGAAAAAGCCCTAAAGCTAAATGCTCTAGAGCTTGTATCACAAATCTTATTATTTATAAGGTTTTTAAAAATCCCCTTAACTCCAACATCTTATTTTTATAATTAATATTTCTATTATTGCAGAATTCTTTAATCCAAATTATATCTCTTTTTGTACCATGTTTATCACTAAACCTTCTAACAGTAGTAATCATTCTACTTCTAAAATTCATAGGATGTACCTGCATACTACTTGAAGTAACTTCTTCAAATTCGTTATATAAATCTTCAGGAGTCTGATCTGTTTCTATATACTTTAGAAATAGCAGTTCATAAAATGCAAATGGAATAACATCTCTAATCAGCCCCCTCACCAAAGTATCATGAGGCCCAAAATCTTTTGTATCATCTGATAGAAAAGCTGCAATCCCTATAGTTTTTGCTAAAGCTACTGCATATAATTCTCCGGTGTCAAATAGCAAATTATTCTGCTCTAAATATGTTTCAAAAAGCACCTTTACTCCCCTATCAATTAAATCTGAGTTAGTTATTATATTTATATTTCCTTTTTGTACATCTATCATAAATTGTTCATGAACTGAATATGATTTCCTTTTGAGCTCGTTTTCTAAAAGGTATTCATGCATATAAAGTTCATCACAAAATGAAAATAACAAATCCCTTTTATTGCTTTTGTATAAATGTATTACAATATCAGTATCTAAAGATGCATCCATTATTCGTACTCCTCAAATATATCATCAATATTTAGCTCTTCATCTTTGTTATCTTCATCCTTTTTAAAGATGCTTGCATCAATATCTAAAAGAGCTAGTGCCTTTTTTAAACTTGAATAAGGAATATGGTTATTTTCATAATTTGTAATTGCATATTCTAAATACCTTGATGGGACCTTAATCACATTTGATGGCTCTAATAGCTTTTCATCAACATTAATCATCCTAAATAAAGCCCTTGATGTAATATCGTTCCTTTCATTAAATAGTTCACATTTTTTATTATAATTAATAAAGTCAATATCATAAAGCCTCTTAACTACTGCAGCATAACTTACTTGGAACTCAATTTGTAATCTAATAATATCAATCGCATTAAGATTTATAGCTTTTTTCTCAAGTTCATATTTTACAAATTCTAATAATTGTGTTTCTGGCATTAAAAAACAATTTGCAAAATAATACGCTCTAGCCTCAGAAATATCTTCATCTATGTCATCAATATTTATGTCTATTTTCACATCTTGATTCTCGTCTTCAAAATCATATATTATGTGACCTAGTTCATGGGCTATTGTAAATATCTCTCTGGACAATATTTCAGATGAATTTGATACTATGATTTCTTTTCCTTCAAAGGTTGTAGAAAATCCTAATACAGTATCCTTCCCAAATGGATATCTAATTAAATGAGTACCTCTTTGTTCCACTAAACTAAAAATATCCTTAACCCCATAAGTTTGTATATTGTTTTCCTGCCTTATATCTAATGCTTTTTTTTCAATATCTATTTTATTAATCCACAAAGTCATCATGCTCCTTCATTTGGTAGTATAGCTTCTCATGAGCGTGAAAAACTTTTAATATTTTTTCAATTTTAGAAACTGAATCTATTACATCTTCTCTACTACCTTTTTCTCTAAACAAAGTAACAAGTTCTTTCTTTTCTTCTTCAGCACTTGTTATTTCTGATGTTGGCACACCTAGATAATCTGCAATTTTTTTGATCATGACATAAGAAATATCCACTTGCCCATTTTCTAAACGAGAATATCTTTGCCTAGACATATCTAATACATTAGCCATCTGTTCTTGGCTAATTTTACGAATTTGGCGTAATTCTTTTATTCTCATACCTAATGCATAACTCATAACTAACCCTCCTTGTAATGATTATATAACATTTTCTTATTAAATTCAACATATATGTTATATTACTATCCCATTTTTTATATTTTATGCATTAGTTTTAAATTTTGTGAATTGTAAATGCTGGTAAATGCTTTAAAAATATTTTGGCATAGAAAAAAGCCCTCTTTGGGGCTTGTATTCAAGAATGCTGCGTTTCCTTGGAATCAAATTGATATAACCTCGGCCTATACAAACAGCATATGGTGTTCCTGATTTTTCTATACCTTTACATCTTATATAATACTACATTTATTAAGTGGCTTTCAATGGCTTTTAGTGGCTTCTTTTAAAATTTCATCAATTTCTTTTAAAGCTCTACCATGAAGTCTCATTATCCACCTTTTATCATATCCCATACATCTAGCTACATCATCCCAGCCCTTATTATTTATATATCTCATTTCTAAAACTAGCTGGTAACTTACATCTTCTACTTGACTTATGACATCCAGGATTTCTCTTTTTAAATCTACTAATCTATCAATGTCATCATTTATTTCATAGCTTAAATCTATAAGTTTAACAGTAGCATCTTCCATAGGACTTGTTGTAGATTTACCCCCAGATACCTTCTCCTGAGTAAAGTCTACAGTAACCTTCTCCGCTATAGCTTTCAGTCTTTCCATTTGATCCAGCTTATTATTTATACTTTTATCAAGCCACATAGCTTGAGATAGATATTCTTTAGCATTCATTCTCATTACCTCCCATCTTTCTAACCCTCGCCTTCACTGCATTTAGCAATGCTTCTTGTCCTACTTCCTTACCTTCAAGTGCTTTCATAACATCTTCATCCATTGTATCTTTGGCTACTAAGTGATGGATGATTACATTTTGCTTTTGGCCTTGTCTATAAAGTCTTGCATTTGCTTGGCTGTATAGTTCAAGGCTCCAAGTAAGCCCAAACCAAATTATGATATTTCCACCAGCTTGAAGGTTTAATCCATGTCCAGCACTAGCTGGGTGGGCCAGCATAATTGGTATTTTACCTTCATTCCAATTCTTTATATCTTCAGATGTATCAAGAACTGTTAAATCATCTCTTTTTAGGTGCTTTTTAATTCTATCTAAATCATGCTTATAGGAATAAAAAATTAATACTGGCTTTCCATTTGCAGCTTCTATGCTGTCTTCTAATGCTTTAAGCTTTGCATTGTGTATTTCTTTTACATCTCCGTTTTCATCATAGACAGCTCCGTTGGACATTTGGAGTAGCTTATTAGCTAGAACACCTGCTGTATTTGCTACAATATCTGAATCTTTAAGTGGCAGTAATAAGTCTCTTTCCAGTTGGTCATATTTATCCTTTGCCTTCTTTGGCAGATAAATTGGTATGATATTATTAATTCTTTCTGGTAGTTTTAAATAATCCTCTGCTTTCATACTGACACAAATATCTGATAGTTTTTCATAGATGGCTTCCTCGGCACCTTCCTTTAACTTATAGGTGAATACTATATGCTGATTTCTCTTATCTGGTAAGAAGTATCTCTCCCTGTATCCAGTTATGGTTTTTCCTAGCCTTTCTCCACCATCTAGTAGATAAATTTGAGACCATAGATCTATAAGTCCATTTGGTGCTGGAGTTCCAGTAAGACCCACTACTCGTTTCATAAAGGGCCTTACCTTTCTTAAGGCTTTAAACCTTTGTGCTCTATGGGATTTAAAGCTGGATAGTTCATCTATTACCACCATGTCAAAGGGCCAATCCTTACCACATTTATCTACTAACCACTTCACATTTTCTCGGTTGATGATGTAAATATCAGCTTTAGTATATAAGGCATTAATTCTTTCTTTTTCCGTTCCTAGAACCTTTGATATTTTTAGATGTTCTAGATGATCCCATTTAGCTGCTTCTTCATCCCATGTACTTTCTGCTACACGAAGTGGTGCTATAACTAAAACTTTTGATACTTCAAAGTAATTAAACATCAATTCATCTATGGCTGTTAGAGTAATAACACTCTTACCCATTCCCATATCCAGTAGTAGTCCTGCTTTTTCTTTATCTAAAATCCACTGAGTGGCATATTGTTGATAGTCATAAGGTTTATATTTCAATCAACCACCTCCTGTAAAAATACATTTATTTTTTCATATGAATCTATTACATAAACTTTAAAGCCTAGGCTTTCCAGTTGCTCTTTTCTTTTTAATTGGAGAGGCCTTAAATTTTTCCCAGGTGCTTTTAGTTCTACAAAGTAGATTTTTCCTTTTGGTAGTAAGACTAATCTATCAGGCACACCTGCCATTCCTGGAGAGGTGAACTTAAGTGCAAGGCCACCTAAATCTTCTACCTCCCGTTTTAATCTAGCCTCTATTTTACTCTCTAAAATCTCAAACACTCCCCATTTCTTAAACAAGTATAAATCTTGTTAACAATCTTGTTAATCTCTACACTCCAGTATTTATAAGGCTTTTAGTAACTTTTAAAAGGTTTTCAATAAACAAGTAACAAGAATTTCCTATAGACTACTCTTAATTATAGAGATTAGGCATATACATATACCTATATATTCTTTATTTTATTTATCTATATATATAATCTTGTTTATCTTGTTAATAATATAAATTAAAGCCTTAATATAACTAGGGTAGGGGTAGTAAACAAGAATGGTAACAAGCCTAAATCTTGTTTAATCTTGTTTATCACATCTAACATAAATTCTTTGTATTCCATAGAGAGGAACTTTGGCATTTCCCTGCTTGTTTCCAGTGTACTTTTCCCATCCATCAATCTTTCTCATTATTGCATTTATCTCATAAGAGTCTATCTTTCTCATGGCAGTAGCTTCTTTACCAAATAGCTCACACCAAATTTCCATGGTGCAGACTTGCTCTCTTCTTACAGTTCCTATAACATTATTGCTAAACTCATCACCACGAATAAAGCTTCTTCTTGCATATAAGTCCATATCATCCCAGTTCGTTGGAAGGAGCATATCTAAATATTCTCTAACTAATCCTTCTCTATCATCACTTTCTAAAGCATCCACTTGGGCTGCATTTGCAAACTCTTCAGCCTTATTACTTAATATTAAAGATTCCCCTTGATGGTAATATTCCATTACTTCTGCCCAAATCTGGTCTACATCATCTATATCCCAAGGTTTTAATTTAGTATCTCCTGGAGTCTTAACTGGCCAAAACCTACGCCCACCAGTAATATCCCTTAAAAATCCTGCTTCTTGATTTGTGGTGCCTACAATAATACACTGTCTTGGATGATCTTCTACTGAGTATCCATAACTTGCTCTAAACTTATCGTCTTGCCTTGATAAAAAAGACTTTAATGTCTCTTCATCAATTTTTCTAATTCCAGCTAGTTCTCCAATTTCAAGTATCCAGTAACCTTGAAGTTTTTCCGCTGCAGTTTTATCTCTCATATCTGAGATGGAAAGAGAATCACTAAAAAACTTTCCACCTAGCTTTGAAAATAGAGTACTCTTTCCTATTCCTTGTGGCCCATTTAAAACTAGAACTGTATCAAATTTAATTCCTGGATTCATGGTTCTTGCTACTGCTGCAACTAGTGTCTTTCTTGTTGCTTCTCTGGTATAGATATTATCTTCTGCTCCTAGATATTTAACTAATAGGGTATCTACTCTTTTAATACCATCCCATTTTGGAAGATTTAATAGATAATCCTTTACTGGATGTCTAGACCTTTCAACAGCTACTTTTAATACAGCCTCTTTAAGCTTTCCTGGTGCATAAAGGTTATAGTTTAAATCAATATATCCAGCAAGAGATGCTTCATCAGTTTTATTCCACCCAGACTTTAACCTTTTCCAGGGAACATCTCCTTCTACATCAACACCTTCTCGAAGCTCGTTATAAAAAATACTGTTAAGTTGTGGATCATGTCTTAGTATAAGAATTATATTGGTAAGAGTATTTTTAAGCTCTCCCTTATTATTAATTTCAAGGTTTACTTGCCAATCTTCCTCATTAAAATCCTCACTAGCTGAAGTCATCCTTTCACTAGCTATAGTCTTTTTAACCTCTAAATCCTCTCTAGCTAACTTCTGCATAGAAAGATAAGATGGCAGCTTATTTACTGGGGTTCCTTCCTTCGCCTCTTCATCTAATTCACCGAACTTATGAAGTCTTACAAGGTCAAAAGCATTACATAGTTTGCCACTAATGGGGTCGGTGCCATGGTGTGAATATGCAAAGTCTCCATTTTCATATATAACTAATCCACCTGCAGATGATCCTGGAATATAGGTGTAACGATTAGGGTTTTCACAAGGTGAATATACATCTTGTAGAAACTTCTCAATTACATCAACTACAGAGTATGTCCTACAAAAGGCACCTACTACTCCTGGCTTTTCTTTAGGGTCTCCTTGTCTTTCTGCTAATCTCTTTCTATTCTCTTTGGTCCTTGAACTTTCAGGCCAATAGGATGAGTCTCTCCAATCCTCATACCTTGCAAGTATTTCATCTGGATCTACCCATTCTTCATCTAATACTTTGAAAATAAACTCTCCATCAGAAGAAGTTGATGGCCAATACATTAATCGGTGTGGCTCATAGGTGGTATCATCAAAGAAATCTATGCCTAAATCTGCTGCAATTCTTCTCGATACTGCTCCATATTCATCTGGAGTTACTGCCCTTTTTAGTGGAATAACAAGTCTTAATCTTGGAGCTTTAGGACTGTGACTGTGAGTAGAATACATTACACATCCATATCCAAACATGGTCTCAACTCCTGCCCATAAATCTCCCTTAACAAAGTCAGCATCAAGTGTTACAATTTGCCTCCAAACTACATTATCAGCTTTTCTTCTGCCTTCCTTTAAAGTTCCACCTACAAATCCACCTACATCTTTTATTTCATCTTTCTTCGATTTAGATAGCTTCTTGTATTCTTCATAGGTTTCATAAGTTCTTATGGTACTGCTTAATTTATCTACCAATTCCGACCAGAGCATCTCTCGATTCTTCCAGTTCATTTCTTTTCTACTTCTACCTGTAGCAATGGTAAGAACTCCATCATGTTTTAATTTAGGTTCTTTAAGCTTATATGGCTCTTGCATATTTACTCACCTCTTTCTTAAGTCCTTTCTTTGCTCCTTCTATATCTCCAGCTAATGCCTGGCCTCTTAAGGTTTTAATAGTTTGTCTTGGAAGAATTCCCCTATAGTCTTTTAGAAGTTTTATAAACTTAATGGTTTCCCTATTCATCCAAAGGTTCACACCTTTCATTAAACCTTCTTACTATAATCCCTAGTGACTTAGCCCTTTCAATTTCATTAAGCATTCCCACAGAGATTTTATCTCCAAAGGCCCATAGTTCATCACATATATTTAAAAGTTCAAGCCCCATATCTATTCCTGCGTTTCTTTCCTCTTCATCCTCGTCATCTAAAAACTGAGTAAAGATGGTATGAGGTGCCAAGGGAATACCACCCTTGACATAGGCATACCTTGAATAGCCTATAGCTTTATTTATATTCCTTTTAACATCTCCCCTTAAGGGAGAACATACATAGATAATTGGTTTCACTAATATCACCTTTCTCTTTAGGTAGGTCGTATTTCATGACCCACCTAGTCTTTTTTATAGTAATCACTCTCAAAGGCTTCAGCTCTTAATGGAAGTCCTGGAGCCCAAGGGATATCAAACCCCATAATTTCCTCCACTTCTTCTAATGAGCCATTATCCTTTGGAACATCTAATATCACTTCATCATGAACATGAAATACAATCCTATATCCGTACTTTTCAAGCCTTAGCATAGATTCAGCTAAACAGTCCCTTGCTATGGCTTGTATAATATTCTCTGTTAATTTTCCTCCATAGGTGTCAATACGACCCCACTTCATTCCTTCCATACCTTCATAGGTCAATTTATCTTTATTAAATCTTTCATCTATTTCAATCCTAGGCCTTACATAAGCAAGGCTTCTGCCAGAGGGTAGTCTTATAAATAACACTCCTGATTTAAAGTAGAACTTAAGACCATATTGCATACTAACTACAGTTCTTTCCTTAACTGCTTTAATTGCAGCACTTTCCACATTCCACCAAAGTCTAACTATATTTGAATTGGACTTTCTCCAAACAGAAACAAGCTCAGGTAATTCTTCTTCACTTAGCCCCATATCTATTGCACCCATAGCTTTTAAGGCTCCTTTACTACCTCCATAACCTAAAGCCAATTCTGCAATCTTACCTTTCTGTCTTAATACGCTACCCTTATGAATTTCTTCTACAGGAACTCCAAACATCTGAGATGCTGAAGCTTCATATATCTTTCCATGGGAATTAAATACATCCATTCTCCATTTCTCTCCTGCAAGCCAAGCTATAACTCTAGCTTCAATGGCACTAAAGTCTGCTACAATAAATCTTGAATTAGGAGAAGGAATAAAAGCTGTTCTAATAAGCTGAGATAGAACATCTGGTACTGAATCGAAGAGTAGTTCTAGTGTTTCATAATCTCCAGCTAGAAGAAGTTCCCTTGCTAAATCCAAATCACTCATATCATTTCTAGGAAGATTGTGAACTTGAACTAATCTTCCCGCCCATCTTCCAGTTCGATTTGCTCCATAAAACTGCAGTAATCCTCGTATTCTTTCATCCTTACACATGGCTCTTTCCATAGCCTCATATTTCTTAACTGAAGTCTTAGACATATCTTGCCTTAACTCTAAAACTCTTCTTGCTATAGGGTCATCAACTTCATCTAATAACTCTGCTACTTTTGCTTTGGATAGACTTTTCACTTCAATACCATGTTTATCTTTAAGCCAAGTCTTTAGCTGGGCTGGACTATTAGGATTTTCAAGTTCTGTTAAATCTATAGCTTCGTCTACTAATTCCTTTTGGTAGATTTCATAGCAGTGTATTGCATTTTCTACTAATTCTTTATTCACTCTAACTCCATAATCATTGATTCTTTGGTCTAAAAACCATAGCTTTAATTCTTTATCTGTCATAGGGTAATTCTCTAATCTTTTACGAATAGACCTTTCCACTTCCACATCTTGCTTACAATATGCTTTGAATGTTTCCCACTTATTCTTATCATGATGAGGAAGATTTCTAGTTCTTCCCCCATTAGCTTTAGTAGGTTTACAAGGAATTGAGAAGTATCTAATTAGTGCTTTCCCTTCACTCATCTTTTGCTGTTCTAGATTTAAACACCTAGCCACACCTGCTAAACTGGTAGGAAGGCCTAAAGTTAATGCGTGGGCCATACTGCATCTCCACTGTTCTGGTGGCATTTCCTCTTTAAAATATTTTGATAAACAAGTTCTTTCAAACTGTGCATTAAAAGCTGTTTTAATTACTTTAGGATTAGTTATAGCTTCTACTACATCAGCTGAAACCTTTTCACCACTTGCTAAATCTACAACCTGTACTTCTTCATCATCATAGGCATAAGCCATTAAAAGTATTTCAAAATCCTCTGCTTCAGTATAGGCATAGACCCCAGATTTACCGAGGTCTACACTACTATAAGTTTCAATATCGATAGCTAGTATTTTCATAAGGCATTATCCTAAAATATCATCAAAGTCATTATCTATAGCTTCAAAATCATCTTCAGGTCTTGATATTCCACCTAGAGGTTCTCCATCCTCAAGTTTCTGAAGATTGTTTAATCCAAATGTAATTCCCTTTGCCCCATTAATGCTATATGGGAAACTGCTAATACTTGCTCTACCATAGCAGCCTGAATAAAATTCTGTTTGGTCTAATATGGGCTCTACATTTTTATCTACAATACCTGGTTTTATCTTGCTGTTTACATTTATAAAGTAGCTATTTTTATATGCTGGATCATCTGGTTTGTCTAAATCTCCATCTCTTAATGGTCTTCTAAAATTTGAACCGCTGGTAAACTTTGAACCAAATCTTGATATTCCCTCTTTCTCGGCAGCTTCAATTGCCTTATTTATCTTTTCTAGTGTTTTCCTATCATTCTTTGAAATAATTAAGCTCACAGAATACTTAGGTTCACTTCCATTTACACTTTGTGGCTCCCACACATTTGCATAACTAAATCTAACTTTACCTGTAACTATTTTCATATTAAAATTCCTCCTTAAAATCTATTTCTGCACTGCTTCTTACAGCAGGTCTTTTATCTTCCTCTGGAACTAACTGAAGTTTCCCAGGAGGTTTGATTATTAAATCTCCTATGGTTTCTTCAAATACTTTCTTTCCTAATTCCTTTTCAAGTTTGGTAAGGCTTAGTAAAGATTTACTGAATATCTTTTCTTCTTCAAATCCTGCAGAAAGTAAAGCTTTGGCAACTTTATCTTCATCAGAATACTTTCTCGAACTTCTACCTTCCACCAGCTTAAATCCAGGCCACTCTTTGCCTTCATTTACTGCTTGGTTAAATGCATATGCTTCTACATCCTTAGCCCATTTTGTTAACTCATCTATTTGATTTAGTACTTCTACTATTTCTTCATCTGTTAATAATGCTGGTAGCTTAAAATCCATGCAGGCTAGTTTCATGTTTTCATCTGCTCTAACTCGACATATGGCTTTTACCTTACAGAACCTGCAATGCTCTCCTACCTTAAATTCACCTTCTCCTCTCCAAGCTTCATCAGCCTTTGGCTTTACTATTTTCTCTCCCCAATGTATAAGTTCTTCTACTTCCATTTCATCGCTGGAGATATTATCAAGTCTTGGTTGGATAATGGTCATTCTAACTTTCTGGGTATCATAGAGCATTCCAAATCCGTTAATTGCACCTAAGGCATATAGACGCATTTGGGGATTTCCTATTGCTGATACTGCTACTCCTTTGCCACCTTTTAAATCAATAACTTCAATAATTCCATCTGCAATAATAAGGACATCTCCTGTTCCAAATCCTTCTTTAACCCAAGGGCTGTAATCTAATCTTTCTTCTATAAGAATAAGTGGATCAGAAGTATTTGCCCTTGCCTCATTAATCTTTTCAATTACTGCATCTACATAAATCTCTACTGCTTTTTCTATCTCGTCTGTATAAAAGTCATTTTGCTTCATTTCTTTTAGTCTCTTATTGAACTCTGCCTTTGTAATATCATCTAGAAAAAGTTTAAGATGTAACTCAGCTAATCCATGCATAAAGGTTCCTTCCTTTGCATAAATGCTTGTATTATCTTCCACCTCTTCTTCCAGCCTTACACTAGGGCTGCACTTAAGCCATCTGTGAGCCGATGAAGCAGAGAGTAGGGCATGTTCTCCCATTACATCACCTCGACTTTCTCAAGTAATTCTGGGTATTTTTCTCTTGGTATGTCAGATAGCTTCTTAACTCCAAAGCCTGTAATAAGCTCTCTTACCTGTGCTTGCTTTCCAGCCTTAGATAGAGAAGCTAATTTTGCTCTTACCTCTTCTAGAATTGGTAGATTATCTTTTTGTGAAGTTGCTGGTTCTCTTAACTCTTCTACATTAGCAACATGTGATTTTTGTTCTTCCTTTGTTAGTGCCTCAATGCTATCTGCCAACTTTCTTAAGTCATTTGCGATATTTAAAGCTATTTCATTCATCTGCTTTTACCTCCTT